>JAHZIG010000012.1 GCA_019419865.1 Clostridiales bacterium | reverse complement strand
CTCCGGACACCTTGATTAAAAGTCAAGTGCTCTGCCAACTGAGCTAATGGGTCATTTATGAAAAATGTATTGGCTGGGCTGGCAGGATTCGAACCTACGAATGCAGCAGTCAAAGTGCTGTGTCTTACCGCTTGACGACAGCCCAGTATATAAAAGTGGGGTGGGTAAAGGGAGTTGAACCCTTGGCCTCCAGAGCCACAATCTGGCGCTCTAGCCAACTGAGCTATACCCACCATAATTGAGCTGGCGCGCCTGAAGGGACTTGAACCCCTGGCCCACTGCTTAGAAGGCAGTTGCTCTATCCAGCTGAGCTACAGGCGCATTTCTCTAATTAACAAAACATATTATCTCTAATATGTAATGGAGCGGGTGATGGGAATCGAACCCACGCAATCAGCTTGGAAGGCTGAGATTCTACCATTGAACTACACCCGCACTTATTCGCAATATTAAATTGTTACTAAACGGCTTATCCGCCCCAACTTTTATTCGCTGCATCATACCGGTACTCTGCCGTATTATTTATACAGCCTACCGCTGTGCGACTTTGTTATTATAGCAATTTATGGCGCGTTTGTCAATACTTTTTCTGCATTATTTTTAATTTGACAATTTTTACATGATTATTTATATTTGAATAATCACAAATATAAATGTTGCACAAACATTTATCTAAGTTTATATTCAGATAATGCTACTCAATTCGCTACTCTTTCATATACGCAGCCCGTACAACGGCTATAAACCCCTTTGGCGGCTTATAGGATTTATAGCCGTTTTCAGCCAAAACGCTTATCGCTTAATTCAATTTTTAGTTTTATATCCTTAACCGATCAACTCGCATGAAGTCCTATCCACTTATTTAAAACTTTAACGAACATCTCGATCGCATTGATCTTATCGACCGCCTCGGCCGCGACAATATCGCAGACGTGCGCCGTCTCGCCGTCTATTTTGAACACGGCTCTGCCGACCGCCTGTCCCGCTTCGACCGGCGCCGCTATCTCTTCGGGAAGTTCGTATTCGACCTCTACCTTATCCTTATTCTCTTTTTTAACGATGAACCCGCCTTCGTCCTCGCCGAGTTTCAGCGCGACGTTTTCAGCTTCGCCGCCTCTTACTCTGACGCTTCCTGGTTCGCTCCCGCCCTCGGCCGTCTCGGCGTCCGCTCTCCAATAATTCGCGAATCCGTAGTCGAGCAGCTTGGACGCGCTTGAGAATCTGTCCGCGGTACTCGGCGCTCCGAGCACGACCGCTATAAGTCTCATCCCGTCCCGCTCCGCCGCTGCGGACAGACAATACAGCGCCTTGCCGGTAGAACCCGTTTTTATTCCTATAGCCCCGTTGTAGCTTCTTATCAGCTTGTTCGTATTCGACAATCCAAAACTTCCGTCCCTTAAAGTATCCATCCAGATAGTCGTATATTTCAATATATCTTCATGCTTCAAAAGCTCGGCCGATATTTTCGCTATATCTCTGGCGCTGCTGTAATGATCGTCCGGCTCGTCCAGGCCGTTGCAGTTGCAAAAATGCGTGTTCTCGCAGCCGAGCTCCGCCGCTTTCTTATTCATCTGCTCCACAAACGCTTCCGTACTTCCGGATATATGCTCGGCCATGGCAACCGCGGCGTCGTTGCCGGACGCCACCGCTATCGCCTTTAGCATATCTTCTACGCTCATCTGCTCCCCGGTCTCCAAATATACCTGCGAGCCGCCCATCGACGCGGCGTTTTCGCTCACCGTGACCATATCGCTCAAATTTATTTTTCCATTATCCAAAGCCTCCATGATAAGCAGCATCGTCATCACTTTCGTCACGCTCGCGATCTGCAGCCGCTCGTCCGGATTATACTCGTACAAGACCTCGCCCGTCTCAGGCTCGATAAGTATCCCCGACTTCGCTTCGACCAAAGACGCTTTGACGTCCGTATCCACCTGCGTGGAACCGCCGCCGTCCGTATCGTCAGCCTCTCCGTTTCCGCCGCCGTTTTCGGCGCCGCTTTCCTCGTCGCTCGTATCTTCCCCGCTCTCGTCCGCTCCGGCCGCGAAACTGTCGCTGTAGCCGCCTGGCTTTTCGCCGTCGCCCGCTTCGCCTTGCGCGTTAGATCCTTCGCTTTTATTATCCGGGGAAACCGCGACCTCTTCGGCAAAAACCGACGCCGGTATAAACGCGCTAAACATAATCGTGAGAGTTAGGCAAATCGCCGTTATTTTGGAAATCGATCCCTTTCTGAAACCTTTACGCATAATTGACCTCCTGGTATTAAATCATTTTCAAAATTATCTTAAGATTGAAATTTATGTTATCTTTAATTTACGCTCTTTTACAGATTTTATACCAACGCAAGTATCAATTTATATATGAGTTAAAAATTTCCATTTAATTTAAATATACTCTTTTTTATAATAAACCCAAATAAAACAAAGTCCATGACTTAAGCGCCATGGACAAAACTATATCAAATTATCTCGTTCTCGCTGACCTTAAGCGTGATCATGATCCCCAAAGCCTGAACCGCGATCCCTGCGGCGGCCATGGCGAGCGTCAACACATGAGTAGCATACGGAAGCAAATATACGATCGGGGTCGCCATCGCCGCTATAAATACGACCAGGACGATAAATATCCTCTGCTTATCCGGAAATTTGATCATCAGCGGATAGAGCATGGTCATTACAAGCGACATCGTCAAAAACGTCCCGGCTATCGTCGTCGCGGTCTCAGCTCCGAACGCCGCCCACTCCGCGGCTCCGCCCGTAAAATACATATTCGCCGCTCTAAAGACCGCGCTCAGTGCCATCGTTATTATAAACAATATATCGCCGCATAGAAATTCGGATAAAACGACCGATTTTCTTCTAAGCGGCAGCGTTGAGAAAAACTCGCTGTTCTTCTTCACCGGCATAAACATATATCCGCAGAAAATCGCGACCATCGGTTCTATTATAACGGTCGTAAACGCCGTAAATATCAATGTGTAAATTATCAGAAATATCACGCCGAATCTCGCGCGGTATATATTAAAATCGATCAGCCATCTCATTTCTTTAGCCATTATAAATATCCCCTTTCATCTTAATTAAACCTCTCGGCTCGGACCTTTAAAGTCTATTCGCCCCGATCGAGCTTCCATTTCGCGAGCATGATCTCCTCGACGTTCGGACGCTCTATAACGTATCCCCGATCGCCGCGGGGTATGTCGACGGCTTTGATAAGCCCTTTGAACCCGTAGCCGCTCTCCTCGTATCTGAGCGTTTTCTCTTTAAGCTCTGGCGTCAGGGCGCTCATACCTCCTTTTATCACTCTATATTCCTCGATAAGCTCGTCTTTTTCGGAGTTGAACGCTATCCTGCCGCTTTCGATCAACACGATATAATCGGCTATCTTATCCAGATCCGAGGTTATATGCGTCGAGAAAAACACCGTCTTATCCTCGTCGCGGATTATTTCCCTGAGCAGATCGAGTATCTCGTCTCTTACAACCGGATCCAGTCCCGCCGTCGGCTCGTCGAATATGTACAGCTCCGCGCCGTGCGAGAGCGCTATGCATATAGCAAGCTTCATTTTTGTTCCGGTCGAGAACTCGGATATCTTCTTATCCAAATCTACCCCGAACCTCGACGTATACTCTTTAAACAGCCTATCGTCCCATTTATCATAGAGCTTCTCAAGTTTCTTCGCAAGTTTCCCGGCCTTCATATCCCCGAGCAGACCGCTCTCGCCGATAACTATCCCAAGCCGGCTCTTGATCTCGGCCTCGTGTTTCTCCGCGTCAAGCCCGAAAACCTCGACCTTCCCCGAATCCGGCTTCAGCATATTAAGTATCGCCTTTATGGTCGTCGTCTTGCCCGCTCCGTTTCGGCCTATGAACCCGGTTATGTAACCCTTGGGTATCGCAAGATCGATATTGTTCAAACTGAACCCGCCCAGCTTTTTATTCAGACCTTCGATCTTTATAACGACCTCGTCCGTATTCTCCATTATCCATTCGCTCATTTTTTAAACCTCCTAAGCGCTAATATTAAATCATGCGTAAAACGCGTCAATTATCGTATAACAGCCTGAGTATTTCTAAAACTTCATCCTCGGTTATCCCGTATATAACGGCAGTATCCACGGCTTTTGAAAGCTGCTTTTCCACCTGCCGAAGCCCGGCCTCCTTTATCATGCCGCTCCCCTGCTTGGCCACGAAACAACCTTTGCCGGCGACGCTGTTTATAAACCCGTCCTTTTCAAGTTCTTCGTAAGCCTTCTTGGTGGTTATCACGCTTACCCGAAGATCCCGCGCCAAATTCCTTATCGACGGCAGCGCGTCGTTCTCCTTAAGCCCGCCTTTTAATATCTCCTCCTTGATCTGCTCGGATATCTGGCGGTATATCGGCGCCTCGGATGAATTCGATATTATTATATCCACTACCTCGCCTCCGATCCTTTATATAAAAACAACTGTATATATTTGATATATATAGTATATACGCAATTTACAGTTTTGTCAATAGGCAAACAAGAAATAATTAAAAATATTATAATAGCTCAAGAAAAATAAAAAGTCTCTTACAAGCGCAGGCTCGCAAAAGACTCTATACTAAAAACGCAAATATTATATTAACGTCACATACGGCCGCCGACTATTTTATTCACGGCGGGGATCATGATGACCGAAGCCGCCATGCTCATCAGCCACTGCGCCGGAGACGATATAAGAGAAACCGCCGCGGCCTCGACTCCAAACATCGGGATCTCCGCTATAAAATATCCGACGGTCACTATTAAAAGGCACGCTACACCCGAAAGGACGAAGTTCTTCTTATTCAAGCGCCCGTACATGATCTTGCCGGCGGCAAAACCCGCCAAACCTTTAATGATAAAAGTCGGAAGCGCGAAGATCGCATGTCCCGATATAATATCGGCGACGGAATGCCCGACCGCTCCGACGGCCGCGCCCCACAGCGGCCCCATAAGCGCGGACGCAAGATATATTATACAGTCGCCGAAATGCACGTATCCGCCCGTCGGCGTAGGTATCTGCGGAAACGTCGTGAGTACGCAGGCCAAAGCCGCGAGCATAGACGCTCTGATAAAACTCCGCGTGTCTACGATCCCATAACGATTACTTTTGTTGTTCATATAAATCAACTCCGCCCCAAAAAATAATTATAGCCGCGCGCCAATAAACAAAACGCGCCTAATTTTTAATATACTCTACCACTTGGCGCTTTCCGTGTCAAGCTGCGTTATCAACAATTCTTCTGTTTTAGCGGCCTAAGTCTAAACATTTTCCTCAATAAAATGCTTCGGACGCGTATTCCAATATCCCATGTATACCCAATCCGGCTCGGCGTTTAAATTGAGCTGATACATTCTAAAGGTTACAGGATACCCCTTAGGCTCCCAAAGTTCCTCGTAAGAATACATATATTTCATACCGATCTTTTGCATCACCCTGCCGCTCGCCGGGTTATTTATATCATGCGTCGCAGTTATATAGCCGACGCCCTCGCTTCTAAACAATTCGATCGCCGCAGTCGCCGCCTCGGTTATTATTCCCTTATTCCAGAACTCTTTTTTAAGTCCGTAACCCAGATCGCGGCTTTCTTCTCCGCTTAAATTCAAATAGCCGATCGGCGCCGAACTCTCAATATCGCACACCGCGTATTTATATCCCTCCACGGATCCGGCGTAAAAGCTCAGGTATTCCCTTTCCAAAAACTCTTCGGCCTCGCTTAGCGAACGCAGCGGGAACCAGGGCAGAAATCTGTTTACCTCTATGTCGCTGAGGATCTCGAACAGAGCCTCTTTGTCTTCGGCTGTGAATTTCCTCAAAATAAGCCGTTTCGTCTTAATTTCAGACGCAAAACTCATATAAGCGCTCCCCTTTCAAATAATCTCCATTCCGCCGCCCTGCGTCGGCATGATATAGTATTAATTTTCTCTTATCCGCAGGGCAAGGAATGATAAGAGATCATTACGCCCATGCGCGTTTCCGAGCATACCATGTGAGGAAAATTTCGCGCGGGCGCTTTGATCCTGCCGGAGGCTAACGTAAAAGGAACTTTCACGTTATAATCTGTATACGCCGCATATAAACAAAACAGGCGTATAGGCGCGGACGGCCGCCGACAAGACCGCTTTATTCGATCCTGATCATTATCCTAAGCAGATAATCCTCAGACCTGGACGCGGTAAATTCGTTGAGCGGATAGTCCTCGTACGCGTCTCCGGCTATGGTCAGCTTATTATCTTCGATATAATCCAAAAGCCTGTTATAGAGCGGCGCGGGGTTTATATAGTCGCCGAGCATATATCCGCAGACGTACCGCCCCGCCGGTCTCGTCGCGTTGCCAAGTCCCGGCGTCAGCAGATAGAACCTCTTTCTCCTCTCCACCCGTCTTTTTAGCAGATCTTCCATATCCATGACCGCCCCGAACGGCGCGTTGAGGTTGACTCCGTACTCCGACGCTTTTTCGTAAAACTCGGTAGAGGCCTCGACGTAATCGCTATAATCGCCCAAACGGAAGAGATCGCCCAGGAATACCGGCTGTTCCCGCTCGGTTCTTATATAGATACGCTCCGTATCGCAGTTTTCGACTTCTTCCACCATATCCATATACAGCCGCATAGTATCCCTGATCTCGCTGAGCTGACGTATCTGTTTTTCTATCTCTTCTTTCTTGGCGCTGAACAGATTCAGCATATTCTCAGGCCGGCGCTTATCGGCGTAGCCTTTGATCTCGTCGATCGAAACGCCTATATACCTAAGCCCGGATACGAACGCCGCCGTTCCGATCTGATGATGCGAATAATATCTGTAGCCGTTCTCCGCTCTAAACTCCGGCTTTATCAAACCTATCCTGTCGTAAAATATCAGGTTGTCCCGCTTTATTCCCGTCAATTTTGAGAACTCGCTTATCCTTAAATATCTGTTGTTATCCATCAGACTCGTTCCTTTATATATTTTAAAAAAGCTCTTGACTGTGTAGTTACTTCATAGTTTATTATAGTTGATGTTTGGCTAAAAGTAAATAATAACCTAAAACAAATTTGGAGGATATCAAATGAGACAGCTAAGCTTATTTTTAAAGAAAAACAAAGCGCTTTGGGCGGCGCTTCTGCTGGCGCTTTTGCTTGAATCCATAGGAACGCTGGCGATACCGATGTTGACCGCGTCTATGATAGACAACGGGATCATGACGTCGGATATGGACGCGATAATAAGCATAGGCGCGCAGATGCTGATAATATCTTTAGTTACCGTTATGATCTCGCTCTCGGGAAGTTATCTCGCTTCAGAGTTCGCGGCGAGGTTTGGGCTGGGGCTTAGGAACTCGCTTATAAGAAAGACGAAGGATCTATCGCTCGCCGACTTTGAAGAATTTTCGACCGCGTCGCTGCTGACCAGGACGACTACTGACGTCGCGGTGATACAGAGGACGCTCATGAGCGTTTTGCAGTTGGTGATCCCCACCCCGATGATGCTGTTCGTATCCATTGTTCTTATCGCGAGGACGAGCGTAACGCTTATGTGGATAGTCCTGATATTTATTCTGATATTTTTCGGGATCTCCGTGATCGTATTTAAAAAATCGTCCGAGATATCTAAATATATACAGGCGGGAATGGATAAGATAAACGCCGTTATAAAGGAGTCGGTCGCGGGGATAAGGGTGATACGCGCGTTTAACCGCTCCGGATACGAAAACAAACGCTGCGACGACGCGTGCCGCTCTTACGCCGACAGGATGATCTCGCTCAACAAGCTATTCGCGGTCTTGAACCCGGTAGTCTGGCTGATAATGGGACTGGTAGAGATAGCGGTCATTTTCTTCGGCGGCCGAGAGATACTAATAGGCTCGATGAACGTCGGGGATATAGTCTCGGTCACCGAATACGCCATAATGGCGCTCGCGTACATGATAACCGCGGCGATGATGGTCGTAACCGTTCCCAAGATGCAGGTATGCCTTCAGCGTATACAGGAGGTACTCGACAAGCGCCCGTCAATCGCAGACGGCGAAGCGGATCGTCCCGCGGCCTCGCAGGACAGACCATCGGTCGTATTCGACGACGTGAGTTTTTCTTATCCGGGCGCGGAAGAAAAGGTCTTGAGCCATATTTCATTTAAGTGCGAAGCCGGAAAGACGACCGCCTTTATCGGCAGCACCGGCTCGGGCAAGAGCACTATAGCGAAACTGATACTCAGACTCTACGACATAGATTCGGGGCATATCCTCGTAAACGGCAGAGACGTCCGCGACTATCCGCAGAGCGAGCTGAGGGATAAGATAGGCTATATACCCCAAAAGAGTTTTCTGTTCAGCGGCTCTATAGCGGACAATCTGAATATAGGTAAACCGGACGCGACGAAGGAGGATATGCTGAGAGCTATAAAGCTCGCGCAGGCGGACGAGTTTGTGAAAAAGCTTCCCCAAAAACTGGACGCGCCGACCTCGCAGGGCGGGAAGAACTTCTCGGGAGGACAGCGTCAGCGTCTCACGATCGCGAGAGCCCTGATAAAGGAGCCGGACGTGTATGTATTCGACGACAGCTTTTCGGCCTTGGATTACAAAACCGACGCTCTGCTCAGAAAGACGCTGAAAGAGGAGATCAAGGATTCGGTATTCATCATAATAGCCCAGCGGATCAGCACGATAATGGACGCGGATCTGATAGTCGTACTGGACGAGGGCGATATAGCCGGGATAGGGACCCATGATGAGCTTATGGATACCTGCTCGGTCTACCGTGAAATAGCGCAAAGCCAATTGGATATGGAGGATAACTGATAATGAAAGGCGCTCTTATAAGACTTTTAAAGATATTCGCTAAGCAGAAAGCAAAGCTGATAATTATATGCATATCGGCGGTTTTGAGCTGCGCCACGTACGCCTTTATGCCGATATTCTCCGGCAGGGCGATCGACGGAGTGATAAACGCGCTGCAAAATATAAGTTCATATAACGGCGTATTCGACGCGCTGATAAGCTCCGCGGGAACGTCGCTGCTGATATTGTTCTTACTCGGACTTGCGAGCTGCGGGCTCGCCTATCTCCAGCAATATATCGCGGCGAGCGCCGGAGAGGAGCTGACTTACGAGCTAAGAAAACGGGTAAACGCCAAGCTGACCAGGCTGCCGCTTAAGTATTTCGACTCGCACTCGACCGGCGACATAATGAGCCACGTCACAAACGACCTTGAAAAGGTGTCGGAGGTCATGCAGACCGGTCTTATGCAGTTCGTGACCTCGATCATGAACGTCGGCATGATGATAATAATGATGTTGATACTAAATCCGATCCTGACGCTGATCGCGCTGACGGCCATCGTAATAGCGGCGATAGCCACAAACGTCGTATCTAAAAAGAGCCGCCGCTACTTCGCTGAGAACCAGAAGATACTCGGCGAGCTTTCCGCCAAGACCGAGGAATTTTATTCCGGCGCCTCCGTGCTCAAGGTATTCAACTACCAGGACGAGGCGATAGCCGATATGCTCGAGGTCAGCCATGAGCAGTACAAGACCGTCAGAAAAGCCGAGTTTTTCAACTATTCGATATATCCGTTTATCCGCTTCCTTAACAGGCTCGGTCTGATAGCCACGGCCGCGGTCGGAAGTATAATGGCCATAAACGGAGTCGTGACGATCGGAACGGTCAACGCGTTTATGCAGTACGTAAACCAGATCGCCGAGCCGATAGCGATGTTTTCATACGTGATAAATTCCCTTCAAGGCGCGCTCGCCGGAGCCGAAAGAGTGTTCGATCTTCTTGACGAAGAGGAAGAGATCCCCGACTCGACCGAGCCTCTGCCCGACGGTATCAGCCAGGGACGCGTCCGCTTCGAGCACGTTGAGTTCGGATACAGCCCCGACCGGCCGCTTATGCGGGATATAAGCTTCGAGGTCAAACCCAACCAGACCGCCGCGATAGTGGGTCCCACCGGCGGCGGCAAGACCACGCTCGTAAATTTGCTTATGCGCTTTTACGAGATAAACGGCGGCAGGATCTCGATCGACGGAGTCGATATCAAGCGTCTGTCGCGGCGGGATCTGCGCGGCATGATAGGCATGGTCCTGCAGGACGCCTGGCTGTTCGGCGGAACCGTGGCCGAGAACATCGCATACGGCAAACCGGACGCAACCATGGAACAGATAATCGCCGCCGCAAAAGCCGCGCGCTGTCACCATTTCATCAAGACCCTGCCCAAGGGCTACGAGACCGTGATTTCAGGCGACAATCCTCAGATATCGCAGGGACAGATGCAGCTGCTCACCATAGCGCGCGCCATGCTGGCCGACCCGCTCATCATGATACTGGACGAGGCGACCTCAAGCGTGGACACGAGAACAGAGGCTGAGATACAAAAGGCGATGTACGCGGCTATGAAAGACAAGACCAGTTTCGTGATAGCCCACAGGCTCTCGACCATCAAAAACGCCGACCTGATCCTGGTCGTCAAAAACGGCGATATAATCGAGACCGGAAACCACAAATCTCTGCTGGCGCAGAACGGCTTCTACGCTTCGCTGTATAACAGCCAGTTCGTATAACGGCGGCCTGAGAAGTGCAATAAAAGCGGTATGATAAATTTTGAAAGTTTAACGTCTTGACTGACATAGAAACACCGTTTATAAAACAATCGATCCCTAAACGCAGAAATGACAAAGCCCCATATCCGCAGGCTTTGTCATTTTTAATATCAGTTTAAATTTTTAATTTACCGACTTGATCTGAGCTTAGTTTTGAAGTACGTATACCTCGATCATGCCGTCGTCCTCCGAAACGGTCACGGTATAGTTGCCGCTAATGTATATCGAATCCTCGTAATCGTCGTACATATCGTCGTAGTCGAAGTCGTAATCGTCGTCAAGATCGTCTTCGTCATATCTCGTAAATCCCAGCGATTCCATCAGGTCGCCGTAGGCTCTGAGGATAGTCTGTCTGTTTCCCGTAGCCGAATACATGTACATATAACCGCTGTATCCTCTCGCGCTGTATTCCCTCGAATTTATCAGCGTCGCGCCGGTTACCGATCCGAAGTCGGGACACCACGCCGCCTCGGCGTACATGGTATAATTTGAATTTATCGTCGCGTTCGTCTGCGCGGGAGCGGTCGCCTGAGCCGCAGGCGCGGACGTCGGAGCGGCCGGAGCCGTCGTGGGCGTCGCGGTCGACGTATTTCCGCTCGGAGCGCTCTCTATGTAAGCGGTGTTCGTCGCCGCGTCGTAGCGCACCGTTTTGCCTAATGCCTCGGCAGCCTCGCGAAGCGGTAAATATGTGCGGTCATTATACAAGAAATTGCTCTCGTTCAGCGTTTTTCCGTCTACGACCACGGTGATGTCGTTCTCCAATACGTCTATCGTCCTCCATTGTCCCGCGGCGAAAGCAAATCCGCCCGCGACCAGCGTGGTCGCAACAACGCCGCATACAAACCCTTTGATCTCTTTCTTCATAATTATCGCCTCCTAAACAGATATTTTGCGTCTCCGCATTTTATTCATATAGTTTTATATGCTTTATTTTATCATAAATACTTTATTATAACAATAATAAAACCTACTAAAGCGCTAATATTTTCTCACAAAAATTAATAAACATTTTTGTAGAACCTGTCCATAAATCAACGAAACCCCTGCCTAAGCCGTATTCGCCGGTTTGAGCGTTGCCCGCGGTTGTAAAAATTATTCCGTTTTATTAAGCAAATTAAAACGCGCCGCCCTTTTTCCACGCCTTACAATAATTTCCGGACGACGGCGTTATTTATAGATCGCGCGGCGATTTGAGTATTATTTATTCGTGCGGCGATCGTTATATATTCAGGCGGATAAGCGCTGGTAATTTGACAGGTTTATATAACAAATCATTGGGTTTTAAGCAAATTAAAACGCGCCGCCACTTAAGCCGTGACGGCGCGCCTAATATACGTTATATATTATCTATCAGTCTTTATTTAGCGTTTACAACCGCCTGAGCAGCCGCAAGTCTTGCGATCGGAACGCGGAACGGCGAGCATGAAACGTAGTTGAGACCTACGTTGTAGCAGAACTCTACCGTAGACGGATCGCCGCCGTGCTCTCCGCAGATACCGAGCTTGATGTCCGGTCTGGTAGCTCTTCCGAGTTCGGCGCCCATCTTGACCAGCTTGCCTACGCCGACCTGATCCAGCTTAGCGAACGGATCGGACTCGAATATCTTCTTCTCATAGTAGTCGTTTAAGAACTTACCTGCGTCGTCGCGCGAGAAGCCGAACGTCATCTGCGTCAGGTCGTTGGTACCGAACGAGAAGAACTCAGCCTCTTTGGCGATCTCGTCCGCCGTCAGAGCGGCTCTCGGTATCTCTATCATCGTACCGATCTTATAGTCGAACTTCATGTTGTTCTCTTCGAGAACCTTCTCAGCCGTATCGACTATAAATTTCTTGACATATTTAAGCTCCTTGACCTCTCCGACAAGCGGAACCATGATCTCAGGAACCACGTTCATTCCGTCTTTGTTACAAGCGACGGCCGCTTCCATTATAGCGCGCGCCTGCATCTCCGCGATCTCGGGGAAGGTAACAGCCAAACGGCAGCCGCGGTGTCCGAGCATCGGGTTGAACTCCTCTAAACCGTCTACCGTAGCCTTAAGCTCCTCGAACGTAAGACCCATCTCGTCGGCAAGCGCCTTGATGTCCTCGTCCGTGTGAGGTACGAATTCGTGGAGCGGCGGGTCCAGAAGACGAATGGTTACCGGGAGGCCGTCCATAGCTCTGAATATTGCCTCGAAGTCGCCTCTCTGCATCGGGAGTATCTTAGCGAGCGCGTTCTTTCTCTGCTCAGCCGTCTTCGATACTATCATCTCGCGGATAGCGGGTATTCTATCCTCCGCAAAGAACATGTGCTCTGTACGGCAGAGACCAATACCCTCCGCGCCGAACTCCTTAGCCTGTTTAGCGTCGCGCGGCGTATCGGCGTTCGTTCTTACCTGCATCGTTCTTATCTCGTCTACCCAGCCCATAAACGTGCCGAAGTCGCCGGCCATTTTAGCCGATTCGGTCTCTATCTGGCCGAGGTAAACGTTACCCGTAGAACCGTCTATCGAAATATAATCGCCCTGCTTTACAACCGTATCGCCTACGCTGAAGCAAGCGTTATCGTAATCCACTTTTATATCTCCGCAGCCCGCTACGCAGCACGTACCCATACCGCGCGCGACGACCGCCGCATGAGAGGTCATACCGCCTCTTGCTGTGAGCACGCCCTCGGCGGCCTCCATGCCCTCGATATCCTCGGGCGAGGTCTCGAGACGAACGAGCACAGTCTTCTCGCCGTTTTCAGCAGCGGCTACGCAGTCTTCTGCGGTGAAGTATACCTTACCGCAAGCGGCGCCCGGAGACGCGGCGAGCCCCTTCGTGAACACTTCTGCGTTCTTAAGCGCGGAAGCTACGAACGTCGGGTGGAGCAGAGAATCGAGCTGCTTGGGATCAACCTTCATTATAGCCTCTTCCTTGGTTATCATACCTTCGGAAACCAGATCTACCGCGATCTTTATAGCGGCCGCGGCCGTTCTCTTACCGTTACGCGTCTGGAGCATATAGAGTTTACCGTTTTCGATGGTATACTCCATATCCTGCATATCTTTATAGTGCTTTTCAAGCTTATTAGCAATATCTACGAACTGAGCGTAAACCTCGGGCATATCCTCCTCGAGCTTAGCTATCGGCTTAGGCGTTCTTACGCCCGCGACGACGTCCTCGCCCTGAGCGTTTATAAGGTATTCGCCGAACAGCTTCTTCTCGCCGGTTGCGGGATCGCGAGTGAAAGCGACGCCGGTACCGGACGTGTCGCCCATATTACCGAATACCATAGCCTGTACGTTTACCGCCGTACCCCACGAATAAGGGATATCGTTCATTCTTCTGTATACGTTGGCACGAGGATTATCCCACGATCTGAATACGGCCTTTACCGACTCCAGCATCTGAGTCTTAGGATCCTGCGGGAAATCTTCACCCTTTTCAGCCTTATAGAAATCTTTGAACTTAACAACCATCTCTTTCAGATCCTCGGTTGTAAATTCGGTATCGAGAGTTATTCCTCTCTCCTCTTTCATCTCGTCGATGATCTCCTCGAAACGCTTCTTGGAAAGTTCCATAACAACGTCCGAGAACATCTGAATGAAACGACGATACGAATCGTAAGCGAATCTCGGGTTATTCGTCAGCTTAGCCAGACCTTCTACAACCTCGTCGTTAAGACCGAGATTTAATATCGTATCCATCATACCCGGCATGGAAGCTCTCGCGCCGCTTCTTACCGATACCAGGAACGGGTTGTCCACGTCGCCGAACTTTTTGCCTACTATCTCCTCGGTCTTCGCCAGAGCCGCGTATATCTCAGCCTCTATCTCGGGAGCGATCGTTTTGCCGTCCTCATAGTATCTGGTACAAGCCTCGGTGCTTACCGTAAATCCCTGCGGAACAGGGAAACCGAGTTTCGTCATCTCGGCCAGGTTCGCGCCCTTACCGCCGAGCAGGTTTCTCATTGTAGCGTCGCCTTCACTGAAAAGGTATACATACTTTTGCGCCATTTTTCTAATCCTCCAATTTTAGATTGTAAGTTAAGTAGTGCATGTCTATTGATCGTCTCGCCGGCCGCGCCGTCTTTATCATGGCCCGATCGGCGATAAACAATAAACAATGGAATTTATATTAGTTTTTTAATTTTAACTTTGTTTTTATTTTAACAATGTTGTATCGGGATCATCTATAAGCATATTAAAGCGACCCGATCTTCTTTATCCGTTTAGACCGCCGCGGATCTTTTGAAAAAATTCGGAAATAAGTTTTAGACATTCGTCTTCCATTATACCGCAGTATATCTCAGCTCTGTGCCGAATATCCCCATTAGATACCATATAACCGTATTCTTTGTCATACGCTCCAAAATATACGCGTCTTATACGCGCTTCGCGGATCGCTCCGCAGCACATCAGGCACGGCTCGAGCGTAACGTACAGATCGCAGTCGCCTAGCCGCCAATTTCCTCTGACCGCTCCGGCCGTGGAAATAGCCAGTATCTCAGCGTGCGCCGCCGCGTCGTTATCGGCTTCGCGGCGGTTATGAGCCGCGGCTATTACTTTGTTATTTTGAACGATAACCGCGCCGACCGGCACGTCTCCGCATTCATACGCTTTGACCGCCTCTTTTACGGCTTCGTTCATAAAACTATTAAACATGATTTATAGAATCTTTTAAAGCCTGCAATTATATCAACATCAAATATTGTAATATTAATCTCTCGCAATATTGCAATAAAATCCCTACATTGAAATAAAATGCAGGGATTAAGTTTGCTTAGACAATATAAGGCTTTATCTCGTCAACAAAAGCGTCGCAGTCGTCCGAGTGTATTTCAACGTCTATCGGCTGAGTAAGATCCAAACTGAAAATACCCATTATCGATTTTGCGTCAACAACATATCTGCCGGAAATCAAATCTACGTCGTAATCGTATTTTGTAACGATGTTAACAAAATTCTTAACGTCGTTAATCGAACCCAACAGAACCTTAAACTTTTTCATTTCAAACTCCTCCTAACAATTAGTAGTTTATCAAAGGCAAGCTCCGTTAAAATATTCCCGCTCCAAGCTCATATATACAAAGGTATCAAGCGGCGCTTAGCGCCTATGCGCCGAGCGCAATAAGGTTAGAGTAGCCTTATATAGATTATATATTTTTATCGCTCATTAGTCAATTAAAATTGATATAATTGTTGCATAATTTTGGATTGAATTTTTTATGCAAATTAGCTATTTATTTAGTAATATACTGCATACATATTATACTTTAACGAGAAAAATGTCTATTTATAAACCTCGTTTAAGCCTCTTTTTCCGACTCTCTCATTCCCGGACGCTACTTTGCGTATTGTATCAGATCGACAAGCCGAACGAACTCGTGCTTTAAGCCGAATTCATCCTCGCCCATACCGGACCGGGCGCGCTCGATCACATCCTTTGTCGTAGACGTTCCCTTATATTCCGAATCGTTTAATATCATTCCAAATTCGGCGACCGCGGACGCAAACCTGAAATTATCGCTTGCCTCTTCGACGACCTCTGCTCCTATGGGGACCTCGATAAGCTTGCTCTCATAAGGCCGCGCAAAACGGATCATGATAATATGAGCCTGATTTCAAGCCCAATATATTAGGTAATATTTTGCTTGCATAAGTCCTATTCAAGCGCTATAATCGTTATATGCTTTTAAGAGGATGTGGGTAATATTACTGTTAAGTTCATTACATTAGGATGCAAAACCAATATGTACGAAAGCGAGGCCATGGCTCAGCTGTTTGAAGCGGCTGGATATGCGGTCGTCCGCGACGAGAACGCTCCGGCCGACGTCTGCGTTATCAACACCTGCACCGTCACCGGAACGGGCGCTAAAAAATCGAGACAGCAGATACGCAGAGCCGTGAGACTGAACCCCGGCGCGGTCATAGCCGTAACCGGCTGCTTTGCGCAGACCGAACCCGAGCGCGTCCGCTCGATAGAGGGCGTGGACGTTATAATCGGAAACAAGGGCAGGAGCGAGATCGTGAAAATGGTCGAGGACGCTTTGGTCGGCAAAAAGACCGATTCGGTTATCGACATACTGCGCGAAAAGAAATTTGAAGAGATCGCCGTTTCTACAGGACAGTCCCGTATCAGGGCGAACGTCAAGATAGAAGACGGCTGCGATAATTTCTGTTCCTACTGCATAATACCGTTCGCGAGGGGCCCGGTCCGCTCGAGGAGTCTCGATAATATCATAAAAGAAGCCGAGGCGCTGGCCCAAAACGGCTACAGCGAAATAGTCCTGACCGGAATACATATCGGTTCTTACGGCAAAGATATTAATGACGGCCGCCGGCTCATAGACGTAATAGAAGCGCTGGATAGGATCGACGGGATACGCAGAATACGTCTCGGCTCGATAGAACCGGGTATAGTGGACGAGGAATTCGCCTCAAGAGCCGCAAGGCTTGATAAGCTGTGTCCGCAGTTTCATCTCTCCCTGCAAAGCGGTTCTGACGCTACTCTGAAGAGGATGAAGCGCAGATACTCGACCGCGCAATACAGAGACTCAGTAGCTCTGCTCAGAAAATATTTCAAGGACGCGGCGATAACTACAGATCTGATGGTCGGATTCGTCGGAGAGACGGATGAAGAATTTGAGGAATCCTATAACTTCTGCAAGGAGATAGGCTTTTCGCAGATGCATATCTTTAAGTATTCGGTGCGCCGCTGCACGGCCGCCGAAAAAATGCCGGGCAGGGTGGACGAGCGCGTCAAGGAAGAACGGAGCCATAGAATGCTCTCCCTCGCCTCCGATATGAAAAAGGACTTCTACAGCAAGCATATCGGACGCGTCATGCCCGTACTGATCGAACAGGAGAGACAAAACGGAGTTTATCATGCGACGACCGCTAACTACATGGACGTTCTCATATCTTACAACGGCAAAGACGCCTGCGGCAGGATAGCAGACGCGCGGATAACCGGCTACGACCAAGCGGAGGAAGCGCTGACGGCCGAAGTTTGCGAAACGGCTCCTCTATAAATATTTTACAAAATTAAATTTTCAGAAATAAAACAAAATTTATAAAGCGATAACTCAAGCGTTCCCGCTCAGCCCGCCAAAGGGAACGCTTAATCTATAAAAAGGCGGGCGGAAAGCGTAGTGTAATCATAGTGAAAGACGGATTTATCAAAGTTGCCGCGGCGACGCCCAAGATCAAGGTCGCGGACATAGAATTCAACTCGAAAAGTATCGCAGAGCAGATCGAAAAAGGATACGAAGCGGGCGCCAGGCTGATAGTTCTGCCCGAATTGTGCCTTACAGGCTATACCTGTCAGGATCTGTTCCTGCTGAGCGATACCGCGCCCGCGGCCTTGGACGGACTTATGCGTATCGCGGAAGCGACCCGTGAATACGACATTGTCTCGGCCGTGGGGCTGCCGATACTGTTCAACAATAAACTCTATAACGCCGCCGCCGTGATCAAAGGCGGGGAGATCCTCGGGATCGTACCGAAGCAAAACCTTCCGAACTACTCCGAATTTTACGAACTGCGGCATTTTAATCCCTTCAGCGGGAATACGGAGATACGGATCGACGGCAAAGACGTTCCGTTCGGGACCAAGCTCTTGTTCTCGTGCGCGGACGATCCTGATTTCACCTTCGGCGTCGAGCTGTGCGAGGATCTGTGGGTTCCGAAGCCGCCGAGCGTCTCCCACGCGATAAACGGGGCGTCCATCATCCTCAATCTTTCGGCGAGCGACGAGGTAATATCCAAGGCGGAGTTTCGGCGCAGTCTCATAAAGTCGCAGTCGGCCAAACTGCTGTGCGGCTACGTCTACGCCGACGCCGGAGACGGCGAATCCACGACCGATATGGTCTTCGCCGGGCATAACATAATCGGCGAATGCGGCTCTATATTAAATGAGACTAAGCTGTTTGAAAACGATCTTATCGTTTCAGAGATAGACGTAAACAGAATAAGTCTGGACAGGCGTAAGATGAATACGTTTACCGCCGAATTCGACGACGAATACAGGCGCATATATTTTGACGCAAAGCTCGAAGAAACCAAACTTACCCGCCGGGTCAATCCCCGCCCGTTCGTTCCGTCGAGCAAGAGTAAACTCTTCGAGCGCTGCGAGACGATATTCGCAATGCAGTACATGGGGCTTAAAAAGCGGCTCGAACATATAGGCTGCAAGAACGTGACGCTCGGGATCTCGGGCGGACTCGACAGTACGCTCGCTCTGCTCGTCACGGCGAGGGCGTTCGACAGGCTCGGCCTCGACCGCAGAGGGATAAAGGCGATAACCATGCCCTGTTTCGGCACTACCGACAGGACTTACAACAACGCGGTCAGACTGATAGAGGAACTCGGCGCGGAATTTATCGAGGTCGATATAAAAGAGTCGGTGACGCTTCATATGCGGGACATCGGCGCGGACATAGAGAAACACGACGTCACCTACGAAAATTCCCAGGCGAGAGAGCGGACGCAAGTCTTGATGGACTACGCCAACAAGGTAGGCGGCATAGTTATCGGCACCGGCGACCTCAGCGAGCTCGCCCTCGGCTGGGCGACCTATAACGGCGACCATATGTCGATGTACGGGGTCAACTGCTCCGTGCCCAAGACGCTGGTAAAATATCTCGTCAGATACGTCGCCGAAAACAGCGAGGACAAGCTTAAGTCCGTCCTGTTGGATATCCTCGACACCCCGGTCAGCCCGGAGCTGCTCCCGCCCAAAGACGGAGTAATATCTCAGGAGACGGAGGAGATAGTCGGACCGTACGAGCTGCACGACTTCTTCCTGTATAACTATGTAAGACGCGGCTTTAACCGAGACAAGATATTCAGACTCGCCAAGTACGCGTTTTCCGGAGAATACGACGACTTAGTAATAGAGAAATGGCTGGACGTGTTCATGCGCAGATTCAAGCAGAATCAGTTCAAACGCTCCTGCATCCCCGACGGTCCTAAGGTCGGAACGGTTACCCTCTCGCCGCGAGGCGACTGGCGTATGCCCAGCGACCAGGCCTGAGCCGGGTCCGCAATGAGAAATATTTCGGCATGATTTATTTTAACATAAAAAGCAAGCGGATATGATTCGAGTCCGCTTGCTTGATTTTTTATTATATACTGCTTTGATCCGCGATTTTGTTGCGGCTAAGGCGCCGATCGCGGACGCCCAAGCGCGATAAACTTTTGGCGCTCGCCTTCGGTCTGAGGCTCGACCTCGACGAGACGCAGCGGATGTTAAAGATCGGCGGCGCCGGCGCTCTGTATCCAAGGATAAAACGAGACAGTGTAATAATATTCGCGATAAAAGAAAGGCTGAGCCTCATCGACTGCAACGAACTTTTGTACGAACTCAAAGAGAATGCGATAGAATAAAATACCGGACTTGTTATTATATGCTCAAAGATAAACCATCGCGCGCAACATCTATGCAAACAAAAACGCTTCGGACAAACAAAGTCCGAAGCGTTCGAGTATCATCGCATTAAAATCTAAAATCGCGCTTTCCGCCTTCGATCTCGGATATATATTCTCTCGCAATATTCCTTACCTTCTCGGCGGGGATCTTCTCCAGCTCCTCGGCTATAACGCGCTCGCCGTTTTTCCGTGTCTCGTCAGACGCGTAGTCTACCAGATACTCCTTAAGCGTCATCAGCGCGTTGGGCTGACAGCAGTTGGCTATCGCGCCCGTCTTGGCGAGCGACATAAACCTATCTCCCGTTCTGCCCTCTCTGTAGCAGGCGGTGCAGAAACTCGGGATATAGCCAAGCTCTAAAAGCCAATTCACGACCTCGTCGAGGGTTCGCGTATCGCTTCTGTCAAACTGCGCGGTGTTCTTATCCTCCGGCTCCTTTTCGGCGTAGCCGCCGACGCTTGTGCTCGAGGCGCCGCTTATCTGGCTCACTCCCAGCTCGAGCGCGGCCTTTCTGCTCGCCTCGCTCTCTCGCGTCGAGACTATCATACCGGTATACGGAACGGCTATCCTGATCACGGCCACGATCTTTTTAAATATGTCGTCGGATATCGCGTTGGAGAAATCGTCCACGTCGATATCGTCGGCCGGGCAGATCCTCGGCACGCTTATCGTATGCGGTCCTACTCCGAAAACGGCCTCCAGATGCTCGGCGTGCATCAAAAGCCCGACAAAATCGTATCTGTATAAGTTCAATCCGTACAAAACGCCCAGGCCTACGTCGTCTATCCCGCCCTGCATAGCTCTGTCCATAGCCTCGGTATGGTAAGCGTAGTTATGCTTAGGACCCGTCGGGTGGAGCTGTTCGTAATTCTCCTTGTGATACGTCTCCTGGAACAGGATATACGTGCCGATCCCGGCGTCCTTCAATCTCTTGTAGTTCTCCACCGTAGTCGCGGCTATATTTACGTTTACGCGGCGGATAGCGCCGTTCTTATGCTTGATTGAATATATCGTATTGATACATTCAAGTATGTACTCGATAGGATTGTTCACCGGATCCTCGCCGGCTTCGAGCGCGAGACGCTTATGTCCCATATCCTGCAGCGCGATAGTCTCCTCTCTGACCTGCTCCTGAGTCAGCTTTTTGCGGCAGATATGTTTGTTTTTAGCGTGATACGGGCAGTAGACGCAGCCGTTTACGCAGTAGTTCGAAAGATACAGCGGCGCGAACATAACTATCCTGTTTCCATATATCTTCTGTTTGATATCCTTGGCCAGCTTGAACATCTCCTGATTAAGCTCGTCGATATCGCACTCGAGCAATACCGCCGCTTCCCTGTGGCTGAGCCCCTTACATAGACGCGCCTTCTCTATCAGCGAGGCGATAAGCTCTTTGTTATGCTTATTCTCCTCCGCGTATTTGAGCGTGTCGAGTATTTCCTCGTGGTTAATAAATTCTTCCGCTTTCATTGATTTTGGATCGTACATCTTATAACATCTCCTTACATATATTTCTATATTAAACTAAAATATCTACGATCTGTTTTTAGATTTTGAGCCGGAGGCAAACCCGGTCGCCGGTAAAAGTTCGAAGAAGTTTTACCGGTTTGCCCTTTACCGCGCAGTCAAACAATGCTACGCTGTCATATCCGGCGGCGAGCTCTGCGATCTGTTTTTGAGTTTCTCACCGTCGGCGGAGCCGTATAAGCATTGTTTGTCAAGCTGTCAAGGGCGGCCGCGGGAACGCGCCGACCGCGCCGTTTAATATCTGAAACTTAAACAGCTCATCGTATCGGCTCAAAAAGACGCAAATACCGCTATTTGCCTACGCCTTTGTATACTGGACCTTAGACGACGCCCCTTCTATCATCCCGAGCTTTCCCGACAACGCTGAGATCACGTCGTTGGGCGCGTCTATCACGACGCTTATTATCGCCACTCCGCGATTCTTGTACGGGATCCCCATACGGCCTATTATGTAGTCGGAATATTCGTGAAGCAATTCGTTTATCTTATCGGTTATATCGAAGTCGTTCACAACGATACCTATCAAAGCTATCCTGCTCTCCATTCTTTCGCCTCCTTATTTTAACTGCTGTATATCTCCATGCGCCGCCGCTTCGGCTTAAGCTCAAAAAAGCCAAAGAAAAATCCCGTCGGCGTCGATCCGGCGGGAATACTTATTCGGCAAAAACGCCGCGCGAATATACGCGCAGCTTTTATACTCTGTCCGAATTCCGCCTTCCCGTCCGGCGGAACCTTCTCCGCCTCGCCGTCAGCGCATCTTTCGTTAAAGTCTATTTAATTTATAAGAACGCATCGTCGAGTGTAATTATACCCCAACGGCGCCCCTGAGTCAACAGTGATTTTACTGTTCTTTCTCAGGTTCGTCCCATATGAACAGTTCCCTGGTATAAGGCAGGCTCATTATCCAATCGCAGTAGACATGCCATTCGTCAAGTTTATGATTCCTGCGCGCATAATACATGTTCACAAGATTCTCGTAGTTCATACTGACCGTCCGCGTCTGATTATAACTGCTCGGGAGCAACTGTATCATATCGTACCAGTCGGCCTTATTCTTTGTTTCAATAAAACTCTTTCTTTTAGCCTCGAGTACCGAGATCAGGCTCTTAAGCGCCTCGAGCGCGTCCTCGCTCATCTTGTCGCAGGAGAAATCCTCCAACCCGAACTCCTTAGAGTGGATACGGTGCATCGTGCTTGTCGAATTCGCGACCGTCCCCACCTTATAGGTGTCGAACTCCTTCCACCAATACATCGGCGCGGTTATATCCACGCTCACGAAGATCTGGCGTATAAACTTCCTATGATCGCTGCCCGATTTGCACAGCCGCTTCGCCAATCCCAAATCGTTCGGACCCAGAACGTACTCGCCGTTTTCGTCGTAATAGCTGTCCATCCTGCTCCAGCTGTTGAGCGGATTCCTCGCGCCTCTTATGGCGCCCTCCAAGTTCATGACCTTGCCGTTTTTTATCTCTATCATCTATATATCCTCTATCCGTCGGTAATATTCCTCTAAAGCCTTGGATCAAGACGCAGGATCAAATATCCAGATTGACCACGTTCGCGCCTTCTTCTTCTATAAACTTTCTCCTCGGCTCGACCTTATCTCCCATCAGTATCGTAAACGTCTCGTCGGCCTGCTGCGCGTCCTCCAGATCGACTCTGAGCATAACTCTCGTCTCGGGATTCATGGTCGTCTCCCAGAGCTGTTCCTTATCCATCTCGCCCAGGCCTTTAAACCTCTGTACCGTGGGCGGTTTGCCCTCGCCCATTTCGGCCAGGATGGCGTTCTTCTCGTCGTCGGTGTACGCGTACCTCACTTTTTTGCCCTTTTCGATCTTATACAGCGGCGGCTGAGCTATAAACACATGCCCGTCCTCTATAAGCGGGCGCATAAATCTGAAGAAGAACGTAAGCAGCAGCGTCCTGATATGCGCGCCGTCCACGTCTGCGTCGGCCATGATGACGACTTTTCCGTATCTCAGCTTGCTCAGGTCGAACTCGTCGCCTATGCCCGCGCCGAGCGCCGTGATGACCGGCATCAGCTTATCGTTTCCGTATACTTTATCGATCCTCGCCTTTTCGACGTTGAGCATCTTTCCCCAAAGCGGAAGTATCGCTTGGAATCTGCGGTCTCTGCCGCCCTTTGCCGAACCTCCCGCAGAGTCTCCCTCTACGATATATATCTCGGTGTATTCGTTGTTTCTCTCCGAACAATCGGCGAGCTTACCCGGCAGAGAACTGCTCTCAAGCGCCGACTTTCTGCGCGTGTTCTCTCTCGCGCGCTTAGCGGCCTCTCTCGCTCTCGACGCGGTCATCGCCTTATCGACGACTATTTTAGCCACGTTCGGATTTTCCTCGAAGAACTCGCCCAGCTTCTCGTTTACCATCTTCTCGACGATAGATCTCATCTCGCTGTTGCCGAGCTTAGTCTTGGTCTGACCCTCGAACTGCGCCTCGGTGACCTTTACGCTTATAACGCACGAAAGTCCTTCGCGGACGTCCTCGCCCTTTAGATTGTCGTCGCTTTCCTTCAAGAAGCCGTATTTCCTCGCGTAATCGTTAATGACCTTGGTCAGCGCCGACTTAAAGCCGGTCTCGTGCGTTCCGCCCTCGGTCGTGTTGATGTTGTTCGCGAAGCTCACTATCATCTCGCTGTAGCCGTCGTTATACTGCATAGCGACTTCGGCCTCCGAGTTTTCGCGCACGGCGTTTACATATATAACGTCCTGATGAAGCGGCTCCTTATTCCTATTTAGGAACTCGACAAACTCTTTGATACCGCCGTCGTATTTCAGCTCGACTTTCCGCTTATCCTCAGCCACGCCTTCGCGCTTATCCTCGAGTATTATTCTTATTCCCGCGTTCAAAAACGCCTGTTCGCGCAGACGTCTTCTGAGCACGTCGAAGTCGTAGACCGTATCCTCGAATATCTCCGCGTCCGGCTTAAAATGCACCTTTGTGCCTCTGAGCTCGGTCTTTCCCTTCTTGGCGAGCGGAGCGCAGGCTACGCCTCTCTCGTATCTCTGGTAGTAAACGTCTCCCTCGTGGTATATCTCGACCTCAAGGTATTCGCTGAGCGCGTTGACTACGGACGCGCCGACGCCGTGAAGTCCGCCCGACACCTTATATCCGCCGCCGCCGAATTTACCGCCGGCGTGCAGCACCGTAAACACGACCTCTACCGCCGGCAAACCGGTTTTCTCCTGTATCCCGACCGGGATACCGCGCCCGTTATCCAGCACGGTGATCGAATTGTCCTCTTCGATCGTAACGTTTATATCGGTGCAATATCCGGCCAGCGCCTCGTCGATCGAGTTATCCACTATCTCGTAGACCAGATGATGCAGACCCCTCGAAGTCGTAGAGCCTATATACATACCGGGTCTCATACGCACCGCTTCAAGTCCCTCGAGCACCTGTATATTGCTCGCGTCGTATTCGCCGTCTACGGGAGCGCTCGCAATATGCCCTTCGGTCAAACTTATATGACCCTCGCGCTCCGGCGCGTCCATATCCTGCGCCGCCGCGTTTTTCAACTCATCGTTATTACTAACACTCATCAATTATCAACTCCACTTCAGTGTAATAATCCCGGCGCGGTTCTATCAACTCTCCGGGTATGCAAAGCGTTTCCGGCTCCGCATAATATAAATCAGCGTTCGTTTCTTAAAACGAACCGCATTAACGTCTTAGTTCGCTCCGCCGCGGCTTACGCGGCCGGCGATCCTCAATATTCCATCTGCAGATCCTGAACTCTTCGCTGTCTTCCGGCAAGGGCTTTGGAAGATATGTTCGATATATATACTACCGACTGCCCGCCGATCTCGCAGACGATCACGGATTTGGGGATCTCTGTAGATACGTTTCTAACGAATCCCTCTTCTTCGACGATCCTCAAAAACTCTCTCGAATGTTTTGAAATAGAAATACTCTCAAGATCGAGTATCACAATAACGTCCTCTTCTCGAACCACCGTGTTTCCTCCCAGATGCAGATACATCTCAAAACCTCCCGCCATAGCTGTATTTTCAGTTCGCCGCAGTCTCCGGCTTATTATATCCTTTCGCCGATATGACGGCGTTTTCCACATAGATCCGGTTAAAGTTATCCAGATTTCCAAACTCTTCGATATCCGTGCAGGTTATTATTATCTGCATCCCTTTTATGTTACTCAAAATAAACGCCTGTCGTTTTTTATCCAGCTCGCTCATGATATCGTCCAGTAGCAAGACCGGACTCTCGCCTATCTCCCGGCTTATAAGCTCCACCTCGGCGAGCTTCTCCACCAGCACAATCGTCTTCTGCTGTCCCTGAGAGGCGTAAGCCTTAGCTTCCTTGCCGTTGATCTCGTAAATAATATCGTCTCTGTGAGGGCTTATCAGCGTCTCCATCCGCGCCTTCTCGCGCTCTGAGTTCTTCTCGATCTTCTCGGCCATCCTCCGCTTTATCTCAGTCTCGCCGAGTCCGTCGGCCGCGCCTATGCACGAAACGTATCTGACCGTTAACGTCTCCTTATCGCCCGAGATCTTTTTTTGGATCTCTGCGGCTATTTCGCCGATCTCCTTTATATACCTGCTCCGGTATTTTATCAAGACCGCGGATATATTGATAAGCTTTTCGTTCATTATTCCCAGCATAGTCGCGTTGGGATTCTGCATCTTTAAAATAGCGTTCTTGCTTTCCACTATCTTTCTCAGATCGCTGAGCGCCGAAAAATACGCCGGCTTGAGCTGGCTGATAAGCACGTCTAAGTTTCTGCGCCTCTTTCCGGGTCCCTCTTTTACCATGCCCAAATACTCGGGTCCGAAATACACCACGTTGAATCTGCCTATCAATTCACTGTTTCTCCGGACGGGTATATCGTTCACTCTGATCGATTTACCCTTGTTTCTCACGATCTCAACTACCGCCTCAAACTCGCGGCCGCCGCCTTCAAATTCCAGTTCTATCTTGGCGTTCGTCTCGCCGTGGCGTATAAGCTCAGAATCGCGATGGGTGCGGTTCGACTTTCCAAGCGAGAACATATGCACCGCTTCCAAAATATTCGTCTTTCCCTGCGCGTTGTCCCCGAATATGACGTTTATCCCGGGCGAAAACTCAACGCTCTGTTCCTCGTAATTCCTGAAATTTGAAAGGTATAACCTATTCGCCCGCATTACTCTGAAGCCTTCAGTCTCAGCGGCAGGATCAGATATAAATAATCGTCGCCTTCGACCGGCGTTATTATAAGCGGCATTTCGGATTTATTGAATTTCAGCTTGATAACGTCGTCGTGGATAACGTTTAAGGCCTCGTTTAAGTATCTGTTATAGAAACCTATCTCAAGATATTTATCGCCCACGTCGACCGGTATATTATCGTCTACCGAACCCGCCGTCGTCGCGCAGGTAACGTTTATATTTCCTTCGCTTATCCTGAACTTGATAGGGCTTTTCACAAGATCGTTGACTATAATAAGCGACGCCCTCTTTACGGTCTCGGCAAGCTGGTTTTTGGAACACTCTATCTCTATGCCGAACTCCTTGGGTATTACGTTCTTGTAGTTGATGTAAGAGCCCTCGATAAGTCTTGTGACCATCTTTGCGCTTCCGCATATAAAGATAGCGTGCGAATCGGTCGCGGTTATCTCCACCTCGTCTTCGTCGTCCTCTATCATCTTAGAAAGCTCGCTCAGCGACTTCTCGGGTATTATAAGCTCCCTTTCCTCAAACTCGTTTGGCAGCTCAACGTTTCTGATAGCCATTCTAAAGCCGTCGAGCGCGACCATAGACAGCCCCTCCTTGGTTATCTTGAGCAGACAGCCCGTCAAAACCGGATTGTCGTCCAGCTTCGATACAGAAAAGCTTGTCTTCTCTATCATATCCTTTAAAATACTTCCCGGCAGCTTGACCGAATATCCGTCTCTCACCTCGGGGAGGCCGGGGAACTCATGCGCCGAAAGCCCGGTTATCTCAAACTTGGCGCGGCCCGAGCTTATCCTCGTAAGATTGTTCTCAAGCGTTTCGATCTTGACCTCTTCTTCATCGAGCGTCCTCACAATATTCCCGAACATCTTCGCGCCCAATACGATCTCGCCTTCCTCCGCGACGTTCGTTTCGATAGACGTCTCGATCCCTATCTCCAGATCGTTTCCTATCAAAACCGTTCTGCCGTCCGAATACGCCTTGATATATATCCCTTCCAAGACCTTTAAAGACGAACGCGGAGAAACTGCGCGCGAGACGGTCTGTACCGCGGCGCTGAGCATATCCCTGTTGCATGTCAATTTCATATCTAAATCCATAGCCTTTCCGCCCGCAGTATTATAAATATCCAATCTCCGCAGCGGGCGTACGGACGAGGATGTAAACCGTTCTTATCGTACGACTGCAAAGCCTCGGCGCTATCCGTATTGCGCCTGCGCGCGGACGCCCGGCGCCGCGCCGTTTCCGGACGCGCTTAGCCAAGCGAAAACGCATTTCGCAGTCCTAATCAGTTTGGAGTGAAAAACGCTGTTTTCAAACTCCTCATATCCAATTAATTATACCATAAAAAAGTCTAAAATACAAATGTTTTTTACAGGAACGCGGCTATTTTTAAACAAAAAAATTGAATATTTTAGCCCGTTTTAATTGAAAAAATCGCATTATATGTTATAATTGATTATTGACAAAAAACTTTAAAAAATCGTCCGTTTTAAACCGCGGCTTCGCATACGCGGCGGAGGCCGTATCCGACCTATAAAACGGGCTTAAGATAAGCGGAGGCATAAGCGCTGATGGAAAACAGATATATGACGGTAAAGGACAGAGGGATCGCCGAAATCGTCGAGAAACGCTCGCGTTTTATCGCAACGGTCATCCCTATCGAAAACGAGGCGCAGGCGCTCGAATTTTTGGACTCGACGCGCCGCAAATATTGGGACGCTACGCATAACGTATACGCCTATATAACAAGAGAAAACAATATCGAACGCTACAGCGACGACGGAGAACCCTCCGGAACCGCCGGCGTCCCCGTCTTGGATATGCTTAAGAAAGAGGGGCTTACAAACATAGCGGTCGTCGTAACAAGGTATTTCGGCGGGACCCTGCTCGGTACCGGCGGCCTGGTGCACGCCTATTCAAAATCCGCCAAAGCCGGAGTCGAAGCCGCGGGACGCCTTGAGATGATACTCTGCGACGAGCTTAACATAGAATGCGACTATTCTCTGCTCGGAAAGATCCAGAACGAACTGCATAAATGGGAGACGATAGACGGATATACTGACTACAGCGACAAGGTAAAGCTCTCGCTGTATACGCCCTGCGAGGATACGGATCGGATCGTCGCCGGACTTATAGACGCGACGAATTCAAATATCAAGACCTCTATTGGAATAAGAGACTATTTCCCAAAACCCGTATGATCCGCTTCGCCGTATTTACTCGGCTTGCGCGCCTGCTTGATATAGAGGATAAACCTACGCAGAACAAACTTGGCGCTATTGTCAAAAAATACGATAGCGCCAATTTATAAAACCTAAATCGATATTCAAATAATTTAAGCCGCGGTTTTTATAGCCGCGGCTTTTTGGCGTCCCCGGCGCGATTCGAACGCGCGGCCTTTCGCTTAGGAGGCGAACGCTCTATCCTACTGAGCTACGGAGACGTATTTAAAATTCTTGTCGATCCCGCGCCTAAAACGGCTCTTATATCGCTCGTCTGCGGCAAACCCCGAACCGTTTTTTCTTGTCCGGCTCAGACCGACCTATTCATTATACAAAATATAACTCCAAAAGTCAAGCGGTCAAGCACAGTTTATAAAATTTTTGCATAACATAAACGAGGAGCGTGGTATTTATGAATAGATTTTATATTAATTTTGAACCTAAACAAACCGGGGGCGGCGGTCCCGGGATAAAACAAACAGATTCCAATCCGCTTTATATGAGACAGGTAAGACCCGACGACTCTCAAAGCGCCGCGCCAAAAGACGGCTATAGCGAAAATAATTCAAACGAGGCGCGCGTCGGAGCTTCGGAAGTTCGCGGCGCATCTGAAAAAGAGGACGCGGACGAAAATAAAACCGAAAACGACCGGCGCGGCTACGGCGCATATAGCGACAGTTATACGGAGGAGGGCGGCGGCAATTATCCAGGCGCCGAAAATGGCTTTGAAACGCCCAGGGAACCCGATACATACCCCGGCGGATCCATGACGTTCGGCGGGAAATACCAAAAGCCGGATAATATAATCGTCTCAGACAGAGACTCGGTATACGAGCCGCCTCAGACGGATATGGGTAACAAAAATAATATCGAACAAAGCGAAAATAACAATGCGGCTTTAACCGAAGACGGATACGGCTCGGCCGACGGCGCAAACGGCGCAGGAAGCGACGGCGAGGACGATTCTGGCGCTAATCCGGGTTTAAACCCGCCTTTTGATCTGTTCGGCTTTCCCGGGATAGGCAAAATAACCGATACCGGGAAACGCCCGTCGTCAGGCGGCGACGAGGGTATAGGCGCGGGAAGCATGATAGTCCAGGTATTTTTGGCAAAACAAGCTATTCCCTTAGAGGGGGCTAAGGTATTGATCGAGTCCTCGAGCGACAATCCGGACAATATCCCGCCGGAACGCTACGAGCTTTATACCGACGACAGCGGGCGCACGCCCGAGGTCATGCTTTGGGCTCCTTCGGCGCTCATATCTCAATCCTCGGGTTCGACCGCAGTTCCTTACGCTTCGTACGACATCAGCGTTTCCAAAGAGGGGTATTATAACGTGTACTTTAAAAACGCGACGGTATTCGACGGGATAGTCTCTATACAGAACGTCGAGGCGCTCCCGTTAGGCGAAAACGGCTCGCACAACGCCATGGTCGAAGAAGACAACGTATTCGACGAGACCAACGAAGACATACTGTAAAAGATCCCGGGCTATGCGGATATATACCGGCTGCGATATTTTTGAAACGGCGGGATAATAAACGGCATGCGTTTATACCTCGCAAAACCTGGGGGATACTTATCGATCTAATTTTATGAAAGGCGGTGTAGAAATGGCGCTTGAATTTAATATACCCGACAGCATTACGGTACATTTGGGAGTTCCTACCGACACGACCGCTCAAAATGTAACCGTGCCGTTTACAAACTATGTAAAAAATGTCGCCTCGTCGGAGATATACCCTACTTGGCCGGAAAACGCTTTGATCGCGAATATATACGCGCAGATAACCTTTGCGCTCAACAGGATATATACGGCTTTTTACCGCAGTCAGGGATACCCTTTCGACATCACTAACACGACTCAATACGATCAGAAATTTATAAACGGCAGAGATTTTTTTGAAAACGTAAGCAGAATAGTGGACGACGTCTTCAACAGCTATCTTACGCGGGATGGAGAACTACAGCCGATATACGCCAGATACTGCAACGGCACGACTTCGACCTGCCCCGGCGGTCTGTCGCAGTGGGGAAGCGTCGATCTGGCTAACCAGGGTTACCAGCCGATGGATATTATAAGATATTACTACGGCGACGACGTGGTACTGCTTACCGACGTCGAAGTTACCGCGGCAAGAGAACAGTATCCCGGCGTAGTTCTAAGGGTCGGAGACCTTAGCTCGAACGTTAAGATAATACAGCTAAAACTGAACCGGATATCCAGGAACTATCCCGCGATACCCAAAATAGCGAATCCCGACGGCTACTTCGACGCTATCACGGAACAGGCGGTCATGGAATTTCAGCGGATATTCAACTTAAGCCCGGACGGTTTAGTCGGCCGAAACACATGGTACGAGATCGCCAGGATATATAACGCGGTCGCGAGGCTTTCGGAGCTTGATTCGGAGGGGATCAAAATATCCGATCTGCAAAGACAGTTTTCCGAAACCCTTCAGGTCGGCGACGACGGCCCCGGAGTTCTTATAATACAATATTATCTGAACTTTATAAGCCAATTTAACGATTTTATCCCGCCGGTCGATCAAACGGGTTACTACGGCGCCGAGACCGAACAATCCGTTCGAGCGTTTCAGCAGGCGTATAACCTCCCCGTAACCGGGATAGTGGACGAAGCTACATGGAACGAGCTGTACTCCGCGTACTTTTCGATAACGGCCGGCGTACCCGACGCTTTCACAGGACTTGGCGTCCAGCCGTATCCCGGCGTGATCCTAAGGCTCGGCATGAGCGGCCCGTCGGTCAGGACCCTGCAGGAATACCTTTCCGTCTTAGCCGATACGTACAGCGAGATCCCCAAAGTAACCGTCACCGGAACCTTCGATAGAGACACTCAAAACGCGGTAATACAGTTCCAGACGCTGTTCGGTCTCCCCGTAAGAGGCGTCGTGGGGCCTGTGACCTGGGACGCCATAGCCGAAAACTACGCGTCCGTTTCCGAAGGAAGCGATAAGTCCGCTGGTCAGTTCCCGGGATATACGATGTCGGAAAACGCCTAAACGCGGGCGTTATATGGGCGCCGCGTTAAACGGATATAAAAGCGAATAGATCCCCAATTAAATAAACGGCTCTCTCCCGATAAAAACAACACGATCTATTAAAGAGGTGATAGTATGAACGGCAGAACGAATATGAACGACAACGTCCAAAACGTATTCGAGCTTCAAACCATGCTGAGGCGGATGAGTTTTATCAGCCAAAACATCAAAAGAATCAACCCGGACGGTATATTTGGAACTGAGACGACCGAAGCCGTAAAAAGCTTTCAGGCGCTTAAAAATCTTCCGGTCACCGGAGACGTCGATTTTGAGACGTGGACCGAGCTGCATATCAGCTCAGACCGGGGTTAGAGCCGCCTCAATCGTTTTTGATCTAAGCGTCGGGGCGTGTAACAAAACTACATAATTATAGGGATGACGCCGAAAGTCATCCCTAATCTAAATAAGCTCTAACGCTGAATATTCAATTTTATTCGAGTTTAAACGCATGCGGAAACAGTTCGGACAGTCCGTATTCTTTATATCTCCGGTCGGGCAGACAGGCGATAACAGTCGCGTCGCGGTCGAAAAATTCCGACATAACTTGCAGACAGGCGCCGCACGGGACCGCGTTCTCGGGCTTGTCCGCGCCGCAGCACACGGCTATCGCGCTAAACGATCGTTTCCCCTCGGATACGGCCTTGAATATAGCTACCCTCTCGGCGCATACCGTCAGACCGTACGAGGCGTTTTCTATATTCGCTCCGGTATAGACCGAGCCGTCGGCGCAAAAGACCGCGGCGCCTACCGAAAAGTTTGAATATTTGGAATACGCCTTATCCCGCGCCTCTATCGCAAGATCGATCAATTTGTCTATATCGCTCAACATACGTTCCTCCATTATTAAAAATATAACGGTCTCGCCTAAATCAATTTTTTATATAATACTCCATACCGGTAACGCATAATTCAATAAAACGCGCTCCGCAGACTGTAAAAGGCTCCTACGCCGAACCGGATAATTCAGATCGCTCGGGTGAGATGTCTTGTGACGTGACAGCTTATATTGACGGCGCACGGCATTCCCGCGATATGGGTCGGGAAAGTCTCGACGTTAACGCCCAGAGCCGTCGTTTTGCCGCCGAAGCCCTGCGGACCGATATTCAGATCGTTGATCTTATCCAGCAGCCGCTCCTCCAATTCGGCGTAATATTCGTCCTCGTTTTTGGTATCTATATCTCTGAGCAGCGCCTTTTTCGCCAAATAGGCGGCGTACTCGAATGTTCCGCCTATACCGACTCCGACGACAAGCGGAGGACATGGGTTTCCGCCCGCGTTTTTCACGGTCTCGACCACAAAATCCACTATTCCGTCCAACCCGTCGGAGGGCTTGAGCATTTTCACCGCGCTCATATTCTCGCTCCCGAAGCCCTTGGGCGCGAGCGTTATCTCCACGCCGTCGCCGCTTACGATCTCCATATGGATTATCGCGGGGGTGTTGTCTCCGGTGTTGCCGCGTCTTACGGGGTCTTTTACCACCGATTTTCTAAGATACCCCTTTTCATATCCCCGGCGGACGCCCTCGTTCACCGCCTCGTACAGATCGCCGCCAATTAAATGCACGTCCTGCCCGAGCTTTATAAACACTACCGCCATGCCGGTGTCCTGGCATATGGGCATGTCCTCGTCCGCGGCGATCTCGGCGTTCTTTATTATATTCCCGAGTATATCTTCGGCGAGTGGATTTTCTTCGCTTTCGCGCCCTTTTTTCAAGGCGCTCATTATATCTCCGTTTAACTTGCAATTGGCCTCTATGCACATTTCGGCCAAAGCGTCGGTAATCTTTTGAACTTCTATCTCTCTCATTGCTTTACCTCCGATGTTGATCTATATCGACTGTTAGGCGTTATTATCTTACATTCCTCGTAGTCTTGTATCGATAAGCCGTTTCCAAACGGCTTCGCGTTAGTCCTATATTATCCGGTTGCGCCCGCCAAAACGCGTTTATAAGCTTTCAGCCTAAATCCCGGATCTCTTTAAAAAACTCATTACTCCGATCCGGGCGTGGAACTCGGCCCGGGCGACGCGGACGGAGCCGCGGACGCCGACGGACGCGGCGAAGACGTAGGATTAGACGTACTTTCCGGTTCCGCAATCGAGCCGGACTCCCGAGCGTCGTCGGAAGAATTTTCGCCCGATCCGTCGCCGCTCGGCGTAGGACTTACCGACGGAGCCGGGGTAGATACAATCCTCGGGCTGTCGTCCGCCGATCTCGCGTACAGGTTTTCTCCTCGGAAATCGAGAACCAGTTCCTCATACGACGACAGATAGTTATTTATCACCGTCGTCAAGAACTGTATTTTATAGTCGAAATTTTCAAACGAACCTATCAAAACCTCAAGCCTGTCCTCGATCACAAACCTGACGTCCGACATGCTTGTGACGTCGATCTTTGTGGTTCGTCTCAACACGCCTTCGTTGTTCATAGAAGCCATTGCGCCCAGCAAAGTCGTAAGGTTTCTGTCGTCGGGCGTGTTTAATCTGGCTCCCGGCTCGACGCCGCTCACCGCGATACCGTATATTATAGGAACGTCGTAGATATATACTCCGTTCGCCGTCTTAGCGAGCCCGGGCATCATATCGTCCTCCGCCGCCGTCTCGGTCTCCGGCGCAGTCGTAGGCGCGGGGCTCGGCGTCGTATCGTTTACAAAATATCTATTGCCGTCCTCGTCGTATTCGTAGTGTCCGCCGTCTACCCGGTAAATCGGGTCGCCGTCGTCGTCGTAACCCCAGATCGGGTCTATCGTCGGAGACGGCGCGGGAGACGCAGACGGTGAAGGCTCGGGCGAAGCCGAACCGGAAGGATCGGCCGTCGCAGCCGGTTCCGGTTCGCCGCCGCGTCTGTCGGCCTCGTCTTTGATCTTAGAGCTTACTATCTCCAAAACGTCCGTCTCGTTATCGATCTGCTCCAGAACCGTTCCCGCGTCGTCTATGACCGTCAAAGTATTTCCGTTATTTATATATCCGGCGGGATTCTTCTCGTCGATTACGATCCTTATCCTGTTGGGAAAATCTCTCTGTATTTTACAGTCCTCGATATAGGGGATCGATTCCACATTTTTCTTAGCTTGCGACAAGCCGGTTAAAAATATATTTCCGCCGGTCTCGATATTTGCCGCGCTCACTACCGTATCCGCATTTAATCTAATATTCCCCTCGCAGTATACCGCCGATACGTTAAACGGCGGCGCCAAAAGCAGAACGGCTATCGCGGCGGCGCAGACGAATATAAAGATCAAGACCGCCAAGGCTCGTATCTTGCGTCTCTTTCTCTTCTGTCTTATAGCCGCCATTACGTCGTTCGAGCCGCCGCGTCCGTTATTTTGGCTTGCTCTGTATCTGTTATCCCGCATAATCATACCTCGTTTGTATCTTAATATTAAATATTTTCCTATCCGAACATCCTGAGCATCCGTCCGTCTACTCCCGGATACGGCTCGGGCGTAGGTTTTATAGCTTTAAGTAACTCGCGCATCTTATCCGCCGGGACCTTCGGTTCGATCACAACGCTGTCCTCGCTTACGCTGAGTACGCAGCCCAAACCCTTGAGCAGCGCCAGACCCACCTTCATATGCTCCGGCTCGACAAACTTGAGCGCCGCCTTTTTGCCGCTGAGCAGGTTGTCTATAGCCGCTGAAAAAGCTCTGTTTCGATCCGGTATCAGGCTGTGCTCGCATCCGTGCAGCGAATCTACGCCCTCGACCTTGATCGTATCGGTTCCCGCGCCCTTTATCTTAGCCCCCATCTTATTCAGGCAATTCTGCAGATCCACGATCTCCGGCTCTCTCGAGCAATTATAAAGCGCCAGCTTCTTGCTCGACTTGGCCGCGCCGAGCGCCAATCCCGCGGTTATATCCGGCTCGTTGTTTATCTGGACTATGGTCGAATACCGTCCTCCGCCGCCTACGCCGCCCGAATATACGACGCTTGAAAGATAGCCTTTTTGCGAATGCGGATTCTCGTCGGTCCCGCCGAGCGTTTCGCCTATAATATCATATACCGCTCTAAAAGACGGCGGCGCGAGCGCGAACGTATCCAAAAAATCTTTCGGCTTTGGATCCTCAGACCCGGCCACCTCTATATACGCGCCGTCCTCGGTCTCCGCAAAACTGAAGCTGTAGCCGCGTTCGGTCATCAGCTCTATCAGGCGGCTCAGATCGGCGTCCTCGGTTTTAACGCCGCCGCAACGCGCGCTCTTAGGCGAGACCGGAAAGTTTGCTATCCTGGTAACGCCGTCGCAGAGCGAAGCCGCGGCCAATATGTACCCCGCCGACTTGACCGAACCCGATATCAGTATCGGCTCGGCGTCTGAAAATTTATATCTCAAAATATTTCACCTCCATAATTATCGGTAGATATGCGATCATGAAACATGATATTTTTCTCCGTTATTATTTTATGAAATATTTTGTTTTATGTGCCGGGCGCCGGGCGCTAAATACCGCTATTTACCGAGCAGTCTTTTCATCTCGTTATAAATATCCTCAGTCGCTCTCGTCGTACCGCACGCCTTAGACGCGGCGCGCATCTTTCTGAGTTTATCCTTATCCCCGGTCAGCTCCGAGACCGTCTTCTCGAGCGTCTCCGGGCTCAGCTCGCTTTCCAGTATCACCCGCGCTCCGCCCTTGGACTCGACCGCCCGGGCGTTGTGTTCCTGATGGTTCGCCGTAACGTAAGGCGACGGGACCAACACGGCGGGCTTGCCGAGCGCCGTAAGCTCGCTCAAAGTCGAGGCCCCGGCTCTTGAGATCACAAGATCCGCCGCGCTCATCACAACGTCCATATCGTATATGTATTCGCTTACCGTAAGCCCGTCGATCTCGCTTATATCCTTGCCGCCGGCCTTAAATCTTTCGAGCACCGTATCGTATTGATGAAACTTTCCGGTCCCCATCATTATCTGGTATCTTCCGTCGCTCGCGTATTTGCATATCCAATCCACTATGTTCTTGTTAAAATCCCGCGCGCCCATACTGCCGCCGAATATAACGATAAACGGTCTGTTATCCAGTCCAAGACGCCTTCTCGCCTCGAACTCGCTCACCGAAAGTATCGACGGACGCACCGGATTGCCCGTATAGACTATCCGCTTGGCCTTTCCCAAATACTCTTTCGCGTTCTCCGCGCCCAGAGCCACGGTATCGACATACCTTGAAAGTATTTTTGTGGTTACGCCCGGGTAGGCGTTCGATTCGTGTATAAGCGTCGGGATCTTCAGTTTGGCCGCCGCGTACAGGACCGGCCCCGCCACATAGCCGCCGGTGCCAATCGCGATATCCGGCTTAAAATCCTTTATTATCTTTTTCGAATCGCTTATACTCTTAGGCAGTTCAAGCAGATTTTTTATGTTCGACGGCTTTAAACTTCTTTCAAAGCCGTGAACTTTGATCTTGTACAGCTTATAACCCAGTCTGGGGATAAGCTCCGACTCTAAGCCTTCGCCCGTGCCGACGAACGCCGCCTCGCAGTCCTCTTTCTCGGATACCGCTCTGGCGATCGCTACCGCCGGGTTTATATGTCCGGCCGTGCCTCCGCCGGAAAATAGTATTCTCATTTTAAAACGCCCTCCTATAAACGTTCTCGCCGCCTCAAGCGCCGGGTCTTCAGTCCGCATAGATCCGCGATAAATAAATTCGCTTAAAACTCTTAATCTAAACCGGCTTACTATAAAAAATTCCGCAGCCTTATAACTTAGCGGGACTCTCACGTCAAATTCCCCGCCGGATAAAACTACGGAAACCAAAGTCAATATAATTTATAATTCCATATCAGCTCCGGCATGGTACGTCAAATCAGCCTTCGCTGCCGCGACACGTTAAGGACTATCCCTATCTCCGCAAGCGTCATCGTAAGCGCCGTACTGCCGTAACTGAAGAACGGGAGCGGCATACCGGTCGCCGGAAGCGTGGACGTTACGACGGCTATATTGATCATCGCCTGGAATCCTATTATCCCGACTATTCCGGCTACCAAAAGAGTTCCGAACTTATCGGGAGCTTTCGACGCTATGCTTATCCCGCGTATTATCAGGAAAGCGAAAAGCCCTATAACCACGATCACTCCGAGAAGGCCCAGTTCCTCCGCCAGAACCGAAAAGATAAAGTCGTTATGCGGCTCCGGCAGCGACATATACTTTTGCCGGCTCTGCCCGAGACCGACGCCGAAAAAGCCTCCCGAACCTATCGCGTACAGCGACTGGACCACCTGCCAGCCTTCGTCGCGTATATACGCGAAAGGATTCGTAAACGATACAAGTCTCTGGAACCTATACGGCTCCATGACCATCATGATTATACCGCCTATAAGGCTTGGAACGCCCACGATAAAGAAGTGTTTCCACTTTGCCCCCGCCACAAACAGAAGTAATATCGTAGTCAAAAATACGAGTATTATACAGCTAAAATGCGGCTCCAGCGCGAGGAGAATTATATACATCCCCGCTAATATCAAGCATGGACAGAAACCCTTGAAAAACAGATGCAGTCTGACCTGATAAACGTACAAAAACGCCGAGCACGCTATTATAATTGCAAACTTAGCTATCTCCGACGGCTGGAATCCAAACAGCCACCTTGTAGCTCCGTTCGTCGTCGTGCCAAAAAATAATACCAATACGAGCAACAATCCCGCAAAAATGTATATTGGCACACTGAATTTAAGATATACATGGTAATCCAACCTCGAAGTTATAAACATCGCTATAAGTCCGAGTATCAGACCTTTTACCTGGCCTTTCATGTAATAGAGACTGTCGTTATACTGCACGTACGCGCGGGAACTGCTCGCGCTGTACAGCATTATTATGCCGAAAGCGACAAGTATCAAAGTGATCGCCAGAAACTGATAGTCTATCTTGCCGTAAACGTTTCTGAGCAGTCTCCGGCCGCCGCTTATAACGCCACCGCCGCCACCGCCGCTTCTGACCGCGCTCTCGTTTCTTTTTTGATAAACCTCGTTTTCGTCTGTCCGAAATCTGCCCGTCTTTAAATCATAGCTGGGAGAATACAGGTTGCGGCTCGGATAACTCGACCCGTTTAATCCGGATTTCGAGCTGAGTTTACTGTAATCGTTTTTATTTTGTCTGTATAGATACTGATTGGATGAAGAATATCCGTTAGTATTGTTAACATAATTCTTGCCGTTGTTCCCGGCGGCGCCGCTTGACGAGCCGCCCGACCGCGAGCTGAAACGGCCGCTTCCGCCGCGTCTGCCGCCGCCGGATCTGTTTGAGCGTCCGTATTCGTATGAATCGTCGTTTCTTCTCCTGTCCATGACAAACCTCCTTTTCTTTAACAGACGAACTGCTTTTTTATCTATATCGATTAAAATCTCAATAATCCTACAGCGCCAAATACATAAGCGCGCATAATATGACCGTACCCGCGGTAAACACAGTCACCACCTTGACCTCGCTCCAGCCGCACATCTCGAAATGATGGTGTATCGGCGACATCTTAAACACGCGTTTTCCGGTGAGCTTATAGGACGCGACCTGGATTATGACCGACAGCGTCTCCATAACGTATACGAATCCCACAATGAGCAGGGTTATCGGCTGTTTTAACAAAATAGCCATTCCGCATACCGCTCCGCCCAGAAACAGCGAGCCGGTATCGCCCATAAAAACCTTAGCCGGCTTCCAGTTATAGCACAGGAATCCGACGAGCGAACCGATCAGCGCCGCGCCGAAGAACGCGACCGTGCAGTTCTCGGTCTTAACCGAAAGTATCGTGTAGAACAAGGCCACCACTATCGTCACCGACGACGCCAGACCGTCGAGTCCGTCGGTCAGGTTGACGCTGTTGACCGAAGCCAGCATTACGAACATAGTAAACGGTATATATAACCAGCTGAGATCGACGTATCTGTTTATAAACGGTATCGCTATCTGAGTCCCCGTGTCAGTACCCAACGCGACCCACATCGAAAACAGCAGCGACACGATAAACTGGAGGCTGAATTTTTGTATAGCCGTAAGTCCCAGATTACGCTTTAATATGACCTTTATATAATCGTCGATAAATCCTATTACGCCGAACGCCAACGCGAGCGAAAACAGCATTATCATCTCATACGCCGCGCCGAAGTCGATATCAAAAATCGATCCTACTATCATGCATATTATATAAACCAAAAGCATGGAAAATATAAAGATCATTCCGCCCATAGTCGGAGTTCCCGACTTAGCCGCGTGCCACTTCGGCCCCTCCTCGCGGATCTCCTGTCCAAACTTAAGCTTATGTAATACCGGTATAAGGATCTTTCCGGCTATCAATGCGACGACGAACGCCGCGACGGCTAATATAATACATATCGTTACTATATCCATAATCTTCCTCCCTCTTATGTATCGCCTTGTTGTCAATAAAATAAATTCTTCGTTCGTCTAAGTTTTTTATATTATATCAATTCAGTCTAAATCCTTCAAACTTCAAAATACGCCGGCGTTTTATGCTACAGGTTCTCTAAATAATTAGCTATCTCCTCGAGACGCATACCCCTCGAACCCTTGATCAGAATTATGTCGCCGTCTCTTACGATATTTTCAAGCTCGGCTTTAGCTTTATCATTATTTTCAAAGTAATATATATTTCCCGGATCGAATCCGTTGTCCACAGCTCCCTCGGCAATATACTTCGCGTCGTTTCCTATGACGATCAAACAGTCTGCCTTAGAATCGGCGACCACGTGTCCCACCTGTCTGTGCGCCTGCTTGGATATATTGCCAAGCTCGAGCATATCCGCAAGGCACGCGACCTTTCTCGATCCCTCGCCACGCTCGGTAATGCTTAAAACGTTTAACCCGGACTGCATCGAATCCGGACTCGCGTTATAATAATCCTCGATTATCGTGAATTTGTCCGTCTCAACGATCACCTGTCTGTGTCCGGACGGCTCGAAACTCTTGATTCCGGCGACGATATTCTCAACGCTCATATTATATTTGATACCGACCAACACGGCCGCCAACGCGTTGTATATATGGTGAACTCCGGGGGCGTTTATCTCAAACCTATACTCTTCCCCGTCGATCCTGAGCGTAAATTCGCTGCTGTCAGAAAAAGTCTTTATATCTTTGGCCACTATATCGCAGGCCTTGTTTTCGATCCCATAATAGAGCGTCTCGTAATCGATGTCGCCGTTCGCGCTCCAGAGATACGGATCGTCTCCGTTTAAGATCACTGTGCCGTCTACCGAAAGCCCTTCGAAGATCTCGAACTTAGCCTTGCGTATCCCCTCTCTGCTTCCCAGGTTCTCGATATGCGAAACGCCGATATTAGTTATGACAGCCGTGTCGGGTTTTACCGCGTTTGTAAGTCTGGATATTTCTCCGAAATTGCTCATTCCCATCTCTATCACGGAAATATCGTCGTCTTTCGACAATCTGAGCAGCGTCAGCGGAACTCCGACTTCGTTATTATAATTCCCTTCCGTTTTATGCGTCTTAAACTCTTCTCCCAAAACGCACGCAATCATTTCTTTCGTCGAAGTCTTTCCTACGCTTCCGGTTATGCCGACGATCGGGATATCGAACTGCATCCTGTAATAGGACGCGATATCCATCAAAGCCTTGAACGTATCGTCCACCTTGATAACCGGCAGCTTCCCAAAGTCGCCCTCGTCTCTGTTGACGACGCAGCATATGGCGCCGTTTTCTATCGCCGTGGGGACAAACTTGTGTCCATTGTTATTCTCGCCGTTAAGCGCCAGAAAGACGACTCCTTCTTCGACCTCTCTGCTGTCTCTTACGACGTCCTTAACTATTTCGTCAGGATTACAATTACAAATTTCTCCGCCTGTCGCTTCCGCTATCTGAGCGATATTTAATATCCATTCCATAAACTTCACCCCATACGATATGCATACGGTATAATAACCAATTATGCATATGTCATATTATCAAACTCGTATTTTTAAAGCGCCCGTCAAATAAACGCGATCCCGGCCGCGGTACGGCTAAAAATACCGGCGCTTGCCGGCGGGATCGTACGACCCGAATATCCTGGCGATAAATGAATATAATTATGCGTATGCAGATCTACACCTCAGCTTTAGATCCGCTTATCAATATATGCCGAATATCCGAGCTTTATGACCCGTTTAATCTGACAAAAGCTTCTTAACTATCTCCCTTTCATCAAAATGAATGGTAGTATTTCCCAAGATCTGGTACGTTTCATGGCCTTTTCCGGCAAGTAGTATTATATCATCTTTTTCGGCAAGGTCAAGAGCGTATTCGATCGCCTCGAACCTGTTCACTATCTTAACGTATTTACAGCCGGTCTCCTTGACGCCCGCCTCGACCTCGTTTACTATCTTTACGGGATCCTCCGTCCTTGGATTATCGCTGGTTACGACGCATATATCGGAAAGCTCTCCGGCGATCTTGCCCATCTTCGGGCGCTTCAGCGCGTCTCTGTCGCCGCCGCAGCCGAACACTGTTATTATCCTGCCCTTAGCGAAATCCTTAATCGCGTTTAAAACGTTCAAAAGTCCGTCCGGCGTATGCGCGTAATCGATTATGACCGTAAAATCAGTATTGGTCGGAACCACCTCGATACGGCCTTTGACTCCGCCTGCGGTATGCAGGCCTTCGACCGCTTTATCGAGCGGAACGTTGAGCGCCAGTATGCAGCCCAGCGCGGTAAGCGCGTTGTATACCGAGAACCTGCCCGGTATTTTTAAATCGACGTCCTCTTCGGCGCCGCCGTATGAAACGTGAAACTTCACGCCGTCCGAATTTAAATGGATATCGCTCGCTTTAAGGTCGCAGTCGCTTTCTATGCCGTAAGTTATCATACTCTCGGTATTGGCCTTATCTACAAGATATCCGCCTTTCGGATCGTCTAAATTTACCACTCCCACGCGGGATATATCGAACAAAATACTTTTAGCGTCCAAATAATTCTCCATCGTCTTGTGAAAATCCAGATGGTCCTGGGTTATGTTAGTAAACGCGCCCACGTCGAATTCACACGACGTCACGCGGTCGAGCGCCAGCGCGTGCGACGAGACCTCCATGACCACATAATCCGCCTTCGCCTCCGCTATCATCGCGAAAAGCTGCATAAGCTCGAGCGAATCCGGCGTGGTCCGCTCTGAAGGCAAGACCTTATCGCCGATCATGTTCTGGTTCGTGCCGATAAGCCCCACTTTTTTCCCAAGGCTTTCCAATATCGCCTTTACAAGATAAGTCGTCGTAGTCTTTCCGTTAGTTCCCGTTATGCCGATCAGCTTAAATTTTCTAAACGGATAATCATAGTATTTAGCCGCCATCCTCGACATAGCTATCCTGCTGTTTTCCACTATAACGTAAGGAATATTCACGTCGTCAAGCTCGCGCTCGGCGACTATAGCGGCCGCTCCGCTCTCGGCCGCCGACCTCGCATACTGGTGTCCGTCCGTCTGATATCCGGAAATACATACAAATACGTCGCCCGGCTTAACCTCTCTTGAATCGTAAGCCAGCCCTGTTATATCGATGTTGCAGTCCCCGTGCGTTTCCTTGATATCAACGTCCGCCATTAATTCCACAAGATTCATAATACTTCCCCCTGTTTTAAACGTCTCTATAAACGCTTTATCAATATCGCTCAAATTTATCCCGCCGCGCCGCCGAAACAACGCCTATAAATATACAATGTAAATATTATATCACAACGCTATGGAATTTACAATATTTATAACGCCAAAGCTGTCGATATAAATCTCTCGCATTTTATAACATACGCCTGTATAATCAAGCTCAAACGCGCCGTTAGTCGTTAACGGTCTCGCTGTCGGAATATCTGAAATCGACCGTGATCACCGTTCCCGGTTCGACCATAGTTCCGGCTACGGGCGATTGTTCTACGCAAACGGCGGATCCGCCGCTCTTAGACACGCCCTTTATTTTTGCGTTCAGCCCGTTATTTACAATAATGGAATTAACGGACGAAACGCTCTCGCCGATCAGATCCGGTACTTCGACCGTTCGCGTCGCCTTCTCGCCCTCCGTATACGCCACTATAGCGGCTCCGACGGTCGCTTTTGTGTTAGCCTTAGGTATCTGATCCGTTATTATATTATCGGAAGAACCTTCGACTCTTATCTCAAGCTCCTGCTCGGCGAGCGCGCTTTCCGCCTCTTCTACCGTCATTCCGGTTATGTCCGGAACGTCCACGTCTACATAAGCCTCTTCGTCCTCGTTGTATCTCGGTTCGACGTCCAAATATTGCAGCGTCTCTTCAAGGATATCCCTGACTACCGGCGCCGCGATAGCTCCGCCGTAATATGAATCGCCCTGCGGCTCGTCGAGCAGTACGAGACATACAACCTGCGGATCGTCGGCCGGCGCGAAGCCGATAAACGACGCCACATACTTGTTCTGATTACGCGGATATTTTTCCGACGTACCGGTTTTTCCCGCTATCCTATATCCGGCGAGGTAAGCGTTCTTACCGCCGCCTTCGCTTACGACCGATTCGAGTATCTCGCACATCTGATCGCTGGTCTCCTCGGATATCACCTGTCTTACGACCTCGGTCTCGATGTTCTCAACGATCCCCATGTCCGAATTGACGATCTGTTTTACCAGATGCGGCTTGAGCAGCCTGCCGCCGTTCGCTATCGCGCTGACGGCCGTGACCATTTGAAGCGGCGTGACCGTGATCGACTGTCCGAACGAAGACGTAGCCAGATCGACGTCGGTAAAATTATCCAACGAAAATCCTACGCCCGTATTCTCGCCGGGCAGCTCGATACCCGTTTTAGAGAAGAAACCGAACGCTTCCGCGCCCTCTAAGAATTTTTCTTTTCCTATCTTCTGTCCTATCTGAATAAACGCCGGGTTACACGAATTCTTCACGGCCTCGGCAAACGTCTGAGTCCCGTGTCCGCTCGTGTTCGCGCATCTTATCGATCTATCCTGAACGGTATAAGAGCCGCCGCAGGTAAACTGATCCTCGAGCGAGCAAGCGCTGCTCTCGAGCGCTATCGACGCGGTGACCGACTTGAACGTAGAACCGGGCTCGTAGGAATCCACGACCGCCTTGTTTCTGCGCACGGTCTGTATCACTTCGTTAAAGCGTTCGCTGTAGGCTTCGCCTTCGAGACCTTTAAGCTCCTCGGTAACGCCGGGATACTTTTCTTCTATCGCGTCCGTTATTACGAACGGCTCGTTTAGATCGTAATCGGGTTTTGTACACATCGCGAGTATTTCCGCGGTGTTCACGTCCATCACTATAGCCGCCGCGCCTTCCTTAAGCTTGTTCTCGACTCTGGCGTTTTCCAGATGCTTTTCAACGAATCCCTGGATCGTCTCGTCTATCGTAAGCACGACCGAATTGCCGTCCTGAGCCTCTATGTAACTCTCATAGTTGCCGCCGGATTCGAGTCCTGTGGACTGCTGAGTCGATACGACGCGTCCGGGAACTCCGCTCAAGACGTCGTCGTACGCGCTCTCGATCCCGTCGAGCCCCTGATTATCGCTTCCGCAAAAGCCTATGACCTGAGACGCGAAGTTATTGTACGGATAATATCTTTTAACGTCCTCGACGAAATTTATCCCGCTCAACCCCGTATTGCTCACATACGTCCTCAGTTCGTCGGCCGTAGTCTTATCTATCCTCTTTTTCAAATACTCGAAACTGCTCTGCTTGTTTATCTTATCCTTAACGCTCCCCGTATCCTCGGCTAATATCTCGCCTATCCTGCCCGCTACGTCTTCCACGCTCAGGCTCTTCGAGGATATGGATTCTCTGAGGATCGCGGGCTCGATACTAACGGTCTCGACCGTCATATTGGTCGCCAAAACCGTATAATTTCTATCATAGATGTTTCCGCGCTTTGCGCTCACCGTATTATCCGTCGTTTGCTGTATAAGCGCGTCGCGCTTATACTCGTCGCCTTTTACTATCTGTATCCAAGCCGAACGGCCGAGCAATATCGCAAAAGCCAAACAAAACAGCGTCACGACCTGAATTATCCTGTTACTCTTAAAAGCGGCGAAAAAACCCGAGCCGCCCTTTTTAGGAGTACGTTTCGCCATTATATACCTCCGTTCTCTCGATTACGCGCGCGACCCAAACCGCCGCGCCGACATTTTCAAACTCTTCCATTAATATCTATTATAAAATAACCGCGTCTATTCAACCTCTGTTTATAAATTTCAAAATCATAGCCTTTTAAGCTTATGACCGCTTCAAGTTTGTATACTGACTCAATTCTATTATAATATATATTTATTTCTTTAATATTAAATTTTGATTACAAATCAAACTCCAAACGCCCGCTTAGGTCTATCCCCGTTTTGTTATTATATCCGTCGTTTTAAAACAATAGGCGGCCAAAAATAGCCGCCCCAAACTCTCTTTACATATCTCCCTAAAATTGCGCGTTTTGTAAACATAAGCGTCTCTACGAAATTCTATTCGCGTTATTCCTACTATATGTATATTGACCGCGATTTATAACCGCGCCGCGGCTTTAAGCCGCATCCGGCGTCAAAAATATTATCGCCGCGCAAAAACTCTCCTCCGCGCCGGTCAAACTCGCCGCGATATTATTCCGAACCGCTATCCTCCGCCTGCGAACCGCTATCCTCCGCCTGCGAGGCGCCCGATGCCTGTGAAGCGTCCGCCGCCTGAGCGGTATCAGGCGAAGTTTCTTCGCTCGTCCCGCCCGCGTTCGCATTCGCAGCGTCCTCGTTCGCGTTCGCAGCGTCCGCGCTCGTATTCGCGCCGTCCGCGTTCGTTTCGTCGCCCGTCTGCGACTGCCGCGCGTCGCTTCTCGACGTTACGGTCCTATCCGTCATATTCATATCCACGTAAAAGATCTGAGACGAATCCGGCTTGACCATTCCTAAGTTATTGATTGCGTAATCCTCTAAATTCCCAAGCTCGATCATCTGATCTATATTGGACTGTATGGCCTCGTTTTCAGTATTTATGTCCGCATACTGCGACTGCAGATCGCCTATCTCCTGATTAATCTCAAGCAGACTTGTATGTCTGTACACCAATATGCAAGCTAATACAAAAACAAAAAAGACCTTTCCCATAAATACGGCTCTGCTCTTTCTCGTCTTTTTGGCCGTCGCTTTCTCCCTCTTGTACTCCGCCAACGTCTTAGACGGTCTCGCGTTTCGTTCGGCCGCCGCACGGGTCGCCGCGCCGGACGACGACAAAGCTCTCGTTCTCGAACTTCCGACGGCTCTGCTTGAGCGGCTCGAAGACCTGCGCCGCGAATTTCTCGCCGTCGAAGCCGGAACGGTCTCGCCGTATCCCGAATTTGCCGAACCGTATCTGTTTCTCGAATAATATCCGTCTATATAATAATCGTTCGCGTCGAACGTATATTCCTGCCGCGCGTACGCGTCTCTTTGTCCGCCCTTGTACCCGCTTTGGGCTCTGTAATCGACGGTCCTTCTTCCGCCGTTTGCATAGCGCGAGCTATCGCGGCGTCTACCGCGATTTTCCGCATTATAGTTCCGACGTCTGCCGGACGCCGCAGAAGCGTTTTTTCGGTTTCGTCTTTCGGTCTGAACCTGCAACGTTCTCATCCTTTCTTAATAATAAGTCCGCATAAATCTTATTTAAAACGTAAAATAAAGCGGACCCCTCTCACGCTATTTCAAATTTACGTCTATAGTCTAATTATGTCTGTCTCTCGCCGCCGATAATAAGATCGACTAAAATAATCCTATAATCCAAAATCACATCAAACAGCAAATATAAAAATCGCCTCAAAGTTTTTCAATAACTCTCAGTTTGGCGCTGTGAGCCCTGTTATTATTTTCAAGCTCTTCGCCGCCCGCTATTATCGGTTTCTTGTTAAGGATCCGTATCTTCGGCACATTACCGCAGACGCAGACCGGAAACTCCTTGGGACAAGTGCAGCCCCTCGCAAGCTCCGCGAAAACGTTCTTCACGATCCTGTCCTCAAGCGAATGGAACGTGATGACCGAAAGCCTTCCGCCCGTCTTTAATACGTCTACAAAATCGGAGACCGCCTCGCCGAGGCCGTCAAGCTCCCCGTTGACCTCGATGCGTATCGCCTGAAAACTGCGCTTTGCCGGGTGTTTGTCCGCGTATCTCTTCGCCGGAGGAAACGACTTCTTTATTATCTCGCTCAGCTCGAAGGTCGTTCTTATCGGTTTTACCTCTCTTGCCTTTACAATATTGCGCGCTATTTTCGCCGCGTTTTTTTCCTCTCCGTAATCGCGAAGTATACGCCTGAGCCTGTCCTCTTCGTACTCGTTGACCACCTTATAGGCGTCTAAGTCCGCGCTCCGATCCATTCGCATATCCAGATCGGCGTCCGTGTTATAGCTAAACCCGCGCTCCGAAGTATCGAGCTGGTACGAGGACACCCCAAGATCCAAAATGGCGCCGTCTATCTTCGGTATATCCAGATCTTTTAATATCCTTTTTATATTAAAGAAATTATCGTGAACTATCTCTTTTTTGCAGCTATAGCTTTCAAGCCTCTCTCCCGCGGCGTTTATCGCGTCCATATCCCTGTCGATACCGATCAAACGCCCCTCGCCGGACAGCTTGGAACAGATAAGCGAAGCGTGTCCGCCTCCGCCGAGCGTGCCGTCTACGTACGTTCCGCTTGGATCCACTTTAAGCATGTCCACGCTCTCGTTTAGCAGGACTGAAATATGTTTAAAGTCCATTATAAGCCGTACTCCTCCATCGCCTTCTCGATCTCTCCGGCCTCAAATTCCGGATCGTCCATATACTCGCTCCATTTCTGCCTGTCCCAGATCTCGGCGTACGTATACGAGCCTATAACGGCGATTTCTTTACCGATCCCCGCGTATTCGCGATACTGAGCGGGTATCAACACTCTGCCCTGAGAGTCCACCTCGCACTCCTGCGAACCGCTCGAGAAAAATCTCAAAAGCTTTTTTCTCTTGGTTGGATTCTCGGATATGATATTATCCAAAAACTTCTTCCACTCGTCCTTAGGATACAGAGAGACGCAGTTAAGTCCCTTAGAAACGACAAAAACCTGACCCAGATCGTCGCGAAACTTAGCCGGCACGTTAACTCTGCCTTTAGCGTCTACGGTCTGCATATACTCGCCAAGCAACATTTTTGTCGTCTCCTTTCGATCGTTCTATACCGTGAAGTAAAATCGCTTTACAGCCGCTCCTAAGCGCGGCGCGCGATCGCCTTAAACCGCATTCCGGTTCATCCACTTTGATTCTTTTTCCTCCACTTTGATTATTTTACTATACCGTTTTAGGTTTTGCAATACCTTTTTTCAATTTTTATATTTTTTATCCGAAAAAAAGTAGTATAGGATTTAAAATCATGACCACCCCGCCCGATCGACTAAATATCGCCGGTCATATCATTTTTTAGAAGCCCTAACCTCTCCGCGCGCCGCTTCTGCGCCTCGCTTGCTTAAATGTAGGTTAAACCAATATTACAATTCGTCTAAAAATATAAACAAAAAATAAAAATTGTGTTATAATATTTAATGCGCCTCTATCCGTTTAACGCGGGAATATTAAAATACGAGGCGGTTCATAATATAGAGTAAGGCAAAAACGCCCGCTTAGGAAAAAGACGTCGGCGCTTAAAAGCCAAAGAACGTTCCTATGCGGAAGAGAAAGGAAAGGTATATGAAGCATATTAATATACGTAAAGGCGTAGACCTTAGAATAATAGACGAACCAAAATTTAAAACGAACCAGATATCGGTATTCTTCAACCTGCCTATGACGCGCGAAAACGTCACAAAGCAGGCGCTCCTGCCCGCCGTGTTAAAGCGCGGAACCGAGAAATACCCTACGCTCACGCTGATCTCGAGACAGCTCGACAACATGTACGGAGCCGGATTCAAGACCGGAGTGCGCCGAAAAGGCGACGGCGAAGCCATGTATTTTACGATAACGTACGTAAGAGACAGATTTACCGGTACGAATCTTACGGCCGAGGTTCTCGACTTCCTGCGCGAATTTATATTCAAACCGCTGATCTTAGGCGGCGGCTTTAAACAGGAATATTTAGACAACGAGAAAGAAAACCTCAAGCAGGCCATCGAAGGGCTGATCAACGATAAACGGGAATACGTGGACGTAAAATGCCGGGAGAGCATGTTTAAAGATCAGCCGTACGGCATGTACGAGGCCGGATACGTCGAGGACTTAGACGGTATAACCGCGAAGAATCTGTACGAATTTTATCAAAAGACTCTATCGGATTCCAAAACCGACATCTTCGCGACCGGCGAGTTCGACGACGAAACTCTTAAGCTGATCGAAGCGTTCGCGGAAGAATTCCCCGAAAGGGACGCCGAATACGTCAAGACCGCGCCGGCGATCCCGGATATTGAAAAAACCGAACCGCATATAATAACCGAGGAGTTCCCGGTCGCGCAGAGCAAATTCACGATAGGTCTGCGCTGCGGAGTGGATCCCGTCTCAAACGAATACTATTCGCTGATGCTCGCGTCCTGCATTTTCGGCGGGAGTCCGTTTTCAAAGCTGTTCAACAACGTCCGCGAAAAGCTGAGTCTCGCGTATTACTGCATATCGCGGGTCGAGCGCTTTAAAAGCGTGATGTTTATCAGCTCCGGTATAGAGACGAAGAACTTCAAGGCGGCGTACGACGAGACTATGGTTCAGTTTAATAAGATGAAGAACGGGGAGATCGACGACGCCGAGTTTGAAAACTCAAAACGTTATTTGATAAGCAGCGTAAATTCCATGAAGGACGGACTGAGCGCTATGGAGGATTATTATCTGAGCCAAGCTATACTCGGCAAAAACGGCGCTCTCGACGACCTGACAGCGGCGATCGAAAAAGTGACCAAGGAAGAGGTTTCCGCAGCGTTTAATAAGATCTCTGTGGATACCGTATACTTATTAAAAGGCACGACAAACGAGGAGGCTTAGCGCATGAATTCAAATATAATAGAGACCAAAACGATCGATATAAACGGAGTCGAGGCTCAGCTCAGCATTAACGGCTACCTCGACGAGAAGATGTATTCTTTCACCCACAAGAGCGGGCTTAAGGTACGAATATTCCCCAAAAAAGGGTTTAGCAAATACTACGCGATCTACGGTACGGAGTACGGTTCGATCGACCGCGAGTTCGTCGTACCCGGCGAGACGGAGCTTACGACCGTTCCGGACGGGATCGCCCACTACTTGGAACATAAAATGTTCGAGCAAAGCGACGGCAAAAACGCGTTCGACATGTTCGCCCTGACCGGAGCGAGCGCCAACGCTTTTACAAGCTTCGATATGACCGCGTACCTGTTCAGCTGCACCGATAAATTCTACGATAGCCTCGATATCTTGATAAGCTTTGTGAACGAGCCATATTTTACCGAGGAAAACGTACAAAAGGAACAGGGAATAATCGGGCAGGAGATAAAAATGTACGAGGACGACCCGAGCTGGAGGGTTTTCTTCAACGCCCTTACCGCCCTCTATCACAACAATCCGGTAAAGATCGATATCGCGGGCACGGTCGAGAGCATCTCGCATATAACTCCCGAGATACTGTATAAGTGCTATAACACGTTCTACAACCCCTCCAACATGACTCTGGTCTTGGTCGGAGACATAGAACCCGAAAAGGTCTTGGATTGTCTCGACAAGCACATAAACCCGGAGCGAAATCTTGGGGAGATAGAACGCCCGCGCCTTACGGAACCGGACGAGTTCTTTAAGAGCCGGGTCGAACAGGAGCTCATGGTATCCCAGCCGCTGTTTCAGATAGGCTTTAAGGACAATACTCTGTATACCGACGGCGAGGAGCTTCTAAAACGCGAGATAATGACCGACGTTATCCTTGAAGTTATCTTCGGAAAGAGCAACGATTTCTATATGTCGCTCTACGAACAGGGGCTTATAAACCAGAGCTTCGGTTCGGAATCCGAACTGGAAAAACGGTTCGGCTTTACGCTTATCGGCGGAGAATCAAAGGATCCCGACAAGGTGTTCGAGCTTGTTAAAGCGGAGATCAATAAAACGATAGAGTCCGGTCTGGACAAGGAAAGCCTTGAAAGAGCTAAGAAAACCACTCAGGCCTCGCTCATCAAACTGTTTAACAGCATCGAGGGCATGGGCAACGCTTTCATACGCCAGATAATGTGCGGAGTAAACCCGCTCGCTTTGGCCAACATCATCGACGAGATCACGGAAGAAGAATATAACGAAAGACTGAGAAAATATTTCAACACGGATAACTGCGTTTTATCTGTAGTAAGACCCGTATCCGAACAAAAAGGTGGCGACTCAAATTGACAAATACGATAACCTTCCCGAACTTGGGGCTGACGTTTAACATAAACCGCGCCGCGTTTTCCATATTCGGGCTGGACGTGTACTGGTACGGCATAATAATCGCCTGCGGACTTATCCTCGCCCTGATATACGCGTTTCGCGAATCAAAGCGTACCGGGCTCGACCAGGACGACCTCTTAAATATGTTCCTGATAGCGATCCCGGTCTCGATCGTATGCGCGCGGCTGTATTACGTGGTATTCAGCTTCGACCTATACAAGGACGACTTACTAAGTATATTCGATATAAGAAACGGCGGTCTCGCCATATACGGCGGACTGATAGGCGCTATCCTAACAGTTCTCGTCTACTGCCGCGTAAAGAAGATCAATATCGGAGTGGTACTCGACATCTTAGCCGTCGGCTTTCTCATAGGGCAGGCCGTCGGCAGATGGGGCAATTTCGTAAACGGCGAGGCCTTCGGTTCCTACACGACGCTTCCTTGGGCAATGTCGATAACGACCGGCGGTTCGACCATAGCCTCGCACGCGCATCCCACGTTTTTATACGAATCCCTGTGGGACGCGCTGGGAGTGGTTCTCCTGCTCATTTACAGAAAACATAAACGCTTCAGCGGCGAAGTTTTCTGCGCGTACATAGCGTGGTACGGCTTGGGAAGATTCTGGATCGAGGGACTGAGAACCGATTCGCTCTACTTGGGTCCGGTCAGGATATCGCAGTTCCTGGCGCTTATCTCATTATTGGCGGCCGTGATATTTATAATCCTATACAGGCGGTTTATAAAAAACAATCCCGCCCCGGTTCCGGCCGTATCCGGCGGCTCCGCGCAGGAGGCGGACGTTGAAGAAAACGGCGCGCCGGACGCCGCAGAGATCGACGCCGATTTAGAAGAGGCGAACGCCGACAATAAAACCGGCGCCGAAGTTTCCGAGACAAGTTCGGCGGCCGAGGATCCAAACGAAGCGGATCCGTCCGAGACGATCCCCAAAACGGCGGCGACCGCGGAGGACGACGATCAAAACGATTAATATTTAAGGTTAAAATATAATTTGAAAAAAATTAAGCATGATTTAATATAACAAAAATTATAACGGAATCGAGGTGAAAGGATTGGAGCAGGATATTCAGGTATTAAAGGAACGGATGGCCGAATTGCTAACGCATGATACGATAAATTATAAGGACATATATAAGATCAAGATCGAAATGGACGAACTGATCGACAAATATTACTTTGAGCAAATGTAGCCCTATTCGGCGAGAAATAATTTAATACCTTGAATTAGCGAAGCGGCCCGCGTTTTTGCGGGTCGCTTTTTTACGCCCATATATAAGCGTACTCGCTCGCTCGGAAGATACGCGTCGTGTACTATACTTCTATATTTTTTAAACTCTGCAATGATTTAATTATTTATAAGCTTTTTATAACATCAGCGTCTCGAACGTCAAAAAGGACAGGCGCTAAAACCTGTCCTATAAAACCTGTTGAATTTATAAATATTAATGGTGGAAAAGTCTTATTCCTGTAAACGCCATTGCGAGTCCGTATTTGTCGCAGGTCTCTATTACCTGGTCGTCTCTTATCGAGCCGCCGGGCTGGGCGATGACCTTAACTCCCGACTTATACGCTCTCTCTATGTTGTCGCCGAACGGGAAGAACGCGTCCGAACCCAGCGCGACGTCGGTGTTCTTGGCTATCCAAGCCTCTTTCTCTTCCTTTGTGAATACGGGCGGCTTCGTCTTAAACTTCGTCTCCCAAACTCCGTCGGCCAAAACGTCCATATATTCGTCCGAGATATAAACGTCTATCGCGTTGTCTCTGTCAGCGCGTTTTATACCGTCCACAAACTCAAGAGCGAGGACCTGAGGCGCCTGTCTCAACCACCAAACGTCCGCCTTGTTTCCGGCGAGCCTTGTACAATGGATACGCGACTGCTGCCCCGCGCCGATACCTATCGCCTGTCCGTCCTTAACGTAGCATACGCTGTTGGACTGGGTATATTTAAGCGTTATGAGCGATATAATAAGGTCGCGGATCTCCGCTTCGGTCATCTCCTTGTTCTGCGTCACGACGTTTGAAAGCAGTTCTTTATCTATCTTAAGCTCGTTTCTGCCCTGCTCGAACGTAACTCCGAACACCTGCTTGCGCTCTACGGGCGCCGGAACGTAATCGGGGTCGATCTGGATTATGTTGTACGCGCCCTTCTTCTTGCGCTTTAATATCTCGAGCGCCTCGTCGCTATAGCTGGGAGCGATTATTCCGTCCGACACCTCTTTAGCTATCAGCTGCGCGGTCGGCTTGTCGCACTCGTCCGACAGAGCGATGAAATCTCCAAACGACGACATTCTGTCCGCGCCTCTGGCTCTTGCGTACGCGTTTGCAAGCGGCGAAAGCTCTATACTGTCGTCCACAAAATATATCTTCTTCAGCGTGTCGCTAAGTTCGAGCCCTACCGCCGCTCCGGCCGGACTGACATGCTTAAACGAGGTCGCCGCCGGGAGACCGGTCGCCTCTTTCAGCTCGCGCACAAGCTGCCAGCCGTTTAAAGCGTCGAGCAGGTTTATATACCCCGGCTTTCCGCACAGAACGGTTATCGGCAGTTCGCCCTCTTCCATAAATATACGCGACGGCTTTTGATTCGGATTACATCCGTACTTCAGTTGCATTTCTTTCATATTATTTCATAACCTTTCCGCCCATATTGATTTAATGTAACTAAAACCGTAATACGACGCGCGGCTTCGATCCGCCCGCGCCTGAAAAGCTCGTTTTGTTTCAAACGCTAAGCCTTAACTTTACGATTCTTCTTATATCATATACGCCTATTGTATGGGCATACATAAGACGTAATTTTCCACAGGTCGATCTATTTATTTTTATTTACTATCCTGTCTTCGGTCTCGCCGGACGCGATATCGATATATCTGACAAACAGGGACACCTTATTATCCTCGTTCAGGCTTTCCCAAAGCGTATCGGTAAAGCCGTCTATATCGTCCATTATCTCTATCTTCTTAGGCTCGCCCTCGAAGCTCGGCAGCGGATCGCCGTCGCCCATATAGGTGTGGATAAAATGCCCGACTCCGGCGACAGGATTCGGATATGTAAACGTAAATCTCTGGCACGAGCTCGGATCGCCGTCCGCGCTCTTTAAGATGGACATCGCGTAATTGAACTCGCCGTCGCCTATCTTAAGTATCCCCGAGATCCTGGGCGTGTAATTCGGCGCGTCCGGTTCAAACTCGCGGGTCCTGAGAGCCTGCTCGAAAGTCGTCTGCTTATTCATCAGATCGTATATCGTATCGGTCTGATCGCCGTTCGTCACTATGGTCTTATTTCCTAAGACCCTGACCGGCGAATAGATTATCAAAGACGGATCCTCCAGTTTGGACTCGTCGTAGGCCTGCGTCTTGATCCCGCAGCCGTCTTTAACGAATACTCTGTTTCTGCTGTTTGAACTTCTACCCATTATAAAATATGCGGTAACCGCCTTTTTCCCGTCCGAAGTCTTTCCGATCACGATCCCTCGTCCCGGATACGAATTGCCTTTTAATTCTTCGGCAATATTGATAGTCTGCATAGTGAAGCCCCTTTCTTTTTAGTTTATATACTTTAAATAATTATCCTAAATTTTTATCTCGCCGTTTGCTATCATGTCTATAGCCTTGGGAAGTATTATCCACTCGGCCTCTTCCATGACTCTCTTTTGCAAAGTCTCGGGCGTATCGCCGTCCTTAACCTCGACCGCCTTCTGGATTATTATCGGACCGCCGTCGGGTATCTCGTTGACGAAATGCACCGTCGCGCCGGTTATCTTGACTCCGCGCTCGAGCGCCGCCTCGTGCACCCTGAGCCCGTAATAGCCCTTTCCGCAGAACGACGGTATCAGCGACGGGTGTATATTGATTATCCTGCCCTCGTACTCGTTCAATAGATTTTCGCCTATGATGCTCAAAAAGCCCGCCATCACTATCAGTTCGACTCCGCGGCTTTTCATATGCTCGCATATCGCCAGGTCGAAGTCCTCGAGCGAATCGAAATCCTTTCTTGAGATCGCGACCGAAGGTATCCCGTGCTTCTCGGCGCGTTTGAGCGCGTACGCGTCCGGGTTGGACGCCGCTACCGTTACTATCTCCGCGTTGCGTATAGTCCCGTTTTCTATAGAATCTATTATCGCCTGGAGGTTCGTTCCTCCGCCCGATACCAAAACGCCTATCTTAAGTTTGTTTAACATATGTCCACTCCTTTTTCGCCGCCTACTATCTCGCCTACGACGTACGCCGTTTCGCCGCATTCCTCGATCGCCGAGACCGCCCGCTCCGCCTGGTCTGCGGGAACCGCGAACATCATTCCGACGCCCATGTTATACGTGTTGAACATATCATGCTCCGAAATATCTCCGAGCTTCTGTATCTTATTAAATATCGGCAGAACCTTAAAGCTCGACTTATCTATCTTCGCTCTTGTCCCGTCCTTTAGCATTCTCGGGATATTCTCGTAAAATCCACCGCCGGTGATATGCGACACCGCCTTAACGTCGACCTTTGAAATAGCGTTTAGCATCGGCTTCACGTATATCTTGGTCGGTTCGAGCAGCGCCTCTCCGACCGAACGGCCCAGCTCATCATCGTATTCTTTGAGCCGGCTTGCGCACTCTTCGCTATCGTCTATCTTAAATATTTTTCTCACCAAAGAATAGCCGTTGCTGTGGACTCCCGACGAAGCTATGCCTATTATCTTATCGCCCACTTCGAGCTTGGAGCCGTCTATTATTTTGCTTTTATCCACTATCCCGACCGAAAATCCCGCGAGGTCGTACTCTTCGGGATCGTAGAAGCCGGGCATCTCCGCGGTCTCTCCGCCGATCAGAGCGCAGCCCGCGGCAACGCAGCCGTCCGCCACGCCTTTTACTATATCGGCCACGCGTTCGGGGACGTTTTTGCCGACCGCGATATAATCCAAGAAGAACAACGGCTTAGCTCCGCCGCACACGATGTCGTTAACGCACATAGCCACGCAGTCCTGACCGACCGTGTCGTGTTTATCCATGATAAACGCCAGTTTAAGCTTTGTGCCGACCCCGTCGGTCCCGGAAACCAAAACCGGCTCCTCGTATCCGCCGCCGATCTCAAACAATCCGCCGAATCCGCCCAGACCCGAGAGTACTCCGGGGATATTGGTCCTCTTAACATGTTCCTTCATAAGCTCGACGGCTTTATATCCCGCCTCAACGTCGACGCCCGCATTCTTATAAGCCTTACTCATCATTATTCCTCCTGTAGGTTTATTTCATTTTTATATTGATCGCGTATCGATCGTTCAGCTCGTCCGATCTGCAAGTCGGAGCCCAGCCGCATATGTATACTCGCCCGCTTATATCAGAGCGTTCAGCTCCTGCTGAAGTTTCTTATCCTTCTCGGCCACCGCCTCGGCCATCTCTGTTTTAAACGCTTCCAGCTTCTCGGCCAGTTTCTCGTCCGAGAGCGCGAGCATCTGGACCGCCAAAATTCCTGCGTTGTCGGCGCCGTCAACCGCGACCGTCGCGACCGGGATACCGCTCGGCATCTGCACCATAGAGAGCAGCGAATCCAGCCCGTCCATAAGCGACGACTTTATCGGGAGCGCTATTACCGGCAAGGTCGTATACGCCGCTATGACTCCGCCCAAATGCGCGGCTTTTCCCGCCGCGGCTATTATGACCTTGACCCCGCTCGCCTTCGCGTTCTTCGCGAACTCCTCCGCGCGGTACGGGGTTCTGTGCGCCGATATAACGTGCGCCTCATAATCGACGCCGAATTTATTGAGCTGATTGATCGCGCCTTTAACTACCGGCAGATCCGAATTACTTCCCATTACTATTGCAACCTGTGCCATTCTAAGTTCCTCCTATTTATAATACAATTTTATCCGTTACTCGTCGAACTTGCTTCCCTTTTTCCTGTAAACTATCTTGCCGCCCACTATCGTCATAGCGACGTCGCCGCCGTTTGCGGAATAGACGAGATTTGCTATAACGTCGTTGTTCGGCGTAAGATGCGGCCGGTTGAAATCGAGTATTATCATATCGGCCAAATAGCCTTCCTTCAGCGCTCCCAGATCGTCGAAACCGAGCGCCTTGGCGCCGTTGACCGTCGCCATCTTAAGCGCCTGATACGCAGGGACCGCCGTCGGCTGTCTTAAGATCCCCTTTTGGAGCAGCGCGGCGAGTTTCATCTCCTCGAACATATCGAGATTGTTATTGCTGGACGCGCCGTCCGTGCCCAGACATACGTTGATACCTTTATCGATCATCTTCTGCACCTCGGCGACGCCTGAGGCGAGCTTTAAGTTGCTCGTCGGATTATGCGAGACCGAAACGTTATGCTTAAGCAGGATATCCATATCCTCGTCCGAAAGCCAGACGCAGTGAGCCGCGACGCTTCTCACGCCGAAAAGCCCGCAGTTTTCCATATGTTTCGTCGGGCTTACTCCGTAATCTCTCACGCAGTCTATATTCTCCACCTCGGTCTCGGACAGGTGTGTGTGTATATCGAGTCCCGCGCTTTTCGCGTATTCCGCGCACTTCTTAAGCGTCTCGGGACTGCATGTGTATACCGAATGGGGCGCTATGTTGACCGAGATCATTCTGCTCTCGTCGCAGAAGTCGGAGATCAGTTTCTCCGTCTTTTTGACCTTATCTTCAAAGTTGCCGTCCGTCACGCAGTCGTTGAGCACGGCTCTTATGCCTATCTCCTTCGCCGCCATCGCGGTGTCCTCCTGGAAGAAGTACATATCGTTGAAACAGGTCGTTCCGCTCTCGAGCATCTCTCTTAAGCCTATCTGACTGCCCCTGTATACGTCGGCGGGCGTCATCTTATCCTCGTACGGAAATATCTTATCGTTCAGCCAGTTCTGAAGATTCATATCGTCCGCATAGCTCCGCATCAGCGTCATAGCCGCGTGCGTATGCGTATTTATAAGTCCCGGCGCTGCTACCATGCCCTCGCCGTCGATTATCTCGTCGTATTCGTTTATATCGTCCGGAACCGATTCCGTTATTTTAAATATCCTTCCGGACTTCACGGCCACGCTCGCGGTCTCTATCACCGGTCTTTCATCGTCCATCGTGACCGCGGTTATGTTTTTTATCAATATACTCAAATTAATTTCCAGCCTTTCGCTTGTATCGGCCATTAGCCGTATTGTCAAAGTTTAATATCTAAAGTCTCTCTATAACGCCTCTTAAAACGCCGCTCAAATTCTGAGCCGCGCTCTTTTCGGCCTTGCCTATTATCTCTTTATTATGTCCGCCGTTTTCCATACCCGCGGCCATGTTGGTAACGCACGACAAGCCCAGCGTCTCCATGCCGCAGTGAGCCGCGCATATGACCTCGGGGACTGTGGACATCCCTACCAGATCCGCGCCTAAGATACGCAGCGCCCTTATCTCGGCGGGCGTCTCGAACTGCGGGCCGCCCATATACGCGTATACGCCGTCCTTTAGCTCGATCCCGCTTGCCTCGGCGGCCTGATGCGCGAGCGCGCCCAGCCTTTCGGAATACGCCGAACACATATCGAAGAACCTCTCCCCCAGCTCGGGATCGTTCGGACCCCTCAGGGGGCTGTCCAGATCGAACTTGATATGGTCGGTTATATTGACTATTCCCCCCGGATAGAAATCCGGATTAATGCCGCCGCTCGCGTTTGTGACGATCAGGATCTCGACGCCGAGCGCCTTGAACGTCTGAACGGGAACGGCGAGCTCGCTCATACTCCTGCCCTCGTAGAAATGGACGCGCCCCTGCATTATCACGCTTTCCATTCCCGCTATCCGGCCTAAGATCAGCTTACCGGCGTGTCCTTCCACCGTAGAGACCGGAAAGCGCGGGATATCCTTATATTCAATTACCGTCTCCGGCTCGATTATCTCCGCCGCCGCGCCCATTCCGGTGCCCAATATTATACCTATCGCGGGTCTGATATTTGAAACGCTCTTTATATATTCTGCGGCCTCCCGGTATGCTTTCATCGTTTTCACAGCCTTTCATTTATAGATGCGCATATCGCATATATTTTAGCTGAAGTATTTTACTCCGCTTTCGAATATCTTGGAATCAAAGTCGCCCGGTATGTTCTTATACACGTTCTTGCCCACGCGCTCGGAGTGTCCCATCTTACCGAAAACCCTTCCATCCGGACTGGTTATTCCCTCTATAGCGTAGTATGAGCCGTTGGGGTTATACGGCCTCTGATAGGTGGGATCTCCGTTTACGTCCACGTACTGAGTAGCTATCTGGCCGTTCTTCTCCATTTCGGCTATGACCTCGGCCGAGGCTACAAATCTTCCCTCGCCGTGAGACACCGCCACGTTATGCAGATCGCCCAGCTTAACTCCGGACAGCCACGGCGACTTGACGGACGCGATCCTTGTGGTAACTATCTGAGATACGTGCCGACCTATTGTGTTGAACGTAAGCGTCGGGCAGGTATCGTCCACTTCTCTTATCTCGCCGTACGGAACGAGTCCGAGCTTAACGAGCGCCTGGAAGCCGTTGCATATTCCAAGAATAAGACCGTCTCTCTTATTCAGAAGCTCCATGACCGCCTCTTTGAGTTTTTCGTTCTCGAACGCGGCCTTTATGAATTTACCCGAACCGTCCGGCTCGTCGCCGCCGCTGAATCCGCCCGGGATCATTATTATCTGAGCTTTCCTAACCGACTCGGTGAATCTGTCGATAGAATCCTCTATATGCTCCTGTTTCAGGTTCTTAAATATCTGGATATCGGCTACCGCGCCGAATCTCTCAAACGCCCTCGCGGAATCGTATTCGCAGTTCGTGCCCGGGAACGCGGGTATAAACACTCTCGGCTTCGCGGTCTTTATCGCCGGAGCCTTCTCGCAGCGCAGCGAGTACGCAAAGGTCTTCATACCGACGTTGTCGTACTTCGCGGTCGTCGGGTACACGCTCTCCAGCGGTTTTGTCCACGCGTCCAGTATCTCGTCTATCTTTATTACTTCGCCGCGATACTTTATCTCGGCTGTATCGTCCGTATTTCCAATATAATATGCGTCTACGCCGCCAGAGCTGAACGCCGCCGCGCTCTTCTCGTCGAGTTCGACGATAACGCTTCCGTATATCGCTTTAAACAGGTCGGCCTCGTCCATGCTCATAGCGCAGCCTTCGCAGCCCTCTCTGAACTCGAAGCCCAGCTTGTTGCCGAGCGCCATCTTGCACACGGCCTCCATAACTCCGCCCATGCCTACCGCGTAAGCGCTCCTGACCTTCGTATCGGGGTCGTTTATCATCAGGCTCAGCATACCGTAGAGCTGTTTCAGGCTCTCGAATTCGGGCAGGTTGTTCTCGTCGTACTTGGGCTTTAGCAGAAAGACCTGACTTCCCGCCGACTTAAACTCGCTCGAGACCGCGTAATTCGCGTCCAAAGGAGCTACCGCGAACGAGGTCAGCGTCGGAGGCACGTCTATATCGTTAAACGAACCGGACATCGAGTCCTTTCCTCCTATCGAGGCTATGTTCAGTCTCTTTTGAGCGTAGTATCCGCCGAGCAGCGCCGCGAGCGGTTTGCCCCAGCGTTTTGGATCCTCGCCCAGTCTCTCAAAGTATTCCTGGAACGTGAGGTAGATATCTCTGTAATCGGCTCCGGCGCAGACCGCCTTGGTCGCCGACTCGACGACCGCGTACGCAGCTCCCGCAAACGGGTTGGCCTTGGATATCCTGGGATTATATCCGTACGCCATTACCGTCGCCGTCTCGGTCTCCTTCGCGTATTCCTCGCCGTTTACCGGCAGTTTTGCCACCATGTTCTGCTGCGGCGTAAGCTGATACTTGCCGCCGTAAGGCATGAACACCGAATTTCCGCCTATAGTGCTGTCGAAACGCTCGACCAGCCCTTTCTGCGACGCTATATTAAGATCGCCCATCATGTTAAGGGTCTTTTCCCTGATCGAATCGCCGCTTACCTCAAACTCGAGCGCCTTGCCGCTGAAATCGTTCTCAGTAACGATAACGTCGGCGTTCTTCTCAGCGCCGTTAGTATTCAAAAATTCTCTTGATATGTCGCATATAGTTTTGCCGCGCCAGTTCATGACCAGCCTTGGGCTTTCGGTGACCTCGGCCACTACGACCGCGTCGAGGTTCTCCTTGTCGGCCTCGGCTATAAATTTATCCGCGTCTTTCGCGCGTACTACGACCGCCATCCTCTCCTGCGACTCGGAGATCGCGAGCTCGGTTCCGTCAAGTCCCTCGTACTTCTTGGGGACTTTGTCCAGATCAATATTTAGACCGTCGGCAAGCTCGCCTATAGCGACCGAAACGCCGCCGGCGCCGAAGTCGTTGCAGCGTCTTATCAGCGTGGTGACCTCGTTCTTCCTGAACAGTCTCTGAAGCTTGCGCTCAACGGGCGGATTACCCTTCTGGACCTCGGCTCCGCAGGTCTCGAGCGAGGACGAATCGTGCGCCTTGGACGAACCCGTGGCGCCGCCGCAGCCGTCGCGTCCCGTCATGCCGCCGAGCAGTATGACCACGTCGCCCGGCTCAGGCCTTTCGCGGATAACGTTTTTCTTCGGAGCCGCCGCGATAACCGCGCCTATCTCCATACGCTTAGCTATATATCCCTCGTCGTATATCTCGTTTACCACGCCGGTCGCGAGTCCTATCTGGTTTCCGTACGAGCTGTAACCCTCCGCGGCGCCTATAACGATCTTACGCTGCGGCAGTTTACCCGGCAGAGTGTCTTTCAGTCCCTTTCTTGGGTCGCCAGCTCCGGTCACGCGCATAGCCTGGTATACGTAAGAACGCCCCGAAAGCGGGTCTCTTATCGCGCCGCCCAGACAGGTCGCCGCGCCGCCGAACGGCTCTATCTCGGTGGGGTGGTTGTGCGTCTCGTTCTTAAACATCACCAGCCACTCCTCTACCGAACCGTCGTCCATCTTAACGTCCACGTTTATCGAGCAGGCGTTGATCTCTTCCGACTCGTCGAGCGCCTTTAAAACGCCCTTTTTCTTAAGTTCCTTGGTCGCGATCGTAGCGACGTCCATAAGACATACGCTCTTGTCCCGTCCCTCGTAGACGTATTCTCTCGAATCGAGATACTCGCCGTATACCGCCTGTATAAACGCGTTCTCTATCGTCACGTTATTCAGCTTTGTCGCGAACGTCGTATGACGGCAGTGATCCGACCAGTAGGTGTCTATCATTCTTATCTCGGTGACCGACGGGTCTCTCTTCTCGGTATTCTTAAAATAATTCTGACAGAATTTAATATCGTCCAGATCCATAGCGAGACCCATATCGGCGATCATGCCGCTCAGGCCTTCTTCGTCCAAACCTATAAAGCCTTCGACCGTCTTAACGTCGGAGGGCTCCTCAAGATTATCATCCAAAGTATCGGGCTTTTCCATAGAAGCGGCTCTCGACTCCACAGGGTTTATATAGTAGTCCTCAACCGCCTTAAGCTGTTCGTCCGTGATGTCGCCGATCAAAACGATCACCTTGGCGGTCCTCACCTTAGGCTTCGCGCCGCCGGTCATTATCTGGGTACACTGCGCCGCGCTGTCGGCTCTCTGGTCGAACTGACCCGGCAGGTATTCGGACGCGAAATATTTACCCTCTTCTATTTCAAGCTCTTCTCTGTACACCTCGTCCACCTGCGGCTCGGCGTATACGCAAGGCAGAACTCTCTCCAGCTCCTCGTCGGTCACGCCGTCGATATCGTACCGGTTTATCACTCTTACCTCCTTAAGCTCCTTAAGCCCGAGGTTGTCGATAAGATCGCGACAGAGCGCTTTCGCTTCGATATCGTAGCCCTTCTTCTTCTCAACAAAAAGTCGTTTTATGCTCATATCAATACTCCTTTTCCGATGACGCCCAATATTTTGGATAATGATCGGTTATATTTATAAATAAAGCAAATTTATATCACATAAAAATTTCATCTGTGATCGCACGCCTAAAAATTGCCGAACTTTTCCGACAATCCGACATTATTATTTTAATAGTAAAATCAACATTTGTCAATCAAAACAAACTTATTTGGGCAATATATTATTTAGCGCCCGCGCGGTCTTATAAAACAATGAGCGCCGCCGGATCGCAGCGCGGATATAAGAAAGAAAAAACGCATAAAAAACCGCCGCGGATATTTTACGTCCGCGACGGCCGCTATAAAATTCTGATCGCAAATCATTCCGCCAATACGCTCGCTAAGCGTATTTACTCGTGCAGAGCAGTTTATTGGCGTTTTCGATCCGTTCCTTTGTCGGAGGGTCGATCCCTTTAAGCGGATAATTAAGTCCAAGCTCCTCCCACTTAAAGACGCCCATCGTATGATATGGAAGTACTTCGACTTTCTCAACGTTATTCAAAGACTCGATAAAAGCGTTGAGCTTCACTAAATCCTCGTCGAAATCGCTGTACTCGGGAACCAGCACGTGGCGTATCCAGACCGGCTTGTCTATCTCGGACAGATACCTCGCCATATCCAAAATGTTCTTATTGGTAAATCCCGTGAGCCTCTTATGTTTTTCCTCGTCGATCTCTTTTATATCCAAAAGGAGCAGATCGGTATACTTCATCAGCTCGTTAAACTTACCGAAAAACGGCTCTTCTCTTGTAAACGGCTGTCCGGCCGTATCGATAACGGTGTGCACGCCGTGTTCCTTGGCCTTTGAAAACAGCTCTAAGAGAAAATCGATCTGGAGCAGCGGTTCCCCGCCGCTCACAGTTATCCCGCCTTCTTCGCCCCAGTAGCCCTTGTACCTTAAAACGGTCTCTATGAGCTCGTCCGAGGTATACTCTTTGTTTATGTCCCGGCTCCATGTGTCCGGATTATGGCAAAACTTGCAGCGAAGCCCGCAGCCCTGCGTGAAGATCACATATCTAACCCCCGGACCGTCAACCGAACCGAAACTTTCAAGAGAATGTACGTTTCCTTTAATATTTCTATCCTCGTTCATTACATTCTTTCGTGGCAGGTTCTCGAGATAACGTCCAACTGCTGTTCCTTAGTCAGGTCGATAAACTTGACCGCGTAGCCCGAAACGCGGATCGTGAAGTTTGCGTACTCCTCTTTCTCAGGATGCTCCATAGCGTCGATCAGCTTCTCGCGTCCGAACACGTTTACGTTCAGGTGGTGAGCGCCCTTATCAAAATATCCGTCCATTACGCTGACGAGATTCTTCTTCTGCTCGTCCTCGTTATGTCCCAAAGCTCCCGGATTGATCGTCTGCGTATTGGATATGCCGTCTAACGCGTACTCGTACGGCAGCTTAGCGACGGAGTTAAGCGACGCCAAAAGTCCGTTCTGCTCCGCTCCGTAACTCGGATTAGCTCCCGGCGAAAGCGGCTCGCCCGCTCTTCTTCCGTCCGGCATATTGCCCGTAGCCTTTCCGTAGACCACGTTCGAGGTGATCGTAAGGATGGATGTCGTCGGTTCGCTGTCGCGGTAGGTATGTCTCTTCTTTATCTTCTTAAGGAAGGTCTTGAGCAGCCATACGGCTATCTCGTCCGCTCTCTCGTCGTCGTTTCCGTATCTCGGGAAATCGCCTGTCGTCTCGAAGTCCATTATCATGCCGTCCTCGTCGCGGATAGCCTTGACCTTAGCGTACTTGATCGCGCTGAGCGAATCTACGACGTGCGAGAATCCCGCTATACCCGTCGCAAACGTACGTCTTACGTCGGTGTCTATGAGCGCCATCTCGGCCGCCTCGTAGTAGTATTTATCATGCATGTACTGGATCAGGTTAAGCGTGTTGACATAAAGTCCCGCAAGCCAGTCCATCATTATATCGTACTTATGCATAACTTCGTCGTAATCTAAGTATTCGCTTTCGATAGGACGAAGCTCGGGGCCTACCTGCTCCTTGGTCTTCATATCGCGTCCGCCGTTCATAGCGTAGAGCAAGCACTTAGCCAAGTTTGCGCGCGCTCCGAAGAACTGCATCTCCTTACCCGTCTGAGTAGCCGATACGCAGCAGCAGATCGAATAATCGTCGCCCCATACCGGACGCATTACGTCGTCGTTCTCATACTGCACCGAACTCGTTCTGACGGAGATCGCCGCGGCGTATTCCTTGAACGCCTTGGGAAGTCTCGACGAATACAGCACCGTCAGGTTCGGCTCCGGAGCCGGTCCCATATTTTCAAGCGTATGCAGGAAACGGAAATCGTTCTTTGTGACCATCGATCTTCCGTCCATACCGAGTCCCGCTACCTCCAGCGTCGCCCATACCGGGTCGCCCGAGAACAGCTGATTGTACGAAGGGATTCTTGCGAATTTTACCATACGGCACTTCATAACGAAGTGATCGATAAGCTCCTGCGCCTCTTTCTCAGTGAGAACGCCGTTCTTAAGGTCTCTGCTGATATATATGTCGAGGAAGGTGGATACTCTTCCTACGCTCATAGCCGCGCCGTTCTGGGTCTTGATGGCCGCAAGGTAACCGAAGTAGAGCCACTGGACCGCTTCCTGCGCGTTCTTTGCAGGACCAGAGATATCAAAGCCGTAGATCTCGGCCATCTCTTTCATCTGCTTAAGCGCCTTGATCTGCTCCGCTATCTCTTCTCTGAGACGGATAACGTCGTCGGTCATCGTTCCGTCGCCGCAGTAGTCGAAGTCTTCCTGCTTCTTCTCTATAAGAAAATCTATTCCGTACAGCGCGACCCTTCTGTAGTCGCCGACGATACGTCCGCGGCCGTACGTATCCGGCAGGCCGGTGATTATCTTATTGTGACGCGCCTTCTTCATCTCAGGCGTATACGCGTCGAATACCGCCTGGTTGTGAGTCTTATGATATTTTGTGAAGATCTCATGCAGTTTTTCCGACGGCTGATACCCGTAAACCGTGCACGACTGCTCGGCCATCTTTATACCGCCGTAGGGCATAAACGCTCTCTTTAAAGGCTTGTCGGTCTGAAGCCCTACGACCTTTTCAAGGTCCTTAAGCTCTTCGTTTATATACCCCGCAGGATAAGCCGTTAAGCCCGAGACCACTTCGGTCTCCATATCCAAAACTCCGCCTTTGGCGCGCTCCTCCTTCTGAAGTTTCTGCAATTCGCCCCAGAGCCGATCCGTAGCGTCCGTGGGTCCCTCCAAAAAGGATTCGTCGCCGTCGTATGGTTCATAGTTGTTCTGGATAAAGTCGCGCAGATCCACGTCTTCTTTCCATTTTCTTCCGGCGAAACCCGCCCATGCTTCTTTAAATTCCATGACTGCATTACCCCCTATATTGTAATGATACTTATATGACACTTAAGTTAGCCCTAACTAACTTCACCCTTATTATAACATACTTTTATCAAAAGGTAAAGTATTTTTAGTAATCTTTCTCATTTTTATCTGTTATGATTTTAATACAGATAAAATTCGTATGAAATTTATACAAAATCCCCAATTCATATCGCCGCCCGCTGTTCTAACTGCCTTGCAAGCGCGCGCTTTACGCCTTTTCAGCGCAAAATTTAAAGTCGAGCGTTTAAGTTTAGCTTATTTACTTCAAACGCTCAACTTGTATTATCGGCGGCGCTAAAATATTAGGCCGCTTCAATTTGGCATATACGTATATTCTGCGAGTCAAATAAAACGCTCGCCAAGATATAGCCGCAAACCTCTTAATTCGATCCTACGCCGCAAATCGCCGTATAGAACAAAACCAATATCGCAAGCCGCATATGCTCCAAAATATAATCGACGTACCGTCGCCTTTATCGAACAAATTCAAAGCGGACAGGCTGAGCCTGTCCGCCAATATTAATTATTATTCAGCATAGCTCTCGTTTGCTTTGCGAACATAAGTCTTATATCTTTCCGTCAGGTCTCTTTCAGCCTTGTCGAACAGTTCCTGAGCTTCGTCCGGGAACGCCTTAAGCAGCTGCAGGTATCTGTTCTCGCCCTTCATGAAGTCCTGGATACCGCCCTGAGGAGCCTTGGAATCGAGCGTAAACGGATTCGCGCCCTCCGGAACAGCCGGATTGAATCTCCACAGGTGCCAGTAACCGCACTCTACGGCCTTCTTCTCTTCGAGGATGGTCGTAGCCATGCCCTTCTTGATACCATGGTTGATACACGGAGCGTAAGCTATTATGATCGACGGACCCGGATACGCCTCAGCCTCTTTGATCGCGTTAAGAGCCTGCTGCATGTTAGCGCCGAGCGCTATCTGAGCTACGTATACGTAGCCGTAGGTCGTAGCTATCATACCGAGATCCTTCTTCTTAACTCTCTTGCCGGCAGCGGCGAATTTAGCTATAGCCGCCGTAGGAGTAGCCTTTGAAGCCTGTCCGCCGGTGTTCGAGTAAACCTCTGTGTCAACTACCAGGATGTTGATATCCATATCCGAAGCTATAACGTGGTCGAGACCGCCGTAACCTATATCGTAAGCCCAGCCGTCGCCGCCGAATACCCACTGAGATCTCTTTACGAGGAAGTCCGTCCTGTCCGCGATCTCCTTGATAGCGGGATTGCTCATATCCGCGTCTTTGATGAGCGCTTCGATCTTAGCCGCCGCGGCTTTGGATGCGTCGGCGTTGTCCTTGCCCTCTATCCATTCCTGGAACGCTTCCTTGAGCGGAGCGTCTACAACGTCCATAACGCTGTTCATACGGCTGACCAAAGTATCTCTTATCTTCTTGTTAGCTGCGACCATACCGAGACCAAACTCTGCGTTATCCTCAAACAGCGAGTTAGCCCAAGCGGGACCGCGGCCGTTCTCATCCTTGCAGTAAGGCATCGAAGGAGCCGAACCGCCCCAGATAGACGTACAGCCCGTAGCGTTCGCTACTATCATTCTGTCGCCGAAGAGCTGAGTGATGAGCTTGATGTAAGGAGTCTCTCCGCAGCCTGCGCACGCGCCCGAGAATTCGAGGTACGGCATAGCGAACTGCGAGTTCTTGATAGACTTTGTCTTATCGACCAGATCCGCCTTGTTGGATACGCTCATAGCGTACTCCCAGTTAGGAGCGTCGGTAGGCGTAACGTCGTCGATAGGTTTCATCGTGAGCGCCTGGATCTTATCCGGGCAAACCTGAGCGCAGACTCCGCAGCCCAAGCAGTCGAGCGGCGAAACCTGGATCCTGAACTTAAGTCCCTTAAGCTCCGGACCTGTAGCGTCTTTTGTTACAAACGACTCGGGAGCGTTAGCGGCTTCCTCATCGTTTAACAATATAGGACGAATAGCCGCGTGAGGACATACCGCGCTACACTGGTTACACTGGATACACTTTGTGGGATCCCACTGCGGAACCAGTACGGCTACGCCTCTCTTCTCATAACGCGAAGTACCGGTCTCGAAAGTACCGTCTTCTCTTCCGGCAAACGTGCTTACCGGCAGCTTGTTTCCGCGCTGAGCGTTGACCGGCTCTACGACCTTTGTGATAAATTCGGGCTTGCCCGAGTTGTCTATTTCTTCGTCTACCGCGTCTTTCCAGTAATCCGGAACGTTAACCTTATGCAGAGCCTCTATAGCGCCGTCTACGGCGTTGCAGTTCATGTTGACGATGTCGTCTCCCTTTCTGCCGTAGGTCTTCTTGATAGCCGCTTTGATATATCCGACCGCTTCGTCGAACGGGATAACGTTAGCGAGCTTGAAGAACGCGCCCTGAGTTACCATGTTTATTCTTGTAGGACCGAGGCCGACTTTTACCGCGACGTCTACCGCGTTGATCGTGTAGAAGTTGATGTCGTTCTCGGCAATATATCTCTTAACGTTAGCCGGGAGCTTCTCGTCGAGCTCTTCGTCCGACCAAACGCAGTTGAGCAGGAATGTACCGCCTTTTCTGAGGCCTTCGAGTATGTCGTACTGGTGTACGTACGCCGGTTTGTGACATGCGATGTAATCGGCTTCGTCCAGCAAATATGTCGATTTGATCGGGCTCTTACCGAATCTGAGGTGAGACATCGTAACGCCGCCCGATTTCTTCGAGTCGTAATCGAAGTACGCCTGAGCGTAAAGATCCGTGTTATCGCCGATGATCTTTATAGCGTCCTTGTTAGCGCCGACGGTACCGTCGCTTCCGAATCCCCAGAACTTACAACGGGTCGTGCCCTCGGAAGAAGCGTTGATCCTCTCGCCCAAAGGCAGCGAAAGATTGGTCACGTCGTCGACTATACCTATAGTAAAGCCTTCTATCGGCTTCTCAGCGTCAAGATTATCGAATACCGCGACGAGCTGAGTCGGAGTCGTGTCTTTAGATCCGAGACCGTAACGTCCGCCTATGATCATAGGATTCATATCCGAATCTCTGAATACGTTGCAGATATCGAGGTACAGCGGCTCGCCAAGCGAACCGGGTTCTTTCGTTCTGTCGAGGACCGCGATCTTCTCAACCGTCTTAGGCAGTACGTCGAAGAAGTATTTAGCCGAGAACGGTCTGTAGAGGTGAACCTCCAAAACGCCGGTCTTAGCGCCTCTTGCGTTAAGGTAATCTACAGTCTCTTCAGCGGCTTCGCAAACGCTGCCCATAGCTACGATTATCTTTGTCGCGTCGGGCGCGCCGTAGTAGTTAAACGGCTTGTACTCTCTGCCCGTGAGCTCCGAGATCTTGCCCATGTATTCGTTTACGATATCCGGAACCGCGTCGTAGAACTTGTTCGAAGCCTCTCTGCCCTGGAAGTAGATATCGCCGTTCTGAGCCGTACCTCTGATAACGGGGTGCTCGGGGTTGAGGGCGTTGTCCTTGAACGCTTTAAGAGCGTCCCAATCAACCAATCCTCTGAGATCGTCGTAGTCCATAACCTCTATCTTCTGGATCTCGTGCGAAGTTCTGAATCCGTCGAAGAAATGCAGGAACGGAACTCTCGACTTGATGGACGCGAGATGCGCCACGCTGCCCAGATCCATAACCTCCTGAACGCTGTTGGAAGCCAGCATAGCGAAACCGGTCTGACGACAAGCCATAACGTCCTGATGGTCGCCGAAGATGTTGAGGGCGTGAGCCGCCAAAGCTCTCGCGCTTACGTGGAATACCGTCGGGAGCAGCTCGCCCGCGATCTTATACATATTAGGTATCATAAGTAAAAGACCCTGCGAAGCGGTGAACGTAGTAGTAAGCGCTCCCGCCTGAAGCGAACCGTGCACGGCGCCCGCGGCGCCCGCCTCGGATTGCATTTCGATAAGTTCTACAGTCTCGCCAAAAATATTTTTCTGGCCCTTAGCGCTCCATTCATCAACGTACTCAGCCATTGGTGAAGAAGGCGTGATCGGATAAATCGCCGCTACTTCAGTAAACGCGTACGCGCAATGCGCAGCGGCGCAGTTACCGTCCATGGTTTTAAAATGTTTTGCCATTTTAAGTTTACCTCCTGTTTTGTGTCATATAATATCTAAAAATTAATTTTTTTCTAAACCTCGATATTGCGCGCGCCGCTCCAGTTTATCTCATAAAGATTATTATAGAAGATCGCGCAATATAAATATTGGTTTACTCTGATAAAACGGCTTTTTGATACAGAAACGATAATGAATACCCCTCCCTCTCAAAAAGGTATATCATCAGACAAATTGATTATAGCATAACACTCTTACAAATTCAAATGTTTTTATACAAAAATGCAAAATAATTTGAATTTATTTTTAAATACTGTAAAAATGTCTTTTTTATTTTCCTAAACATACAGCGAGCGCCTTGTTTTCCAACGTCCGTTTGTAAATTATACGGATATTTTATCCGCTCAAGCTCTCGACCCGCGCATACGGGGCGCCAAAGTCCGCTGTCGGATCGTTAATTTTAAAATATTTTTATTTCTATTTACTATCGCCGATATATGTGATATAATTAAGCGTCATAAAAAAAGAGGTGATCGCTTGAAAATACACAAATATGTAAAAAGTTATATCGGCATTCTGATAGTCGGCATAGTTCTTATAGCCGTCTACAAGACGTTCGACAGCTTCGACGTTATCTCGTCGTACGTCCGAACCGTGATCTCGCTGCTCACGCCGCTGACGATAGGTTCGGTCATAGCGTATATACTATACCTTCCGTGCAGAAAGATCGAACAGCTTTTGATGAAGGCCAAACACAGATTTATACGCGTAAAACGCAGAGGCATAGCCGTCGCCGCGATATACGTCGTCTTTATCATACTTCTGGTTCTGCTCTTCGGAACGGTCATCCCTGCGATCTACCGCAGTATAATGGACTTTATAGAACAGTTCCCGACGATCGTGGGCGATCTGTATAACTGGCTGACCTCTTTGGAGATATATCAGATCCAGGAGGACAACATCAAAAACTTCATACTGGAAAACGTGCTGTCGATCAGCGAACTGATCAGCAATTTCGACTTCAGCAACGTCGGAAGATACGCGCAGGGCGTTATAAGTTTCGGAAACGGGATCTTCCAGATATTTATCGGTATTATCATCTCCGTATATATCCTCCTCGACCGCAGTAATATTTTGAACTTCATCAAACGCGCGTCAAGGCTGATCCTGAAAGAGAAACACTATACGCTGATAGCCAAATACCTTCACCGCATAAACGAGTTCGTAAACAAATACATCTACTGTATGCTGATAGACGCGGTCGTGATATTTATACTCTCGTTTATAGCGATGTCCATAATAGGAGTCAGCTACGCGCCGCTGTTCGCGCTGATCGTGGGGCTGTTTAACCTGATCCCGTACTTCGGCGCGATCGTCGCGACGGTTGTCACCGGAGTCATCACCGTTTTCACCGGTTCTTTTACTCAGGCGATAATAACGGTAATAACCTTGATCGTCATCCAGCAGCTCGACGCGAACCTGATCCAGCCGCGGCTCTTCGCCGACTCGCTTCAGGTCAAACCGCTGTACGTAATACTCGGCATAACGGTCGGCGGCGGTCTGTTCGGTATGGCCGGGATCTTCTTCGCGGTGCCGATAATAGCTCTGATAAGAAGTATTATCCTCGAGCTCATGGAACGCAGAGAGACGCTTATCGCTATGGACGGGCTCGGGAAAAGACCGGACGGCGCCGCCGACTCGGACTCCAAATCCGGCCGATCCGCTAACAATACTGAAAACTAACGCCCCTCTGACGTTTTACGGAGGTAATCAAAATGTCAAAGACCCAAAATACTAAGTTTAAGATCACGGCGTCTATACCGGCTCAGACTTTAAACAGTATACTTAATCTGCGTATACAAGTATTTTGGGTCGTATTATTTATGTGCGGCCTATATCTCGGAATCTCCAATATCGACTCCATACTAAGTTCGTTTAATAAGGTTTTGAAATTCTCCGTCTTATTCTTGCTCATGCTCGCTCTTCCGTATACGGTCATGCTGATATTAGGTAAAGGAAACTCTAAACGTTTGATCGGTCTTAGGCAAAAATATCTGCTTATCGTTATCTCCGCAGTTTTCTTCATCGTCGGCGCGCTGCGCCCCGCCGCTTTCAATATGAGCGTATATCAAAATACGGATCAGCTTAATGAAAAATCCGAGACGGTATACGGAACCGTCGTAAGCGATCCGACCCCGTCTTCAAACAAGGAATGGACTTCGTTCAAATTCGATATATACGGGATCGGAGAAGATCCGCAAATGTCGAACAAGCCCCTTTGCAGGGCGCTCGTATACGTATACAATTCCGCGATCGGCTACCGAGGCGGCATATCAAACGGCGATTCGCTGAGGCTTACCGGCTCGTTCAGCCTGCCTGCCGAAAAATTAGAGGATTTTGAATACAGGCGGTATCTTCTCTCGGACAAGACCGTTCTGACTTCGTTTTCATACGAATACGAAAAACTTCCTTACGCGTGCGGTAAATCTTTCTACAGCTATCTGACGCGCATAGGTATCGCCGTCCGAAACGATATAGCGAGCTACGCAAGCGAAGTAATTCCCGGCGCCGCTTCCGACGAGTCGGCGCTCGTATCCGGGATTTTGATAGGCGCCCGCGCCGACTTTTCGGACGAACTCGAGACCGCGCTCTCAGACTCGGGCATAACCCATATCGTCGCGGTATCCGGTATGCATACGTCGTATCTGATATTGTTCGTCGGCGCGATCCTGTCTATATTCAGATTAAAAAGAAATAAGATCAAGCTGATCCTTCCGCCGATATTGCTCCTCTTCGCCGCGGCCTCCGGCTTTACTCCGTCCATAGTCCGCTCCGTCATAACCTCGTCTATACTGCTGCTTCTCTCATACTTCGGACGTTCTAACGACTCCCTGACCTCGCTGGCGTATTCGGCGCTGATCGTCGCGGCGTATAATCCTTATACTATGCTCTCCGCAAGCTTCGTCCTCTCCTACTGCTCGGTACTCGGGATAATTGTCTTCGTCGGTATGTTCGTCGATACCACAAAATCGCTGAGCGGCAGATTCAAATCGAAAGAGACCAAACGCTACCTCATATCGTTCCAAAAAGAGGCCGAAAAAGTCGAACTTATCGCTAAGGCCAACAAGATACTCGCATCCCGCTCTCAAAAACCTCTCGCGGCGTTCGACGCGGGAACGGCGCTTCTCTTCATAAAAGCGCGCGATTTTCGCCTCGCGCTCAAAACCGCTCTGCATTCGCCCAAGTATAAATTAGCGCTGTATTTTTCAGGTTTCAACCGGACGGCGGCGACCGCGCTCCTCCTTCTCCCTCTCTTCGGCTCCGCTTTCGCGGCTTACCCGGTCGCCAAAATGTTCGGCCGCTTCACGCTCCCGGCAAGTCTTTTTAACATACTCGCCGTCCCGTGCTCGACGCTGATCTTTCTCCTCGGCTGCGCGGGCTGGCTGATCGACTCCCTCCTCTCGCTGTTGACCGCTTCTCCTCCGGCGCATATCTTCGGGAGAACTATTTTCGTTTTGAGCCGCTTGATAATTCGATCCGCCGAACTTACCGCCGCCTCCCCTCTGAGCATGATCTCCAAATCGCCCTCCTCAGCCGTACTTTTTCTGACCTTTATCCCCTGCCTCTTCCTCTATATTTTTCTGACCTTTATAAAAATTTTCTTGAAAAACGCGCGAAGATATAGATAGTTTCACGCCAATAAATAACGTTTTTACAGCGTTTATATTTAATTCATAACCATATAAAAATTTTTTTGACTTTTTTCAAAAAACTATTGACAAATCAAAAAAAGGCGCTATAATATAGTTAAAAGTCAAAGAAAGTCAAAGTCAAAAACCTCCGATTATTCTTTGGCGGCCTTAAATGCGGGCGAGTTTGGAAGCGTTTTAAGACCGGCGTTATGAGCGGTCGGTAAGCTCGAACGGTTCGCGAAGGGCGAAAACAGAATCAGGATTGGAGACGATCGAAATGAAGAAGAGCTCAAACGCGGACTATCAGACCCTGCATTTATGGCGGCGGATAAGGAAGTGGTTAAAAAATGAAACTTAGTAATATAATAGAAGATTTTATCAACCAGATGCTCTCAGAAGCGGAGGGCGGCGAGATCGAGCTTAAGAGGAACGCGCTCGCCGACAAGTTCAGCTGCGTTCCCTCTCAGATCAACTATGTGATCTCGACGCGGTTCTCGCCGGAGAGAGGGTATATTGTTGAGAGCAGGCGGGGCGGCGGCGGATACATCAAGATAATACGCGTTACGCCCTCGGCCGACAACGGACTGCTCGACGACATAAGATCGATAGGCGACAGCATAACGTTTAGCGCTACGAGCGCGATGATCAAAAAGCTTTACGAATACGACGTCGTGACCAAGCGCGAAGCGACAATAATAATAAACGCCTTGAGCGAGAAATCTCTCGCGGTAAAGCAGCCCGAACAGGACAGACTCAGAGCCAAGATACTCAAGAACGTCCTGATAAGCATAGCCGGTTCATAGAACCGAGGCAAGAAACGAACAACATCTTAAAGATAAAGGAGCGATGATATATGAAGTGCGAAAAATGTAAGGTTAACGAAGCCACTACTCATATAAGAAGGGAAATAAACGGAGTTAAATCGGAATATCATCTTTGCAGCGAATGCGCTAAGGAATTCAGACATAATAATTCGTTCGCAGCGTCGCAGGATTTTGGGCTGGGAAATATATTCTCAACATTTTTCGGAAATAAGCCCGGCGCGTATTCCGAACCGGAGATACTCAAAGCTCCGGACGTATGTCCGCTCTGCGGCATGAGATACAACGAATTCGTCGAGACCGGCAAGCTTGGCTGCAGCGAATGTTACGACGCGTTCAGAGGCAGACTCATCAGGCCTTTAAAACAGATACACGGCGCCTGCGAGCATATCGGCAAGGTTCCGGTAAGAGAAGGCGGACAGATCAAAAACGACAGAAAGATCAAAAAGCTTGAGACCGAGCTCAACGCCGCGGTAATGAAACAGGAGTTTGAGAAAGCGGCAAAACTCAGAGACGAGATCAAGCAGCTTAAAGGGGAGGCGTAATTATGTGGTATAACGAATACGGCAAAGACGGAGACGTAGTTCTCTCGTCAAGAATAAGACTCGCAAGAAACGTCAAGGGCGCGCCGTTTCCGTACAGGGCGAGCAAGGAACAGCAGCATAAAATAATCGAGACCTGCAAAAACGCGGTGATAGGCGAAGATTCGCCGTATAAAGACAGCGTAAAATATATAGACTTAAATAAGATGGAGCCTTACCAGAAGCAGGCTATAGCCGAACTTCATCTGATAAGTCCGAATATGATAGACGACAGCATAGAACGTGGGATACTGCTCAGCGACGACAATAAGATCTGTATAATGGTGAACGAAGAAGACCATATGCGGATACAGTGTATGTCGGCCGGATTCGATCTGGATTCGTGTTATAACGAAGCCGATAAGCTGGACGACATGATCGAGGAAAAGATCGACTACGCGTTCGACAAGGATTTCGGATACCTGACCTGCTGTCCGACAAACGTCGGCACGGGGCTCAGAGCGTCCGTAATGGTCCACCTCCCGGCGCTCGTCGCGAGCGGGACTTTCAGCAAGCTGGCCAACTCGCTGGCGCAGCTCGGCCTTGCGGTAAGAGGCATATACGGAGAAGGCTCCAAGGCGATCGGAAACATATTCCAGATCTCCAACCAGGTCACGCTGGGCGTAAACGAGGAGGACACGATCGAGCAGTTCAAGCAGATAATCGCCGAAGTAATCGAAAACGAGAGAGTCCTTCGCGATAAACTGCATAAGACGCAAAAGTACAATCTTGAAGACAAACTGATGCGTTCATACGGCATACTTACGAACTCGGTTCTGATGACTTCTAACGAAGCGATGAAGCGTCTTTCGGATATAAGGTTCGCAAAAGACCTTAACATCCTCGACGATTCAATATCCTACGAGACGCTGAACGAGCTGACCTACTCCGTGCTGCCCGCCAATATAGCCAAAAACTATAACCTTTTCGACGAGACCGAAAGGGATCTGAAGCGGGCGGAGATCATAAAGGAAAAACTTGGATCCTAAACGGATAGATATCGATATCAACGCAATCAGGCTAATTTAATTAAGCTAAGAAAGGAATGATACTTATGTTTGAAAATAAATTCACCGAACGCGCTCAGACCGCGATAAACTTAGCCGCCGAGTCGGCTATGGAGCTCGGCCACAACTATGTCGGAACAGAACATCTTCTGCTCGGACTCATCAAAGAGGGCGAAGGCGTCGCGGCTAAAATACTCGAGACGAACAACATAAACGAAAATAACGTTACGGAAAAGATCGACGAGTTGATCGGAACGGGCGAGCCCACCAACATACAGCCCGCGGGCTTCACGCCGAGGACGAAGTACGTGCTCGAACACAGTTATAACGAATCGAGACGGTTCGGACACAACTATATAGGCACCGAGCACATCCTCATCTCCATACTCAGAGAGCGGGACAGCGTCGCCGTAAGGATACTGAGCGAGCTTGGCGCGTCGGCTCAGGGATTGTTCAACGATATAGTCAACACGCTGAGCAGCGGCGAGTCGGACATGGGCGGCATGGAGATGGGCGGCTACGGTTCCGCGCCGCAGAGCGGACATAAACCGGGCGCTCACGGCAAAAAGAACGACTGCCCGACCCTTATGAAATACGGCCGCGACCTGACCCAGATGGCGAAGGACGGCGCGCTCGATCCTATCATCGGCAGAGACAAGGAGATCCAGAGAGTGATCCAGATCCTCAGCCGCAGGACCAAGAACAATCCGTGTCTGACCGGCGAACCGGGCGTTGGTAAAACGGCCGTAGCCGAAGGTCTGGCGCAGCAGATAGCTTCGGGCAAGGTACCGGAGATCCTGAAGAATAAGAGAGTTATTTCTTTGGATATATCCTCGATGATAGCCGGCGCCAAGTACAGGGGCGAATTTGAGGACAGACTCAAGAAAGTCATGGAGGAGATCAACCGCGCGGGCAACATCATCCTCTTTATAGACGAACTTCACACCATAGTCGGCGCGGGCGCCGCGGAGGGCGCGATCGACGCGGCGAATATCCTAAAGCCGGCGCTCGCCAGAGGCGAACTGCAGGTAATAGGCGCGACTACTATCGAGGAGTACAGAAAGCATATCGAAAAGGACGCCGCGCTCGAGCGCAGGTTCCAGCCGATAAACCTCGACGAGCCTACGGCCGAGGAGAGCATACAGATACTTAAGGGTATCCGCGACAAATACGAGGCTCATCACAGAGTAAAGATTACCGACGAAGCGCTTGAAGCGGCGGTAAACCTTTCCATAAGATATATCCCGGACAGATTCCTGCCGGATAAGGCGATAGACCTTATCGACGAGGCGGCGTCGAGGTTAAAACTCAAATCGATGACCGCTCCTCCGGACGTAAGGGATATCGAACAGAAGATAGAGAATATAAAGACCGAGATGGAAAGCGCGATCACAACTCAGGACTTTGAATCCGCGGCTAAACTCAGAGACGAGGAAAAAGCCCTGAAAGAACAGCTCAATTCCACAAAGGAGAACTGGGAGAAGAACAACAGTTCGGTAGACGCGGCGGTCACTCCGGACGAAATAGCCGAGATCGTGGCGCTGTGGACGGGTATCCCGGTCAAATCCCTCGCCGAGAGCGAGAGCGAGCGTCTGCTCAAGCTCGAGAGCATACTGCACGAGCGCGTAGTCGGTCAGGACGAAGCGGTATCGGCCGTAGCTAAGGCCATAAGACGCGGCAGAGTCGGACTTAAAGACCCGAAACGTCCTATCGGATCGTTCATCTTCTTAGGTCCTACCGGCGTCGGTAAGACGGAGCTTTCAAAGGCGCTGGCGGAGGCGATGTTCGGCGACGAGGACGCGATGATAAGGATCGATATGTCGGAATACATGGAGAAGCACTCAGTATCGAGAATGGTCGGTTCGCCTCCGGGCTACGTAGGCCACGAGGAAGGCGGCCAGCTCACCGAAAAAGTGCGCAGAAAGCCGTACTCGGTAATATTGTTCGACGAGATCGAAAAGGCTCATCCGGACGTATTCAATATCCTGCTCCAGATCCTGGACGACGGTATCCTGACCGATTCCCAGGGCAGACGGGTGGACTTTAGAAACACGGTCATAATCATGACCTCTAACCTCGGCGCGAGACTTATCTCGGGCGGCGGAGCCAAGACGCTTGGATTTTCGGCGCTCGACGAAGGCGACGAGGACAGGGATTATCAAAAGATCAAGGACGACGTCATGGGCGAGCTCAAACAGGCGTTCAGACCCGAGTTCCTTAACAGGATCGACGAGATAATCGTATTCCACCAGCTCTCGCAAGATAATATCAAGGAGATCGCAAAGCGTATGCTCGGAACGCTGAAATACAGACTCAGCGAAAACGGCGTCGCTGCCGAATTCACCGACGCGGCGGTCGAGAAGATCGCCGACGAGGGCTTTGATATAACCTACGGCGCAAGACCGCTAAGACGCGCGATCCAGTCGCAGATCGAGGATCTTGTAGCCGAGAAGATGCTGGAGGGCGACGTCAAAGACGGAGCCTCGATAACCGTAGACTGCGAAGACGGCAAGTTCGTCGTAAAGACCGCGGTCGCGGCGGCGGAGAGCGAATAATACCCGCCCGCTGAAAACTAACTAAAATAATACGCCGCGAGCTCGTGCGAGCCGCGGCGTTCGTCATGCTTTGATGTAATTGGGAAGAAATTTTATTTTACGACTCGGCAAAGGCAAGCGGGCGCATCGACCCCAGCTCGTCCCAGGCGAAGAGCTTATACGAATCCCAACCGCTTTCGTTTAGGAAGAACTCTATCTTCCGCATCTCGCCCGAAGCGACGGTCACGGTTACGTCATCGTAGGTAATAAGCGCGCCGCGCTCGTCGTAGACCGCGCAGATCGCGTCGAACGTCTTAGCCGCGCCGGACGCGTTTTGGAAGTCCGCCGATATTTTGCGTGCGGTTTTATCTGCTGTAATATTGCCAATTTGTATGTCATACTCATCACCAAGAAAATGAATATTGGCATTGATCAACTCATCAGCGCCACTTCCAACTGTAATTTTGCCCCACTGCTCCTTAGTACCTAAGTAATATACATCAGTTAAATCTCTGCAATTATAAAACGCACTATTGGCAATAGTTGTAACACTATACGGAATTACTATACTTGTCAACTTTTTACAGTTGCGAAAAGCACATTCTCCAAAGTTTTTTAAATTATTTGATATTGTAATATTTTCTAAATATTCGCAATTATAAAACGCCCATTCACCAATACTTGTAACATTATTATACATTTCTATGTTAGTGAGATTTGTACAATAACTAAACGCATAATCACCAATATTAATAACACTTTCAGGAATCGTATATGATATTCTATCATTACCTATTGGATATTCAAGAAGCGTTGTTTTATTTTTATCAAACAAAACCCCATTAATCGAACAGAATGTCCCGTTATTTTCATCAACATTTATATTTGCGAGACTTTCGCAATGATAGAACGCCTGTTTATCAATACTCGTAACGCTGTACGGAATTTCTACAACTTTGAGACTATTACACCATGCAAACGCATGATAATCAATAGCAGTAATGCTATTTGAAAAATATACACTTTTAAGTTTGTCACATCTATAGAACGACCAAGCGCTAACATTGGTCACACCGTATTCAAAATTTACACTATATATATCATTATTCTTTTCTATCCAAGGCGTCTGCGATGTAAACCACTCCCACATATCCCCAGCGCCGCTTATAGTCAACATCCCGGCATTGTCAAGCTCCCATGTCAAATTATCGCCGCATTCTCCGCTCTCAACGATTTGATATGCCGGCGCATCAGGATAAGCAATATACTCAAAATATTTATAGTCTGCAAAATCTTCTGCAAACCCCTCATATGTATAGTATGTAAAGTATATTGCGCCGTTAAAATTCCCATGATATACAGTAAATCCATAATCATCTTTTTGCACTAAGATTAACGAGTGCATATTTATATTATCGCCATCCTCTACACGAATGTTGGATCCTAATTGAGCCGCTTGAATATATTTTCTTGTATTTGACGCGGTAATTCTTAAACTATTTTTATTATCTATATTCCTGAGCATATCATCAGATTTATCAGTTCCCCATATTTTTTCATATATGATATTAGCAAATGTCCAACAATTATCCCATGACGTCCCTGGTTCATAACCCGAAACAGGCAATTGAACGCCGTTAACATTGAAAGATATGTTATCATTCTCATCATAGTACTCATTAGCGCTCGCATAAATTGATGTCAGTAATGACGCGCTAAGCAATATGCCGATTGATAAGAATATAATAATATATTTATTTTTCATTAGACTCGCCTCCATTTTATTACAGTTGGATACTTTCTGCTTCACACAACGACTGCATACTATCTAAACTGCTCCATATAAATACATTCGCCGTATCCGCGTCAAGATCGCTTACAGGAATCGTTTTGGTTATATCCCCGGCAGAGATAGGAGTTGTTTGCATATCGACCATTACCCCGTCCTTGTAGAACGCCGTTATCATAGTACTGTCGTATTCTGTATCTTCCAATGTGACTTGTACGCTGTTACCGATAAACGCGTCGCTACCCTGGAATACTATTGCATTTGTAATTTTAGGAGGTTTTATACCTATAGCATTAAAATGAACGTTAGCGTTTATTGTCAAAGGATTCCATATGCCAATAATGCGCTCCCAATCAATTTGGCTTCCTCTATAATATATATTCTCTATAGAATTTAAAGGATTATAAGGTCCCATATTAACCAGACTCTTAGGTATTGTTATTAACTCTATATTTTCAGCATCTACAGACGCTGCTTCAATATCTGTAACGCCTTCCGAAATGAATATACGTTTCAGATTATTACAAGTCTGAAAGGCGCCTGCGCCAATAACCTTCGTTTCTATCGAAACCTCATAGGTTGCATCAATTCTTCCCGGAGGATACCCAATTAGAACAGATCTATCTTTACTGAACAATATACCGTCAATAGTTGTATAGTTGATATTTTCATTACTCACATTTATATTTTTTAGACTATTGCAGTTCACAAACAACGAACCTGTCATTGGATTATAATATTCTATGATCGTATTATCCGGAATGTATATTTCATCTAAACTTGTGCAACTATGGAAAATGGCAAAAGACAACTTTTCGAGATTATCTGGTAATTCTATATTTTTCAAAGATGAACAACCTGCAAAAGCATAACCTTCAATATTGGTTATGCTATCGGATATGTCAACGCTTATTAAACTGCTACAACCATCAAATGCAAACTCTCCTATACTCGTCACGCTTCTCCCGTCAATCTCAGCGGGTATCGTAACCTCGGTCGCCGATCTATCGCAGTCGGTTATAGTTATCGTATTATCATCATTTATCTCATAAGTCAAAACCCCGTACGTTTCGGCAAGCTCCGCCGCTTCTTCTTCCGCCTGCGCGGGCGCCGCCGTCAACGTCAGAACCGTCGCAAGGACTAAAAATATGCTTATCAGTCTTTTCATAATAAAGTTCCCTCCGTTTAATGATATATATTTTTATTGTTTTTGAAATATTATTTCTTTTATGTAATTATACTGAAATATATTTTCAAAGTCAAGGGTTGCTTGAAGTTTTATTTCAATTTTATTATCAGAATGAAATAATGCCATATAATAAAGCTAATACTACAAGGATGTGAAACTGACCTATGACTTTTGGAGAAAGACTGAGATATTTACGCGAGGAAAGAGAACTGAGACAGCAGGACGTCGCTGAACATATACACGTCTCTTTGCGTATGTTGAGCTACTACGAATCCGACAAGCATTTCCCGCGCGACGCCGATATGATAATTTCGCTCGCGAAGTTCTTCGACGTGTCGCTGGACTATCTCTTCGGGCTGACCGAGGTCAGGCGGAGCGATATCGTCGCGGCGATAAACAGCGACTTCTCATCTCTCGACAAGGATAAACAGCAGGACGCCATCGATTACATCAAATATCTTAAGACAAAAAAATAGCGCGTAAAAAAAGCCCGGCGCGCGGAGTATTTCCGCTTGCGCCAAGCCGTTTATTGCGTTTTTATTCTCGCGTTATGCAATTATACGCAAATTTAAAGTTCAATACAAAATAGCGTTCTTAGATACGATCACTGCAAATTCTCAAAGCTCCTCAGCGACATGGCTATAGCCTGTTCGCGGGTCGCGTTCGCGTAACCCTCCGCCTCTTCCGCCGGAGTGGAATTCTTGGGCGCGAATTTATTATCGCCGACCCCGCTCAAGACCCCGTACTTGACCATGAAGTAAACGCTCGGCTTCGCGTAATCCGATATCAGCTCGTCGTCCGCGAACTTCTGAACGCCCGAATAGTTTATCGTATAATTCTCGTCCGTCTCAAGAGTCCAATCCGGCCACTCGCTCTTTTTATACACCCTGCAGAGCATCGCCGCGAGCTGTTCCCTCTGCAAAAGCTCGTCCGGCGCGTACTCGGTATCGCTTACGCCGTTGACCGCTCCTATATTATACGCCTTGAGGATATAGTTCCTGTTTTCGTTATCCATTATATCGGTAAAACCGCACTCGGACGACATCACCGCTCTGCCGCCGGTCATCGCCTCGAACAGCTTGACCGATACGGCCGCGAATTCGCCGCGGGTTATGGGCTGAGTCATGTCCTTGCCCACCAAAACGTCCGGGATAAGATCGTATTCCGCGGCCTCCTGAAGCTCGGGCGTAGACCACTCCGCCGCCTCCGTCCAGGTCTCCCATTCGCAGATATACGGTCTACGGGCGTCGCGATTGTCGTCCCACTCGTACCGTTCTATATAATAGCTCCCCTGCTCCGAGCCGCGGTCTCCGTTCGTTATGACCGCGTAATCCTGAGACCCGCCGAGATCGTCCGGCTGGGGATAGCCCCAGTTGGAATATTCGACAGGCTCGCCCGTAACCCAGGTCGAGAACTCGTCGAGGTCTCTGGAGAGTCCTATCCAAGCGTCGTCCGACTCTCCCAGGACTGAGTCCGCCAAAAGTTTTTCTATAAACATTTGTTCTCCCTCCGAGTTTATCGCGACAAGATGGCCGCCCATCTCTTCGCATTTCTCCTTTGCCTGTTCCCAGGTCAGACCGTTCGTTATCACTTCGTATTTATGATTCTCATAGACGCTGTCCGCGACCTGCTGATAGCTCTCGTTATTTTTATACAGTTCAAACTGCCAGTCGTTTCCGTCTACCGTGCCCGTAAAACATCCGTTCTCAACCGTTCCCGTAAGATCGACCGTCAAATATCCCGGCGCTTCCTCGATCCACTCGCCTGCGGTCACGGTAACGACTCCGCCGCTTTCGCTTACGCTTACCTCGTACGAACCGCTTTTAGCGTTCGATCTGCCGGGCATATTATAGAACTCAAACGCCCCGGTATTGTCCTCGTTTATCGTAAGCGTCAATCCGGTCTGCCCCTGAGCCGCGTAGTACCAGCCTTCCCACGAACCCGTAAGCTCGGACTCGGCCGCCGCCGCGGATATCGATACTATCGTCAGCGCCGCAAGTATAAATGCAGTCAAAAATTTTTTCATAACAAAGATACCTCCCTATATTTATATTAAAACGTTATCCCCTTTTCCACGCCTCGGCTACGGCCTTGGCGACCGCGGGGCTCACCCTCTTATCGAACGCCTTGGGGATTATATTCTCCTCGCCCAGCTCGTCGTCGCTTATCAGATCGGCTAAGGCCTTGCAGGCCGCGACCTTCATCTCCTCGGTTATGCTCCCCGCCATAGCGTCGAGCGCCCCGCGAAATATCCCCGGGAAAGCCAGCACGTTGTTTATCTGGTTCGGGAAGTCCGAACGCCCCGTGCCTACGACCCGCGCCCCCGCCGCTTTGGCGAGGTCGGGCATGATCTCGGGGACCGGGTTGGCCATTGCGAAGACGATAGCGTCCGCGTTCATGCTCTCGACCATCTCCTGAGAGACCACGTTGGGCGCCGAAACGCCGATAAATACGTCCGCCCCTCTCATCACGTCCTCGAGCCTGCCGGTCGCCTTTCTGCGGTTGGTGACCCTGGACATCTTGATCTGTTCGCTGTTGAGCCCCTGCATACCCTCGCAGATAACCCCGACTCTATCGACCAGCGTCACGTCCTCCGCGCCGATGTTCATCAGCATTTTGCAGATCGCTATCCCCGCGCTGCCCGCTCCGTTTATCACTATCTTAACGCTCTTTATATCCTTGCCGACCACTCTCAGCGCGTTGAGTATCCCCGCCGATACGACTATGGCCGTTCCGTGCTGGTCGTCGTGGAACACAGGTATATCCAGCTCGTCCTGGAGCCGCTTTTCTATCTCAAAACAGCGCGGCGCGGAGATGTCCTCTAAATTGATCCCGCCGAAAGTGGGCGCTATATTCTTGACCGTGTTTACTATCTCGTCCACGTCGTTCGTATCGAGGCAGATCGGGAACGCGTCGATCCCCGCGAAATTCTTAAACAACACGCACTTGCCCTCCATTACCGGCATACCGGCTTCGGGGCCGATATTTCCGAGTCCGAGCACGGCGCTGCCGTCGGTCACGACCGCGACCAAATTCCCCTTACGAGTGTAGTCGTAGACCTTGCGTATATCCTTAGCTATCTCGCGGCAGGGCTCGGCCACGCCCGGCGTGTACGCCGTGGACAGCTCGTCTTTGTTGCTCGTCGCGGCGCGCGCGCTCACCTCGATCTTTCCTCTCAGCTTCTTATGCAGTTCTATCGCCATCTTGTTGTAATCCATATCTCTGTCTCCTTATCATTCTCGGTTATTCCGATTAATTTTTATCGTAAAGCAGTATCTTCTCGATCATTCTCACTTATTTTTATCGTAAGCTATTTCATTCTCGATCATTCCGATTTATTTTTATCGTAAAGCAACTTAAGCCCGTCGAGGGTGAGCATTCTGTCGACTATATCTATCTCCTCGCTCTCGGGCGCGATCATCTTGGCCAGTCCGCCGGTCGCCACGACCTTGGCCTCCTCGCCTATCTCCTTCTTAATGCGGCGGACTATGCCGTCGACCTGACCCGCCTGACCGAATATCGCCCCGCTCTGCATAGACGCGACCGTGTTTTTGCCGAGTACGCCCGCGGGTCGGATTATCTCGACCTTTGGCAGTTTTGAAGCCCGCTCGAACAGCGCGTCCATCGATATCTTGATCCCGGCCGTTATCACGCCTCCCGCATAGTTCCCGTCCCGGTCTATCGCGCAGAACGTCGTGGCCGTTCCGAAGTCTACTATTATGACCGGCGCGCCGTATCTGTTAAGCGCCGCGACCGCGTTGACTATCCTGTCCGCGCCCAGCTCCTTCGGGTTGTCCATCTTGATATTCATCCCGGTCTTTATCCCGGGTCCGACTATGATCGGCTCGCACTCTAAATACCTTCTCACCGCGTTATTAAGCGAGTGCATGACCGGCGGCACGACCGAAGCTATGATAACGTCGTCAATCTCGGACGGCGCCACGCCCTCGTGATGCAGAAACTGGAGTATGAGCATACCCAGCTCGTCCGAAGCCTTGCTCTTGTCGGTCGCCATCCTCCAGCTTCTTATGCGCTCCGTCTCGCCGTATAAGGCGACCACTATATTTGTGTTTCCTACGTCTATCGCTAAAATCATTTATATATCTCCCCCTTCGTAGCGATTAGCGATTAGCGAATAGCGATTAGGCGGTGAAATCCGCCGCTGTAACGCCCGACGCCTTTGCTTGCGGAAATGGAATACCCTGTTTTCCTAAACGGCTTAGAAACCGTTTTTAACGTTACAGAAACGTATTAGGCTTCCTATTCGCTATTCGCTAATCGCTATTCTCTACGTTGCTTGATCTCCGCGTCGATATTACCGTTCTCGTCTATCTTCAAGACGCCGTAAGTCCTGTAGGAGCTCCCGGGATTGAACATAAGTATCCCGTCCTCGGTCTGAAGATGCGGGATATGCGTATGTCCGAATATGCAGATATCCGCGCCGACGTCCCGCGCCTTGCTTCTCAGGTTATACAGCGTGGATTTGACCCCGTATTTATGGCCGTGAGTCAAAAATATCTTCTTGCCGCCGAACGTAAAGAGCCGCTGAAAAGGAACGTCGGTTATCCTCCAGTCGTTGTTGCCGAGCACGTATTCGCATTTGATATCGGGAAAAGAGAATAATATACTGTCCACGTCCGCCTGAATATCCCCGGCGTGGACGATCAGATCGATATTTCCGAGTTCCCTCTCGCGCAGGATTATATCCATTATCCCCGAAAAACCGCCGTGAGAGTCGCTTAAAACTATAGCTTTCATACGCCGCCGCTCCTACTTTCATTTTCTCATTCGTCAAAACGCCGCGATCGAACATTAAATTTCGCGCGGCGAATCTCCGCCTTTGACATAAGTATAACACACGCGGGCTGAGAAATCAACATAGAGATTAGGAATTAGCGATTAGCGAATAGGAGCGTAAAGAGCTTCTGTAACGCTTAAACGGCTTCTGTAGCGTGATAGGAAAACAAAAGTATTCCATTTTCCGCAAACAAAGCCGTCGGGCGTTACAGCGGCAAATTTTACCCCCCTATTCGCTAATCGCTAATCTCTATGTTGTTGACAATACAAAAATTTTGATGTATAATAAAAGCAGAAAGGGAACTGTTTACGGTTATCCTCAAAAAACGACTACGAATATAGCCGCCGTTTTTGGGTTCACTTCACCGAGGGCGGTTACATTGCCTTTATGGAAACTGTTATCAAAAATATGATAACAGAAACAATTACTTTGAGTAATATTTTCCACATAAGCTTCACCCCCTTCCTGTTGCCAATGCAACTTAGGAGATGGTAATATAGCTAAGATACGAAAACATTCTGCTCATATTTAATGCGGCTTTATGATATGATCGCTAAAGAAACCCAAAACAAAAAGCAGGCGACGCCTGCCCGTCCTTCAATTACCTCTAATCTGCTAACGATAATTATATAGCATTCGACGTAATCCGTCAATTTACAATTCTTTTACAACGTATTCCCTTTTCGCAAACATAATCGTCAGGCGTTAAAGAAAGAAATTTTACCTCCTATTCGCTATTCGCTAATCTCTAATCTCTACGTTAGGTTTGGTGACGTTTTTCTCTATTCTTTTATATATATTTTTTTATTATATATTTATTTATTTTTTTATTTTATTTTACGATATTAAAAAAAATATCACTTATATCACCACGGAGCTTGTAAACCACCGTGAAAACGTTGTTTTTTCTAGTGACTTTTCTAAAAAAACTATCACTAAACAGTCACTAAAACCGTCTGAAAACTCACTAGACAAAAAGCGACGTCACTCGGATTTCGGACATTTAATGCAATTGTAATAGTGGTAAATCTTGGGAAAGTCACTAGAAATCCTGAAAGCCCGTGAAAACGTTGTTTTTCTAGTGACTTTTATTTTTAGATAGTATTCGGAACGCAAAATAGCGACAACTATATCATACAACATAGAAGAGCGGTATGGTTACCGCTCTAATACAAGTTTTAATATGTATTTTCAAATGTTTTAGGTAAGTACGTGTGATCTAATTCCTCTACGTCTAATAGGAATTTATTTCTAGGTTTGATATATATGTAACACGGATAGCCACAATACCGCTTCCTATGCCCCACGCCATGTTTGGCAAGCCTGCTTATCATATTCCGCTTCCCTACCGGGCGGCGTTCGTTTTCGAGCGCCCATTTTTCATACTTGAAGTCTAAATTCGACTTCGCGATCCTATCCTTCGGATCGTCCGTCACCTCGCAGTAGAGGCGCAGATATTCGCCCACGCTGTCGAGGCGGTCGGCGTAGTCGTCGAGCGTCTCTTCGGATCTGAGGCAGGGCGTGAATTTGAAGCCGTTTTTGATCAGCCTTTTTAATCCTTCGAGCGCCCAGAGGAATATCCCGTCCGACTCCCGTTTTAGTTTGTCCAGAAGTTCGCGGTCCCGTTTGTCCTCGGGGATTATGTGGTCGCAGGGGATTATGCAGAACCGGTCGAACATATATCCGCCTTTGTCCGTGCTGAACGCCGGGAGGTCGTTGCAGGCGAATAATAGTCCGCCGCAGTATTTGTAGGCGAACGCCTGTTTGCCCTTGGGTTCCACCTTGATCGAATCCCCGCCGGTCAGCATTTTGAACATCGAGGTCGTCTCGATCTCGTCGCTCCGCTGGTCGCCGTTGATGTTCATCCGCTTGCCCACAAGTCCGCTGGTCGAGAACCTGTCCTCCTTGCCGCAGAGCGTTTGCAGGTCGAA
>JAHZIG010000011.1 GCA_019419865.1 Clostridiales bacterium | reverse complement strand
CAAGTCCGCTGGTCGAGAACCTGTCCTCCTTGCCGCAGAGCGTTTGCAGGTCGAAACCGCTCACGTATTCCCGCCCGATCAGGTGGGATATCGCTGAGGCGAGTATTTAAACCCGCCATGGCGCATTTTTAGCGCTTTTTCTTCGCATAGGCTTCAATCCCTTTTTTCCAATCGGAGTTTATAGATTGACACCTCCTCATGCAGGAAACCGTTCCGGAAACGGCCTCAAAATTAGTTTTGGTTCCTATGCTATCCGCACAATAAGTAGCCGCCCTGTCTTCATCTATACCAAAATGACGCGCTGTTTCAATTGCGTCTATATTCGCTCCAAGAAATAAAAACTCCCAATTGTATACTTCTTTTTGATGTTCGATCATATTTTTTACCTTATCAAGACTAAATTCTCTGCTTGCATTTTCATATCCGTCGGTAATGATCACCACCATTGTTTTTCCGGGCGCCTCATTATCCGGCGCAAATTTGCGACGGTTGACCACATGAACGATCGTTTTCCCGATCGCATCCAAAAGCGCTGTACAGCCCCTTGCATAATAAATCTTGTTATTTATCGGCTTGACCTTCCTGATATCCGCATGGTCGTGGATCATCTCGTATTGGTCGTCAAATAATACCGTGGTTATGGTCGCCTCGCCTTGTTCATTTTTCTGCTTTTTCATAAGCGAATTATAGCCGCCGATCGTATCGGCTTCTAATCCGATCATACTGCCGCTTCTGTCCAAGATAAATATAAGTTCCGTTAAATTCCTATTCATAAAAAGAACCTCCTTTGTTTTTGACGCCTTAATTATACGCCTTCACAACGGGGGTTGGGTCGCTTCAAATGCGACATTTTAATCGCTTTCATACGTAGCCGTTCGGCGTTACACGAGCAAATTTCCGCCCCTAATTCCTATTCGCTATTCGCTAATCTCTAATCTCTACGTTGTTATCTCCCTATAAAAACAGTCGAGCGCGCCGCGGTAATCTTTGTTCCACGGCTTATTTTTGCCGCAGTAGTGGATTATTACCGTGTTTTTTTCTACCCATTCCAGATCGATCGGGTCGTCTCCCGGCACGGCGTTCCTGAGCGCCAGTATCCTGTCGCTGAGATTATATTTCATCTCGTCTACTATGATCGTTTTGTCGCCGTAAAGCGCGGTTATTATATCCTGATCGGGAAGAAAGAACACTCTCTCCTTCTTGGATACGTAACTCAACACGTCCTCCTCCGACTGCTCGGCTCTCAGCTTTTCAAGGTTCATCATCATGACGCCGGTGTTTATATACGGGCGGTTCTCCAAGACGCCCAATCTCAGGCTGTTGAGCTGGTTTAGAAAGTCTTTCGTATGACTGCACGCAATATAATAATTCCCGTTAAAATCCATGTTATATAATTCGTCCAGCGGGTTTATGACGACCGTGTCCGGATCGAGGTACAGGACCCTGTCTATCGTATCCGGCAGGAATTTAGCCGCAAAAATACGGTAGTAAATAGTCTTCGGATACCTCATGCTGTCCGGGAACTTATCGAACAGCGACGGCTCCACGTATATATAATGGAGCCGCGCGCCGGCGCCGACGGCCGCGTTTAATCCTTCGATATCGGCGTCTTTAAAATCCGAATGAAGTATATATACGTCGTAGCCGTCCGGCGCCCTAAAACGCGTAAACGATCTTATACACGTCTTTAGTATATCTATATAATTCCTGTCAAGAGTAAACATTATATTCATAAATAGGTTCCTCCCCTCTACTTGCTAATCAACGTAGGAGTTAGGATAATATGAATTAGGAGTTAGGGGCTAAAGTCCGCCCGTGTAACGCCGAACGCAAGCGCCCGCGAAAAGAAATACCCTGTTTTCCTATTACGTTACAGAGGCCGTTTTAACGCTACAGAAGCGTTTCACGTTCCTAATCCCTAATACCTAATCTCTACTCACTATGTTCATGAACTCTTCGCCGGTTATGGTCTCGTGCTCGTACAGGTATTTAGACAGCTCGTGCAGCTTATCGATATTCTCCTCCAATATCTTCGAGGCCTTCTTATACTGCTTCTCCACCAGATCTATCACCATTCTGTCGATCTCGGTCTGAGTCTCGGCGGAGCAGGTCAGGGTCGAATCTCCGCCCAAATAGGTGTTCCCGCCGGTCTCCATGGCCACCATGCCGAAACTGCTCATGCCGAACTTGGTTATCATCTGCCGCGCCAGCTTGGTCGCCTGCTCTATGTCGTTGGACGCTCCGGTGGTTATCTCGTGGAATATCAGCTCCTCGGCCGCTCTGCCGCCCGTTAGCGTCGCTATCTTATTCTCGAGCTCGGTCTTGTTCATCAGGAAATGCTCGTTCTCCTCGACCTGCATCGTATAGCCGAGCGCGCCCGACGTCCTCGGGATTATCGTTATCTTATGCACGGGCGCAGAATCGGTCTGCTTGGCCGCGACCAGCGCGTGACCCGTCTCGTGATACGCGACGATCAGCTTCTCCTTGGTCGAAAGCATACGGTTCTTCTTCTGGTAACCCGCGATTACCACCTCTACGCTCTCCTCGAGGTCGCTCTGGGTCGCGAACTTTCTGCCGTCTCTTACGGCTCTGAGCGCCGCCTCGTTTACGATGTTAGCAAGCTCGGCGCCCGACGCTCCGGACGCGGCTCTCGCTATCGCGCCGAAATCGACGTTGTCCGCTATCTTTATCTTCTTGGCGTGGACCTTTAGTATCTCCTCGCGCCCTTTAAGATCGGGCAGCTCTACGGGTATCCTGCGGTCGAATCTGCCCGGACGCAGCAGCGCCGGGTCTAAGGATTCGGGGCGGTTGGTCGCCGCGAGTATGACGACGCCCTTCGAGCCTTCGAAACCGTCCATCTCGGTGAGCAACTGGTTTAGCGTCTGTTCGCGCTCGTCGTTGGCGCTCAGGCTCGCGTCGCGCTTCTTGCCTATCGCGTCGATCTCGTCGATAAACACGATACAGGGCGCCTTGTCGTTCGCCTGTTTAAACAGGTCTCTGACCTTAGCCGCGCCGTTTCCGACGAACATCTCGACGAATTCGGAGCCGGATATCGAGAAAAACGGCACGTTCGCCTCGCCCGCGACCGCCTTGGCGAGCAAAGTCTTACCCGTTCCCGGAGGTCCGACGAGCAGCGCCCCCTTGGGAAGCGACGCGCCTATCTCCCTGTATTTTTCCGGGTTGTGCAAAAAGTCCACGATCTCGGTCAGCAGCTCCTTGGCCTCGTCCTCTCCGGCCACGTCCGAAAACTTTATCCCCGACGTGGATTTTACGTATACCTTGGCGTTGCTCTTGCCCATGCCGAACGCCATCGACGAACCTCCGCCCATCCTGTCGCGGAGCTTCTTATTCATAAAGTAACCCAAGACTGCGAACAGGACGACCGGCAGCAGGAAGGTTATCAGCAGATACAGTATCGGATTCATCTGCTTAACTATCTCGGTTTTAAACTCCGCGCCCGAATCGTAGAGTCTGTCGACCAGATCCGGGTCGGATATCGGACCCGTCTTATATATCCTCGTATTATCCTTATTCGTGAACGTTATCTGCGTACTGGTTATTTCCACAGAACCGATCTCTTTGTTCTCGGTCATCTGCATAAACGTGCTGTAGTCCACCTCTTCTACCTGCGATTCCAAGATCGACGGCATGAATATCATATTAAGCGCGATCAATATTACTATGACCGCAAGATAACCGAGCAGGATCGATCGTTGGGGATGTTTTTCCTTTTTCATCAGTCTCTTCTCCTTAATCTTTATGTATTTTTTAAAAATTTTATAATGTTACACTTGTAACATCCGTAATTATATATTATAATAAAAAGAGGTAAATATCAATAGCATATAAAGAAATGTTACAAATTATTCAAATTTGCAAATAACTTGCAAAAAATCACGTTTACCGGAGGCGTTTTTGATTTGAGCGGGAAAAATTCGGGCGCGGACAAGGCGCTTAACAAAAATATAAACGAGGGCGCGGGCAAAAATGGCGGTCTTAAACGGCCGTCCGGCGCGAAACGGCTAAAGCGCGGCGAACCTACCGAGAGGCGGATCGCGGAGGCGCTTATATTTTTGATGGAGAAAAACGATTACGATAAAATAACCGTGACCGACATAACCAAAGCGGCGGGGATATCGAGAATGACGTATTACAGAAATTACAGTTCTAAGGACGATATCCTGATAAAATACTTTGAAGACGAATGGAACAGATTTTTAGAATCGGCGAAGTCGGCGCCTGCAAAGGGAGCCGAGACCTTCTTGACGCTTTTGTTTAGGATGTTCGGCGAAAAGAAGCGTCCGCTCTCGAATATGATAAAAGCGGAACGCTTCGACCTGCTGTTCAACGTGTTCGAAGGGTATAACAGGCTGATGATAACCGCGCTCGCCGAGAACGGCCGCTGCGGAGCCGGAGATAAGTACGAGACGATCTACAAAGTCGGGGGGATATTCTATATGATCAAGACCTGGATCGAGGACGCCGGGGAGGAAAGCCCCGAGGAGATGGCGGAGATCGCGCTTCGGCTGCTAAGAGAATACCGCGGCTCCGAAAGGGATCCTTTCGGGTAGATAGCCGCATATCTATCGAGGAGCCGCGATTATTGCGCCCGTTAAAACGCGGAGAATAAAAGCTTATCCCGCGCTCGGCCGCGTAAACAAGCGTCCGCTCGAGTCGTTAAAAGGTTTTGTATATCCGCGGCGGCAAAATTTTTGGTTAAATTTCCACATATTTTGTCTATTTTATTTACAAAATTTTTTGACATAGTAATACAAAATTAATAAACCGTTAACATTTGGTCAATTATTTTCTGCTAAAATGTAATGGTTAATATTGGCGCGGTATATGCCGGCGCGGACGGACGGCGTTTTAGCGCGCCCCGGATCCGGGAGCCGGACATAAAGACCAAGACCGAAGATTGTATATATTTCCTATATAATAAGGAATAATAGATAAATAACATATACTGCTTTACAGGAGTGGAATTTTAGGTTATGATAGTAGATCATAGCGTTTTAATAACAAAAACCGCAAGTAAGGAGGGTAAGCCATGAGCTTTTTCGGCAGAAAGAAGAAAGATAGGGTTTCAGAAGAAAACAACGCGAGTTTTACTGCCGACCCCGATTATTTGGACAAGGCCTATGGGAGCATGGGCGACGGAGTATTGGACGAGGACGAAAACGGACTTACGGATATCGAGCCGGACGGGAACGAGACCGGCTATTTTGGCGATTCTGAATACGGCGGATACCCGGACGATCCCGAATACGGCGACAACGCTTACGACGACAACGTTTACGACGATACCGCTTACGACGACGACGCTTACGGCGACAGCGCTTACGACGATAACGTTTACGACGACGACGCTTACGACGACAGCGCTTACGACGACGACGCTTACGGCGATACCGCTTACGACGACAGCGTTTATAATGAAGAAACGAGTTCTCAAAACTTGGGCGGGGACGGCGGATACGCTTCCGCGGAGGATGAAGGCGCGTCGGAGCCCGCGCAGGACGAAGGCGGCTACGAGACGAGAGGGCTGTACGGATCCGGCGACACCGAGGATATGGACTCCGAAAACATAAACCGCAGGCTTGAAAGAATACGCGAGAGCGAAGCCGACAGTCTGCTCGACGGTTACCAAACCGAGTTTGGCGAGAGCGGCGGCGCGGAAGACGAACGTCCGGACGGCGGCTTATCGGAAGACGTTTGGGGCGACGGCTCGGGCGACGTATACGACGAATACGATACGGACGGAGCAGAAACGGAAAACGATACAAACGAAGACATATACGCGGCGTACGCTCCCAAAAGCGTTAAGGTCGACCGGGTGGAGACCTCGTATTACGATTTAGACAGCTTTGGAGAGGAAGAAAGACCTCCGAAGAAGTCGAGGTTTAAGAATTTCTTCAAGAAGTATAAAAAGTGGATGATAGGCGCGGGGGCGGCGGTCTTGGTAGTCGCGATCGTCGTGTGCAGCGTCTCTTATATATCCTACAGAGCGGATCCGCTCAGAGGATATACCCAGATAACCGTAGCTAACGGAAACGTAATAAAGACGATGTCCTGCACGGGTTCGGTAGAGCCGGTCGCAAGATACGAGATAAAATCCACGGTCTCGGGTTCGATCACCGAATCGCCGCTCAACGCGGGCGACACGGTCAGAGCCGGAGAACTCGTGTATAAAGTTGACGACACAAACGCGCAGCTTGCGGTCCAGCAGGCGGAGAACGCGGTGGAGAGGGCGCAGGCGGCGACTCAGTCGGCGTCTTCGAGCTCGTCGGATTCGGTCAGGATATACGCCAACGCGACCGGTACGATAAGTAATTTGAACATCCAGTCCGGGAGCAGACTCAGCGGCGGACAGATAGCTACGATCACCCAGGCGGACGGCAACGAGGTCGCGCTCACGCCTAATATAACCGGCACGGTGTCGTCGGTGAGCGTGCGCGAAGGCTCGAGGGTCACGAGCGGACAGCTTGTCGCGACCGTTACGACCGATTCCACGGGGCCGTCGCGGGAAGAGCTTGAGCTTGACGAGCAGGGCGCTCAGATCGCGCTCGAGGCCGCTCAGCAGGAGCTTACAAAATACAGGATCGCTTCGCCGGTAGACGGGACTATCCTTGTGAAGAACGCTAAGGTAGGCGACGTAGCTTCGGCCGACAGCCAGGAGCCGATGATGGTGATCGCCGACATGAGCAGAATGAAGTTCAGCGTCGAGATAGACGAGATGGATATTTGGGAGATAGAGCAGGGACAGCTTGTGGTTATAACCGCGGCGGCGCTGCCCGGCCAGACGTTTATGGGCGAGATAACCAACGTCGGCGGCGAGGGCAACGTAAAAGGAAACGGCATAACCACATACAACGTCGAAGTCACGATAAGCGACCCCGGCAAGCTGAGATCGGGCATGAATATCGACGCGAGGATCGTGCTCGATTCGGCCAGCAACGCGCTCACCCTGCCCGATAACGCTCTGTATGAGGCGGACGGTACAAACGCCCTCGTTATCGCAAGAGTCGCGGGCGGAGCGGACGAAGAACTCGTAGTGGACGGCTCCGAATACCCGGGGATATTCGTTCCCGACGGATACCAGCTGGTACGGATAGAATACGGAGTTTCGGACGGAATAAACGTAGAGATAGTATCCGGACTTCGCGCGGGCGACGAAGTGTTGTATATCAGAGACGAAAACTCGCCCGAGAGCGCAAGCGACGGCTTTAACGCAAACAGCGTCAGTCTGCCGACGCCGACTGCGGGCGCGGACGGATCCGCGGACGAAAATTCGCTAAGCGGCGGAGGTTCGGATATCATACTTCCCAGCGGCGGCGAGAGCGACCCGGCTTTAGACGCTCTTCCCGATACAAGGGGTTCGGGCGACGAGTCGGACGTATCCGGAAACGAATCGGATACTTCGAGCGGCGACTTTGGTCTGCGTTCGACCGACAGATACGCGACCATGGAGCAATAAGACGTTCGGCGCAAGGCGGATCGATTTACGCCGACCGGACGATAGACCCGGCGCGCGTTATTTAGCGGCGGATATCGCTTATTATTGAACCGGTTAGGAGAAATCAGCATGAAAATTTCGCTTGACAACATCACAAAATACGCCGACTTTGACAAAAAGAAGGACGCGCGGCTCAGGAATATCTCTTTCGATGTAGAGCAGGGCGAATTTGTCTCGATACACGTAAAGACGTCGAAAGAGAAACGGGCGCTGAGCGAGCTTTTCGAGCTGGATACGTTCGGCGCGGAGGGCAAGTTAACGCTGGACGGCCGCGACGTAGGCAAGCTGAGGCCGAAAAGGCTCTCAAGGCTCAGAAGCGAAAACATAGGCTATATTTATTCGGAGCCTAATCTTATAGGGCATACGAACGTATATAAAAACGCGACCCTTCCGCTAAAATACCGCCATGATATCCGCGACGATCAGCCCGCGCTGTACGAATACGCGATGACCCAGTGCGGATTTTCGGAGAAAGAGGCGGACGAACTTAAGAACAGACCCGCGAGGGAACTCGACTTTATCGCGGCTTTTAAGACGGCGCTCGCAAGAGCCGTTATAAACGATCCGGACGTACTCGTCGCGGAGGAGCCGACCGACGACCTGGGCGAGGCGGAAGCCGGAGAAGTTCTCGGCTTGCTGACTAAACAGAACGCGCTCGGCCGCACCCTGATCGTTATCACCTCGGATTGGTATACGGCCAACTGGGCGGACAGGATAATCAAGATACGCGACGGCGCGATCGAAGAAGTAATAATAACAGATCTGGTTTAGAACAATATTATATTTGCGGGAAGAGCTTCCGCGTCTCTCTGCGCGGCGGAATAACGATCCGAACCCAAGGCGTAGTCCGGGGATGAGATCGTCGCCGTCTTCCGCTCGGCGAGCGAGGCGGGCGGCTCTTTCTTAAACAGTAAAAGGAGCTAATATGAATCGTTTAGGCAGGGTATTTAAAAGAATTGGAGCGAGCTCGGCCGCGGTCGCCTTTTCGCAGGCGCTCGGTTCGGCGTTCGGATATTTTAAATATAATAAGGCGAGAAGCCTGATAAGCCTTGTCGGATTGATCTTGGCGTTTGCGGCGACCTGCTCGGCGCTCTCGTTTTACTTCAGCCGGGCGGAAGGCATCGTCTACGACACGGCCATAGCGGATAAGAACGTAATTTTGCTCCAGACCGAGAACGTAAGATTATCGGATATCGAGGAGCTTGCGTCGAAGCGCGGCTCGCATATCGAGCGGATCCTGCCTTACGAGCGCCGCGACGTCGAAGCGCGGTACGACAGGACGGACGCCGCCGCCGCGCTGATCGCGACCGACTCGGATTTCTTTGAGAGAAGCGCCTTAAAGCTTGAATCGGGACGCTTTTTTAACGCAAACGAGGCCGCGTCCGGAACAAAATCGGCCGTAATAGGCGAGGCCTTGAAAAACGAGCTGTTTGGAGACCGGGACGCCGTAGGCTCCGAGATAAAAATTAACAACCAGGTGTTTAAGATAACCGGCGTGGTTTCGTCCAAGTCGAACGGCGGCGAAAACGCCGACAGATATATATTCGCGCCTTACACCTCCGTAAGGCTTATAACCGACTCGGCTTATACGACCGATTACGCGGTCTTCGCGGATTCGCCGCGCAGAGCGGAAGACGCGAGAGCGGAGCTGGAGAACGCTCTGTCCGAACTTAGCGCCGGAGCGGATTACTCCTTTAAGACGGCGAGCGATTACACGAGCGGCGCGGTAGATAGCAATATAGCGCTGGCGTTCTCGGCGATAATATTACTTATGTATATCTTGGGCTGCGCCGGGCTGATATATCTAATGAAGAACAGAGTTGACGGCGGCGCGGCGGAGCTCCGGCTGAGACGATTGATAGGCGCGCTGAACTCGGAGATCAAAATGCAGATCGTATTCGAGACCGCCGTATGGTCGGTCTTCGCCTGGCTGATAGGCGCGGTCGTCGGAACGATCGTAGCGGCGGTATTCTTCCTGATAAGTCCGGCCGCTATACTGATCTCGGCGCTGATCGCGCTCGTCTTAGGCCTGCTGTCCGGCGCCGCGGTACGGATCCCCAAAAGGTAGCTGCTAAGGCCGGATATTCTCATAAGCTCCCGCGCGGACTCGACTTACGCTTTTAACGCGCAAAGCTTGACCGGCGATAAGATTTCAAAAGCGCAGAACTAAATATAAGCTTAACTTCCCGCCTCGCGCCGCGCAGGCGGGTTTTGTATTTCTTAAGCCGGACGGCATACTTTTGCGGATATAAAACCGCCCGCAAAACGCAGACGGTCAATCGATATTATGATATTCGCACTCTTTACAAACTTTGCTTTCTTCCTCAAAACTCTTTATGCCGGGCGCTTCATTTTGAGGAATATTACCTTCCGTCGCTTCGCAAATTAAATAACAATCGTATTCTTCGATTTCCGTATTGGTCAACGGACATAGAACCGTATTTTCGCTCATATTTTTACGCCTCCTATATTTTTATTATATATTATTTTAATTTTAGTCGATACCCGTCTCTTTAGTTTGTTCTTTGGTCTGGTAATATATCTCATCGTATAAAAACTGGAGCTCGCAGCCGAGCGGCGAAAGATAATCCTGATTTACCATACCGTAATGTATTATCGCATAATCCGAAGCGTCTAAAAAGTCGTCCGCCGCATCCTCGTTTACGCTAATAACCCTTAACGTCTCGTCAAACGTAACGCCTTGTTTGTCGCCCTCATACACCGGCATAACATATTTCTTACAAAGTTCATATTTCCTGTTGTCGAGTCTGTACTCTATAGTCATATTATTCGCCCCTCTATGGCTTTGATTTACGTTTCTTTTTCCTCTTCTATCTCCTAAACTTACGCATAAACAAACCCTTTAAGACGCGCTCAGGCCTATATCGGGTTTAAAGCCGCATGTGTTTTATAAAACGGTCAATCAATTACATCAATGTTTTTTATTTCTTCGGTGAATATCTCCATTGGCGCGCTGATATACTCCTTGTTTTGCGCCAAATCTATTGTGATACTTTCACCGTCCGGCTCGTTTTCAAACTCGTCGGTATACGCTGCAAAAGCGCCGTAAATCACCTCGCCGTCGGTACAAGCGATCCTCAGCTTTTTTCCGTAAAATCCATCAACTTTCTCTAAAAACTCATTTATCGTCATCTTTATCCGTTCCTTTATATCTTGCCGGGAATGGTCGCAACGCAAGTTTTTTCTCTAAATTCATTATATATTTCTTGTCTCGGCTCGTCAACATACCGCTTTCGGTAAGTCGTATCCTCCGGCGCGTAGCGCGCGTCGCAGTCCGCGTCTTCCGCCGCTATCGCCTCCGGCTTGAATATATCCCCCGCGCCGTAAAACAAAACGCCGCCGGCATACCGAAAAAAACGGCTGCAAACGGCGGCGTGAAAATAAACGCGTTATCGCAAAGCGAACGGCCGGTCAATCCTGGAGCGGATTCCCGTCCGCGTCGACGTTGATCTGATTGCAAAGGATGAGTATTCCCTCGATAAAGCCCCACAAAGCGGCGATACCGCAGGTCAAAACCGTTAAAACTATCTGGATAACGCCCTTGGTCGTAAATCCCAAATAGAAGTTATGTATCCCCAGACCGCCGATCAATATACCCAAAAGTCCGGCCACCAGCCTGGATCTGGGCGGCTTTGCAATCTGCCCGTAATTCGCGGAGCCTTGGTATGGTCCGTAAGCGGTCTCGCCGCGCGCCGCGTTCTGAGTCTGACCGAAATCATAGCCGCATCTTGGACAGATAACGATTTTATCGGACAGCTCGGCCGCGCATTTCGGACACGTTTTGGTCGAAGGAGTCTGTCCCGCGCTCTCTCCGGCCGGATTTTTATGTCCGCATTGAGAACAGAATTCATATCCGGGTTGCAGCTTGGCGCCGCAGTTTACACAAAATCTATCGCTCATTTTTGGTTCCTCCTTAATATATTAAAAGAATTATTACTTAATTTGTCAATTTGATAGGCCTTACGACCCTTCGGCATATTTTACGCAGCCTTAATTCGATCCGCCGCTTTAAAACAAATCCGCGCCTTAGATCTCATATCCCCAGCAAATTCCTCGCGATCGTCCACAATACGACGAACGCCGCGAGCAAATAGAGCGCTTTATCGACATGCTTAAAGCTTTTCCCGAAGAATATAGCTATAAAACAGCAGACCGGAGCCGCCGCCGCGATAAGGCATACGAGCGGCCACAGTATATTGTAGCCGAAAGCCGCCGCGAAATCGCCGCTAAGCGCCGCGAATACCGCGCGGGTCACGCCGCAGGCCGCGCATTTGAATCCCGTCGCCGCATAGAACGGGCAGACGTAGATCGTTATCCCGCGTTCGTTCAGTATATACGCGACGGATATAAATACCGCCGTAAGCGCCGCGGCCGCCAAAAACGCGGCTGACGCGAACTTCTTGCTTACGGCGCCGCTTCGGCCGTTTTTCTGTTTATTACCTTTGTAATTTGCTTCAAACATCTCGTCACAGCTTTCCCATGATAACAGGCTTGCGATCCGCGGAAGCGTTCGTTCTGTATCTTCTTCGATCCGCTCGCTAAATCTCCGCGGCTAAAATAAATTATAGCACAGCGCGGACGGCATTGCAATATTTATAAATTAAGTTTAATAATTGTTAACAATATCTAAAATTTTAAGTAGCTTATTGAATTTTTGGCAAAAATATTGTATAGTAAAACATACCCGGCGGCTCAATATTTTATTAAATTATTTGGATAATTATGTTATTATGCTCTTGAATTGCGGCCGGTAAAAATGTATAATAAAATTGATAATTTTGTTTGTATACGCGCGGTATGACGATTGGATCCGAATATACGCGGACAAAATAAAGGAATGGTTTGATGCTGAAAGAAAACGACCGCAATAGACAAGAGACGGCCGCGCAGGATAAAAGCGACGCGCCCAAAACGGAAGAAAACGAAAACAAAGAGGGCGGCGCGCCGCAGAAGCATAACAAGTGGAGCATTTACGTTATGCTCGATAAGCTGGAGAAGTTCGTCAATCTTGAAAAATTACAGATAGAACAGAGCGACGCCGATCAAACCGAGGACGGCGCGGAGAGCTACGCGGCGGAGACGTCGGAGGTCAACAAGACGGAGCGCAGGCGCAAGTTTATCATAAGCGTCGTATACTACGCGATAATAGCGGCGCTCGCGTATTTGACCATGCGCTACGTCATAAGATGGGTGATGCCGTTTTTGATCAGCTTCGCGATAGCGCTGGCGTTTAAACCGCTGATCAATTTTCTGCACAGGAAGATCGGCATGAACAAGCGTCTCAGCGGCGTGCTGCTGGTCGTCGTATCCTACGTCGTTATCGGATTTCTGCTCTGGCTCGGCGGCTACAGGATATTTGTGTGGCTCCGAAATATTTTGACCGATATGCCGGAGTACTACAGTACGGTCATTTACCCCATTTTCGAGAATACGAACAATTGGGTCTTAGACCTGGTAAACAGGCTCGCGCCGCAGTTCGCGGGCGAGATAGGCGATATGCTCGGCTCGGCGGCTAATTCGCTGAGAGATTATATAGTGAGCCTGTCGGCCGACGCGCTGACCGCGCTTGCGGGTATGTCCAGAAGGATCCCTCTGTACCTGCTCTCGTTTATCTTTACGATACTCGGCTCTCTGTTCGTGACCATGGATTACGTGCCCATAACGAATTTCATAAAACGGCAGATGAGCGAAAAGACGCTGAATATTGTGATGGGAATAAGGTCGTACCTTGGAAAAACTATTGCGAGCTACGCCAAAGCCTATTTGATATTAATGCTGATAACGTTTATAGGGATCTCGGTCGGCATGCTGGCGCTCAAAGTCGACAATCCGTTTGGGATAGCGGCGATAATAGCGATAGCCGACGCGCTCCCGGTGCTCGGGACCGGAACTATACTGATCCCTTGGGCGGTCGTCTCGCTGATACAGCAGCGGTATTTCTTTGCCGGAGGACTTGTTCTGCTATATCTGATAGTTACGGTAGTGAGACAGTTCATAGAGCCCAAGATCGTCGGCGACCAGCTCGGACTCCCGCCGATCGTCACGCTGATCAGCATATACCTCGGCTTCGTATGGTTCGGACTCGACGGCGCGATAATCTTCCCGATCACGATGAATATAATCGTCTCGCTGCACAAAGCGGGCAAGATCCACATATGGAGATAGATATTATGAAACTTAAAGACAGAGAAATAAAGGCGCTTTTATTCGATATGGACGGCACTATGTTCGATACCGAAAACCTTTCGGTGATCGCGTGGCAAGAAGTGTCGAAGAGTCTCGGCTTCGAGGTCGATCCCGGATTTATAGTGAGCTGTATGGGACTTACCTCCAAGCTGATAAAGGAAAAATATATCAAAGAATACGGGGATATCGTTCCGTACGAGGTATTCAGAGAACGCGAACTTAAATTTATGCGGGATTGGACCGATAAAAACGGAGTCCCGATAAAGGCGGGGCTTGTAGAGACGCTGGATTTTGCCCGTAAAAACGGCTTAAAACGCGGCGTGGCCACCTCGTCGATGAAACAAAGAGCCATGTACAGCATCGAAAAATCGGGGCTGCTCCCATACTTCGACGTTATAATAACCGGAGATATGTGCGAGAAAAGCAAGCCCGAGCCGGACATATATCTGCTCGCGGCGGACAGGATCGGGGCGGACATAAAGGAATGCGCGGTGTTCGAGGATTCGCACAACGGCATAATCTCCGCAAGCCGCTCGGGCGCCTACGCGATCCTGATCCCGGACGTCGTGCCGGTGGACGACGAGATGAAAGCGGCGGCGGACATGACGCTCGGCAGGCTGGACGATATAATCCCATACCTCGGCGAACAGCCGGACGCAAACTGATACATAGCTGCGGACGGCGCTACCCCCGCTGAAACGGTTAGCCGATATGTTTTTAACGCCGCGGCCGGCGCCGCCCCGACTTTAGAGGCAAAAGCATAGCAAGAAAATTTAAATTCCGCTTCCTCTATTATCTATTATCTCGATCAAGCATAATTCCGTAAAACATGCGCTATGCTCGCTCAGAATAAACGAATACCGCGCCTAAATCATAAGCGCGGTATTTTTCTATTGATAAAGTTTCGTTTGTCGCTTTAAATTTAAAACTTCTTCTTATCCCCTATTCAACCGAGGTCGCGTCCGCGTACGACGGCAACTCGTCCTCGCTGTAGCTGAAGCCGCTGAATTTCTCGGTCAGCGGATGATTGATCCTCTCCAGCTCCTCGCAAGCCCACTGAGATATAAGCAGCGCGCCGTAATAGTTGAGGTGGGTGTTGTCGGAGTCGCCTGAGGCATAGAACTTCGAATTTCTAAAGTCGCCTATGTCCGAGTTAACAAATCTTGAATCATACGGCTTTACTATGTTAAACAGATCGTTTGCCATTTCAATATCGGTTGTAAATGTATTATCTTCGTTCTCAACGATTGAGATTTTATTTATCCAACCGTTTGTTTTTGCGTACATGTCAAGCGTTGGAATCCCTAACTCCTCGCCTAACTCTTTCGCCGCGTTCACATATTGCTCTAACCCCGCGTCTGATAACCGTTTCCTGCTGACAGACGTCGCAAGTATCGGATATGCGCCTTTTTCAAAAGCCATATCGATATACTGCATCAGCGAATATTTATACGAATTGGGATCGTTTACGTCTCCGGTCGGATCGGTATATCTGTCGGGAGCGTCCGCTTTGGAATCATTGTGACCAAATTGAATAATCAGATAATCTCCGGCGGAAATATTATTCACAATATCCGTATAATTTTCTAATGTTCTAAAATTTTTGGAGCTGGCTCCGCTTCTGGCATTATCGACCACTTCCGCGCCGCTTCCAAAGAATTGTCCAAACACTTGCGCCCAGCCCGTTCTCGGGAATTGACTTTTCGAGCCTTGATGCTCGTATACGCATGCGGTGGAATCGCCCGCTACAAATATCTTTGCGTCGTCTTTTACTGTTTCAATCAATTCATAAGGCTCGCTGAGCAGCGGCGCGATCGTATCGGCGCCGCCGAGTATGAAAATCTTAATTTCGCTGTTCGAGTTTATTTTAAGCCCTACGTCATGAAGAATCGACGTTTCACCCGATCCTGAAGATACGTCCGAAATCTTAAGTATTTTTGCGTCCAATATGGACTTAACTCCGTCCCGGTCGGTTTGATACGAAACCAACGTTAATAATTCATCCCCCGATTTATCGGGAATATCCTCGATAAATCTTATTGTATCCAGCGTACCTCCGTCTGTCTTTGTAAAAGACGCGTCGCCGTTTTCGCTTTTATACGAGTAATTTATAACCTCTAAATATTTCTTGGACAAAACTGTTACCGAAAATTCTTTTGTCGTCGACGCTCCTCCCCTACTGATCGTTGCCGTAAGGATTACAACCTCGTTCGTATCTCCTTCCGGACGCGCGACGCTACCGTCGACAGAAATGATCCTTTCATTGCTACTCTGCCAAACAATCGTCGTACCGCGCAGTCCTTCGGTAGGAAGCGTTAAATCGCTGCGCACGGCGTCGATACTGCCGATAGTCAGCCCTTCTTTTGCTATCTCAATCGCCTCTGAATCGCTTGTGTTATCCTTTAATACCGTTAGATTAAAAGTTCTTTCAAGTCTAATGATTGGGTACGCCTGATATGTAAACACAGCCGTTAGTGAAACGTCGGTATCGTCAAACGCGGGATTAACCACGCCGTTTGTAGCAATAACGTTTGGATTTGAAGAAAACCACTGCACATCGGCATAACCGATACTCGTATCCCACCCGGCGCCCAAATCGAGATTATTCGCTATCGAGTCCATGGCCGTATTCTCGCCTCTTATCTCGTCGAAGGAAATGTTCGCTATCTCGTCCTCTATCGACTTGGACACAAAATCAATATTTACGACCACGTCCTTATCGGGCATCTCAAACTCGACCGTAGTCCAGTCGTCGCTGTTATCGAGCGCTATAGTATCGTCGTCCAGCGCTACGTTTCCTATGAGAGAATCTCCGTTCGGCGTAATATTAAGCGTTACGGTATCGCCGGGCACGGCCTCGGCGGTCTGCATCTCCTCGAACATGATCGCAAATATCGCCATTCTTGTGCCGCTTCCGTAAATATAGTAAGACTCTCCGGCCGTTACCGCGAACGAGACCAGTACGTCCATGTTTTCGCCCGAGCTATTATTCTCGTCGAGCAGAAAAGTTTCTACGTCTTTTACATTTACCGCTCTCGCCGCCTTATTGTTTCCGAGATCGGCCACGTACGAGAGAAGTCCTGTTTTTTTAACGTCTATCCTCAAGATAGAACCGGCGACGACTCCGTCTTTAAAACTCGGATTATTAGACCCCGCGATCGAACCCGTATATGTCGTTCCGTCTACTATCGCCTTGTTTCCGGAGTTATGCGTCATAGTCTCGACCGGCGATATAACTATGTCTCCGCCAAAGATTTCGACCTCTTCTCCCTGCGCTATGCCTTTGCTCGGCGTCCATACGCTATTCTCCGCGAGCGCCGCGGTCTCGCCCCGAGTCGAATTTACGGCGACCGAGCCCATCGAACTGTCGTATTTCAAAATGACCTGACGCGTCTCCCCTTCGGCGAATACCGGCAGACAGAGCGCCGTCAGACCGAGACAGAACGCGAGCGCCGCGCATAGCAGTCTGTATAACGCTAAATTCTTTCTCATTGCTTTTCCTCCTTATGTAGAAATTGAATAAATTATTATTTTTAACTTATTATATTATAGTATGCTTTTCACTAAATGTAAATAGCCGGAATAGAGAAATATATAATGCCAATTGACAATATATCTGTACTTTGAGCGAATTATACATAATTTATACCCGTCTGTAATATAAATTTAATTTCATCTTAGACTCTGACGCGCAAGCGTCGGGAAAGAGCGAAAATTAAATATTTTGTAATATTCTTGTTATTGTATTTCGCGTATGTTAATATAAAATTAAAGTAAAGCTTTATATTACCGCGCGAGCCGTTTTACTATATCCAGAAAGCCGACCGCGCGGTCGAAACGAAAAAGGAAGGCGAGAGTTATGGGAAAAATTTTTAAACTCAAACAAAACAATACTACGGTGGGAAGAGAAATTATCGGAGGCGTTACGACATTCTTCGCGATGGCGTATATCATCGTTGTCAATCCGACGCTGCTCAGCGAATCGGGTATGGAATGGGGCGCCGTATTTTTAGCGACGATCATAGCCTCTATTATCGGAACGCTGATCATGGGTCTTGTCGCTAACGTTCCTTACGCGCTGGCGCCCGGCATGGGACTGAACGCGTTTTTCGTATACACGGTCTGTTTTACGCTTGGGTTTACCTGGCAGCAAGCGCTGTCCATGGTTTTTATCTGCGGACTTTTAAATATCCTAATCACGGTCACGAAACTGCGTAAATATATCATAAGATCGATCCCGCTCAGTCTTCAAAACGCGATCGGCGGCGGTATAGGAATATTCGTGGCGTACATCGGCCTGCTAAACGTCGGTATACTCGACTTCAGCTCCGGAGTCCCGGCGCTCGCGGCCTTGAATCAGCCGTCGTTCATACTCTTTATAATAGGGCTTGTCCTGACGGTCGTTCTGCTGCTGTGCAACGTGAAAGGCGCGATCCTGATCGGTATAATAGCGACCGCTCTGCTCGGTATCCCGATGGGCGTGACCACCGCGGCCGAAAGCGTCAGTTTTACCGAGGCGTGCAGGCAACTGCCGACGACTTTCTGCGCTATTTTCACGCATGAAGGTCTGGGCTCGCTGTTTTCCGACCCCGCGAAGATCCCGCTGGTATTGATCACGATCTTTTCGTTCAGTCTCTCCGACACGTTCGAGACGATCGGCACGTTTATAGGAACGGGACGGAGAACGGGTATTTTCAGCGAAGATGACGAGAAGGCCATGGAGAACAATTCCGGATTCAGTTCAAAAATGGACAAGGCGCTTTTCGCGGACTCGGTGGCTACGTCTATCGGGGCGATCTTCGGAACGTCCAACACCACAACCTACGTCGAGAGCGCGGCGGGCATCGCGGTCGGCGGACGCACCGGACTGACCAGCGTCGTCGTAGCGCTCTGCTTCGCGGCCAGCGCGTTTCTCTCGACCTTTGTGAGCGCGATCCCGGCCGCGGCTACCGCTCCGTCGCTCGTGGTCGTCGGAATAATGATGATGTCGGCCTTCAAAGAGATCGAGTGGGACGACCTGTCCGAAGCGATACCCGCGTTCTTCGCCGGCGTATTCATGGCGCTGTGCTACAGCATAGCCTACGGTATAGCGACCGGATTCATCTTCTATTGCATCACAAAGATCTGTCAAAAGAAGATCAAAGATATCAATCCGATAATCTGGGTCGCGACGGCGTTGTTTATCTTGAATTTCGTGCTGATGGCGATAATTTAGACTTAGGTAATCTCAAGTTTACGCATATTGACAAGCCCCGCGGCGAAGCATATCCGCGGGGCTTTTTCTCTTAACTCGTACGTTCGCCGCGTATAATAGGCCGTATCTTTACCGCTTAAAACCCGTATAAATATAAAAATTAATAAAACGTGAAAAAATTTCAAAAAAGGTATTGACAAATATTTAAAAATCCTGTATAATGCATTTTGTTGTCGCCGAGCTGCGACAGTATTTAACGCGAAATTAAATATATGCATCTTTAGCTCAGCTGGCTAGAGCACCTGACTCTTAATCAGGGTGTCCGGGGTTCGAATCCCCGAAGATGTACCAGACTCAGCCCCGTGAAAACGTTAGTTCACGGGGTTTTCGTTTTGTTTGGGATTTGCGCGTTTAAGCGTTTTGACTATACTTTGACTATCGTGTAACTTATTTTTATCTTTTACGGGCGCGCACGCTTCTCGCTTAGGCCGCGCAGTCTTGATAATTGTTCGTCATGTTTATAATATCCAATATTTGTTAACCATTCTCATCTCCGTCCTCTTTCCTTTCCGCAAACCTATCGGTCTCGCCGTCTAAACGCCCAAATTCTCCTTATTTGCAATTCTCTGCTCCAATTTCTGTTGTTATGCTTGACAATCGACAAAAAAGGTGATAAGATATTTAAAATGTATGGGCGAATATATTTAAGAGAGGAGAAAATTTAAATGACGAGACGCGTTTTAGCTATAATGATCGATATGGATTCACTATTTATCGAGGCCTTTTCATTTAAATTATCGTCTTTTATATATTCCCATTTCTTAAGGGATAATAATTTCAAAAAAAGCTGTTGCTTAAGGGCGTTGTAAACATTTTGTTTTCAATAGTCCTTTTATTTTGCGCGGACGCGGTCTATCCCGCTCCCAAGGAGCCGTCGGCCGTCTCGCGCTTATCCTTAAGGCGGCGGCTTTCTATCAAAATATATATAAGTAAAGGAGTTGGGCGTATGCAGATCGGTAAGGAAGCTGAATTGATTTTGGAGAACGGCGCCAGGTTTGTGGGCAAGACGTTCGGACACGTGCACGACGCGACGGGAGAAGTTGTGTTTACGACTAATATGACGGGGTATCAGGAGACGCTGACGGATCCGTCGTTCTGCGGTCAGATAGTCGTTATGACCTATCCGCTGATCGGGAACTACGGCGTAAACTTTGAGGATATGGAGTCGGACAAGCCCGCGCTTACGGCTTTTATCGTCAGGGAGAGATGCGATTACCCGAGCAATTTCAGGACCGAGATGGATCTGGACGGATTTTTAAGACAGAATAAGATAATGGGGCTCGAGGGCATAGACACCCGCGCTCTCACAAAGATAATAAGAAACCACGGCTGCATGCGCGGTACGATAACCACCAAGGTCGGAAAGCTAAGCGACGACGACGTCAAAAGACGCTTGGACGCGCTGGATAACTCGGACGTTATAAGCCGGGTGAGCACGTCCCGCGCGTACAGGATCGAAGGAAAGGGCCAGAGGATAGCCTTTATCGATATGGGCGCTAAGGCCGGGATAATCCGCGACTTTAAAAAGCGCGGCTGCGAGATATTCGTATTCCCCTACAACGTCGGCGCGGATGCGATAGAAGCGGTGGAGCCGGATATGATATTCATCTCAAACGGCCCAGGCGATCCGAGAGACGTGCCCGGCACGGTAGAGACGGTCAAAAAGCTGGTGGGTAAATACAAGATCTGCGGCATCTGCATGGGACATCAGATAATAGGTCTCGCGCTCGGCTGCTCGATAGAAAAGCTCAAGTTCGGCCATCACGGCGGAAACCACCCGGTCAAGAACCTCGAGACCGGCAAGGTCTATATAACCTCGCAAAACCATAACTACATCGTATCAAAGCTGCCGGAAGGCGTGAGCGAATGGTACAGAAACGTGAACGACGGCACCTGCGAGGGGATAAAGCACGACAGCCTGCCGATATGCAGCGTGCAGTTCCACCCCGAGGCCTCGCCCGGCCCGCTCGATACGGGAGACATATTCGATATGTTTTTGAACATAGGCGTTAGGGATTAGGAATTAGGAATTAGGGGGTAAAATTTGCCGCTGTAACGCCGAACGGAAACGTTGGAGGAATTGGAATACTTTGTAGTTCTTTTGCGGCTGCAGAGGTTGTACAAAAGGTATAGAGACGATTTGCGTTCCTAATGCCTAATTACTAATTCCTAACTCCTACGTTGGGTAAAATTTGCCGCTGTAACGCCTGACGCAACAGTAAGCGGAAATGGAATACTATGTTTTCCTATGCGGCTACAGAGATTGTATAAACGGTATAGAAACGATTTGCGTTCCTACTCCCTAACCCCTACTCCCTAACTCCTACGTTGGGTAAAACGGGCGGCTTTAACGCCGAACGGAACAGTAAGCGAATGGGAATACTTTGTGTTCATAAAACGGTTCAGAAGCCGTATAAACGGTATAGAAACGATTTGCGTTCTTAATCGATATGTTTGTTGGAGTTAGAAAGCGGAAGCAGGAATTAGGACGCCTGCTTGATAATAAAATATTTAATATACGGAGAAATAATTATGCCAAGAAATACTGATATAAAAAAGGTCCTGGTAATAGGTTCGGGACCGATAGTTATAGGACAGGCCGCGGAGTTTGATTATTCCGGCACTCAGGCTTGTCAGGCCTTGCGCGAGGACGGCGTAGAGGTCGTGCTGGTAAACAGCAACCCGGCGACTATAATGACCGATAAGGATATGGCCGACGACACGTATATCGAGCCGCTTACGGTCGAATATTTGGAAAAGGTAATAGAAAAGGAGCGTCCTGACAGCATAATCGCGGGCATGGGCGGCCAGACGGGACTCAATCTCGCCTGCGAGCTGTACGACAACGGAACGCTCGACAAATACGGAATAAAGGTAATAGGCACGTCTATCGAGTCGATAAAAGAGGGCGAGGACAGAGACAGCTTCAAGCGGCTCATGGAGCGCACAAACCAGCCGATGATACAGGGCGAGATAGTCAACACGGTAGAGGACGCGATAAGCTTCGCCGAAAAGATAGGCTACCCGGTAATAGTGCGCCCCGCGTACACGCTCGGCGGAACGGGCGGCGGCATAGCCGAGAACAAGAGCGAGCTCATCGAGATAGCGACTCAGGGTATCCACCTATCGAGGGTCGGTCAGGTACTTATCGAAAAATGTATCCGCGGCTGGAAGGAGATAGAGTTCGAGGTGATCCGCGACGGCGCGGGCAACTGCATCACGGTCTGCTCGATGGAGAACGTCGATCCGGTCGGAGTTCATACAGGCGACAGTATCGTAGTAGCTCCGGCTCAGACGCTGGCCGATAAGGAATATCAGATGCTGCGCAAGGCGGCGATAGATATAATCAACTCGATAGAGATAAAGGGCGGCTGCAACGTTCAGTTCGCGCTCGACCCGCACAGCTTCGAGTATGCGGTAATAGAGATAAATCCGAGGGTGAGCCGTTCTTCGGCGCTCGCTTCCAAGGCGACCGGTTATCCTATCGCAAAGATAGCGGCCAAGATAGCGCTCGGCTACAACCTCGACGAGATATTAAACGCGGTCACGGGCAAGACCTACGCCTGCTTCGAGCCGGCGCTCGACTACTGCGTTATAAAGATACCGAAGTGGCCGTTCGATAAGTTCTTCGGCGCAAAACGCCAGCTCGGCACCAAGATGATGGCGACCGGCGAGGTCATGGCGATAGGCTCGAGTTTCGAGGCGGCGCTCCTTAAGGGCGTGCGTTCGCTCGAGATAAAACAGTACACCTTAGAGCGGGAGAACTCCAAGAGTCACAGCTTAGAGGATCTTAAGCGGAGGGTGATCGTCCCGGACGACGAGAGGCTCTTCGACCTCGCGGAGCTGATACGCCGCGATTATATGATGGAGAAGATCTGCGAGCTCACCGGAATGGATCCGTGGTTCGTCAAGAAGATAAAGAATATAGTTGAAAAGGAAGAAGAGCTTAAGGAATACGACCTTGACACGCTGACCCCGGAGGTCTTAAGGGAGTATAAGAAAATGGGCTTTTCGGATAAGGGTATCGCTCAGTTCGTCGGCTGCGGCGGAAACGAGATATACGAACTTCGCAAGAAGTGGAATATCCTGCCGGTCTATAAGATGGTAGACACCTGCGCGGGCGAGTTCGAGGCGGTGTCGCCGTATTACTACTCGACCTACGACGAGGAGAACGAGGCGGAGCCGTCGGATAAGAAGAAAGTCCTGGTCATCGGCTCGGGTCCGATACGCATAGGTCAGGGCATAGAGTTCGACTACTGCAGCGTCCACAGCATAAAAGCGCTCGAGAAGATGGGTATCGAGACCATAATAGTCAACAACAACCCCGAAACGGTCAGCACCGACTTCGACACCTCGGACAAGCTCTACTTCGAGCCGCTCACCGAGGAGGACGTGCTGAGCATAATCGAGCTTGAGAAGCCGGACGGAGTTATCCTCCAGTTCGGCGGCCAGACCGCTATAAAGCTGGCCAACTTCTTAGACGAGATGAAAGTTCCGATATACGGCACCGCGCCGAAGCAGATAGACGAGGCGGAGGACAGAGAGAAGTTCGACGCGATACTCGAAGAGCTGAATATCAAGAGACCTAAGGGCAGAGGCGTATGGACGCTCGAGGACGGTATCCGCGAGGCCGAGGAGCTTGGCTATCCTCTGCTTGTAAGGCCGTCCTACGTGCTCGGCGGACAGGGCATGGAGATAACGCACAACGAGGAAGAACTGACTCTGTATCTCGAGGACGCGTTCAAGAACGACAACAAGAATCCCGTCTTGATAGACAGGTATTTGGGCGGCAAGGAGCTCGAGGTCGACGCTATATGCGACGGTACGGACGTGTTCATACCGGGTATAATGGAACACTTGGAACGCGCCGGGATACACTCGGGCGACAGTATCTCGATATACCCGCCGAAACACGTGTCGGACGAGATAAAACAGAAGATAATGGACGTTACGCATAGGATCGCGGTCGCGCTCAAGGTCATAGGAATGATAAACATCCAGTTTATCGAATTTGAAGGCGAGCTGTATATAATCGAGGTAAATCCGCGCTCCAGCCGTACGGTCCCGTATATCACAAAGGTAACCGGCGTGCCGGTAATAGAGCTTGCAACTCGTATAATGCTGGGCGAGACGCTCAAGGATATGGGCTATTCGACCGGGATCAATCCCGAAGCGGAGATGACCGCGGTCAAGGTCCCGGTGTTCTCGACCGAGAAACTGCCGATGGTAGAGGTGAGCCTCGGCCCCGAAATGCGTTCTACCGGCGAAGTGCTGGGCGTCGGCCGCGACTTCTACGAGGCTATGTACAAGGGCTTCGTCGCGGCGGGCACCGCCATCCCGAAAAGCGGTAGCAGTATTCTCGCCACGGTCAGGGAGCGGGATAAGGAGAACTTCCTGCCGATCGCCAAAAAGTTCGCGAACATGGGCGTAAGTTTCATAGCGACGTCGGGAACCGCCGAATTCCTCGAAAGCCACGGCATAAGCGTTAAGATCGCTAAAAAGATAGGCGAGGGCGTGCCGAACGTGCTCGACGTGATCAGAAGCGGCGTTTGCGACCTGATAATCGATATCCCGCAAAAGGGCAACGACAAGGGCAGCGACGGCTTTAAGATAAGACGCTGCGCGGCCGAATGTTCGATAACCCTTATGACCTCGCTCGACACGGTCGAGGCGGTAGCCGAGATAATGGAAAAGAACTATACTCCGGACGACGTGGACGTTATCGCGGTCAAGGAGATAAAATAAAACGTAACGCGCGGGAATACGTCTTTCGCGCGCGAAAACAGCGATTTGATCCAAAAGATCGGATCGATTATGAATAATACGAGAGCGGCGTTTGCGTCGCTCTTTTTTGTCTTTAAACGCGTCTATAGCTTTTCAACCGATTTGGAGATATGGTATATCCAGCGCTTATTTTACGATTTTTAAAATTAGGGTATCTGAGCCAATACGAAAGAGACCGCCGCCCGGGCGGATCGATATATCGATATATAAAACAATAATAAAACGAACCGCTTCAGCGCCCAACGAAAACATTACGAAAGAGGATTTTCTATCTTCTATCATAAGTTCCGTCAAAGCCGCTTCCGCGGTTCGTCTTTAATATCTATTTTATTTTTATCTTTATTTTAATCAGTTGTCTATTTTTTCAGGTACTCGACGACCTTGTCGCCCATCTCTTTGGTTCCGAGGAGTATTCCACCCTCGTCCATGATGTCGCCGGTTCTGAAGCCGTCGTTTAACACGCGAGTCACCGCGTCCTCTATAGCCTTCGCCTCGTCCAATAGATTGAAGCTGTCTCTGAGCATCATCGCGCAGGAGATTATCGTCGCGATCGGGTTCGCCTTATTCTGTCCCGCGATGTCGGGCGCGCTGCCGTGGATCGGCTCGTACATCCCCCGCGTTCCCTCGCCGAGCGACGAAGACGGCAGCATGCCTATCGAACCCGTCGTCATACTCGCCTCGTCCGAGAGGATATCGCCGAACATGTTCTCGGTCACGATTACGTCGAACTGAGACGGATTCCTCACGATCTGCATCGCGCAGTTATCGACCAGCATATCCTCGAACTCGACGTCCGGATACTCCTCGGCGAGCTTATGCATCGTCTCGCGCCAGAGTCTCGAGGTCTCTATGACGTTCGCCTTGTCTACGCTGGTGACCTTTTTGCGGTCTCTCTTTCTCGCCAGTTCGAACGCCACGCGTCCGATCCTCTCTATCTCCTTAACCGAATATTTCAGCTCGTCGTACGCTTCCTCGCCCATGTCCTCGGTCTGTCTTCTGCCTCTGTCTCCAAAGTAAAGTCCGCCTATCAGCTCTCTGACTATGACCAGGTCGAGGCCTTCCTTCGCTATCTCAGGTTTCAGCGGGCAAGCGTCCGCAAGCGCCGGATACAGCTTCGCCGGTCTGATATTCGCGAACAGGCCGAGTCCGGAGCGCAGACCGAGCAGCGCGCGTTCAGGGCGCATATCGCCCGGCAGGGTATCCCACTTGGGACCTCCGACCGCGCCGAGCAGCACCGAATCCGAATTCAGCGCGATCTCGAGCGATTCCTTGGGCAGCGGTTCGCCGGTCGCGTCTATCGCGCAGCCGCCCGCTAAAATATCGGTATAGGTAAAGGTGTGGCCGTAAAGCTCGCCTATCTTATTTAATACCTTCTCCGCCTCTTCCACTATCTCGGGTCCGATCCCGTCCCCTTTTACAACCGCTAATTTTATATCCATCTCTTATTTCTCCTTTATCGAATTGAGCAGACCGTTTTTGTTGATTATATCCTTGATGAAATCCGGGAACGGCTCGGCCTGGTAGCTCTCGTTCTTGGTTATATTCGTGATCACGCCGGTGTCAAAATCGACTTCAACCGTGTCGCCGTCTTCTATCCTCTCCGACGCCTCGCGGCACTCCATTATCGGCAGACCGATATTGATCGCGTTCCTATAGAATATCCTCGCGAAGGTCGCCGCGATGACGCAGTCTATACCCGAAGCCTTGATTGCTATCGGCGCGTGCTCGCGCGAGGAGCCGCAGCCGAAGTTGTTGTGCGCGACTATTATGTCGCCCTTTTTAACGTTGTTTACGAAATCCTTATCTATATCCTCCATGCAATGCGCCGCAAGCTCTGCGGGAACAGAGGAGTTTAAGTATCTTGCCGGGATTATTACGTCGGTATCGACGTTATCCATATATTTATGAACTCTGCCTTTTGCTTTCATCTGTCGTATTCCTCCTTATCTTAGTCCAAATCCTCGGGCGAGCATATCCGGCCTTTTACCGCCGAAGCCGCCGCTATCACCGGACTTGAGAGGTATACCTCCGATTCGGGGTGTCCCATACGTCCGACAAAGTTTCTGTTCGAGGTCGAGATCGCTCTCTCGCCCGCCGCAAGTATTCCCATATGTCCGCCGAGACATGGTCCGCAGGTCGGGGTGGATATGACGCAGCCCGCGTCTAAGAATATCGAGAACAAGCCCATCTCCATAGCCTGGCGGTATATCTTCTGCGTGGCCGGGATTATCAGCGCTCTGACGTTCTTCGCCACATGACGGCCCTTGAATACCTCGGCCGCCTTTACAAGATCCTCGAGTCTGCCGTTGGTGCAGGAGCCGATCACGCACTGGTCGATCTTCACCTCTCCGACCTCGTCGATCGTTCTGGTGTTCTCCGGCAGATGCGGGAACGCCACGGTCGGCTTGAGCTCGCTTAAATCTATATCTATGACCTGTTCGTACTCCGCGTCCTCGTCGGGGGAGTATACCGTAAACTCGCGGTCGACCTTATCCTTGAGGTAGTCTAAGGTTATCTCGTCCACCTCGAATATGCCGTTCTTGCCGCCCGCCTCGATCGCCATATTGGCCATAGAGAGACGGTCGTCTATAGATAAGTATTTTAGGCCGTCGCCGCCGAATTCCATCGACTTATACAGCGCGCCGTCCACGCCTATCATGCCTATTATATGCAGGATCACGTCCTTGCCCGATACCCATTTGGCGGGCTTTCCGGTCAGGTTAAAGCGGATAGCCGGCGGGACCTTGAACCACGCCTCGCCCGTAGCCATACCGGCCGCCATATCGGTCGATCCAACGCCGGTCGAAAACGCGCCCAGCGCCCCGTAGGTGCAGGTGTGAGAGTCGGCGCCTATGACCGCCTCGCCCGGAGCGACAAGCCCCTTCTCGGGCAAAAGCGCGTGCTCCACGCCCATCTCGCCCACGTCGTAGAAGTTTGTAACGTCCTTATCGTTTGCGAACTCGCGGCACATCTTACAGTGCTCCGCCGACTTTATATCCTTATTCGGCGTGAAGTGGTCGAGCACTATAGACACCTTGTCTTTGTCGAAAACCTTATCGAAACCCGCGGCCTTAAATTCCTTTATCGCGACCGGAGTCGTAACGTCGTTGCCGAGAACCATATCGAGCTTAGCGCGTATAAGCTGTCCGGCTTTAACGCTGTCCAAACCCGCGTGCGCGGCAAGTATCTTTTGAGTCATTGTCATGCCCATTGTCAAATTCCTCCAAACGTAGGGATTAGAGATTAGGAATTAGGGATTAGGCGGTAAAATGGCTTGCTTTGAAGACCAAGCCGCTTTGTTCGCCGAATAGGAATACTCTGTTTGCATATTACGACCGCGCGAACCGAAGATGAAAACAAAGTATTTTATTTAGCTTAGCAAGCGGCGCCGTCAAAACGAACCGATACAGTCCTACCCTCTATTTTCTAATCACTATCCTTTGATTATCTTTTAACTATGCCAATAATTATACAATATTAAATATCTGATGTCAACGTAGAGATTAGCGATTGGCGATTAGCGATTAGGGGGTGAAAACGCTTCTTTAACGTGAAAAACGGCTTCTGTAGCATGATAGGAAAACGGAGTATTCCTTTTCCGCAAAAGCTCGCGTCAGGCGTTAAATTAACCCATTTTACCCCCTATTCGCTATTCTCTAATCGCTATTCGCTACGTTCGCTTATCAATAGTTTATATTCGGCCGCCTCGACGAGCGCTTTCCAGGACGCCTCTATAACGTCGGTGGACACGCCCACGGTCGACCACGATCTCAATCCGTCCGAGCTGTCGATCAGGACTCTGACCTTTGAAGCCGTGGCCTTTCTGTCCTCTAAGACTCTGACCTTGTAGTCGATGAGCTGCATATTCTTAAGCTGCGGATAGAACACCGCGAGCGCCTTTCTGAGCGCGGTATCGAGCGCGTGCACGGGTCCGTCGCCCTCGGCCGCGGTGATCTCGGTCTTATCGCCGACCGACACCTTTATGAGCGCCGAAGCCGCGTATTCCTGGATCGCCGGCTCGTCGGTTATCGCTTTGAAATAGTCGAGTTTGAAATATTCCTTTCTCGTCCCGAGTATCTCTCTTACAAGCAGTTCAAAGCTCGCGTCCGCCGCCTCGAACGAATAGCCGTCGTATTCGAGCCTCTTCACCGCGTCGCATATCGCCTGCGTCTGCTCCGAATCCTTGGTCAGTTCGGGCGCGATCTTGTTGATCTTTTTCAGTACCGTGCTCCGCCCCGCGACTTCGCTCATCAAGAACCGCCGCTCGTTGCCGACGCTGTCCGGCGGGATATGTTCGAACGACTTAGAAAGTTTGTTCACCCCGTCGATATGCATCCCGGCCTTATGCGAAAACGCCGAACGTCCGACGTAGGGCATGCCCTTATACAGCGGGTCGTTGGCTATCTCGGCTATAAGCCGCGCCGTCTGGGTCAGTTTGGTCATGTTCTCCTCGGGGATACAGTCGTAGCCGAGCTTTAGCTGCAAGCCCGGGATTATCGTCGATAGGTTCGCGTTGCCGCATCTTTCGCCGTAGCCGAGATACGTGCCCTGGACTTGGCTACAGCCTGCCTTTACCGCCATGATCGAATTAGCCGCCGCGCAGCCGCTGTCGTTGTGGCAGTGTATCCCGAGCGGAACGTCTACCTCCTTAGCGGCCGCCTTGACGATCTCGTATACCTCGTCCGGAAACGCGCCGCCGTTCGTCTCGCACAGCGCTAAACAGTCGGCTCCGCCCTCGCATGCGGCGCGCAGGCTCATGAGCGCGTAGTCGGGATTGTTCTTATATCCGTCGAAGAAATGTTCCGCGTCGAATACGACTTCCTTGCCCATGTCCTTAAAAAAGCTCACCGTGTCGCGTATCATGTTGAGGTTCTCCTCGAGGGTCGCGCCGAGTATCTTTTCCACGTGCAGATCCCAGCTCTTCCCGAATATCGCGACCGCGTCCGTTCCCGCGCTGAGCAGCGACCTGCAATTGGAATCGTTGCGGGCGAGAATATTCCGCCGCCGCGTCGAACCGAACGCGACTATCTTGGCGTGTTTCAGCTCAAGCCCCTTGACCTCTTCGAAGAACTCAAGATCCTTAGGATTGGAGCCGGGATTCCCCGCCTCGATATATCCGACCCCCAATTCGTCGAGAGCCTTTACGATATTTATCTTATCGGACACAGAAAAATTTATCCCCTCCCCCTGGACTCCGTCCCGAAGAGTGGAATCAAATATCTGTATTTTTTTTGAATCGTTATTGTTATTTATCATAATTATTTATTATTACCCAACGTAGGAATTAGGATAATAGGAATTAGGGAGTAGGGGGCCTAAAGGCTTTCGCAACCGTTTATACGGCTTCCGTAACGTTATTAGGAAAATACCGTATTACAATCCGCACACGCTTATATTCGGCGTTACAGCCGCCCATTTTACCCCCTATTCGCTATTCTCTAATCGCTAATCGCTACGTTCACCTTCAAAACCGCTCCGGTCGACGCGGACGTTACCAAAGCCGCGTATTTGGCGAGGACTCCGCCCTGGATCTTCGGCGGTTTGGGAGTGAAGTTCTTCTTCCTCTCCTCCATCTCCTCGTCCGAGACCTTGACTTCTATCGTACCCTCGGGGATATTGATCGATATTATATCTCCGTCCTTGATAAACGCGATAGGTCCGCCCTCCGCCGCTTCGGGCGAAACGTGACCTATAGCCGCGCCTCTGGTCGCTCCGGAGAAACGTCCGTCGGTTATCAGCGCGACGTCCGAATCAAGTCCCATTCCCGCGATAGCCGAGGTCGGGGAGAGCATCTCTCTCATTCCGGGTCCGCCTTTCGGCCCCTCGTAACGGATAACGACTACGTCGCCCTTCTTGATCTTGCCGCCGAGTATCGCCTCTATACTCTCGTCCTCGCTGTCGAATACGACCGCCGGCCCCTCGTGTACGAGCATCTCCGGCTTTACCGCGCTCCTCTTTACAACGCAGCTGTCGGGCGCGATATTCCCTTTGAGTATCGCTATGCCGCCGGTCTCGCTGTACGGATTGTCTATCGGGCGTATTATGTTCGTGTCCTTATTGACCGCGCCCTCTATATTCTCTCCTACCGTCTTGCCGGTCACCGTCATACAGTTCAGGTCGAGCAGACCCTTTTTCGCTATCTCGCTCTCGACCGCCGGGATACCGCCCGCCTCGTAGAGATCCACAATAAACGTATGTCCCGCGGGCGCGAGCTTGGTCAGGTTCGGCGTCCTCGCGCTCACCTCGTTCGCTATCTCCAGGTTCAGCGTAACCCCCGCCTCGTGAGCTATAGCCGGAAGGTGGAGCATACTGTTGGTGCTGCAGCCGAGCGCCATATCCATCGTCATAGCGTTTATAAACGCCGCCTCGGTCATGATATCGCGGGGCTTTATATCCTTTTCGACCAGGGTCATTATCTGCATACCCGCTTTTTTTGCGAGCTGAACTCTCGCGCCGTATACCGCGGGGATCGTGCCGTTGCCGGGCAGGCCCATGCCTATGACCTCGGTCAGGCAGTTCATGCTGTTAGCGGTGAACATACCCGAGCAGGAGCCGCAGGTAGGACACGCGACGTTCTCTTCCTCTACTACTTCGGCCTCCGACATATTGCCCGCGGCCTCGGCGCCTACGAACTCGAACATATCCGTGAGGCTGAGACGCTTGTCGCTGCATCTGCTGTTGCCGGGGAGCATAGGTCCGCCGCTTATGACTATAGCGGGGATATTAAGTCTCGCCGCCGCCATGAGCATACCGGGAACGACCTTGTCGCAGTTGGGTATCAGCACAAGTCCGTCGAACTGGTGCGCCTTAGCGAGAGTCTCGATAGAATCCGCGATTATCTCGCGGGATACCAGCGAATAATGCATACCCTCGTGACCCATCGAGATACCGTCGCAAACCGCTATAGCCGGAACCTCTATCGGGGTGCCGCCGGCCATCCTTACGCCTTCCTTCGCCGCCTTGGCGATCGTGTCTAAGTGAACGTGTCCCGGAACGATCTCGCTCTGGGAGTTGACTACGCCTATGAGCGGTCTGTCGATCTCCTCGTCGGTAAAGCCCATAGCCTTAAATAACGAACGATGCGGCGCCTTACCGACGCCTTTTTTTACTTTATCTGAAATCATATTTTTAGCCCTCTATTCTATATTTATAATATATCGTTTATAATATATCGATCGGTATCGATCCGTATCAAATTTACATAGGCCGAGCAAGCGAGCCTAAGCGAACTTATCCCCCGCCTCTCCTCGGCGTCCGCGATCCTATATTAAAAGGGCGGGGCAATTCGCCCGCCCCTCAAATATCTAATTAATATTAAAGGTGTGATAATATAGTTTTATAAGCTCGTTGGCGCGGCGCGCCGGGCGTTTGGCTACCCGTCGAACCCGCGTCCGATCCCGCTTTGCAAAAGCGGATCAGTCGTTCCAGGAATACATCTTTCTCAGTTCCTTACCGACTTTTTCAAGTTCGTGCTCCGCCTTTATTCTTCTTGTAGCGTTGAAGTGAGGTCTGCCTACGGCGTTCTCAGCGATCCAGTTTCTTGCGAACGTGCCGTCCTGGATCTCGGAGAGGACCTTTCTCATCTCTTTCTTGGTGTCCTCGGTGATTATTCTCTTGCCGATCTCATAGTCGCCGTACTCGGCCGTGTCGGAGATAGACGCTCTCATCTCGCTGAATCCGCCGTGGTAGATGAGGTCGACGATGAGCTTCATCTCATGGATACACTCGAAGTAAGCGTTCTGGGGATCGTAACCCGCCTCGACCAGGGTCTCGAAGCCCGCCTGCATCAAAGCGCAAACGCCGCCGCAGAGAACGGCCTGCTCGCCGAAGAGGTCGGTCTCGGTCTCCATTCTAAACGTGGTCTCAAGCACTCCGGCTCTGCTGCCGCCGATACCCGCCGCGTATGCGAGCGCGATGTCGAAAGCCTGTCCCGAAGCGTCCTGAGCTACCGCCGCCAGACACGGAACGCCCTTGCCGGCTACGTACTCGCTGCGAACCGTGTGACCCGGTCCCTTAGGCGCTACCATGATAACGTCTACGTCTTTCGGCGGGATTATCTGCTGGAAGTGGATATTAAATCCGTGCGCGAAAGCGAGGATCTTACCCGGCTCGAGGTTCGGCTCGATGCTCTCTTTATATAACTTAGCCTGCTTCTCGTCATTTATAAGGATCATAATGAGGTCGGCTCTCTTCGCAGCCTCGGCCGCGGTGTAGACCTCGAAGCCCGCCTCCTCGGCTACCGGCCAGGACTTACTGCCCTCGTAAAGGCCGACGATAACCTTAACGCCGCTCTCCTTAAGATTGAGCGCGTGAGCGTGACCCTGGCTTCCATAACCGATTATAGCGACTGTCTTGTTGTCCAATAATCCTAAATTACAGTCGCTTGCATAAAATATCTTTGCCATTTTAACATTACCTCCAACCACCTAAAGTCAGTTTTTGAAGGGCTTTAGGTATATAATATATTTATTAAATGTTCTCATCTATTTTATAATTCTATACGGTTTTTGTCAATATTTTTTATCTGATTTTATGACAAGTTATAGTTTTCATACCGTTTTCGCTCTCTTTATTGTAGAGATTAGAGATTAGGAATTAGGGAGTAGGAACGCCGCCCCTTTAACGCCTGACGGTTTTTCCTGCGAAATGGGAATACTTTTTCCTATGCGGCTACAACGGCCGTTTAAGCGGTTACGAAAGCGGTTTGGGCTCCTAATCCCTAACGACTAATCCCTACGTTGCGGTATTGACTACTACTTTGTAACTATCCTCGTCCCAGACGACTTCGGCGCCGAAGGCTTCGCTTATCGCTCTTATCGGCACATATGTGTATCCGTCGTCTATGAGCCTTGCCGGCGCGTCGAGCGAGATCTCGGCTCCGTTTTTTAGCATTACGCCCCGGTCTATAGTTATCGAGACGGAAACGTCGCCGCGTACCGCGCTCGCCGTGTTGGTCTCGTTATCCCAAGAGACCTCCGCGCCAAGCGCTTCGAATATCGCGCGCATGGGTACGAGGACGCGGTCGTTCTCCATTATCGGCTCCCGTTCGAGCTCGAGAGCCTCGCCGTTTATTTCCACCGTTACCGCGCCGTCGGATCCGGCGTCGTCGACTTCGGGCGGGTCGTCGTAGAGCGGCAGCGAATATAAGTTCCCGTCGCAGACCGCGTAGACCGCGTTTTCCTCCTCGTCCACCCAAACGTCGTTGGATGTGAGGCTCGTGTCCTCGTATTCGGCTATCGGGGTAAATTCAAACGTTTGGATATCCAATACGCCCAACGTAGTAGTATTGGAGCTGGATTCTTTGTCTACGGCGTAGTATTCTGCGCCGGATCTATTTTGCAGAAATCTTTCGTCCATATCGTCGAGCAGTTCGGGCATCGACCAGGTTGAGTCGACGTATTTAGCCGTGTCCGTAATAGGATCGTAGCAGAAGTAGTAGTCCTCGTAGATAGCGAATAGATGCGCGTTGTTGCGAATCATTGCGATCGGCTCCAGAGCGTACGGGAGCTCGTCTCCGTAATATGTTTCGACGCCGAAATCTACGGGAGTTTCCTCGTACGTGTTAAGATCTATTTTGACAAGCTGGGTAGGTTTGTCAAAGCCGTCTATAGATTTTTCGCAGAATACCAGGTCGTCGTACGCGTCCACCACCGGATTCGCGTATTCTCCGGTCGCTATCAGCCGAGGTTCCTCGCCCGTCTTGGTAAACCAGAGTCCGTCTACGTATTTGCCGTCGGTATATTTCCTCATGGCGCGGACCCTGTACCCGTTCCACTCGACCTGCCACGGGTAGTTGTTGAGTTCTTTATACATAAGGTACCCGTTCGGCTCTTCGGCCGTCGGATCGTCGCCCGGGTACGGATTCGGCACGTCGTCCCACGCGTCCTGCAAAGTAACGCCGCTCGGCTCGGGAACTTCTACGTCCACGGTGTTATTGACGAAACGCCGCCATTTGAGTTCGCCGTCTTCGCCTCTGACGCAGACCCTGAAATCGTCGCCGTTTTTCCATACCGATTCAATATAATGATCCGAGGCGTCGACCAAAAGCTCCGCGGCGGCTGAATCGCATTTATTGTCCGGATAATATCTTTCGAGCGAACTCCAGATAAGCGAATATCCCTCGTCGTCCTCGTCCATATCCACAAAGCTCCGGAATAGCTTGATGAGGTTCGCGTATACCGCGTCGCTTTTTCCTTCTACGACTCCGACGTTGTTCATGGAGACCGCGTATTTCTCATCCTTTGTAAAATGCGTGTATTGATATTCGCTTCCGTCGTGTACGATCCCGGTATTCCAGTCGGGCAGGCAGTCTATCGCCTGAGATTCGATATAATTTTCGATATAATCGTATTCTTCTTCCGTAAGCGTCGCGGTGAATATCGTCTCATCGGGAACATAGTCCGGATCCGATTCGTCGTAGTCGTTATAGTAGACGTTATATCTTAGGTTACTGTAGTTCACTACAAAATTAATGTTATCGTCGTCTTTGTAAATCATAAAATGCGTTTCGCCGCCGCCCATATATCCGTATTGCGAAATGCAATACATTTCGTCGCCGTATTCGCCCGCCTCAAAATCCTCCAGCAATGAAGTTAAAACGTAATCGCCCTCCAAAGCTTCCATATCCGACGTATCCAGCTCCTCAGCGCATACGCAGACCGCCGTCAGCGATAAGATCGCGCAGACCATTAAACCGATAAATCTTTTCATAATATCCGCTCCCTTTTTTGAATTAATTGATTTTTGGCGCGACCGACTTAAAAACAGCCGAACCGTAGTTGGATAATATATTTATGTAATAAACATTGTATAATATATAAGACGAAAAAAGCTATTATATAGTTCCATTCAACTCAGCGATCGGCGAATAAAACATCCGAAAACATAAAAACAACAACCATAGCAAAGCAAAAAGCCAAAATATTACGCGCAACGTAGGAGTTAGGAAGTAGGCGTTAGGGGACGTAGCGATTAGAGATTAGAGAATAGCGAATAGGGGCGGAAATTTCTTTCTTTAACGCCTGACGGTTATGTTTACGGAAAGGGAATACTTTGTAAAAGAATTGTAAATTGACATGATTTGTCGAATGATATATAATTATCGTTAGCAGATAAGAGGTAATTGAAGAGCGGTTAGCCATCTCCTATTGTCGCAACTGCGACAGAAAGGGGGTGACGCTTATGTGGAGAGCTTTACTTAAAGTAATTATTTCTATTATTATTTTTTTAATAATAGTCTCCATAAAAGCAATATAGCCGTCTCTTAGGTCAGGGAAACGGCTATATATAGTATAGTATATTTTCTTGGCTAACCGTTTAACGGTTTTCCTCTTTTCTGCTTTTATTATACATCAAAATTTTTGTATTGTCAACATAGAGTTAGGATAATAGGGATTAGGAAGTAGGGGTAAAATTCGCCCGTGTAACGCCGAACGCTTACGTATGCGGAAAGAATACTCTGTTTTCCTATCACGCTACAGCGCCCGTTTTTCACGCTACAAAAGCGTTTCACATTCCTATTCGCTATTCGCTAATCTCTAATCCCTACGTTGTTGCGCTGCCTCTCTTGAGTCCCGTGAGTCCGGTCCTCACAAGGCCTTGTATCTCGAAATCCTCCATCAGATCGATAAACGCGTCGATCTTGCTCGGGCCGCCGGTCAACTCTACCGTCATCAGCGTTTTGGAGTAGTCCACCACGTTGGCTCTGAATATATCGCAGATCTCTATGACCTTGGTCGTGTCCTTCGCGTTGATCTTGACCAGCACGTGCTCTCTCAGCACCGCGCTGTCCGGCTCGAGCTCGCAGAGATGTTTTACGTCTACGAGCTTGGAGAGCTGGTTCTTTATCTGGCGGAACGTGTTGTCGTCCGCGTGGGTTACTATCGTCATTCTCGATATCTCAGGGTTCTCGGTCACGCCTACCGAAAGACTGTCTATGTTATACATACGTCTTGAAAACAGTCCCGATACCCGGCTGAGCACGCCGGCGTGGTTCTCGACGTATATGGAAAGCACGTGCATATCCTTTTTGTTCTCGTCATAACCGTTCATATGCTATAACCTCCGTTCTAAATTATTGTTATCTATCTTTGGATCCATACGCGTCAGTCTAAGCTGATCTCCAGGATCGGCTCCTCTATCGACTCGCCGCCCGGCACCATCGGCAGGACGTTGTTGTCCGGGTTTACTACGCAGTTGATCAGCGCGGGCTTGGTCTTATCCGCAAGCGCCGCCTGGATCGCCGCCTCGAACTCCTCGGCGTTGGTCACCGTGAACGCGTTCGCGCCCAGACCCTTCGCGACCATGTCGTAGTCGGTCTTCTTATCGAGGGTCGTATTTGAGAAACGCTTCCCGTAAAATAGTCTCTGCCACTGTCTTACCATGCCCAAAACGTTGTTGTTAATCAAAATATCTATTACCTGCAGCTCCTCCTTAGCGGCGGTCGCAAGCTCCTGCATATTCATATGGAAACAGCCGTCGCCGGTCACGTTTATTACGGTCTTATCGGGGTTCGCCACCTTGGCGCCTATCGCCGCGCCGAGTCCGAAGCCCATCGTTCCGAGCCCGCCCGAGCTGATGAAATGTCTCGGCTTGTTTATCTTGAAGTACTGCGCGGTCCACATCTGGTGCTGGCCCACGTCGGTAACGATTATCGCGTCGTCGCCGACTATCTGGTTGAGTCTCTCGACCACGTACTGCGGGTTGAATTCGTCGCTTCCCGGATGGCATACCGGATATTCTTCTTTCCACTTATAGATCTGTTCCATCCAGTCTTTGTGCTCAAGCTTGGAGAGTCTCTTATTCAGCTCGTCCAAGACCGCCTTGGCGTCGCCTATGAGGTGAGCGTCGGTCATGATGTTCTTATCTATCTCCGCGACGTCCGCGTCGATATGTACGACCTTGGCGTTCTTTGCGAACGAATCCGGCGCGCAGGTCACCCTCTCGGAGAATCTTGCGCCTATCGCAATCAAAAGGTCGCAGTTCTTTATCGCGAGCGAGGTGATCTTTGTTCCGTGCATGCCTATCATTCCGGTGAAATTGGGATCGCTCTCGGGGAACGCGCCTATGCCCATCAGCGAGGTCGTTATCGGCGCGTCTACCAGCTCTCTGAACTTGATAAGCTGCTCCGACGCCCCCGCGGCGATAACGCCGCCGCCCGCGTATATGAACGGACGCTCCGCCGCGTTTATCATCTCTATTACTTTGTCGAAATCCTCGACCTCGGATTGTATCTTGTAGTTATCGATCTTCTTAGGTATCTGTTTGGTATACTCCGCAGAGTTTGCGGTCGCGTCCTTGGTTATATCTATGAGAACCGGTCCCGGACGTCCGGACGCCGCGATCTCAAACGCCCTTCTTATGGTAGGGGCGATGTCTTCCGCCTTCTTTACCAGGAAGCTGTGCTTGGTTATCGGCATAGTTACGCCTACTATATCCACCTCTTGGAATGAATCCTTACCCAGAGAATTGGTCGCGACGTTACAGGTTATCGCCACTATCGGGATAGAGTCCATATACGCTGTAGCGATGCCGGTTATGAGGTTGGTCGCGCCGGGTCCCGATGTAGCAAAACAAACGCCGACCTTGCCGGTACTCCTTGCGTAACCGTCGGCCGCGTGCGCCGCGCCCTGTTCGTGTGAAGTGAGTATATGCCTAATTTTATCCGAATATTTATAGATCGAGTCGTAGATATTGAGTATGGTTCCGCCGGGATAGCCGAACACTGTGTCCACGCCCTGCTCCAATAAACATTCGAGTACAATATCAGCGCCGCTTTTGTTCATTTTAATACATCTCCTTTTCTAAACTTCTACTATATTAAGCGTTAAATTTAACCAAAAAGCCGTTATTTTGCTTGAGTAAAGTTAAACTTCTCCTTGCCCAAATAGCTATTTGTAAATTATACTCCAAATATCAAACCGTGTCAATATTCAAAAAGAACAAAGAAAAAAGTCCTAAAATATGAATTTATAGAGAAATATGGGCTTTCATCCCGGATAAGACTCCCGTGGCGCCGCAAAACGCGTCGGGTCGGCGCTTAGTTTCATAATCTCTAACGCCTAAGTTAAAACGGCTATGCAAGCCGAAAGGAACGCCGTCTTCAGAGTTCGCCTGCATAACCGTTATTTGTCTACAGCGCCGCATACGCCGCTGCTCGCTATTTTGTAACCAGCGCTTATTCGCCTTCTAAGATACTTAATATTTGAGTTTTAGGCTCAAATTCCTCGTCCGTTTTTCTTAATTCGTCTAAACTCCACCATTTAAGGTTATAAAAAGTATCCTTTTCAATTTTCTCCATATTTTCCAACGAGAAATCAGTATTCTTCGGTATGCGAACCAAGTAATATTCTTCGTGACTTATAAACTTTCCCTTTTTGCCGTCGAACGGAATATCCAACGATAATATGCTCTCGCCATTTACGTCTACGTTTAACCCCAGTTCCTCGAACAATTCTCTCTTTAACGCCCGACTAAAATCCTCGCCATCCTCTACGCCGCCTCCGGGCGTGACCCACAGAATTTTCAATACTCCCGTAAAACGAAATTCAAACTTCTGTAAAAGGATTTCATTGTTTTCATTAAGAATAAACGCTCGGGCGCTGTTACGAACGCGCATATCGCAATACCTCCTTCAAACAATATTTGTGGAATAAGATTATACCGCAAAAACAGCTAAAATGCAACGATCAAAGTTAAAAGATCGCGGCGCCGGCGTTTACTTCTTCAAATAAAAAAGAACGGGAAAGGAAGCGTTATTCTTCCTCTCCCGTCCGCAGCGGCGTTTGCAGGCCGAAAAGACCCGCGGCGCCATATCTTTTCTTTTTCTATCTAAGTCTCTTCTGTTTCTTAACGCCTAAAAACGGCTTCTTAAGCGTTATAGAAAAACAACATATTCCAACGTAGCGATTAGAGATTAGCGAATATGGGGTGAAATTTGTTTCTTTAACGCAGAACGCAAGCGTATGCGGATTGGAATACTCTGTAAAGGAATTGTAAATTGACTAAGTGTGTCGAATATTATATAATTATTGAAGCAGAAAAGAGAGATTGAAGAGCGGGCAGGCGCCGCCTGCTTTTTGTTTTGGGTTTCTTTAGCGATCATATCATAAAGCCGCTTAAAATAGAGACTCGACGTTTGTTTTCAAGCCTAATCCCTAATTCCTAATCGCTAATCGCTACGTTGTGGAAAATATTACTCAAAGTAATTATTTCTGTTATCATATTTTTGATAATAGTCTCCATAAAGGCGATGTAACCGCCCTCGTCCAATAGGCGGTTACATCATAATTATCCAAATATTGGGCTAACCGTTAATTCGGTTTACCTCTTTTCTGCTTTTATTATACAATAAATTCTCTAAATAGTCAACATAGAAATTAGGATAATAGGAGTTAGAAGTTAGGGGGTAAAATTCGCCCGTGTAACTCCTGACGCAAACGTCGGCGGAAAAGGAATACTCCGTTTTCCTATGCGGCTACAGAGGCCGCTAACACGTTACAGAAACGTTTTCACCCACCTACTCCCTAATTCCTAATCCCTAACTCCTACGTTTACGCCTTACCGTTCGAGCCGAAGAGTCTTATCTTCTCGATTACCTTAGCTTTAACGTTCTCTCTCGCGGGGCCTATATACTTACGCAGATCGAACAGTTCCGGATCGGCCGCGAATATTTCTCTCACCTTATCGGTGTACGCGCATCTGAGTTCGGTGTCGATGTTGATCTTGTTGATACCGAGGGATACCGCCTTCTTGATGCTCTCGTCGCTTACGCCCGACGCGCCGTGGAGAACTATCGGCATGTTCAGGTCCTTCTTGATCGTGTCGAGTCTGTCGAAGTCGAGCTTCGGAACGCCCTTATACTTGCCGTGAGCCGTGCCTATCGCTATAGCGAGATAGTCCACGCCGGTCTCGGCTACGAATTTCTTAGCCTCTTCGGGATCGGTGTACATCGCGTCTTTCTCGTCGACCTTGATGTTGTCCTCTATGCCGCCGAGTCTGCCGAGCTCCGCCTCTACCGACACGCCTACGTCGTGAGCCGACTCCACTACCTTGGCCGTGAGCGCTATGTTGTCCTCTAAACTCAGGTGCGAGCCGTCTATCATTACCGAGCTCCAGCCGTTTCTTAAGCAGTTCATGACCGTCTTATAGCTGCCGCCGTGGTCGAGGTGGAACGCTACCGGAACGCTTACGCTGTTCGCCGCGTATGTGATCATCGCCGAGAGATACTCGTAGCCCGCGTACGAGAGCGCGCCCTCTGTCGTCTGTACGAACACCGGCGACTTCTCCTCCTCAGCGGCCGTAACTACCGCCTGGAGCATCTCCATATTTACCACATTGAACGCGCCTACGGCATAGCCGTTCTTGTGCGCGTCGTCTAAGATCTGTTTACCTGTTACTAACATTTTTCTTTTCCTCCTTAGGATTATTAGAGTTGTATGTTAAATTTTATTATTCTCAATTTTAATAATATTACCCGCAATATTCGCTCGGATCCGTCTCCGCCAAAGATTCATATTTATGCCGCCAAAAGCTCGCCGTTCCGCGCCGTCGTCTCCAAAACCGCGCCCGCGTTCTGCCCGAACGCCCTTCGCTCAATTGGAACCGCTCGGATCTATCTCCGCCTCCGCCGATCGTCGTCGGGATCGCGCCGCGCCCGCGTTCTATCAGAATGCATTTAAGCCGCTTTAGGCCGCCCGGATCCAAGTCCGGCGCGCATTACGAGTTCTCTCGGTAATAATAGTACAAATACTGCTGCGCGTAGCCGCCGCTCATGCCGAAGGTATCCCGGACGAAACCGTCTATATCCTTCTCGCCCACGCCGTACACCTCGCTGAGGACGCGCTTTATCCATACGTCCTTGGGAAAGACCTCGAATCTCCCCATCGAAAACAGGAGTATACAGTCGGCGACCTTCCCGCCGACGCCTTTTATCTTCATAAGTTCCTTCTTAGCCGCCGGCGTGTCCAGCTTGGATACGGCCGCAAGATCTATCTCTCCGCCGCCGACCTTCCTCGCCGCGTCTATTATGTATTTATCCCTGTACCCGGCTCTGAGCTCGCCCAGATCCTCCGGCTCCAGCTCCATAAGCCGCTCCGCCGACGGGAACGAATAAAACTTCGCGCCCGGGTCGAGTCCCAGCTCGGGCGGCGGCTCTATCTCGTCGCCGTAGAGCCTGCACAAGGTCTCGATTATCTTCTTTATCCTCGGTATATTGTTATTCGCGGATATTATAAACGATATTATCGTCTCCCAAATATCCTGCTTTAATATTCTTATCCCCTTGCCAAATTCGATACATTTCTCGAGCCGGTCGTCCACCTTCAAAAGCTCGGCCTTTATCGCGTCGTAATCCGCTCCGACCGCGAAATACTCCGACCAGAACTCGTTTTCGGCGTCGCCGCAGTAGATCGTATCCCCGGCCGCCTTGCATATCCTGCCGCCGACCACTCCGATATACGTATCGTCTTTATCCTCGTTTAATCTGTTCCACCTAAAACACTGACCGCAGTCGAAGGTGTCGGCCGGAACGAAGTTATTCTCTATTTTTAGCATAAGCCTCTTAAACTACCTCTTAACGTATTAATTTACGCGCGCCCATAACCTTAATCGTGCTTGATAAGTTTGCCCTCGATCTCTCGCGACAAATGCAACGTCCTTACGTTGATATTTACCGCCTTCACGTTGATGGACGTGTGTTCCTCGATAGAATCCCTGACCCTCAGCGCGATCTTCTCGGCCTCTTTCACGACGCTGCACGGGTACCTCAGCGATACGTCTATATCCAGTATCAACCTTTTGCCTTTGGTGGACATGCTCTTCATTTTAAGAACCTTATACAGGCTCAGTATCTGCGAGGCCTCGTAGCCGCATATGTCGAAGATCGCCCTGGGCGCTATTTTGTAGTCGCCCAAATAGCTGTAGGTCGGACGTATGATCGTCTTTTCCTCGGCTATCTCGGCGCCCTTCTTCTTGAAAAGTAAGGTCAGCGGGTCTATAAAATAGCCCGAAAACTGTTTCTTCACCTCGAACGTCGGCGCCGGTATCACGTGCTTGCCTTGCTTGTTGCGCATCTCCTCCGCGATTTTTATCTCCTCGGGAGTCGAGACGTCCTCGATATATATCGTCTTCTGTATCGGCGCGACCCCTAACGCGTTAGCTATCTGCTGAACCATTTTGTCGCTTGTTCCGATTATCAAAAGCGACTGAACGTTATGGTCTTTGAGCACCTGTTTGACTTCGCGGACGTGCTCCTCGTCGGTAAAGATGGCGCGTCTGACCGAGGCGAGCTTGGTCTTCTCGCGCTTGGCGCTCTTCCCGGCGACGATCTCCTTATCGGACAGGAGCAAGCCGTCGTCTATGATATAATCCAAATTGTTCTCTCTCGCGACCCACATACTGTGGTGGGACTTGCCGGTTCCCGACCTGCCCACAAGAGCGTAAACCTTCATAAAATCACCCCCAACGTAGGAGTTAGGAATTAGTGATTAGGGAGTAGGAAGTGAAAATGTTTCTGTAACGTGAAAGCGGCTTCTGTGGCCGTTTAGAAAAACAGAGTATTCCTTTTCCGCAGACGTAACCGCTTAGGCGTTACACGAGCAAATTTTACCTCCTACTTCCTAATACCTAAAGTCCTAACATCTACGTTAAGTAGGAAGTGAAAACGCTTCTGTAACGTGAAAGCGGCTTCTGTGGCCGTTTAGAAAAACAGAGTATTCCTTTTCCGCAGACGTAACCGCTTAGGCGTTACACGAGCAAATTTTACCTCCTACTTCCTAATACCTAAAGTCCTAACATCTACGTTAAGTAGGAAGTGAAAACGCTTCTGTAACGTGAAAGCGGCTTCTGTGGCCGTTTAGAAAAACAGAGTATTCCAATTCTGCACGCGTTTGCGTCAAGCGTTAAAGAAGCGATTTTCGCTCCTAATTCCTAACGCCTATTATCCTAATCTCTACGTTCGCTATTCTCTATGTTGCTTTCGTCCTCTTCGTTATCTTTATTATCCTTGTTATCGCTTGCTTCTTTTTCTTTTTTCTCCAATAATTTATACGAAAGCCTCATAAGGCTGTCGCTTAGGTGGACGTTTTCCACTATTATCCCTTCGGTTTCGGGAAGCTCGGTATATGAAAAGTTCATAAACGCGGTTATGCCGTAGCTTATAAGCTCCTCCGCGACCGAATGGATCGCCGCTTTCGGAACGGTCAGTATCGCCATCTGAGGCTTGTTCTTTTCTATAAAGCTCTTTATATCCGCATAGTCGAGCACTTTCATACCGTTTATCGTTGTACCTATGACCTTATCGCTGTTGTCGAAGATGCCTATCAGCTTAAAGCCTCTCGACTCAAACTTGGTGTTGGTCGCGAACGTTCTGCCCATGTTTCCGGCTCCGACCAGAACCGCCGTATAACCTTGGTCGAGTCCTAAGATCTTGGCTATCTCCTTTTGCAGATACTCGACGTTATAGCCGTAGCCCTGCTGTCCAAAGCCGCCGAAACAGTTGAGATCCTGGCGTATCTGGGACGCGGTGACGCCCATGCGCTTACTGAGCTCCTTTGACGATATCCTTTCCGTACCGGACTCGAGCAGATCCGTCAAATGTCTGTAATATCTCGGAAGCCTGTTTATGACCGATCCGGAAACCTTCTTATCCATAGCTTTTCCCTTTCTTACCGTCTATGCGGAAGACCTTCGGCCGTCCGCCTTATATATCCAAAATACGATCCCGTTTAAGACGTCCAGGCGGCGCCCGACGCCGTAAGCGTCCGAAGTCCGTTTCTCGTATTTACGGCTCCGGCCGCGCCGCAGAAAACGGCGAAACCATAATGATAGATAGCCGTTTGATCCATATCAAAATAATTCCGCCGCTTTTGTATTCTTTCTATATATTATGAAAGCTTGCTCATTATATAGTCGGCGAACTCGGCGGACGTCGCGCCTGTGTCTCTGCCTGTGATAACGAGCTTCTTCTCCGTGTACATGCACTCGTCGAGCGCCTTCTCGAGCGCCTTAGCCTTATCGAGGTAGCCGATATGCTCGAGCAGCATGACCGACGCTCTTATGATACTGCAGGGATCCGCGTACTTGTCTCTGCCCTCGGTAACCATTCTCGGCGCGCTGCCGTGTATAGCCTCGAACATAGCGTATCTCTTGCCGATGTTCGCAGAACCCGCGGTGCCTACTCCGCCCTGGAACTCCGCCGCCTCGTCGGTCAGGATATCGCCGTAGAGGTTGGGCAGAACCATTACCTGGAACTGCGTCCTTCTCTTGGGATCGACCAGCTTAGCGGTCATTATGTCGATATACCAGTCGTCGAGCTCTATTCCGGGATAATCCTTCGCGATCTCCTGCGCGGTGTTTAAGAACTTGCCGTCGGTGGTCTTTATAACGTTAGCCTTGGTGACGCAGGTGACCTTGGTCTTGCCGGCCTTCTTTGCGTACTCGAACGCCGCTCTGATGATTCTCTCGCAGCCGTCCTGAGTGGCCACGGTAAAGTCGATAGCGAGGTCGTCGTTTACGTTGACGCCTTTAGAGCCTACCGCGTAGCCGCCCTCGGTGTTCTCTCTGTAGAACGTCCAGTCGATGCCCTCGGCCGGAACCTTGACCGGTCTTACGTTCGCGAACAGATCGAGCTCCTTACGCATAGCGACGTTGGCGCTCTCGATATTCGGCCACGGATCGCCCTGACGCGGCGTGGTCGTAGGACCCTTTAATATAACGTGGCACTGCTTGAGCTCTTCCACCACGTCGTCGGGGAGCGCCTTGCCGACCTCGGCTCTGTGTTCGATCGTGCAGCCGTCTATTACCTTAAACGCCACCTTGCCGCTCGATACCTCGTCCTTGAGTAAATATTCGAGTATCCTCTGCGCCTGCGCGGTGATCGCGGGACCGATACCGTCGCCGCCCACTACGCCTATAACTATCTGATCCAGCTTCGAGTAGTCGAGGAAGTCCTTCTCCGCCTTCATCTTCTCTATACGCTTTAACTGATCCTCTATCACCGCTCCGAATTTTTCCTTCGCAGCTTCGATTTGAGCTTTGTAATCCATATTATTTACCTCCTAACGTAGTGATTAGAGATTAGGGATTAGGAAGTCCAATACGTTTCTGTAGCGTGTTAGCGGCGCTGTAGCCGTTTAGGAAAACAAAGTATTCCATTTCCGCTTGCCGTTGCGTTCAGCGTTAAAACAACTTGTTTTACCGCCTATTCGCTATTCGCTAATCGCTAATCTCTATGTTGCTACTTTATTATTTTGTTTTTTCTCTTGTGTAATTCAGCAGACCGCCTGCGATCAGCATGGCTCTCTGTCTCTCCGAAAGGTCGAGCTTCGCCTTTATATCTACGCCTTTGGTGACGTTTTTGACGATAACGCTGTCGCTCGATTTCAGACTCTCTATCAGATTTTCTATCTTCAACTCGTCCAGCATATCTATCTTATCGTAGTCGCTCTCGTCGGCGAAGGTCATCGGTATGATCCCGGCGTTTATAAGGTTCGCCATATGGATACGCGCGAACGATTTCACCAGAACCGCCTTAACGCCAAGATACAGAGGCGCGAGCGCCGCGTGTTCTCTCGACGAGCCCTGACCGTAGTTGGAGCCGCCGACTACTATGCTCTCGCCGAGCTCTAACGCCCTCTTCGGGAATTCCTCGTCGCATACCGCGAAGCAGTACTGCGAGATCTTGGGGATATTCGATCTCAGAGGCAGGATCTTCGCTCCGGCCGGCATTATGTGGTCGGTGGTGATGTTATCGCCGACCTTAAGACTGCATTTTGCGTCGATCTCGTCCGGCATAGCCTCGGATACCGGGAACGGCTTGATGTTGGGGCCGCGCAGAACCTCTACGCTATCCATCTCTTCCTCGGGTACGGGAGGAACTATCATATTATCGTTTATCGTAAACACCTCGGGCAGCTTGAACTCGGGCATATCGCCTAAAGTTCTCGGGTCGGTCAGTACTCCGGTTATAGCCGAAGCCGCCGCCAGTTCGGGGGATACGAGGTATATCTGTCCGTCCTTGGTGCCGGAGCGTCCCTCGAAGTTCCTGTTAAATGTCCTGAGCGAGATACCGCCCGAATTCGGCGACTGACCCATTCCTATACACGGGCCGCAGGCGCTCTCCAAGATCCTCGCCCCCGCGTCTATCATAGTAGCCAAAGCCCCGTTCTCGGCCAGCATGTTGAGAACCTGCTTAGAGCCGGGCGCGATCGAGAGCGAAACGTCCGGGTGGACCGTCTTTCCTTTTAATATATACGCCACTTTGAGCATATCCAAAAGCGACGAGTTGGTGCACGAGCCGATACATACCTGATCGATCTTCATCGGGCCTATCTCCTCGACCGACTTGACGTTATCGGGCGAATGCGGACACGCCGCGAGCGGAACCAGCTCGCTGAGGTTTATCTCTACGACCTCGTCGTATACCGCGTCCGCGTCGGCCGAGAGCTCCGTGTAGTCGCCCTCTCTGCCCTGAGCCTTCAGGAACTCGCGCGTGGTCTCGTCGGACGGGAATATAGACGTAGTCGCGCCCAGCTCCGCGCCCATGTTGGTTATAGTCGCGCGCTCGGGTACCGAAAGCGTCTTTACGCCCTCGCCGCAGTATTCTATGACCTTTCCTACGCCGCCCTTAACGGTGAGGCGTTTTAAAACCTCGAGAATGACGTCCTTAGCCGCGACCCACGGACTCAGCTTTCCGGTAAGCTCCACCTTAACGATCTTGGGGCAGGTGATATAGTACGTTCCGCCGCCCATAGCTACCGCGACGTCCATACCTCCGGCGCCGATCGCGATCATGCCGATACCGCCGCCGGTCGGGGTGTGGCTGTCCGAACCGATCAGCGTCTTTCCGGGTATTCCGAAGCGTTCCAAGTGGACCTGATGACAGATACCGTTTCCGGGTCTTGAGAAATATATCCCGTGCTTCTTACATACGCTGCCAATAAACCTGTGGTCGTCCGCGTTTTCAAAACCGCTCTGGAGAGTGTTGTGGTCGATATACGCCACCGATCTCTCGGTCTTAACGCGGGGAACGCCCATAGCCTCGAACTCCAGATAGGCCATCGTACCGGTCGCGTCCTGCGTCAAGGTCTGGTCGATCCTTATCCCTATCTCCTCGCCGCGTATCATTTCGCCTTCGACCAAATGTTCTTTGAGTATTTTTTCCGTCAGTGTCAAACCCACTTGCATCACTCCTAATCTGTTTTATGTTATATTTACTTAATTATATATTTTATAATAACCGCCCCGCGTTGTCAAGAGCGTCGTTAAAGTTTTAACAACGTAAAAACAAACGCATAACCAACAGAAACAGGATACGCAAGCAAAATTTAGACTTCGACTACGAACGCCGCCCAAACGACAACGAACGCCGCTCGATTGGGAAAAGAAATACGATAGCAGGCTCGCAAAGCATGGCGCGGGGTATAAGAAAAAATTTAGAGGGTATCCGTGTTATATATACTTAAAGCCAAGAAACAAATTCCTACTTGATGTAGAGGAATTGGATTACGCATATTTACCGGAAGCGTTTGAATACCCAGATTAATACATACATTAGAGCGGTTGTTATACCGCTCTTTAATATTATATAATTCAATTGTCACAATTTTGCGTTCCGAATACTATCTAAAAATAAAAGTCCCTAGAAAAACAACGTTTTCACGGGCTTCCCGGAATTTTAGGGAGTTTTCAAAATTTTTCCAGTATTACAATCGCATTAAACGTCGCATATGTCAGTGACGTCTCTTTTTGTCTAGGGAGATTTCAGACGGTTTTAGGGAAGTTTTAGGGAGTGTTTTTTGGCAAAAGTCCCTAGCGAAAACAACGTTTTCACGGTAGTTTGCAAGCTCCGTAGGGAGAAAAGAGAGATTTTTTTAATACTATAAAATAAAAATAAAAAAATAATAAATATATATAATAAAAAAAATATATAAAAGAATAGACAAAAACGTCCCCAAACCTAACGTAGCGATTAGGGATTAGCGAATAGCGAATAGGGGCGAAAATTTCTTTCTTTAACGTCAAACAATTATGTTTGCGGAAGTGGTGGAATACTTTGTTTTCCAATTACGTTACAGTCGCCGTTTTTTACGTTACAGAAACGTTCTGGACTTCCTATTCGCTAATCCCTAATCCCTAATCTCTATGTTGACTTCACGCGTCTTTAGATTTATAATATCCTTTGCCGGCCAAAATAAATAACGGCGGCGCATTGGAGGCGAACTAATGAAGAAAAAACACAGCGCAAAAACCAACGCAATGCGTTTTTTAGATACCCATAAGGCCGATTACAAAGTCTACGAGTACGAAAGCGACGGCTTCTCGGACGGGCTGACGGTCGCAAAAAAGCTCGGTCAGGATCCCGAACAGGTATTCAAGACCCTGGTCGCGGCCGGGAAATCTAAGGAACATTACGTCTTCGTTATCCCGGTCGCGGACGAGCTCGACCTTAAAAAGGCGGCCGCGGCCGTCGGCGAGAAGTCGGTCGAGATGATTCACGTCAAGGATATAAACGCGGTCACGGGCTATATAAGGGGCGGCTGCAGCCCTATAGGCATGAAAAAACAGTTTAAGACGGTTATCCACCTGTCCGCCGAGAACCAGAATACGATAATATTCAGCGGCGGCAAGATCGGACTTCAGATAGAAATGGATCCTAAACTCCTCGCGTCGCTGATAGGCGCGGAGTTTAAAGATATTATTTTCAGCCGATCCTAAATATCGTCCGTTATTCTAATATTATATGTATAAAATTAAAACTAAATTTTAGGAGGAGATACAAATGAGTGAAGAGACAAACTGCACGCACGATTGTTCAACCTGCGGCGCCGACTGTTCGAGCCGAACCGAGCCGCAGAGCTTGATAGAGGAGACGAACAAGTTCAGTAAGATCGATAAGGTTATAGGCGTAGTCAGCGGCAAGGGCGGAGTCGGCAAATCGCTGGTCGCCTCGCTGCTCGCTTCGGCGCTCCAAAAATCCGGCAAGAAGACGGCTATCCTCGACGCCGATATAACGGGGCCTTCGATACCCAAGGCGTTCGGCGTCAAAGAAAAGGCGCAGGGCTGCGAGTTCGGTATCCTGCCATGCAGGACTAAGTCGGGGATCGAGATAATGTCGATAAACCTTCTGCTCGAAAACGACTCCGAGCCGGTCGTCTGGCGCGGTCCGGTAATTGCCGGAACCGTTAAGCAGTTCTGGACGGACGTTATCTGGGAAGAGATAGACTATATGTTGGTCGATATGCCCCCGGGCACCGGCGACGTTCCGCTGACGGTGTTCCAGTCGATACCGGTCGACGGGATAATCATCGTCGCCTCGCCCCAGGATCTCGTTTCCATGATCGTCGCAAAGGCGGTCAACATGGCTAAAATGATGGATATCCCCATTCTCGGGATCGTTGAAAACATGAGCTATGTGGAATGTCCCGACTGCGGCAAGAAGATAAACGTCTTCGGCGAGAGCCATATAGACTCGGTCGCAAAGGAACACGGCCTCGAAGTCCTGGCCAAACTGCCGATAAAACCCGAATTCGCCAAGGCGGTGGATATGGGTCAGGTCGAACTCATCGAGCCGGAATATATCGACGACGTATGCAAAAAGATCGAGACGCTGTAACCGACACGCGGTATCGTTAATACGCGGTATTATTGTATTATTTTTATTATATTATTTATTTAAGGAACTCGCGCATTTCAGCGAGTTCCTTTTTATATCGCGAGGCGGACGCTCGTCCCCGTCATTCTGCAAAAAAATATGCGCGGACTGCTTGCCGCGCAAACTGAGGCGTACGTATGTCGCTGTCGGCTACGCTTTCAAAAGCGACTGTTACCTCTATACGTTTTATATTTTTTCTATTCGCTAATCTCTTTGTTCTATCAGATCTATCGCGAGCGAGGCGTTCTCGTTCGCAAGGTCTATGGCCTTGTCCCCGGCCTCGCTCAGCTCGTCTACTATTTGATCTCTGCTGCGCACGACCTCGTCTACGAAGCCCTCGAGCGTTACCGGATTAAGATCCTCGACGCTGAGCGCGTATTTTTGACCCATGCTCTTCATTATGGATTCGACCTTGGGGTCGTATATCAGGCCGATCACCGGCGTGCGCATCTTCGCGGCGTATATCAGCGTATGCAGCCTCATTCCCATGATGAACTCGGCGCGGTCTACGACTCCGAGTATCTCCGCCGGCGTCGGCGAATCGCTCAGGATATAGCCGGTGTTGGGTATCATAGCGCTTATCCTTTCGGATATCCCCATATCCTTGGGGCTTTGCATAGGTATGAACACCGCCTCGTAGCCGTACTTATCCTTGACGTACTCCGCCGCGATCGCAAGGTTCTTCTCAAACTCCGCGTCCAGCCTCTTCCATGGTCTCACGGCTATGCAAAAATATTTCGCGTTCTCCGGAAGCTTCGCTTTGGACAGCAGGCCGTCGACTATATCGTCGTCCACGGGCGCCAGCGTAAACGCCGGATCCGCCGTGACGATCACGTTGGGATTTACGACCCCTATCGTCTCGAGCTCTTTCTTGGAAGATTCCTCGCGCAGAGTGATCAGATCCACCTTGTCGAGGACTTTTTTTATCCGCTTATAGTTCCGCTTATTGTTTATAGGTCCTATCCCGTTGGCATAGAGCATGACCTTGACGCCGCAAAGCTTCGCGAGCCGGATTATCCCAAGGTAATAGGTCAGAGACTTCTCGCTCGTTATGTCCTGGATAAGACTGCCCCCGCCGCTTATCAGCAGTTTGGTACGGAGCGCCTTTATGAATATCCCCGGCAGATTAAAGCGGTGGATCGAGTTTACGCCGTATACGCATCTCGTCTCTTTCGGCTTGTTCGAGAGCGCGAGGATATTTATGTCCGGCTTTATATAGCTGAGCTGTTCGATAATCGCCCTTAGTATCGAGTCGTCGCCGCTGTTGTGGAAACCGTAATACCCCGAGATCATCGCGTCGATCTCGCCCTTTTTCCTGATCGTCGGCCTTGCCAAATATTCGTCTATCCCCTCGAACTCGTCTATAGATATATCGTTGATCGGCTTATACTTTATGATCGAGATATACATCTTGATCGCGTCGTCCGCCATCGTCCTCAGCGAATAGTATTTCTCGACCGTCGCCTTGGCGTAGCTCCCGAGCCGCTCCAGCTCCTCTTTTGAGGAATTAAACAGGGTCAGCAGATCTTTGAGCAGCTTATCCCCGGTCGTTTGCTTACAGCCGCGGCAGCAGAGGTTGGTGTCTATCGAGACCTTGAGCTTGTCCTCGTCGAATATGCCTATATACCCCTCGTTTCCGGCTATTATAGACGGCTTCTCCGCGGCCATCGCCTCGAGCGCCGCCCGGCTCACGCCTACGAATACGTCGCCGCTCGCGACGAATTTATTCACGTCCGTCCTCGCGCCCGCGATCTTGATTACCTCGCGGCCTATCGCCGAATTTGCGGCTTCCGCTTCGGCTTTTATATTTTCAAGATCGTTCCCGCCGCCGACTATCACCATTTCGTAGTCGCCGATAGTGTTATACAGCCGCGGCGCGATCTCGATCAGCTTGTGCGCCGCGAAGCTCCTGTCGCTATCCATACGGCTCACGTAGACGATCCGGCGCTTGCCGGGCTCTAAGCCGAACTCCTCGGCTATGTCGCTATAGTCGGCGTCCTTGGAGAACTTATCGGTGTCGATCCCGTTTATCGTGACTCGGATATTCCCGGGATTTATGCCGTAGTTGTCGATAAGATATTTCTTGATGTCGTCGCTGACCGCAAGCGAGCGGTCGCCCCAGTTGGTCAGGAGATTATACGGGAACTTGGTCGAGAACACCCAGTGCGCTGTGGTTACGAACCTAAAGTCCACCGTCTTTCTTATAAGGCCGCATATATACGCGGGTATCCTCGCGTGCGCGTGGACTACGTCTATATTTTCGTTTACTATTATATCCTTAAGTATTCTGTACGATCTAAACGCGTCGATCGGGTTCTTGGTCGAGAGCGGCGCCGTAAAATGCTTTATCCCCGCTTCCTCCAACTCCTTTTGATACGCGCCCCCGGCCGAAGCCACGCACACGTCCACGCCCCTCTTTTTAAGCGCCTTGGACAGCTCCACTATATGCGTCTCGGCTCCGCCTATGTCCAGTTTCATCGTCGCCATTAAAACTTTCATAACCGATCTCCTTACAAGCTCTTCTCTAAAATAATATTATACCGCTCGGGCGGCGCCGGTAAGCGGACGTCAAACCGCGAAAACGACCGCGCCCCAAACGGGTCTACTCTGCGTTAGATTATATTTTATCTTAGTTATCTCCAAAAGTCAACATTATATATCCTCCCGCTCCCCCGGCCGAAAGCCCCTCCGTATACGCGGCGTCGCGCCGGATATACCAAATTTTAATAGGCAAAATAAACATATTTTTCGACTTTTTTCAGTCGTTTTTGCTATATACATAAAATTATTTTTGTTTGACAAAAATTTAACACGCTTGATATTGACATTTGATACAAACATGATAAAATTTTAACAGTGAAAATAAAACATATCAAATTATCAATCATAGGAGGATTGCAAATGTCTAACGCAAACAACGAATGTATTGAGAAGCAGCCTCTTACTCAAGAATATCTTGAGAAGATGGACGCTTACTGGCGCGCGGCCAACTACCTCGCGGCGGGACAGCTCTACTTGCTCGACAACCCGCTTCTTAAGGAGCCGCTTACGATGGACCACGTTAAGAAAAAGATCGTGGGACACTGGGGAACGGTGCCGGGTCAGAACTTCGTATACGTGCACTTAAACCGCGTTATCAAGAAGTACGACCTGGACATGATCTATATCTCGGGTCCCGGACACGGCGGCAACTTCATGGTCGCGAATACATATCTTGAAGGCTCGTACAGCGAGGTGTATCCCAACATCAGCCGCGACGAAGAGGGTATGAAGAAACTGTTTAAGCAGTTCTCGTTCCCGGGCGGTATCTCGAGTCACGTAGCTCCCGAGACTCCCGGTTCGATCAACGAGGGCGGCGAGCTCGGTTATTCGCTGGCGCACAGTTTCGGCGCGGTATTCGACAACCCCGACCTCATAACCGCCTGCGTTATAGGCGACGGCGAGGCTGAGACCGGACCGCTCGCGACCGCTTGGCACTCGAATAAATTCTTGAACCCGGTAACGGACGGCGCAGTCCTGCCTATACTCGATCTAAACGGATATAAGATCAGCAACCCGACGATATTCTCGCGTATCTCGAAAGAAGAAGTAACCAAATTCTTCGAGGGCTGCGGCTGGAAGCCGTATTTCGTCGAGGGCGACGACCCGATGACGATGCACAAACTGATGGCCGAGACTTTGGACACGGTAATAGAGGAGATCAAGGCTATTCAGAAGAACGCAAGAGAGAATAACGTATCCGAGCGTCCGATCTGGCCGATGATAGTTCTCAGAACACCCAAGGGCTGGACGGGTCCGAAAGTAGTGGACGGCAAGCAGATAGAGGGCACGTTCCGCGCTCACCAGGTTCCGATGACCATGGAAGAGCCCGAACATCTCGACATGCTCAAAGACTGGCTGCTCAGCTACAAACCCGAAGAACTGTTCGACGAAAACGGACGCCTGATCCCCGAACTCGAGGCTCTCGCTCCGGAGGGCGACCGCAGAATGGGCGCTAACCCGCACGCAAACGGCGGCCTATTGCTCAGAGACTTAAGACTTCCCGATTTCCGCGACTACGCGGTGGACGTTCCGGCTCCGGGCGCGGTAGAGGCTCAGGATATGATAGAGCTCGGCGGCTTCGTACGCGATATATTCAAGCTCAACAAGGAGAGCAGAAACTTCAGGATCTTCGGTCCCGACGAGACCATGTCCAACAGGCTCGGCAAGGTCTTCGAGGAGACGAACCGCGACTGGAACGCGGAGCTTAAGGATAACGACGAATTTCTCGCTCACGACGGCCGCGTAATGGACGGTATGCTCAGCGAGCATATGTGCGAGGGCTGGCTCGAAGGCTACCTGCTCACAGGCCGTCACGGCTTCTTTGCGAGCTACGAGGCGTTTATCCGTATCGTAGACTCGATGTTCAGCCAGCACGCAAAATGGCTCAAGGTCACGTCCGAACTGCCGTGGAGACAGAAGATAGCTTCGCTCAACTATATATTGTCGTCCAACGTATGGCAGCAGGATCACAACGGCTTCACGCATCAGGATCCGGGATTCCTCGACCACGTCGCAAACAAGAAGGCCGACGTAGTCCGCATGTACCTCCCGCCCGACGCTAACTGCCTCCTCTCCTGCTTCGATCACTGCATACGCAGCAGAAACTACGTAAACGTTATGGTAGCGTCCAAGCACCCGCGTCCGCAGTGGCTGACGATGGAACAGGCGGTCAAGCACTGCACCCAGGGCATAGGCATCTGGGAATGGGCGAGCAACGACCAGGGCGAAGAGCCGGACGTAGTGCTCGCTTGCTGCGGCGACACCCCGACCCTCGAGGCGCTCGCGGCGGTCACGATACTCCGCAAGGAAATGCCCGAGATAAAGATCAGATTCATCAACGTCGTCGACCTTATGAAGCTCGAGCCGCACACCAAGCACCCGCACGGTCTGACGGACACCGAGTTCGACGCGCTGTTTACCAAGGATAAGCCGATCATATTCGCTTTCCACGGCTATCCCACGCTGATACACGAGCTTCTGTATCACAGAAGAAACCGCGATCTCTACGTTGCGGGCTATCAGGAAGAGGGTACGATAACCACCCCGTTCGATATGAGAGTTCAGAACGAGATCGACAGATTCCACCTCGTTCAGCAGGTAATCAACCACCTGCCCCAGCTCGGCAACAGAGGCGCTTATCTCCTCCAGAAGATGAGAGACAAGCTGGTAGAACACAAGCAGTACATCGCGGAGTACGGCTTGGACATGCCCGAGATCAGAGACTGGAAATGGGAAGCGTAAGCTTTCGATATATTTTAGGATCGCCCCCGCGGCGGTCCTTTTTTATTTGCATTATTGAGATCGCAGCCTAAAGCGATTGCAAGCGCCGCGCGTCTGTGTTATACTTGTTTCGTAAGTTACAGTAAAAATTATCGGCGTGTTTAGACCGGTATGATGATCTTATTTGAAATATGAAAAATTTAGCGTTTGGGGGAACCAAACAGCGGTATAAACGTCTAATGAATATAAATATAAATCCGAATAAAATTAAACTAAAAATATCCGCATAAAAATCAAGGGAGGTAACAACTTATGAAAAAACTAATATCAACCATACTTGCGGTATGCATTTTAGCGTCAACGTCCGCGGCGTCGGTATTCGCGGCTGACTATACCGTCTCCGACTGGGCGGCCGAAAGCGTGGAGAAAGCCTGGGATCTCAGGCTTCCGGACAACGACCCGACCGGCAGAGACCTGACTCAGCCGATAAACCGCGAAGATTTCTGCGCGTCGGTTTATAATCTCATGTCGCATATAGCCGACGGCGAGCTTAGCTCCGACCCCGACCTGTGTAAATTCACCGACGTCGATAATATGAAGGTCACGTTCCTCTGCGGTATGGGGATCATAAACGGCAAGTCCGAGACCGAGTTCGCGCCGAACGACAGCCTCACCCGCGAGGAAGCCGCTACCATCTTACTGCGCATGATAAATAAGGTTAAGCCGATGGCCGCTACCGAGATATGGTTCGACTTCTCCGACTTATCGGATATATCGGACTGGGCGTTGAACTCCGTCCAGACGATCTGCAACATGGGCTTTATGGAGGGCGTAGGCGATAACAGATTCGCGCCCAAGGATACCTATACCGAAGAGCAGGCGCTCGCAGTGCTGGTTCGGATATACGACGCGGCGGAAGCGATGGACGCGGCGAACCCGGAAGATACGCAGACATACAGCTTCGACACCCCGCTCGGAACGGTTACCCAGACCTCGGATAACTGCGACCAATGGGTCAACTTCGGCGTAGAGACAGAGGCGATAGTCACTATAGTAAGGGATATGACGAATTTCAGTAATTCGTATATAGATACCCCGGTCAAAGCGATAACCAACCAGGACAATACTATGATGATCAGCTTCGACGACTTCGCAAGGATATTCGACGGCGAGTGGACGCTCAGCGACAACGTATTTGAGTTTACCTACGGCCCGGCGACGCCGATAGAGCTGTCGGATAGCTATACCCCGTTCGCATACGAAAAACCCGCTCCGTCTCAGGACGCTAAACTGTCTCCGGTCACAAGCTTTTTAGATATGACGACTATAACCGTAAACGGCGAGGAGACCGAACTGCTCTCCTCGAGCGGCGGCAGAGTGCACGCCGGCTCGATATGCATGTATAACGGCACGCTCTATATCAGCGTTCAGATGGTCGCGTACCTGATGGGCTGCGACATAGCGGTACTCACGCTGTAGAATAAAGTGTAATATATAAACAAAGCGCCGACGTATATAAGTTCGGCCGGCGCGCGGATCCCGGCCGAGCGGAACAGAAGCGGATATTTTAAACGCGCGGCGCGGGATAAGCCGCGTATTCCCGAGCCCTCGGCTCGAGGCGCGCAATAAAACGAACGACGCGGCGACGCCGACCCGATGTTGGAATCCGGGTCGGTCTTTTTTATGGTTACTATTGATTTTTCTAAGAATTTCGGCTATAATATAACTAAAACATAGATTGGCCGAAACGAGGTGTTTTTATGTACATCAAAAGAGACATGGAAAAGCTGGTGACAGAGCTTTCCTCCGAATATCCCGCTATTTTAATTACCGGTCCAAGACAGGTTGGCAAGACGACCATGCTTCAAAAGCTGATGGAGGGAACCGGGCGCGCATATGTTACTTTAGACGATCTTAATGCGAGACAGCTTGCGAAAACCGACCCGGAATTATTCTTCCAGACCTACGGTACGCCAATTTTAATCGACGAAGTACAATATGCGCCGGAATTATTTACCTATATTAAAATCATGGTAGATAAAAACCATACTCCGGGTGAATTCTGGCTGACGGGCTCGCAGGCGTTTAAACTCATGCAGGGGATCCAGGAAAGTTTAGCGGGCAGGGTTGCCGTTCTGAATTTATCCTCCCTTTCGCAGAACGAGATTTACAACCATTGTGTAAACGAGCCGTTCAAGCCGGATTTGGAGCGCTTAAAGCAAAAACAGAGCAAGGCGGACAGCGCCGATCTTATGCAGATGTTCGAACGTATCTGGCGCGGTTCTATGCCGGCGATCGCGAGCGGAACATACTCCAACCGCGATATTTTTTACAGCAGCTATATATCGACCTATATTAACAGAGACGTCAGAGACTTGTTACCCGCCGTTGACAGTTTGAATTTCCTGCAATTCATCACCGCCGTCGCCGCAAGAACTTCCCAGCTTTTAAATATTGCGGAAATCGCCCGAGACGCTTCCATTGACCAAATGACAGCGAAAAAATGGCTGGGGATTTTGGAAACGTTAGGACTGATTTTCTATTTGCGTCCCTATTCCAATAATGCGCTGAAGCGCGCGATCAAAACGCCGAAGCTGTATTTTACCGATTGCGGACTTGCGGTATATCTCACAAAATGGAGCAGTCCGGAAACATTGGAAAGCGGAGCCATGAACGGGGCTATCTTTGAAAACTATGTTGTGAGCGAGATCGTAAAGTCCTATTACAACGCGGGAAAAGAGCCGTATTTGTATTATTATCGGGACAAGGACGCGCGGGAAATCGACGTTATCATGGAAAGCGACGGACGGCTTCACCCGATCGAGATCAAAAAATCAGCCTCGCCCAACAACGGTATGATAAAGGCGTTCTCTTTGCTGGATAAAGCAACCGTCCCCCGCGGCGTAGGCGCTGTGATATGTATGAAAAACGAGTTGTCGGCGCTGAGCAGGGAAAATTTGATTGTGCCTGCGTGGTTGATATAATAAAAATATAGCGGTTAGGTTTTCGCCTGACCGCCGTTTGTATCTTAAATCGCAAATCTTCGCGCGCTCCTTTTTCCGGAACCGGCTCCGCTATACTTGACGCCGAATACCGTCTATACAAAAGTTTAGCGCCCGCCGAGGTCCGACGTTTTATCGATCCGTATTTATTCCCAAATTTTAACTACAGATATATTGAGATAAATTTAGATTTTTTTCTTGTTATTCTTAATACAATTGACTAAACATGAGCTATGCTATAAAATAAAATATGTATAAATACTACAAAATTTATAATCAAAAAATAAATAAAGTTAATATATTTAAAACTACAAGGAAGAGGGAAAGTTTATGAAGAGGAAAATTTTCGGTAAACTCGCGTTGATTCTCGCGCTGTGCACGATCCTATCGACCGTATGTTCTCCGGCGGTTCCCGCGGCCGCGATAGACGAGAACGTAAAACTCGCCGCGTTTCCGGGCGCCGAGGGCGGCGGAATGTGGACGACCGGCGCGAGAGGCGCCGAGGAGACGGAGGTCTATCACGTCACAAAGCTGACCGACGACGGGAGCCGGGGCACGCTGAGGGACGCGGTGTCCGAATCCAACAGGATAATCGTCTTCGACGTGGCCGGCAACATCGAACTTGTAAACGCGCTCAGCATTATCGGCGACAACTTGACGATACTCGGCCAGACCGCGCCCGGCGACGGTATATGCATCAAGGACAACACGGTCGGTATATACGGCGACAATGTGATACTCCGCTATCTCAGATTCAGGATGGGGGACGCTAAATCCGTCGAAGACGACACTCTCGGCGGAAGAGGGATAAACAACGTAATAATCGACCACTGTACAATGAGCTGGTCGGTAGACGAATGCGCTTCATTCTATGAGAATACCAACTTCACAATGCAGTGGTGCATAATATCAGAAAGTCTTAAGAACTCGGTTCACGCCAAAGATTCCCACGGCTACGGCGGCATCTGGGGCGGAGTAAACGCAAGCTTCCATCACAACCTTTTAGCGCATCACGACAGCCGAAATCCCAGGATTGATATGGGCGATCTCGACGCGTCGGATTACACTAAACAGCTCGACCTCACCGATCTTAGGAACAACGTTATCTATAACTGGGGCGGCAACTCCGCGTACGGCGGCCAGAACGGCGCTCCCGTAAACATAGTGAACTGTTACTACAAATACGGTCCGGCCACCAACTCGAACGTTAGATCGAGGATATTCCAGCTCTCCTCGTCCGGAAACGGCATATACTACGATTGGTCTACCGATCTGTACGTCAGCGGCAACTACGTAGACGGAAGCTCCACCGTCACAAACGACAACGCCAAGGGCGTGGACAAGGATGAAAATACCAAAAACTATAATATATGGACAGATTCAAATCTTACCGAAGACGCGAAGACCGTACACTTCAGATACGCGGACGACTACCCGGTAGAGACCGAGACCGCTCAGGAAGCGTATGAATCGGTACTCGCGGACGCGGGAGCCAGCATAGTACGCGACGAAGTCGATACGAGGATAATTGAAGAAGTAAGAGGCCGCACGTCGACTTACGGCAATAAAGGTCTGATAGACTCGCCGAGCGACGTCGGCGGCTATCCCGAACTTACCGGAGTAAAGGCTAAGGACAGCGACAACGACGGTATTCCGAACGAGTGGGAAGACAAAAACGGATTAGATAAATTTGATAAGACGGACGCGCTGGATACCGCGGCGAGCGGCTACCTCTACATCGAGGAATACGCCAACGCTTTAGCCGACGGCTCGTATGTGAGAAATACCGATTACGATCCCAACGTTCCCGACTACGACCCGAGTACGGATCCGGACGTAACCCCCGACCCGGACGCGACTCCGGAGCCTTCGACCGAGCTTGTCTCGAGCTGGACGGCTGATTCCGGCAACTTAAACCAACCGGCGGGGACCGAGCTTATGCCCGGACTGTATAACGTGATCTCATTCGACAGATCGCTCAGCAACGAAGTCACTTTCCCGGACGGTTCGGTCTACGACTACGCGGTGACCCGCAAGGACGGAGAGAATATCAACGGCGGTTGGAACGCCGAGTCCGGAACGGCCGTCGGTACCGCGCTCAAGTATACCGCTCCCGAGAACGGCGTGTTTACGTTATACGCATATTCCGTATCGAACACTAAGACGTTCTACGTTGTTCCGGAGGGCGCGGCGGATCCGACTACCGAGAATATATACGTACAGGAATGCGTAGGTTCAAGCGTGCCTATCCAGTGTCAGGTCGAGCTTGAGGCCGGAAAGACTTACTACTTCTATCTCGACGGCTCAAAAGCGAGATTCTGCGCGGCTAAGTTTGAGAAATACGTATCCGGTTTGGAAACGGTGTCAAGCTGGACGGCTAATTCCGGCAACTTAAACCAACCGGCGGGGACCGAGCTTATGCCCGGACTGTCTAACGTGATCTCATTCGACAGATCGCTCAGCAACGAAGTCACTTTCCCGGACGGTTCGGTCTACGACTACGCGGTGACCCGCAAGGACGGAGAGAATATCAACGGCGGTTGGAACGCCGAGTCCGGAACGGCCGTCGGTACCGCGCTCAAGTATACCGCTCCCGAGAACGGCGTGTTTACGTTATACGCATATTCCGTATCGAACACTAAGACGTTCTACGTTGTTCCGGAGGGCGCGGCGGATCCGACTACCGAGAATATATACGTACAGGAATGCGTAGGTTCAAGCGTGCCTATCCAGTGTCAGGTCGAGCTTGAGGCCGGAAAGACTTACTACTTCTATCTCGACGGCTCAAAAGCGAGATTCTGCGCGGCTAAGTTTGAGAGATATACCGCGCCGCAGGAGCCGTATACGATAAGCGGGCTTTCGGCGACCGATACCGAGACGACCTTTACCGTAATCAAGAACATGGACGCGGCGGACGACGACGCGATCATAATAGCCTACTACGGCGAGAACGGAACGCTGACCGACGTCCGAACCAGAACCATATCTCACGAAACTGCGACCGGCTCCGAAGTCGTATACGTAATCGACAGAGGCGCCGCGGACAACGAGACCGTAAAAGTGTTTATCTGGGATTCGGAGGACAATATAAAACCGCTGATCGTACCTGCAACGTAGCAACGTAGAGATTAGGGATTAGTAATTAGGGATTAGGGTGTGAAAACGCTGTTGCGGCGCGGAAACGGCGACTGTGGCGTAATGGGAAAACAGAGTGTTTCTTCCGCAGACAATATTTATTTTAGGCTCTTGTTTGCGAATTCTCAGCCGTCACCAAATCACCTCTTGACGCCTAACGATTTAAGTGTTATAATAATAGTACAAAAGGGAATGACAGAAGTCATCCCGCAAAGGTTATAATTTGTTAGATTAACCGTCACGGCGCTAACGTGGCGGTTATTTCTTTATGTAAATAATGATCAACAATATCAAAACTAATATTATTTCAATATCACACATATCAACACCCCCTTTCGGTAGGTGTCGGAACAACCGACGCAACGTAGGGATTAGGGATTAGCGAATAGCGAATAGGGTGTGAAAACGTTTCTGTAAACAAAAAACGGCCTCTGAAGCCGTTTAGAAAAACAACGTATTTCATTCCGCAGACGCAAGCGCCAGGCGTTACAGCGGCTCATTTTACCGCCTACTTCCTAATCCCTAATCCCTAACATCTACGTTCGGAGCGTGGAATAAGCCGAGTTCTGTCATTAGGATGGTCATCTATCTTGGACGCGCGTCGCCGCGCGCCTCCAGCCGCCAATCTTGGGAGACGCCGGGCAAGCTTAATCTCCCGGTCAGGCGTTGCTCCGGGTGGGGTTTACAGCGCCCCTATGTCTCCATAGAGGCGGGTGAGCTCTTACCTCGCCTTTTCACCCTTACCGCGGGACAGATCCCGCGGCGGTATCTTTCTGTTGCACTTTCCTTAGAGTCGCCTCCACAAGCCGTTAGCTTGCACCCTGCCCTGCGGAGCTCGGACTTTCCTCACGCGCCCAAAACGGACGCGCGCAACCATCTACCACGCTCCATATTCGATTATCTTCTATATTCGCTCCGTATCGCGATCAGGTCGCGGAAGACCACGCTCCCGCGCATATCCTGTATCTTGATACGAAGCGTTAAAATACCTAATAAATTAAAGGATCGTTACCTTGATCACGTTTTCGGCCTTTTCAAGCTCGCCGCCGAACGCCGGGTCTATCTTGGTCGCGATATCCAAAATCGTGTACGCGTAATCGCCCTTGCTCTTATTGAGCATATGCTCGATGTTCATGCCCTTTTTAGCGATCGCGTCGGTAATAGCGTTTATCATATTGGGAACGTTCTTATGCATTATCGTTATTCTGCTCCCCGCGCCAAGAGCGCCCATGTCGCAGTTCGGGAAGTTGACGCTGTTCTTGATATTTCCGTTTTCCAGGAAATCGCTAATCTCCTCCGCCGCCATGACCGCGCAGTTCTCCTCGCTCTCGGGAGTCGAAGCGCCCAAGTGAGGCATGCAAATTACCTTATCGTTCTTAAGCAGAGCCTCGCTCGCGAAATCGGTAACGTACGCGCTGAGGTCGCCGCTCTCGAGCGCCGCCTGAACGTCCGCCTCGTCTACCAGCGAATCCCTCGAGAAATTGATCAGTCTCGCGCCCTTCTTCATCTTAGCGAAGGCTTCCGAATCGAACATACCCTTAGTCGACGGAGTAGCCGGAACGTGTATGGTCACGTAGTCCGCTTTGGTCAACAATTCGTCGAGGCTGTTCGCTCTCTCGGCGAATCTCGTGAGGTTCCACGCCGCGTCGACCGACAGGAACGGATCGAAACCGACCACGTTCATACCGAGATGGTGCGCCGCGTTCGCGACCTTAACGCCGATAGCGCCCAAGCCCACGACGCCGAGCGTCTTGCCCTCTATCTCGGGACCGACGAAATTCGACTTACCCTTCTCGATCAGCGAACCTACGTTGTCGCCCTCGCCGATCAAGGTCTTAGCCCATTCTATTCCCTGAACTATCTTTCTTGAAGACAACAGCAGCGCGCAGATAACCAGCTCCTTTACCGCGTTAGCGTTCGCGCCCGGGGTGTTGAACACTACGATACCCTTTTCGCTGCACTTGTCGATAGGTATATTGTTTACTCCCGCGCCGGCTCTCGCCACCGCTCTGAGCGATTCGGGAAGTTCCATGTCGTGCATCTTATAGCTTCTCAGTATTATTCCGTCCGGGTTGGAACATTCGTCCGAGACGTTATATTTATTTCCTAACTTTCCAAGACCCACCTTGGATATCTTATTGAGCGTCAATATATTATACATTAAAATTACCTTCTTTCATAAAACCTGTCGGCGCTTATATTAGTTTTCTTTCTCGAACTTAGCCATAAAGTCGACTAAGGCCTTAACGCCCTCGTACGGCATAGCGTTATAGATGCTCGCGCGCATACCGCCGACCGTTCTGTGACCCTTGAGGTTAACAAAACCGGCCGCCTTAGCTTCTTTTATAAACTTAGCGTTGAGATCGTCCGAATCGGTCACGAACGGCACGTTCATCAGAGATCTGTCCTTGGGAACTACCGTGCCTTTAAACATCTTCGAATTGTCGAGGAAGTCGTATAAAATCTCCGCCTTCTTAACGTTCTTCTCGTGCATTACCTTCACGCCGCCCATATCCTTTATCCACTCGTATACGAGGCCGCAGATATATATGCCGTACGTCGGCGGGGTGTTATACATCGAGCCGTTCTCGGAATGGGTGTCGTATTTCAGCATGGTCGGTGTTATGTCCATAGCGTCGCCTATGAGGTCGTCTCTCATTATAACGACCGTGACGCCCGCGGGACCCATGTTCTTCTGCGCGCCCGCGTAGATCAGACCGAATTTGTCTATATCCACTTCCTCGGAGAGGATGCTCGACGACATATCAGCGACTACTACCGCGTCGCCGAAGTCGGGCATGGTGTTATAGTGCGTGCCGTATATGGTGTTGTTGTATGTGATATGTACATAGTCCGCGCCGGGCGTCAGCATGCTCTTATCCACCTCGGGGATATAGCTGAACGTCTTATCCGCGCTTGAAGCTATCTCGTTAGCCGTAACAAAATGCTTAGCCTCGGCAAGCGCCTTCTTAGCCCATTGACCCGTGGTGATATAGTCGGCGGTCTTGGTCTTGTTTCCGAGATTCATAGGAACCATAGCGAACTGCGTAGACGCGCCGCCCTGAAGGAACATTACCTTATAGTTATCGGGAATATTCATGATCTCGCGGAGAGTCGCCTCGGCTTTGTCGATTATCTCTTTATATTCCGCGCTTCTGTGGCTCATCTCCATTACCGACTGACCGCTGTCGCCGTACTCCAGCATCTCCTTCTGCGCTCTTTCGAGTACTTCTACCGGAAGCATCGACGGTCCGGCCGAAAAGTTGTACACTCTGCTCATTTCTAATACCTCCAAATGTTTATATACTTAAATTTATAATATTCATATTTTATTTAACGTCCTAAGCCGCATATATACGACGCTTACGGACGCCATACGGCCGCGATTTTCAATAAACGAACCGCGCTTTAGCCGACGATCGGCGCTCCGCCGCCCGGGAATAAAGCTTAATTCTTCTTAAAAGTACGCCCTTTATATATATTTAAACGGGGATGATACTTAAAAACAGCCGTATTGAATAAAAAACTCATTCATTTTAAATAAAATTTATTCAACATCTTATTTATTATATACCTTAAATCTAAAATCGTCAATATTTTATTAACAATTATATCGTTAAAAAATGCACAATCTTTGTGAAAAATATCAATTACGCCGACTTTCGGACAAATAAAACGACCCGACGCGGTCCGCATCGCCAGTATGCGCGTCGGGTTCTGTTAATATTATTATACTCAAAAAAATAATAAATTATCAAGATGTTTAACCATATCAATTAATGACATTAATGAAAGGTTTGAGAAACAAGCGCGCGATCTTTGTGGAAAATATCAATTTCTTAGACGAAACGCGCCCGCGCGTCCGGTATCCGGCGACCGCGTACAGAATAAAAAGGAGGAGAGGACCTGCGCAGGCCCTCTCCAATGCAATATATTTGGGCAGTTAAAACTGTTTAGGCTTATTTATTCGTCGCGCGGTTGGATCGCGTCGTAGCCGGTCTCCTTGGTTCTGATCCTCATAGCGCTCTTAAGCTCGTATGAGAATATCTTACCGTCTCCCGGCGCGCCCGAATACGCGGCCTTTTGTATAGCGTCGATCGTCTTCTTTTCCCATTCCTCTGACGAGACGACTATCTCGAATTTTATTTTAGGAAGCATATTGATATCGACCTTCTGACCTCTTACATACTCGGTATAGCCTTTCTGCGTACCGCAGCCCATGACCTGGTATACGGTTATACCGTGCACGTTGATGTCTTGAAGCGCCTGCTTAACGTCTTCCATACTCTCTTCTCTAACTATTGCTTCTATTTTGATCATATGAAATCTAACCTCCCGTTCCTATTAATCCAAACCGTTGAACGACGGATACGCGCTCTCGTTGTGCTCCGAAGCGTCCAAGCCGATCTGTTCTTCTCTCGGCGTAACGCGGAGAGTTGTGAATATTCTCGTTATACCAACGCAGATCAAGGTTCCAACGACCGCTACCGCAATAGTGATGACGATACTCGCGAGCTGAGCCAGGAACAGATGAACGTCTCCAAAGAACAGTCCGTTCCACTCCGCGGCGCTGTTGATCGAGCTGAGACCGAACAAGCCTGTCGCGATACCGCCCCAGATACCGCCTATACCATGACAGCCGAACGCGTCGAGAGCGTCGTCGTAGCCGAACTTCTTCTTAGCGAACGAGATCATGAAATAGCAGAGCGGAGCTACCACGATACCGATTATAACGGCCGACCAAACAGGTACGAAACCCGCGCCCGGCGTTATTGCGACCAGACCCGCTACCATACCGGTAGACGCGCCTATAAGGGTGGGCTTTCCCGTCTTTATAACGTCTATGAGCATCCAAGTTACTATAGCCGCCGCGCAGGACGCCGCCGTGGTCATGAACGCGTGAGCCGCAAGACCGTCCGCCGCAAGAGCGCTGCCCGCGTTAAATCCGAACCATCCGAACAGGAGCACGCACGCGCCGAACGCTACCATAGGAACGTTATGCGTTCTGTACGACTGGGTCTCGTAACCCTTTCTCTTGCCAAGGATTATACAAAGAACCAGAGCGCTCACGCCGGAGCTGATATGTACGACGTTACCGCCTGCGAAGTCTACCGAGTGTAAGAATCCCGTGCCGAGGAAACCGTCCGTACCCCAGACCATGTGAGCCATCGGGTAGTATACTATAAACGACCAGAGTATCATAAAGATAAACTGCGCTTTAAACTTCATTCTGCCCGCCGTCGCACCGGTGATAAGCGCCGGGGTTATGATCGCGAACATCATCTGGAACGCCGCAAAGCACAGATTCGGAATTGTATCGGAATACGGTCCCGGTTCCATTCCAACGCCGTTTAAACCAAACCAGTCGAGGTTTCCTATAATACCTCCGACATTGCCGCTGAACGAAAGTGAATAACCAAACAAAACCCATAATACCATTGACACGCCGATAAGGAATACCGAAGACATCATGGTATTAACAACATTTTTCCTTCTTACCAGGCCGCCGTAGAATAACGCTAAGCCCGGCGTCATAAAGAATACCAGAGCCGCGCAGATAAGCACGAAACCAGTGTTTCCCGAATCGATCATAACTAATCTCCTCCTAATAACATAAAATAATCTTAGTTTTTGCGCTGTGCGACGATAAGCTTATCAACGCTTCAGAAGGTATGCCCTTCTTCAGCGAATAAAAAAAGAGGTCCACGGCTTCTCTAGCCATGAACCTCTTTGTTCAACAACTGCATTATAGCGCTTATAATATTATATGTCAATACCAAAATTTGCGCTATTCTCAATCTTATATAATCTACACAAACTTTGCCGAAAATTACCTCATCTTTTTCGGTATTATGAAAAAATCCCGGCTATACGCGGTTTGTCCGTCCTAAGCCCGTCTTATTTCCTGTTCCTCGCCTTGGCTCTCTGCTGATTATTGAGAATCCTCTTTCTTATCCTCAAATTCTCAGGGGTCACCTCGAGTATCTCGTCGTCCGCTAAAAATTCGAGGCAGGCCTCGAGACTCATGTTGATCGGCGGCGTCAGCTTGAGCGCCTCGTCGCTTCCGGACGCTCGCGTATTAGTGAGCTGCTTCTTCTTGCAGACGTTTACGTTCAGATCCTCCGCCTTAGGCGACTGACCTACGACCATGCCCTCGTATACCTGAGTTCCGGGCGAGATAAACAACGCGCCCCTGTCCTGGACCTTAAACAGTCCGTAGCCCACGGCTTCTCCGGTCTCGAACGCCACCAGCGAGCCGGTATGTCTTCTCTGTATATCGCCTTTATACGGCTCGTAGTCGTAGAACACCGAGTTCAGCACGCCCTCGCCCCTTGTATCTGTCAAAAATTCGCTTCTGTAGCCGAGCATACCGCGCGCCGGTATCAAATATTCGAGCCGCATCCTGCTCCCCTGCGGAGCCATGCTGACAAGCTCTCCCTTTCTGGAACCCAACTTCTCCATGACCGAGCCCATCTGATCCTCGGGAACGTCTATCGTCACTTTCTCGATCGGCTCGTATCTCACGCCGTCTTTTTCCTTATACAACACCCTCGGCGTGCCTACCGAGAACTCGTAGCCCTCGCGGCGCATCGTCTCTATCAGGATCGATATATGCATCTCTCCTCTGCCGGCGACCCTGAAACTGTCCGTGTTATCGCCGTCCTCAACTCTGAGCGACACGTCTTTGAGCGTCTCGCGCATAAGCCTGTCCCTTATCTGTCGGGTCGTGACGAACTTGCCCTCGCGGCCGGCGAAAGGACTGTCGTTTACCGAAAAAGTCATCTCGATAGTAGGCTCCGAGATCTTAACGAACGGCAGCGGCTCCGGATTGTCCACCGCCGTGACCGTATCTCCTATGGTTATGTCCGGGATACCCGAAAAACAAACGATGTCGCCGACCATGGCGCCGTCCACCTGGGTTCTGCCCAGACCGTCTATCTGATAGATATTTACGACCTTAGCCTTATACGGCTCGTGCTTGTCGTGGTATTCGCAGACGCTCACCTCCTGCCCCTGCTTAACCATTCCCCGCTCTATGCGTCCTATGCCGATACGGCCGACGTAGTCGTTGTAGTCTATCGAGGATACCAGCATCTGGAACGGGCCTCTCTCGTCGCCCTCGGGCGCGGGGATATAGTTCTTTATCGTCTCAAACAAGACCGTCAGGTCCTTGCCCGGCTCGTACTGGGACAGCGAGGCGGTTCCCGCTCTGCCCGAACAGAAAATGATCGGACTTTCAAGCTGTTCGTCGTTCGCGTCGAGCTCTATAAGCAGGTCGAGTATCTCGTCCGGTATCTCATCCAATCTGGCGTCGGGACGGTCTATCTTATTTACGACTATTATGACCCTGTGATTCATCTCGAGCGCCTTCTGGAGCACGAACCTGGTCTGAGGCATCGGTCCCTCCGCGGCGTCCACAAGCAGGATTACGCCGTTGACCATTTTAAGGATACGCTCTACCTCGCCGCTGAAATCCGCGTGTCCCGGCGTGTCGATTATATTCATCTTAATGCCCTGATAATAGACCGAAGTATTTTTTGCAAGGATCGTAATTCCGCGCTCGCGCTCTAAGTCGTTGTTATCCATAACTCGTTCCTCAACGACCTGATTCTCCCTGTATATACCGCCCTGCTTGAGCATCTCGTCTACCAGCGTGGTCTTGCCGTGATCGACGTGGGCGATTATCGCAATGTTTCGCAAATCCTCTCTTACCATCCCTATATCATCCTTTCAATATGTTATCGCTTATAAAAATATGTTCGTATATTATTATATCCTAAAAGCCTGTCCCGTCCTGAGTAGTACAAACTTCCAAAAAAATAGACACGCGTTATCCGTGTCAGTGATATTGTAACACATATGTTCATGCTTGTAAACATAACCTTTAACTAAAAATCCGCCCCGTTTCGGCAGAATAATTATTCAATCGCATTACAATCGGTCGAGCGGAGACTAAACCCCTTAACGAATATCGCCTCTCTCGCGCCGCTTGGCAGGCTCGGTCGATACGCATCCCATAACTGACTTTCACCGTACTCCGTAGGGTTAAACGCCGACTCTCGGAGAGTCTAAGACAAAACGCCGCCGTCCGGGCGGCGCTCGCTCAGACGGCGGTAATTATATACGTCCAAAACAGACTCTATTAAACTTACGGTTCCTTCTTAAACTCCGCGTTTCCGCTTACCGGTCTCGACGCGTCGTCTTTAGTGTTCGACTCGTCAACTCCGGTCTCCGGGGCCGTTTCCTCGCCGCCGGTAGTATTCGCTTCGCCGCCGTCCTCCGTTTTTTCAACGTTGGCGTCGTTATCTACAAATATCATATCAAACTCGTCGGCCTCTATCTTCTCTTTCTCAAGCAGGAGGTTAGCTACGGTCTCGAGCTTATCCTTCTTCTCGGTCAGAATGCTCTCGCACCGCTTATAGCAATCGGTTATGATGTCGTGTATCTCCTCGTCGATCAAAGCCGCGGTCTCCTGGCTGTAGTCTATGGTGTGACCGTAGTCGCGCCCCAAGAACACCTCTTCATTCTGACCGCCGAAAGTCCTTGCGCCGAGCTTCTCGCTCATGCCGTACTTCATGACCATGGACTTGGCGATCTTTGTAGCGCGCTCTAAGTCGTTGGAGGCTCCCGTGCTTATATCGCCCAAAGCGAGCTGCTCTGCTACTCTTCCGCCGAGCAGGACTACGATCTCCTCTATCATCTCGGTCTTGGAGTTGTAGCTCGAATCCTCCTTAGGCAAAGACAGCGTATATCCGCCCGCGCGGCCTCTCGGTATAATAGACACCTGATGGACTCTGTCCTGAGTCGGCAGCATCTTGGATACGACCGCGTGACCCGCCTCGTGAAACGCGGTGAGCTTCTTCTCGCGGTCTGTGATCTTTTTGCTCTTTTTCTCAGGTCCGGCTACGACCTTCATGATCGACTCTTCAAGATCGCGCATCGATATCTCGGTCTTGTTCTGTCTCGCCGCTGCCAGAGCCGCCTCGTTAACAAGATTTTCAAGATCGGCGCCGGTAAATCCGATCGTGGTCTTAGCCAAAACGTCCAGTCTTACGTCGCGGCCGAGCGGCTTGCCTCTGGTGTGGACCTTGAGTATCGCCTCTCTTCCCGCTACGTCCGGCACGTCTACCACGACCTGCCTGTCGAATCTGCCCGGTCTTAAGAGCGCCGGGTCGAGGATATCCGGTCTGTTGGTAGCCGCGATTATGATTATTCCCTCGTTCACGCCGAAGCCGTCCATCTCTACGAGCAACTGATTGAGCGTCTGCTCTCTCTCGTCGTGACCGCCGCCAAGGCCCGCGCCTCTGTGGCGTCCGACCGCGTCGATCTCGTCGATGAATATTATACACGGCGAATTTTTCTTAGCGTTATCGAATAAGTCTCTGACTCGCGACGCGCCGACTCCGACGAACATCTCCACGAAGTCCGAACCCGATATCGAGAAGAACGGAACGCCCGCCTCGCCCGCCACGGCCTTGGCGAGCAGAGTTTTACCCGTTCCCGGCGGACCTACGAGCAGCACGCCCTTAGGTATTCTCGCGCCGAGCTGACGGAATCTCTCGGGGGATTTCAGGAACTCTACGATCTCCTTGAGTTCCTCCTTCTCCTCGTCCGCTCCCGCCACGTCGTCAAACGTCTTTTTGTGCTTAGGATCGGTGGTGAGCTTGGCCTTGCTCTTGCCGAAGTTCATAACGCCTCGGCCGCCGCCTCCGCCGCCGCCTGCCTGCTGCATAAACACGAACCAAAATACCAGCAGAAGTATCACCAAACCGACCGACGGCAACAGCGTGAGCCACCACGGCGGACTGTAGGGCAGCGGCGTCTCGACTTTGAGCGAGCCGTCTCTGATCTGATCGTCCATCGTAGAGCCGACGTCCTCCTTGAGGGTCTCGTAGCTCGGCACCTCGACCGTTATCTCCGAATCGTCGTTTAACGTAGCGGTGGCGACGTCGTCTACTATACTAAGTTCTTTTACCTCATGATTTTGAATTTTTACTACAAGGTCAGAATAAATCTCTTTAGTCTCCTGGCTCGGTATATTTGTAAGCGCGAATACCGCAATTATAACCGCGAACAGCAAAAAATAAAAACCAAACCCCTTTAAATATTTATTCACTCCTTCGCCTCCTATTCAGCTCTATCTATAAATTGAAATCATACGCAGTCTATTCTCAAAATGTTTGCGGCGCCCAAACAGCCGCATACGTTAATTTAAGTCTTAGCCATGTTTCGCCGCAAAACCGTCCCGCAGCCTAACTCGAACCCGCCATATCGCGCTATCTCTTCCGTTATTATCAAAGCCGACTCTATCGGCGTACTGTCAAACTCGCCGCGTAATACGTTAGCTCGGTTCAACGGCTAAACTAAAAATAGATTATAGCATAATTCTTTTGTAAATACAAGATTTTTATGTAAATTTTCTATTAACATTCTTAATAAGATTTTAAAACAAAGCGGCGCAAAATGTACGTCTATATTCGAATACGCGAATCGTCGCTGCATCCGCCGAACCGAAACAAAGTTTCATTTACAGAGCGTCATTCGCCGCGGCGCGCGAAAGGTTCCGATTTCGCCTCTCCTCCGTCGTTTCCGCGCCCGGCGGATATATCTTGGCGGGTATATCTTACTGAATATTATTGACATAATTTTTATATAATGTATAATAAAAATATTCGAAGCGGGTCTAAGACCGGCTTGCTTTGGGGCGGTATCCGGATCCGCAGGATACCGAATCATACGAATCACAATAATATGCGGACAGAAAGGCTGAAAAAAACGATATGAAAACCAAACTTTTAAAAACCCTGTCGCTGTTTCTGGCTCTCGTCGCGGCCTGCGTATTTACGGGCTGTTCTCATTCTCAGACCGGGACCGCGGATTCCAACACCGTGCAATTCACTATGGAAGATGGAAAGACGTTTACGGTAGAAGTATATCCCGATCAAGCTCCCGAGACCTGCGCCAACTTCTTAAAGCTGGTCGACGAAGGCTTTTATAACGGGCTGACCTTCCACAGAGTCATAGACGATTTCGTAGCCCAGGGCGGCGACCCTAACGGCAACGGCACGGGCGGAAGCGACGAGACCATACCGGGCGAATTTTCGAGTAACGGGTTCACGCAAAACACGCTTACGCACGAGCGCGGTTCCGTAGCTATGGCGAGATCTAGCGACCCGGACTCGGCGAGCAGTCAGTTCTATATCTGCTACACGGACCTGCCTCAGCTCGACGGACAGTACGCCGTATTCGGCAAAGTGACCGAGGGAATGGAAACCGTCGACGGATTTTTGGAGATAGAGAGAAACAGCTCCGGATATCCTTCGACCCCGATCGTTATAAAAGAAGCTAAAAGGATCTAAACTTTCGTTAACAAAAATACGGCGCGGCCGGATACCGGCGGGGGAGAAAATGCAAATTTTAGAGAAAACAGAAAATAAGATAAAGTTAAACTGCAAAGCTAAGATAAATCTCGGCATAGACGTTATCGGCAAACGCGAGAACGGCTACCACGACGTGCGCATGGTCATGATGCAGGTCGATATGTCGGATATCGTAACCGTTAGCCTGCGCGATGACGGCGTAATAAATATATCGGGAGATTCCGATATTCCGCTCGGCGCGGATAATCTTGCGTACAGGACCGCGAGAGCGTTTTTGGACGAAGTCGGTAGTCCGTTCGGCGCGGACATCCGCATCGAAAAGCGCATACCTATGGGCGCCGGAATGGCCGGCGGCAGCGCCGACGCCGCGGGAGTTATCGACGGACTCAACGAACTCCTCGCCTCTCCGCTGAGCTTAGCCGACAAGATGGAACTTGGCTGCAGATACGGCGCCGACATACCGTTTTGCATACACGGCGGCTGCGTTCTGGCCGAGGGCATAGGCGAGATCCTTACCCCTCTTCCCGATCCGCCTAAGTTCAGGTATGAAATAATGAAGCCCGAAGTATCCGTATCCACCAAGTGGGTATACGAACGTCTCGACTATACCAAGAAGCCGGACGGTCTTGATATCGACGGGATCGTATCCGGGATCAGGAACGCGAACCTTGACGAAATGATCTCGCATATGGGCAATATCCTCGAAACCGTGACGATCCCGGCATACCCGGTCGTAGCCGAATACAAAGCGCGGCTTATGGCGAAAGGCGCCAGAATCGCTATGATGAGCGGCAGCGGAACGAGCGTATTCGGGATATTTTAATTGAACAAAAAACATGACCGCCGCGAGCGTTTTATACCGCGGCGGTTTTCATATTCTGTTAATCTCCGGCGCCCGAAATAACCCGCCGGGTTTCGATAATAATACCCGCGTCTCGATCTTCTTAGCTTGACTTTTCCTTTCGGATGGATTACAATATATTTGTAAGTTAGATATTATCATAAGAGCTAAAGTCAACTTTAAACTAAACGCTTTTACAGAAAATATTTGATTTTATTTAATCAGAAACGGAGGTATACGGATATATGGTTTATACGGTCGGCGAAACCGCCAAAGTTTTGGGCGTCGCGCCTTCAACTATAAGGTACTACGATAAAGAAGGGCTGCTCCCGTTTGTCGAGAGATCGGGCGGCGGGATACGAATGTTTCAGGATAAAGATTTTGAATGGTTGTTTGTAATAGACTGTCTTAAGAAAACCGGAATGCCGATAAAGGATATAAAACGCTATATCGACATGTCTCTAAAAGGCGACGAGACGATAAACGAGCGGCTGGAACTGCTTTTGAAACGCCGCGAAAACGTTAAAGAGCAGATGCGCCAGCTTCAAAACACGCTCGACGTCCTCGACTACAAATGCTGGTATTACCAAACCGCTAAGGAAGCCGGAACGACCGACGTTCCGCGAAATATGGATCCCAGCGAGATCCCGGAAGAGTTCCGCGCCGCGTACGAGAGCCTTAAAAGAATGCATCGCGAAAATTGATTTGTTTAATAAAATGCGGATCCCGAGTTTTAACCGAGATCCGCTTTATTTTTTTGTTTACAGCTCCCCGCGGCGAACGTTAATTTATGCGCGCCGCTCTCTGCGTCTGCGCGACGTTTATTAAGCGCTCGCGCCGTCTATAGTCTCCGCGCCCCGCTCGACCGCCTTAACTTTTGAAACTATCCTCATATCGATTTCGAGAATGCTGAGAACGTCCCGCCGCTCTCTACATTTCCGGGATATGATACATATTATTGCCGTCGTACCATACCGGAACCCCGTCTACTATCTCGCCGTCGTCATAATATTCAAAAAGCGTTACTTCAAAAAGGGTCGCCAACGGCGTCCAGTTATCCGGCTCGGCCATCCTGTCGTTTAGCTTATCGTATCCCGAGCTCACATATTCGTCGGCGTTTATGAACTTATATCTGCAATCTTCGGTATATTCATAGCTCGCGTAAACCTCGGCGCCCAAATAATTCCCGTCCAGATCGCGGGAGCTCATCTCCATAAATCTCGCGTTCTCTCTCGAGTTCCCGCTCATATCCGCAAACCTGTCCTCGCCCGCAGCTATATGGTCGCCCATATAACACTTGTAATATACGACCAGCGCGTTTTCTCTCCAGGGTCTGCCAAGCTTGACCTTAGACGCGTTGTCGAGCAGAGACAGCTCTTCGTCGCCCGTCAGCTTGCAGCAGTAGAACAGATAACCTCTGCTCTGGTTCTCGGAATGAGAACCCGCGGTTATATACCCGCCGTTCGGATACGCTCGGCTCCTTATCTCGCAGTGGTTGAACACGGCGTTCGCGTCTCCGAATATGAAATCGACCGTCCCCTCGACGTAACAGTCTAAAAAGTAACATCTCGCCTTATCCTTGATATACAGCGTATCCTGTCTGCCTATGAAAGAACAATCCTTAAAATAGCTTCTGTCCGCCGAACATCTCAGCGCGACCGCCTGAGTCTGAGCGGTTTTATTTTCGCCCACGGCCGCGTCTACCCGCCTTGCCGCCGCGCTCTCGTACCATGCGACGTTCCTGTTTTTCTCGTCGAGATTTTCCGAAAGCGCGACGTCGTCTGCGCTCTCAGGCTCGTAGATATCCGATTTCTCCTCCTCAGTCATATAGACGTTGTAGGAATTTTCAAAGGTTATATCCTTAGCTCTAAAGCCGCGCGCCGCCTCGGTCACAGTGACGCTCGCGCTGTTTTGCGTGCCTACGCCGCTGATATAGCCGTCCGATTTGACGTAGGGCTTTCCGTCGAGCAGGGTCTTTGCGCTCTCGTATTCTTCGACCGCCGCCGCATACTCCTCCGGGTCGGCAAACTCGTCCTCGGACGGATATTCCATCTCGGGCGTCAGCGCGTCGTAGCTCTTATAGTTTCTGGACGCGCCGTAATAATAGGTCAGTTTGACCTCATCTGTCGTATAAACATATTCCGGATCCTTCTCCATCGCGATATACGGTTTATCGATCCACACTCGTTCCCTGTACGTACCCGGGGCGATATAGATAACGGCTCCGTACGCCTCGCTCTCCGCCGTCGGCGCGGCCGCGATCGCTTCGCTAACCGTTTTGTAAAGCGAGCGCCGGGGCTGAGACTCGTCTATCGAACCGTCCACGCGGATCAGCGTTCGAGTCTCGTTCTCAAACTGCGTCAGAACGTGAATAAGCCCGTTCCTGGTCATACCGTCGTCATATCTCGCCTGCGACGGCTTTAAAAACGCTCTCATACACATATCGTCCGCCTCGCGGAAGTCCCGTATCTCTCTGTCCGGTTCAAACAGCCCGCTTTCCGAATCCTCGATAAGCCCGTTTTGATACGCTATCCTGACATACGGATAAAACCAGTCGTCCTCTTCTACGTCCGAATAATTCGGCTCGGGCGCGCCCTCTATCTCGGTTATCCCCGAAGCTAAGACCGTCGTCTTGACAAGCTCCGCCCGCGTCGGCGCCCTGAGCGGCTCAAAATTCCCGGCTCCGTCGCCCTCGACAACGCCTTTATCGCGCCAATACTCGATCTCTTCATAATATATATGAATGTACGGATTATCGATATCGTTAAAAGCGAATACGCTCAGAGAAGTAAACATGCCGACTAAAATCGTAACCGAAATTAATATGGAAACAAATTTTTTCATATCCCTAACCCCCTAATTTTGTTAATTTATAATTCAGATACAACATAGTTCTGCTTTTATTTGCTTTCCATGCATTCTGCCAATGGAATTATATTTTTTGCGCTATCCCATGCAAATATTTTATATGAGCTCCAACTTGTATCGAATGCAAATGTCGTTTCTACTGACGAATTATTGTTAATTTTTATTTGAAGTACCTCAATATCTTTTAAACAATTATTGCCGTCATATGTAGCGCACATTGCATCGAAAGTCTGCGTATAATTAGACAAGTTTTTAAAATTAACTTCGATTGATCCGTTTGCGGCGCTTGCCGACACGAGTTCTATTTCTATCGGCTGTTGCTCCATCTTGTTTTCAAGATCGTATATATATGCTATATTTTCCTTACTGTTAGGATCAGGCATCATGCCGAAAGTAATTGTAGAGCCGTTCATATACAATCCATAAATATCCATTTTTGAAGTATCAACAGATATGAGCTTTTTATAATCGCTACCGTTTAAATCTATGGAACATATGCTATTCGTAGTATTAAAATATAGCCGGTCATTATAATAACCTAACCCAGAGAATGTGCCTACCCAAAAAGATCCCTCCTTATCTTTCACCTCCCAAAAAACATTAAACATCGGATAAATTATTTCGGATATACCGTTAAACCCGGTTTTTTTCCGTATCCCAAGATCATCTACATAAAATATATATCCATCTTTTATTATAATTGCAGAATCTATATCCTTCCAAAAATAATCATCATATGTCGTATCATCCGCTGTAACATTGGTAGTCCACCCATAATGCTCTCTATTTTTTATCTCGCTGTCGCTGAGTAAAAAATATTCGTGTCGCGCTCTACCGATACGATCGTATACAGGATCGTCCCATGTAACATCAACATGATACCACTCGTTGTTAATTTTTATTATATTCCATGCATGGTTCATGGAATCGCTTGAAACTACCACACAGTCTATTCCCAATAAATTCATAATATATTTATATGTTTCTGCATATGCTTGGCATACTCCTGTTTTATTTGTTAAAAGACCGTCCATCCTATACGACTCGAAGGGAATTGTATCGTTTAAATAATTATCATAATCGTATTTATAATTTAACGCCATATAGTCATGTACGACCAGGGCTTTTTCGACATCTGTCATGTCATCTTTAACTGTGGTTAATATATTATTTATTTCAGCGGAAACCGCTTCGGAATTTAAGGCCAAAAGTTCAATTTGATTATCTGCCTCATCTTGAGAAAAGTCATACAATGCTGTCGGAAGAATATATTCCTCTTGCATCTGGAATTCAGTTCGTGCGGCCATAGTCGCATCTTCTGCAAACACCTGTACAAAACTCATAAACGTTATAATAATGCCGACTATAAATACTGTTGTTTTTTTCATAATTATTCTCCTGTTTATTTTTTATATTGATGTACCACAAATCTATTATATAACAGCCTATACTGCTTGTAAACGTATTTTTTAGAGTTTTATACCGAATAAACTAACAGATATGGCTATCTGCATTTATCCATTGCTTTATCTGATCATTCCGCCAAACGCATTCCATTCTGTTAATAACGCGCGTCTCGCTGTGTTCTTGCCCGGTACGCTCTTGCCATCTTTTTTGACTCGCCATATTCTTTACTTGCCCCGCTATCGGCCTGCCCGCTCTCCGGTTTGTCGCGCTCTTGGTTTTCTATCTTATTGACTTGCGCGTTCTCAATTTCACAGGTTCTCAGCTTGCGGCGCGCCGGTCGAGTTATTGGCTCAAAAAAAGAGACGGCCAGACCAGCCGTCTCATATAATGAATTCTTGAATTACCACTCGCTAAACAGTGATCTTTGTATTTCTATAACTCAGATTATCCATTTCCGAAATCTATATTATCCGGAACGTCAAACGTATCGTTTATTGTCTCACAATACAACTCATTTTGTATTTATCTCACTCTCTACCTTACAATAAAGATACTCGATACGGAAAACTTTAGGACGTATTATATGAACCTCTTCTCTTATATTCTTTATTCTTAATACAACATCCATATAATTCTCTCAAATATATACCCTTGTTAAATATATATTCTATCCTGAGCTTCCCTTTAAAGGTAATCAATAACTCCGAATCTGAAATACATGGTATTTATCTACCATCTTCACTGCCAAAACCTTTGTAAATTCTATTAAACCGCTACTTCTATATATTATAGTTTCGCAGGATATTTATTACGATCCGATCCGCGCATACCGTACGTTTTTATATTTTCGACGTATCGCAGATTTATTTAGAATAATCTTTAATTTGAGATTACGACAACCGCTAAGTTTCGATCTCTTATCATCGATTTTTTTGATCGTCGTCGGTATTTTAAACTTTACAAGCGACCCCTGTAAGTATTTAAAACCCTATCTCAAACCGAACCTCGTAATCAAACATCCTTGTTTCGGTATATTTTTAATATACCTTAAACATGTTTATCATTTTGCCTTTCTCTTTAGCAAAACTCTCGAATCTACGTCCACTTCCGAAACTCGGCGCTTTTTAAAGCCAGTTTCTATAATCAAAAACATATTATATACGTTTTTAGACTTTTCAGTCTAACTGTTCTTTAGCCGTATATAACAGTGAAATATTCAATAGCTTGGAGTTGTTCTCGTATAAGCTTATATACCGAATTGTAAGTTGTTCTCATGAATCCGGCTCACTTTGTAGATACGGCTTACGCCAAGTAGCTGAAGTTAAGGTGGAGCGGCGTTTCTGATTCATCATAAAACACTTCGACCACCTCCAGTTAAAATACTTTCCTCCGCCGGTATATAAAACTTGATCTTTTTAGTAGATCGTATCTTAAAATAACGGCCTTTAAGGAAAACGTCTCAAAGTGTTTTATATTAGCTTACTACGAAAGATAAAGCTCATTTTGCAAACAGCAATATCTTTTTATTATAAGCCTTACAAAAAATACTCGTTAAGTAAAGAAATATAATTTTTATTATTATATCTGTGTTTACTTACCTTTCTTCTTTGTGATTACATTATAACAGCTTTCTTTTTAATTGTCAAGCCTTTTTTGTAGATTTTTTATAAAAAATTTTGGGATTTTTAAAAATATCCGTCTTCCTAAAACGCTCGAATCAACATTCCATAAATCGTATTTTAAGATGCGAAAACGCCTATAAACATTTAGCAATAAGTTAAAAATATTGCAAAAGTCGGCCTCGCTCCACAAGCGCCTTGCGCTCCATGAAAAGACGCCGACAGCCGCTTAGCTTTCGGCTTCGCCCCGGAGGCGTAACATTGATTTCAGCTATTGAAATTCGGTGGATTTTTCATCAATTTACGTTTGCGTATCAATTTTAATGATTTGTATACAAATATATTGACTTTTAAGCAAAAACTGTGTATAATTAAATCGTGAATTTATGCTTTACTATTCACTCTAAGTTTCTTGATACTTGTATGTTTTCAGATATATATTTTCAATGTACTTGAATGGATTAAACCGGCCTTACGGGTTTAAAAGTTAAGAGTTTCAAGTATAAATAATTAGGATGGGAGGCGCTTGAATATAGGTACTTTAGGTGTTGTATTAATAGTGATAGCTATGCTGATAATAGCGGCGGCCGCGTCGTTTCTTTCTTTCAGATACGGCTATTCATATAGGAAAAAGTTCGCCGAGCTCAAGATAGGCAGCGCGGAAGAAGAAGCTCAGCGTATCATAGACGAAGCGAACGACAAGGCGGAAAAAGATTCCGAGAACATAAAAAAAGAAAAACTTTTGGAAGCAAAAGAAGAAATACATAAATCAAGAAATGAACTGGAAAAAGAGATCAAGGACAGAAGGAACGAACTGCAGAGGCAGGAGAGAAGAGTACAGCAAAAAGAGGATACAATAGATAAAAAGAACTCCTTGCTCGAGAGAAAAGAAGAGCAGATCCACAAAAAGCTGAACCAAGCCGAGGAAGAGTTGGCCGAGGTCGAGCGCGTTAAAAAACTTCAGATCGCCCAGCTTGAGAAGATAAGCGGAATGACCGCGTCTCAGGCTAAGGATATGTTGCTCGATGAGGTAAGAAACGACGTCAAGCACGACGCGGCTCTGCTTATCAAGAGCGTCGAGGAGCAGGCTAAGGAAGAGGCCGAACAGAAGGCCAAGAACATAATAACCGGAGCCATCCAGCGCTGCGCGGCCGATCACGTCACCGAGACCACGGTATCCGTCGTGCAAGTGCCTAACGACGAGATGAAAGGCCGTATAATAGGCCGCGAGGGCAGAAACATAAGAACGCTTGAAACGCTTACCGGTATCGATCTCATAATCGACGATACTCCGGAGGCGGTCGTTCTGTCGGGCTTCGATCCCGTAAAACGCGAGATAGCGAGACGCTCTCTCGAAAAGTTGATAGCCGACGGAAGAATACATCCGGGCAGGATCGAAGAGATGTATGAAAAATCCAAAAAAGAGGTAAATCAGATAATCAAGCACGAAGGCGAAAAAGCCGCGTTCGAGACTAACGTACACGGACTGCACCCCGAGATAATAAAGCTGCTGGGAAGACTTAAATACAGAACCAGCTACGGGCAGAACGTCCTTCAACATTCGATCGAGGTGTCTCATATAGCCGGCTTGATGGCGGCGGAGCTCGGCGCGGACGTAGCTCTCGCAAAGCGCGCCGGACTGCTTCACGATATCGGCAAGGCCGTAGACCACGAGGTCGAGGGGTCGCACGTTACCATCGGCGGAGATATAGCCAAGAAATATAAAGAAAACGGCAAGGTCGTTCACGCGATACTCGCGCACCACGGCGACATCGAGCCTAACTCGATAGAAGCTTGCCTCGTTCAGGCGGCCGACGGAATTTCCGCGGCGAGGCCGGGAGCGAGACGCGAGAACTTAGAGAGCTATATCAAGAGACTCGAACAGCTCGAGGAGATCTCCAATTCGTTCGAGGGCGTAGAGCGTTCGTACGCGATCCAAGCGGGACGCGAAGTAAGGATCATGGTCAAAGCGGACGTTGTAAACGACGATGAGACCGTATTAATGGCGAAAGAGATCGTTAAAAAGATCGAGGACAGCATGGAATATCCCGGTCAGATAAAAGTCAATGTTATACGCGAACTCAGAGCTATAGAATACGCGAAATAAACTGCTGATACGACGCCGCGCATTTTATTTGCGCGGCGTTTTTGCTTATATTGATTTATGAATCGATTATTATCTTAAAAATACCCACGCTTATCCCAAAAGGAGTGAAACAAAATGAAAAAAATAACGCTTGTAATACTTGCGGCCGGTATGGGCTCGAGATTCGGAGGCTTAAAGCAAATGGAAGCGGTAGAGCCGGGCGGCAGAGTTCTGCTCGATTTCTCGGTCGAGGACGCCGTACGTTCGGGATTTAACAAAGTCGTTTTCATCATCAAGCCGGAGATGTACGAGACGTTTTCCGAAACGATAGGAAAGCGCGTTCCCGAAGGCGTCGAGGTCGAATACGTGTTCCAAACTATGGAGGGAATAGCCGGACTTCCTGCCGACAGGGTCAAACCGCTCGGCACGGGTCAGGCTCTGCTCTGCTGCAGGAACGTGATAAACGAGCCGTTCGCGATAATAAACGCCGACGACTACTACGGCAAAAACGCGTTCGGCGGCCTGCATAAGCATCTTTTAAACTGCGCCCCGAACGAGTTCGCAATGGTCTGCTACGACCTTAAAAACACGCTTTCCCAGAACGGAACGGTAGCGCGAGGCATATGCGAGGTCGAGGACGGTATGCTAAAAAGCATCGTCGAAAGGAAGAAAATCAAAGATATGAGCTTCACCGAGGACGACGGCGAGACATGGACGAAACTGCCGGAGGACACAGTGGTGTCGATGAATATCTGGGGGTTCACTCCTATGATATTCGACGAACTGGAGTCAGGATTTAAAAAGTTTTTAGACACCGGCGACCTGAGCAAGGGCGAATACCTGCTCCCCGAGGCGGTCGGCGACATGATAGCAGATGGAAAAGCGACCGTTAAGGTTCTCCCCAATCACGACAGATGGTACGGTATGACCTACCGCGAGGATATGCCGGAAGTAAGACGCGCGATACAGGAGATGATCGACAGCGGAGATTACGAACGCGCGGAATAAGGAATGTTTACAAACGGGGCGCAAAAAGCTTTTGAGCAAATTTGCGGCTTAGCCATATCCGAAAATTTGACGCGCCGCGCGAACGGCGTTCAGCCTGCAAAAACAACTTAGATTATACCGTCATTTTGGAGTTTACGCAAAACGCCGAATAGACCCCGAACGCCTCGCCTTACGAGACGATATCCGGATATATTCGTCTTCCGCGTTCCGTAAGTTAAATATTTAGAAAGTTCAACAAAAATTAGCGCGGCCGGAATTTAATGCTCCGGCTGCGTTTCATTTACGGACTCATACCGCAATATTCTAATTAACCTTATTCCTCCGCTTCCGCGCGCGGCTTACGCAGAACCAGAACCCAGTCGTTTGCGTCCGAATACCGCTTTGGCGGAGTAAACCGCGCGACGCTTTTGGTCTCGACGTCTCCGGCGTAGCTGTATATACCGGTCGAAGGGTCGAGCCAGTACGTTCCCAAACGCTCGGGCTTTAGAGCGCTTATATCGAGCTCGAACGGTTTTCCCGAATACGTATACGCAAACATGAAATCTTCGCCGGCAAAAACGGATACGCGTTCGTATTTTTCCTTTTGTCCCGACGCGAGCGCTTCTTCCGCCGGCGCTCCGCTCTGATAGTCGACCGACTCCATAAGCCGTCTCAGATAACCCGTCTGCCCCGAGCCGGAATGGTGCAGAGATTCGCGCCAGCTTTCCTTAACTCCGTAATTTCCGTTATCAGAACCGCCGCGGTAGAACTGCATTATCGCGTTATCGCCGTAAGTATGTCCCATCGCGCCCTGAAATACCGACCAATACGCGTAACGCCGGACGTCTTGGGCCTGCCAGTACGGTTCGTTCGGGTCGTGGAGCCCCTGCGGTATCCATTCGTAGGACGGCTCTCCGTCGACCGTCGGTTTGAGCGGCGATCGACTAAGGTCTCTGTCTACGTATTTCCAGTTGTCTTCTCCGAAAAAACTTTCGCTCCGGCTATTGTCGTCCCACTTCCCAAGATCGGCCTGGTCGTAACGGCGATGTCCGGATTGGAACATATTAAAGTCCAGCCATTCGGCGTCGTGAAACCACATCGAGGACGAAGTGCGTCCAAAAGGATGATAGCCTATAAGCTTGTCGGGATCGCGCTCTTTCAAGATTCTCCCCGCCTTATTATACAATTCTTCATAACCCGCCGCGCGTATATCTCCGCCTAAAAGCCAAATTATATTGGGGTTATCTTTATATCTCTCTGACAGAAAGAGCATATATTCTTCGATATTATCCAAGTTCAAAGTTCCGCTCTTTACCAAAGAACCCCAAGCCGGCAGAAGCGCCATATACATTCCGAGCTCTTCCGCCGTCCGTATTATCCTATCGCAATGTTCCCAGTACTCCGGAGTTCTCACGTCAAGCTCGTCTACCGAGATCCCGGATTTAATACTCGCCTCGGGAACCGACGGGATCAAAACCGCCTGTATCACGGTAAATCCTTTATCCCGCCTGTTCTTCAGATATATGCGGCTTTCCTCCAAGCCGCACTTTTGGAACAACAGCCAGGCGGTGTCGCCCAACCAGAAAAAAGGCTTATCGCCGTTTACAAGGTATCTCCCCGTCTTCCCAACTTTTAAACTTCCATATTCCCAAAATTTCATATCTAACCTCTATAACCTCAAAACGCGGCGCTTACGAGACAGCGCCGCCAGCAACCTCTATGTAAGCGAAACGAAACGCTTTGCTTCCTCTTTCTCCCACTCCTCCGTTTTGTCGGCATAGAAACCTTCCGCAACCAACAAAATAGGAATTAGGAGTTAGGAACAAAAATTCATCTCCTCAGCGCCAAACGGCTTCTTAGGCGGAAAGGAGATACGTTTTCCAATCCCGCCAAAGCCGCCGTCCAAACGCTGCAGCCGCCGCAACCGCTCCTATTCGCTATTCGCTAATCTCTAATCCCTACATTGGCGTCGCCACGTATTTTTTCACCATCATGACCGGGCGATAGCTCTGCTTCGCCTTTCTGAGTCCCTCGATCCCCATGTCCTCCTCGCGGTTGACATATTTATACTCAGACCACTCGTGTTCGAGGAACTGTTGATTCATTATCGCAAACGAACCCTGATAGTCGGTATTTGCGTGTTCGAGATGAATGACCGCCATATCCTTGCACAGCGGTTCGCCGAACGAAAACGCGACCATCTCTCCGCCTACGCGTATACAGCCGCCTACGATATCCAGCTTCTCCCAATTGTTTATCAACTCATGCACGGCCTCAAGCTCCTCCTCAAAACCTTTTTCGTCGTATATCTCTTTATTTCTGCTCCATGCGTCGAAGAGCTCGATACATTCCTCTTTGTTATCGGGAGTCATTCGCTGATATTCCCAGTCGTAGGTCTTCTTGAATTTATTGACGTGATTCTTTTTGCCGTGGAACTTCTTTCCGCTCAGGTTTATAAGCTGCTGAACGTCGTAGACGTAATCCTCGTAGTTGACGTCCTCGGTGATCAGGAATCTGCCCGGAAAAGCCTTGATAAGCTTTTGTACGGTCTGCTCGTCGTACAGCCTAAGCAGCGGCGACTGGTTCGTCTCCTCAAAATACCGCATAAGCCGCTCGATAACCGGCCTCACGTCCCGCTCCTTACCGTCTTCGCCTATAAAGCCTATCGGGAACGTCGCGCTCCTCGGTCCTCCCGCGTGCTGGGGCATTATACAGAGCATGTCGTCTATTATCGCGTATTTCATGTCGTAGCTCTTGCGCCACATGTAGAAATTGGTAAACGTAAACTCCGAGTTCTTACTGCATTTACGTTTAAGATATCTGTTAAACATTTCCTTATCGTCAATATTTATATCCTTTAATTCGAGCATTTTATCCTCCGTTTATTATTAGCTTGCGGCTTGCGCGCCGCATACAGTTCTGTTTTTGTAATATGACGGCATTATGGCGGGATCGCGAGCCGATAAGTCTGAATCTTTTATATAGATCCGGTTTTCCTATAAATTCACGCTTCCCGCCAATAAATCATTCTATATACGCTCTCACTCTAAACTTCACTCCGCAATCCTCCGCGATCTTGCGGCAGTTCTCGATCTCGTCGTCCGGCATGGTCTTATCCACGACCGAGAAAACCACCTCTGGAACGTAACGTTTAGCGAGCTTAGCGAATTCCTGCAAAGCCGCGAACGCGCCCTCTCCGAATCTGCTGCGGCAAAGGCTTTGGTATTTCTCCGCGTTTTCCGCGTTAAGACTTATCGAAACGCAGTCTATAACGCCCTCCATCTCGGGCGTCACGTCTCGTCCGCATATGAGATTAGCCTGTCCGTTGGTGTTTATCCTTATGCTGATTCCGGGATGTTTCGATTTGAGCCATTTCGCAACCGCGATCAAATCGTCGAAGCGCTCGGTCGGCTCGCCGAAGCCGCAGAATACGACGGCGTCGTATTTATCGAGATCCCGCTTTTCAAAGTCCGCCTTTATCTCGTCCAGCGTAGGTTCGCGCTCGAGCCAGAGGTCGTCCTCGCCGTTTACGTTGTCGTGCTTTGTCCTCACGCAGAATGTGCAAGCGTTTGAACATCGATTTGTCAGGTTGACGTATAGACTGTTGTGAAGTTCGTATGTTATTATCATTCTATCATCTCCAAATCGCCGTTATTTATTAAACTGACATTATATTATACTATCACACTATGACTATTTGTCAATACTTCATTTTTTACGAAAATCATAGTTTTATAAGCTCTTATTGTTGCAGACTGAGAAATATTGGCCGGTCGCACGAAGCGACGCTAAACAAAAAAAAGCGGAAGCCTTAAAAACTTCCGCTGTAAATCTAAATTTTTTAACAAGCTTGTCCGTAACGACCGGCTTTTTATTCCGCAACCTGGTGATTGTCTATAAGAGTTTTCACTCTTTGCATAAACAGCGCGACCTCGATACGGGTGGCGTGTCCCTGCGGGTTGATCGTTCCGTCGCCGTAACCGCCCATCAGATTGTTTTCAACGCAGGCCGCGACGGCGTCTCTTGCGTAAAAGTCTATCTGCGTCCAGTCGGCGTAATTGTTGAGCGCCTTAGCTGTGTTTGGTATCGACGTCAAGATCTGGTTATCGCGAAGCACGCGGTAGGTCATAGTCGCCATATCCTGGCGCAGTACTTGGCCTTCGGGGTTGAACAGATTGTTCCCTACTCCGTACGCTATGCCGAGCGCTTTCGCCATGCCTATCTCCTCGTAGTAGTACTTGTCCGGCGTCACGTCGCTGAAATTATCGGTAAAGCTAACGTCCGTATTTCCAAGAACCCTAAACAGCAGCGCGGTGCAGTCCGCTCTGGTCACTTCCATATCCGGTCCGAATTCCGTATCGCTGATACCTCGGATTATCCCTTCGCTGGTCAGCTCGTTTATCGCGTCCATCGCCCACTCGTACTCGCCCATATCGGTAAACCGGCTGGCGTCGGTACCGGTCGTAGTTTGGTTCGGAGCCTGAGTCGGCGCCGGAGCCTCTGTCGGCGCTTGATTTTCCGTCGGTTCCTCAGTTATATCGGGAGCCTGGGTCGGTTCGGCCGCCGGAGCCTGGGTAGGCTCCGGATCGGGTTCGCTCTCGGTCGCCGCGTTACCGCTTCCGCCTAACGTAGGCGCTTCTACCGGCGTTGAATTCAGATCTTTTATCATATTGACCAGATCGGGGTCGTCCCGAAACGAGCCGTAGGTGAACATACTGTAACCGTCCGCGTAAGGGCTGTTTCTTATCATTGAAACGTGCGTCCTAAGTTCGTTTATTCCCTGCGAGCCTTCCCAGTGATCGTAGTCTCCGGCCGCCTTATACGCCGCTTCTCCTATATACAGCTTAACGTTTGTCGGAGCGCAGACGCTCGCCCACCATGTGAGGAGCGTGTCGTAATCGGCGCCGCTCTGACCTACGTACCAGTAGAGCTGAGGCATTATATAATCTATCCATTCCTGCTCGACCCAGTATTTAGTGTCGGCGTAGAGGTTATGGTACGAACTGTTGCCGTTGGTATTACTGCCGCCGGGCGTGTTGCTCGCGTTAGCCCAAATACCGCTCGGACTTACGCCGAACATACAGGTCGGATCGATCTCCTTGATAGCCTCCTGCGTGCAGCGGATGAGGGTGTTGACCATAGATCTGCGCCAGTCGGCTTTGTTTGGATATTGAGCCTGATATTCGTAATACGCCGCCGAATCGTCGAAACCGCCGTCGCTCGGATAGAAATAGTCGTCGAAATGGATACCGTCGACGTCGTAGTTCTCGACGATCTCGCGAACTCCGTTAACTATAAGATCGATCGAATCGGCCTCGCCCGGATTTAGATACATCTTCCCGGTGTTGTCGGTCATGACCAGGTCGGGTCGTAAAACCGCCGGGTTGTTCGCGGCGAGCCTGTCGTTATCGCTCGCCGAGTTGGTCACGCGGTAGGGGTTTATCCACGCGTGGAGCTGCATCCCGCGCTTGTGAGCCTCCTGGCATATGTATGTCAAGGGGTCGAAATCCACCGGCGCAACTCCCTGCGTTCCGGTGAGGTATCTCGACCACGGGAATATGCTCGAATTATAGAACGCGTCGCAGGCCGGACGAACCTGAAAGAATATGGTGTTAAAGCCCATATCCGCGCAGTTGTCCAGGATCGTGTCGAGTTGGGTCCTCAGCGCGTAACCGTCGGTCGTGCCGTAGCTCGGATAGTCTAAGTTCGCGACCGTAGACACCCAAACGGCGCGCATCTCAGTAGCGCCGTCGTCGGCCTCGACCACTTCCGAGTCTCCGATATAAAAGATATTGATCGATATTGCCGCACATACGATGATAATGAGAACCTTTAGAATGAAATCGTGCTTTGTAATACTTTTCATGTTTAGTATCTCCTTACTTTTTATTTCGTTAGCGCATTGCTTGTACATAATAATATATGTAGCGCAGATCCGTATTATAACGCGAAGAAAATATCCGAAAATTATTTGCTAAACGGATATAGCCGATCGCCGCTTAATACGTTCTTACAGAATTTTCCGTAAAAATTTCTGTTAACGCATTATATCACGGCGGCGGCGAGCTGTCAACGTAGAGATTAGGGATTAGCGAATAGCGAATAGGGGCGAAAATTTACTTCTTTATCGCCCGACGGCTATGTCGGCGGAAATGGAGTCCTATAAGGCTCAATAGCCGTATAAACGCCTAAAGAGAACCTTTACGCCCTACTCCCCAATCCCTGTTATCCTAATTTCTGCAATAAAAAAGGCCGTTGGGGGACGGCCTAAGGGAGGGAGTTATGTTTAAACTTTGTAACAATTCCTTGTTACAGTTATTATTATATCATGTTTTTTTTAACATGGGTTAATAAACTGTGAAGAAATATTTAATTAATTGTGAACAAGCCTATTTTGTCTGAAAGCAGCGTTTTTGCGGCCTCTACGGCGCGGAGCTAAAATATTCGGAGCCGATCTTTAACAGATTTCAAGTTCTAAATATGAACAAATTATTATTAACGTAGGAGTTAGGATAATAGGGATTATGGAGTAGGCGGTAAAATTTGTTTCTTTATCGCCTAACGCGAGCGTTAGCGAAAAAGGGATACTATATCTTCCTATACGGCTCGGCAGCCGTTTACACGCTGCAAAAACTTTTCGGACTGCCTAATTCCTAATCTCTAATCCCTAATTTCTAATTTCTGCGTTAAAAAAAGGCCGTTGGGGGACGGCCTATAAGGGAGGGAGTTATGTTTAAACTTTGTAACAATTAATTCCTTGCTACGTCTATTATTATAGCGCCTTTTTAAAAATATGGGTGAATAAACTGTAAAGAGATATTTAATTAATTGTTAACAAGATTGTCAGAGCAAAAGACAAGCCGTTTACAATATTTTCGTCTCCAAATCAAACGCCGCAAAGCAGATATCACGATCCAAAACCGAAAATATGAACGCAACACTTAAACTTTATAGGTATCGGCGCGGAATCGAAAAGTTTCTTAAAAAAGTTTCTTAATTTATATAAAGCGGATCTATCCGCGAAGCGCGAGCGTTTTGTCTTTCATTATACGCGGTCTCCGTTTGACCTCGGCGGCATTTTTCCGGATTTTGATCCCCGGCTCTGGCGCGCACGGCGCTTTTGTCGCTTTAATATAAATCGGAGACTACAAAAATAAACATTTTAATTAAAATTTAATATAAAAAATACTTGAAATTTTTGTTATGGTGTGATATAATTAAGCCCGCTGGTTATCCGAGTTTTGTATCAGTAGCGCGATATAAGACCCGGATAACTATATTATGTATAGGTAAATTATGGCCGGACAGGCGTATTGGCGGCCTGTTAAGGCGCGCTTTAAGTTTTAAGAGAGATTTTAGGAGGAAGCAAGTAATGTTGGAAACAATTTTGGTTATCATCCATGCGATAATAGCGGTCGTACTCACCGCTATCGTACTGATGCAGCACGGTAAGCAGCAAGGATTATCCGGCGCGATAGCCGGCGGAGCCGAGACGTTTTTCGGTAAGAATAAGGGCAGAACGATAGACGCGATGCTCAAAAAAGTCACCGCGGTCATGGCTATCCTGTTCGTCGTTTCTTCGGTAGTTCTCACCGCCGTTACAATGCACACGTATAACGCTGAGAACGCGGGTTCAACGACCGACGGAAGTCAGACTATGAACGTCACCATGGACGAAAACGGTAATCTTGTCGACGAAAACGGCAACATCGTTATGACCGCCGAGGATATGGCGGCTCAGGAAGCGGCGGCAGGTACGACTGAAGACGGTACGACCACCGACGGAACAACTACGGACGGCGCTACTACAGACGGTACGACCACTGACAGAACGACTACGGACGAAGCTACCGCAGACGGAGCCGCGGACGCAACGACTGCGGAGGGCGCGGCGGCCGAGGATACGACGGGCGCTGAAGACGCGGCGGCTGTGGACGAAGCTACGACCGACGAAGCCGCGGCCGATAACGCGGCGGCGGCTGAATAAAGCTGATAATATCGATAATTACGGCGGACGGGGGGCGTCCGCCTTTTTGTTTATATGTAGGTCTTCACGTAAAACGCTTAGCTTAAAGTAAAATCAATTTATAGCGACGCCGAAAAAATACGGCGACGTAATTATTTTTACCGAATTATCCAGACGCTTATACGCGATCAATAAAATCTACAAAAGGAGAGAAGAATATGAAAGATACGAAATTGTTTGTCGTCGTTCCTTGTTATAATGAGGAAGAGGTTCTCGGCGAGACCTCGTCGCGGCTCGATAAGCTGTTCGCTAAGATGGTCTCGGACGGGCTTTTAAGTCCGGAGAGCAGAGTGGTGTTCGTCGACGACGGCAGTAAGGATAAAACCTGGAGCATAATCGATTCGCTCTGTAAGGAAAACGGCATATTCAGAGGGATAAAACTGGCGCATAACGCGGGACATCAAAACGCCGTGCTCGCGGGGCTTATGACGGTAAAGGACGAATGCGACTGCGCGATCTCGATCGACGCCGATCTTCAGGACGACATAAACGCCATAGCCGAGATGGTGAAGAAATACGACGACGGCTGCGACGTGGTATACGGCGTGCGCAGCGACAGAAAGACCGACACATTCTTCAAACGCACGACCGCGCAGGGATTTTATAAATTCATGTCGGCTATGGGCGTAGACGTCGTATACAACCACGCGGATTACAGGCTGATGAGCAAACGCGTTTTAGACGCGCTCGCCGATTTTAAAGAGGTTAACCTGTTTTTAAGAGGCATCGTTCCGCTCATCGGCTACAAGAGCGACTGCGTCTACTATGAGAGAGCCGAGAGATTCGCGGGAGAGAGCAAATATCCGCTCAAAAAGATGCTCGCGTTCGCGTTCGACGGGATCACTTCGTTCAGCGTCAAGCCGATAAAGATGCTTTGGTCGGTGGGGATAGTGGTTTGTCTCGCGGCGATCCTTGCGGCGATATACGTAATAATAAGCAAGTTCTTCGGCTATTCGACCGACGGCTGGGCGTCGCTGATGTGTTCTATCTGGTTCCTGGGCGGCGTGCAATTGATATCCGTCGGCGTTATCGGCGAATATATAGGCAAGATATATAAAGAAGTCAAGGCGAGACCGAGATTTATCGTCGAGACATATTTAAAGAGAGACGAAGCGTAAAGGCGCTTTAACTAAAACGCGGGGCGTAATATCCGCATATGCGCTAAGATTACGGCGTCCGTTGCGCCGGGCGGCTCTTTTTAGTAACGGAGCCGCCATAATAACGAACGCGTTAACAGAATTTTAAGGTAGCGTACATATATAAATAATATATGTAGTATATAATAATAAGATGAATATGTCCGGGCGAAAGCGCGGCGGAATTTTCTTATACTTATCAGCCGCGATATACATGCGGGACTAAACTAAACAGATTACGGATTGTATGGATCAAGGAGTGAGATTTTTGGACAAGACAAAAAAGAGTTCCGGCAAGGGCTTCCTAAAGGGAGCTTTAGTGCTCGGTATAGCCAGCCTTATCGTTAAGCTGATAGGAGCGTTCTTTAAGATACCTCTTATCAACTTGATAGGCGACGACGGGATGGGGTATTTCAACGTAGCGTATCAGATCTATACGTTCATGTTTATAATAGCGACCGCGGGGTTCCCGGTCGCTATCTCAAAGATGGTGGCGGAGAGCATAGCCCGCGACAATAAAAAAGACGCGGACCGCGTGTTTTCGACCGCGTTCATGCTCTTATCGATCATAGGCTTTGTGGGAGCCGCGATATTGTTCTTATTTAACGAACAGCTCGCAGCTTTGGTAAATATACCGGACGCGGCGCCGGGTATAAAGGCGATCGCTCCCGGGGTATTCTTTATATCTATGGCCTCGGTCATAAGAGGTTATTTTCAAGGACAGCAAAATATGTTCCCGACGGCCGGTTCGGAGGTCATAGAGGCCACGGCCAAAATGGCGGTCGGTCTCGTACTGGCGTACATAGTAGTAAATATGTCGATAAACCCTGAGCTTGGTTCGGGGATAGATCTGGCCGCGCGCGAAGTCGCTTCGACTCACGAGAGAACGGTATTCGCCTCCGTAGGCGCTATTTTGGGCGTAACGTCCGGTACGATATTATCGTTTTTACTTCTTGGGACAATATATATATGTATATTCTTTTCTGCGAAACGCTTAAAGGCTAAAGCCGCGCCTACGGTCGCCGCGCATGAAAAACTGCGTCCGAGGAAGAGTATATTAAAAGAATTGATTTTGATCGCTATTCCCATAACGATAGGCGCCTCGGTGTCGAGCCTGACGACCCTTATCGATATGGGTACGATAAGCAGAAGGCTTGTGATCAATCCGGCGGTGTTCGACGAATATAGTTTCATGTTCAGAGAAGGAACGGAATTTTTCCAGAAATCGATCGAAGAAGGCTGGAGCGGAACCGAGCTGTACACGCAGATGGCGTCCACGCTCTACGGTATGTATACCGGCAAGGCTCTTACAATGTTTAACCTTCCTCTCACTCTTGTAGTGGCCTTGGGTACGAGCGTCGTTCCCGCTATATCGTCGCTTATGGCCAAGGGCAATAAGCTCGGCGCGCGCGGGATAACCGAAAGTTCGATAAGGATAGCCGTCCTCTTCGCGGCGCCCTGCGCGATAGGTATGTCTGTTCTCTCGAGCGGCGTGCTCAATCTGCTCTTCGGAGACGATAACGCCAAAGTCGTGCTCAGCATACTGGCGATAGCCATAATACCCGTAGCGATAGTATCGGTCACCAACTCGATACTTCAGGCGTACGGCAAGGTCTACTACCCGGTCATAAATATGCTGATCGGCGGCGCGGTCAAGGTGCTCTTTAACTATTTCTGCATCCCGTACTTGGGCATCGACGGCGCGCCGATAGGCACAGGTATATGCTATACCATAATAGCCGTCCTCAATATAATAGGCATAATAAGGGTATCGGGTATGAAGTTCAGCTGGCTCGACTTCCTGATCAAGCCGATAGCCGCGGGTTGTATAATGGGCGTAGTCGTGTACTTAACGACGCTGTTCATGCCTGCGAGCAGGCTTATGACCATAATCCAAATATGTATCGGCGGCGCGGTATATGTAGTGTCGATATTTATTGTAAGAGCGGTAAAACGTGAAGACGTTCTCAATCTGCCGAAAGGCGAAAAGATCGCCGAGCTCCTTACAAGATTCAAGCTGCTAAAATAGTCGCGGCGTTTATCTGAAAAGCGACCCGAACAAAGAAACGTTCAACCGGCCGAGCGACGGGAAAAACCGAACTTCCGCCGTGATTTAAAGGCGTTAGCAAACGCGGCGCTCGGCGGGATCGGTCAGGTCGAACCTGAGAGTTTACAAAAGATATTATTTTTGCAGAGGTTTTAAATATGGAATTTAAAATAAAAGATAGATCGGAAAAATACGCGTACGAGGATCTGGTAGCGCTGGTAGAGCGGCTGCGCGCTCCGGGCGGCTGTCCGTGGGACAGAGAGCAGACCCACGAGAGTATAAAGAAGAATCTCGTCGAGGAGGCTTACGAACTGGTCGAGGCCATAGACGGCGGCGACCCCGAAAAGATAGCGGACGAGAGCGGCGATATGCTTTTGCAGGTCGTTTTTCACGCGGTCATAGCCAAAGATAACGGCGAATACGACATAGACGACGTGAGCGACGCGATCTGCAGAAAACTGGTGCACAGACATCCGCACGTGTTCGGGGACGTCGAAGCCGATAGCGCCGGCGAAGTCCTCAAAAACTGGGACGCGATAAAACGCGCGGACAGAGATCAGGATACGGTCGCGGCGGAGCTTAGGGGAGTTTCCAAATTCCTGCCGGCGCTTATGAGGTGCGAGAAGATACAGAAAAAGGCGGCTAAGTCGGGCTATGATTTCGGCGACGCGGAAATAACGCTGGATACTTCGGCCGCAAACGAAAAGGACTGCGGACGTCTGTTGTTCGAAGCGGTAAGGCTTTGCAGGGAAAGCGGCGTCGATCCCGAGCTCGCTCTCGCGGCCTATACCGAGAAATTTATCGACGAATTTGAAGCGTTCGAAAACGGCAAGTAATATATAAGTATACGGAGATAATATATGAGATTAGATAAATATTTAAAAGTTTCAAGAATAATAAAAAGGCGCACGGTGGCCAACGAAGCCTGCGACGCCGGCAGAGTATCGGTCAACGGCAGACCCGTAAAGGCGTCCTACGACGTTAAGCCGGACGACGAGATAGAGATAACTTTCGGCGCCAAGACGCTGAAAATAAAAGCTCTCGTCGTGAAAGACAACGTGAGAAAAGAGGACGCGGCGAGTATGTATTCCGTGCTCGACTAAAAAATTGCATAGACGAAACGCGGACGATCGAATTATACGGATCGTCCGTATTTATTACTTCATATTATAGAAAAGACCGGCCGCGCTCGCTTAAATCCCGACGCGCGGGCGCTGAAAACAAGACGCATTCGTTCGGCAAAACTAAGAGTAAAATCAAAAATAAAAATTAATATGAAAATTTTGAAAAAACTCTTGACAACGCTATTGATTTGTACTATAATAGGTTTGTTGCTGTTTAGGGCCTTTAGCTCAGTTGGTTAGAGCAACCGGCTCATAACCGGTAGGTCCGGGGTTCG
>JAHZIG010000010.1:23212-103177 GCA_019419865.1 Clostridiales bacterium | reverse complement strand
AATCCTCACTGGTTGCCTAATTGATCTTGTGTCTAACTTTTGGGGGTCAGTACATGCCCCAGGACGACTATATAAAATTTATTGTCTTACCGGCTAACCGCTAAGCGGTTTACCTCTTTTCTGCTTTTATTATACACTAAAACTTCTCGGTTGTCAACAACATAGCAACAGAGCTCGGTTGTCAACAACATAGCAACAGAGCAACGTAGAGATTAGCGATTAGCGAACGTAGCGATTAGAGATTAGCGATTAGGAACCTAATACGCTTCTGTAGCCGTTTGGGAAAACAAAGTATTCCATTTCCGAAAACATAGCCGTTCAACGTTAAAGCGGCAAATTTTACCCCCTATTCGCTATTCTCTAATCGCTATTCTCTACGTTAGCCTCGACTTAAAGTCCTCGTATCCGAACTCTTTTATCAGCCTGTACTCGTCGTCCGTCGTCTTAAGTATTATGGACGGCAGATTTATCCCGTTGAAGGTGTTGTTCTTTACCATAGTATATATGGCCATATCGCCAAAGATCAGCCTGTCGCCCGGCTTAAGCGGCTCGTCGAAGGAATAGTCGCCTATTACGTCTCCCGCGAGACAGGTCGGGCAGGATAATCTGTAGGTATACTTCTTCTCGCCCGGCTCGCCGCCGTCCTCAAGCGGAGGTCTGTACGGCGCCTCCAGCACGTCCGGCATATGACACGCCGCCGAAGTATCCAATATAGCTATGTCTATACCGTTGTTTACTATGTCCAAGACCTCGGAGACGAGATACCCCGCGTTCAGCGCGACCGCCTCGCCCGGCTCCAGATATACCTGCACGCCGTATTTATCCCGTATCAGCTCGATCGACCTGACCAGCGTATCTATATCGTAATCGGAACGCGTTATATGATGTCCGCCGCCGAAATTCACCCATTTTACCTGTTTCAAAAACTCGCCGAACTCCTCGTCTATTATCTGAACCGTCCGCCATAACACGTCCGAATTCTGCTCGCACATGGTATGAAAATGTATCCCGTCCAGCCCGTCTATCCCATGCTTTTTCAGCTCGTCCAGCTTAACTCCCATCCTCGAGCCTTCGGCGCACGGGTTATATATTTCCGTCTCGATCTCGGAATATTCCGGGTTGATACGCAAACCGCACTCTATCTCCCGCTCCGCGCTCTTTACCTTATCCCTGTACTTATCCCACTGCGAAAACGAGTTGAACACTATATGATCGCAGATCTTGACAAGTTCGTCCATATCGCTTTCTTTATACGCGGGAGCGAACACGTGCGTCTCGCCGCCCATCTCCTCGTAACCGAGCCGCGCCTCAAACAGCGAGCTTGCGGTCGTACCGCTCAGATACCTGCCTATCAGCGGATACAGCTCGTACATCGAAAACGCCTTTTGGGCGAGCAATATCTTCGCGCCCGTCCGCTCGGACACGTTATACAATATCTCAAGATTCTTAAGTATCAGCCCCTCGTCCACGACATAACACGGAGTCGGAAGCGACGAAACCTTTAAATTCGATTTTTCCATCAGCATATCTCCTCGTATGATTATTTTATTTATAAAAACACCCGCCCATAATTTTGCAAAATAGCCCCTGAAATTATCTTCGCGTAATATATTCGGCAGTATTTTCACTTTAATTTTTCCGAGTATATTTTCCGAGTATAATTATAAAGCGCCGGGCGAGGCGCGTCAATGCGCTAAACGTTAAATCTTGGTTATCAAATTATATCTTCTGTCAAATGATCTCTACTATGCGCTCGAGCGCGCCGAAGTCCGTAAAGTCCAAAGTCTTTCCGTACGCCGCTATCATCGCCGTATCCTCCGCCGTCCTCTGTCCTACCGGCTTCTTTTTAAGGCTCGCGCATAAAAACTTCATCATCAGCCTGTGTAAAAGTCCGAGCCCGCTATAGTCTATCCCGCCGCGCAGATGGACCAGCCGCGCGGTCTCAAACGCCCGCTCCGGGATCTGCCTTTTAACCGACGCCCTGATACGCTCCGCGTTTTTGTTATCTTCGGGATCGGCGAGCCCAACGGTCGCTATTATAAGCCTTGTCCCGTCTTCGCCGTCTATCCCCAGCTTTTTCAGAGTTTTGGTCAGCCCCGCGACATTCCCGGCGTAGAGCGAGCCTATATAGATTATTTCCGAATACTTTTCGCCCCGGCGTACAGTTTTATGATCCGCATATCTTACGCCCGTCCTCTCGTACAGCGCTTTTGCATACGCTTCGGCGGTTCCGTATTCGCCGCCGTATATGATTATTTTATCCATCGGTCGGTCTCCTTTTCAACCGTATCTTATATTATATCGATCCTATAAACTCTGTTATTCGCTCCGCGCGGCTTCGCGTCCAAAGTCCGATGCTCGGCGCGTCGAACCCTCCGAAGCTTCCATTTCATCAAATACTCGACATATCAGCCCCGCCTAAGCGTCTTTTTCATCGAATAATTGACATTTCAGAGCCTCCGCAGTTCTTTTTTCATCAAATAGTTGATAAATCCGACTCCGTCCAGCTCGACCTCCCGCCGCTCGGCGACGGTATATCCGCGGCGCTCAAAAAAAGGCCGCGCCGTTATCGAAGCGTGCACGGTTACGGTTTCCGCGCCCTTTTCCAATGCGTAACGCTCCAGCTCGTTGCAGACCGCGCCCGCCGCGCCGCAACCTTGAAAATCCTTATGCGTATACAAATGGTCGAGATAACCCGTATCGTCGATATTCCCATAGCAGATTATCCGGCCGTCCTCGTCCTCCGCCACGACCGTATACAGCGAGGTAAAAAATTCGTTCTTAAGCCCGTCCGCCCTGTTAGACCAAACCTCGGTCTGCTCCGGCGAATAGTCTTTGATATTCACATTTCTGATCGTCTCGTAAAACAGACGGCGCAGCTCAGCGAGATCGTCAGGTTTGTATTCTCTTATTCTCAAGGCGCTTACCTCCTCTTCGACCGAGCTCTTTAAACTCTATTCTGCGGCGTATTTGGAAAAGCCGTATCCCTTTTTCCCAAAGCCGTTCTTTTCGTAAAACCTGTGCGCCGCCTCGCGCTTTAAACCGCTGTTTACAAAAATAACGGAAACGCCGTTTTCATCCGCAAATTCCTCAGCCTTACTTATCAGCGCTGAGCCAACGCCCATGCCCTGACACTCCTCTTCCACCGCAAGGCCTATTATCCTCATGACCGTTCCCTCTATCTCAAGCGCTAAACCGAGAGAAAGCCCGATAAAGCCTATCATTTTATTATTCTCGCACGCCGCAAAGATATGATAATCGCCGCCTTCATACATCTTGCCCAATCTTTCCGTCAGCCCCGAAATCGAAAGTCCGGCGTAGCCGAGTTCGTTTTTTATCAAGCCGTACAACGCTTCCGTATCGCTCGGCTTAAAATCTCTTATTTCCACAACGTATTCTCCTCTCTTTCCGCCGAAAACAGATAGTGCGGCATATCTTGACCTATAACCTCTTTTGCGCCCTTTTGACGACGGAGTCATAAAACCCATCTCCGCGCTCTAAAACAAGCTTGCCGGTCTCGACCATAGCCAATATGCGCTCGCAGATCAGTCGGTCGCATACGCCCAAACAGGCACCGCCGACGACCCTGCCGACCAGCGCCGGCGCTTTAAGCTCCTCGTCTCCGAGCGCGTTTAAGATAAAACCGTCGTAGAAGTCCTCGCCCACGCCGGTCAGCCTGCCGTTTATAAAAGCCCTGAGCGGCGCGTTTTGCGCCTGAAGCTCTCTCCAGCGCGCCGCCAGCATATGCAAAACCGACTTATCAAGCAAGATCTCCCGCTCCGCTTCGCGCCCGAAATATTCGGGATAGGCCTCGCCCCAGCCCGAAAACCGTTCGACCTCGCCGTCGCCTCTATCCCTTGGACGCGGCGGAGGAACTACGCTTACTTCGGCGTCCGAACCGTCCAAAAGCGCCGCCGCAAACAACAGCCCGGCGCCGCTGTCCGGAGCGAAGTCGCACCATATCCTGACTCTGCCGCTATGGCTTTTTATCCGCTCTACTGCGCCTAAGCAATTTCGCCATACCTCGTCGGCGCCGTCGATAAAGTTCTCCGCGCCGTAATAATTTCGTCCTATCATCCTGCGGACGACCTCTTTTCTCGGACATTCGCCGCTAAGCGGCGCGCGTATATCGCCTATCGAAAGATACATAGGCAGCGCGAGCGCCTCGCCCGGATCGCCGCCCAAAGGCGCCGCGGCGGCTTGCCTCCGCTTCATATCCGCGTTTATCCGCTCAAGCTCGGCGGGTATCGAAGCGTCGCTCATATCCCCGATAAATCCTATTGCGGTAGCGCCTTCTTCCCCGCCGGACTTAATGCGCATGGCGAACTTCAGCGCTCCGGCGACCGATTCGTTAAAGCATAATTGAAGCATAACAAGACCTCCTTTGTAGGTGAAGTATATGAGTAATAATATCACAGTCAGCGCCGTTTGGCAATAGAAAAGGCGGGAGGGGTAGCCTCTTCCGCCTTAGTTCAGATTGTTGCTTGGTTTTTATAATTTATACAAATGGCAATATATACCATGAACGCCCTATTTTACCGACAGTAATGTTAAGCGGCCTTGTCTCCTCTTCGCCGTCGACATTTGTTTTAAGATCTATATACACGTATTTCGCCTCTTCTATTTCTATATTAACGCCGTCTTTTCTCAAAAGACCAATAAAATCCGCTATTTCATCATCTGTATAATCTTCCGTATAAGTTATCTCAAAATCAATATCCGATAAATCAACGTTAAATTCGTCCGACTCTGAGCTCGATTCGTAGTATGATTTTTTAAGATCATTTATCATTGCATTCCGATCGCCGTCATATTCGGTCACGACAATATAGTCGATACATTCATCCGGCCATAACGACAACCACTTGTCAATATCGCCATCTACGAGCGCCTCAATATAAGAATCCACGGTTTTTTCATAGCTCCTGCCTGAGAAAAGGAATAGACAAAGCGCGATTACAACAACCGCTCCCACGACCGCTATGCCGATCGCCGCAAAAAGCGCTTTTCTTCTCGGCGCAGCCGTCGCCGCAAAGGAGCCTTGCATAACCTCAACTTCTACTCTGGTGCCGCATTTGGTACAAAACTTCTCTCCGCCTAATTGATTTCCGCATCGATTGCAAAATCTCATATCTTTCTTCACTCCTTATCCGTAACGCTCTGCCTGGATTTGTCTCGCCCAGAGCGTTCGTTACCATTGCGCCGAATCATTTTTCAGCCGTCTTGCCGCGCGGACAAACGCGCGTGCTTCGCCCTTATCCATCATACATCCCATGCACAGGCTCATAGATATCCCCTCCCTGATAAACAAAATATTTTGTGAAATTATTCAATATATGATCACTATATCACAATAAATGGTAAATTTCAATACGGATATATAGAAAAAACAGCCGTTTATTTCAAGCTTGATCCCGCTTTTATATTTTTGATAAAACAAGAATTTATTATTTGTTAACTGAAATATAAAATGTGTTTCAGAATAAACATGAAACCATAATACATGGACAAATACCGTCATCCGCCTAAACGATACAAAAAGGCGGGAGGTTTGCTCTCCCGCCTTAAATAATTGTTACGCAAATACGCCCGCCCGGACCATGGCGTTATTTTACATTCGGGCGCGACGGCCCCGCATTTTATACATAAAACGTAACGTTATTATATTCCATATACCAATCGCCGAATCTTGCATAATTGACGTTTACGACGATATAACCGTCTCCTAAAGAGATCGTTCCCGTACCTCTGTTACCGCGCGAGTCGGTATAACTAAAGCTTCCGCTTCTTCCGCTCAAACTTGCCGTGATCCGATCCGTGTCCGCTATTCTCATACCGTCCGAGCGAACCGCCGTCAGCGAAAAAGTTATAGAGCTCTCCGTTACAGAATCCACATCTATCGTATAGTTTACTCCTGCGTGATGAGTTCCCAAATATCTGTTTAGTTCCGCCGAACTGCGAGCGACCCATCTTTCTACTCCCGCGTTTGCATCCGCTTTTTTAGCGCTCCAGACGCCCCACTGGGCTTGGGTCAGAGAATACGTGGCGGCGACGTTGTCCAAGACCGCCGAGGCCTCGTAGTACAGCCCCTGATCGCAGTAGCTCTGCGCCCTGCCAAACTCCGCGTATATAGCGTCTACGTTGGAAGCGCAGTATTCGCCTATTTCTTCATACCGGTCAAGTATCGCTATGTCCTCGGGCGACAGATCCATTTGCCGAGCCCACGAGATCTCGTCAAGCATTTCATAAAAGTAACCGGTATTATAATAGTCGACGATACGCTGAAGGTTAGCGCTCATATCCTCGTAGGCGTATACGCTTAGTAAACCTGCGGATATTACGCCCGCGCTTATTATTGCGCATATTGTTCTTTTGATCTTTCTCATTGTATTTGTCTCCCCTCGCCTATCGATTTTTAAAAAATTTAATTATTCTATGTTGAGCATATCACATCCTTCTACGTTTTGCAACTACTTTTTAACTTAATTTTTAACTTAATTTCTGCTTATATCTTTGCCTTATAAAATGAATTAAAATTACATTAACGAAAATACTAAACATAATCCAAGGAGGACGCGGAAATGGACTTCATAATAAAAAAACCCAAAAGCTCCAACCGGACTATCAGAATGCCGGACGATCTCATCGAGCGGATAGCGGGGCTTGCGGCGAAGCAGGGGATCTCTTTTAACCAGCTGGTGATACAGCGCTGCGAGTTCGCGCTCGAGCATCTTAAAGAGCCGGACGGCAGGGAGAAAAATAAGGATTAGACTGTTTTTAGCCGCAGAAGCAAAACAAAACGCTATCCGCCAAAGCGCTCGGTTTTCGGATAACGTTTAAAAATATAAGAAACCGCCTCTTATCGAAGCGGTCTCAAAATCGGTATTTTGGCGGGGGCGCCCCTTCCCGCATTTCTTTTGACCAATATGGTGTGTAGAAGCGCGTTTTCTACTTCAAAATACCGCTTTATTCTATATATAACATATTTCTTCTATTTTGTAAAGTATTTTATCAATCCACCAAAACGGGATTGTAGTCCTCGATCCACGGCAGTCCCTGCTTATTCAGCTCGTCCATGAACGGATCCGGATCGAACTCCTCGACGTTGAACACGCCGGGCTTCTTCCATTTGCCCTCGAGTACGAGCTTGGCGCCGATCATGGCGGGTACGCCGGTCGTGTAGGACACCGCCTGGGAGCCTACTTCCTTGTAACATTCCTGATGGTCGCAGACGTTATACAGGTAATAGGTCTTGTCCTTTCCGTCCTTTTTGCCGATAAATATACAGCCGATATTCGTCTTGCCGACCGTTCTGGGACCCAACGTCGCCGGGTCGGGTAAGACCGCCTTTAAAAACTGGAGCGGTACGATCTCCCTGCCCTCGTACATGATAGGCTCGATAGAGGTCATGCCGACGTCCTCGAGGCATTTTAAATGCGTGAGGTAGCTCTCGCCGAAGGTCATGAAGAAGCGGATCCGCTTTATACCCTTTATATTCTGTCCGAGCGATTCGAGTTCTTCGTGGTGGAGCAGGTACATATCCTTCTTGCCGACCTGGACGAAGTCGTATTCCCGCTTTATCTCCATCGGCTTGGTCTCCACCCATTTTCCGTTCTCCCAGTAACTTCCGTTTGCGCTGACCTCGCGGATGTTTATCTCGGGGTTGAAGTTGGTAGCGAACGGATAGCCGTGGTCGCCGCCGTTGCAGTCGAGGATGTCTATATAGTTTATCTCGTCGAACTCATGCTTTTGCGCGTACGCCGAGAATACTCCGGTCACGCCCGGGTCGAAGCCGCAGCCGAGAACCGCGGTTATACCCGCGTCTTTGAATTTATCCCTGTACGCCCACTGCCACTTATACTCGAACTTAGCCGTCTCCGGCGGCTCGTAGTTCGCGGTGTCGAGGTAGTCCGTCCTGGTCTCGAGGCAGGCGTCCATTATCGTAAGATCCTGATACGGAAGCGCGACGTTTATGACTATATCCGGCTTAAAACCGTTTATAAGTTCGACCAGCTCCTCGACCTTGTCAGCGTCCACTTGCGCGGTCGAGACCTTTGTTTTTCCCCCGTCAAGCTTTTCCTTTAAAGCGTCGCACTTGGACTTTGTCCTGCTCGCTATCATTATCTCCTCGAATACGTCCGGGTTCTGGCAGCATTTATGCGCTACCACCGAAGCGACTCCTCCGGCTCCGATTATCAATGCTTTTCCCATACTATGTCCTCCTAAAGCTATATTTATTTATAGACCGCAAGCAAAAGCTCGCGCAGTATCTTACAGGCGACCGCCGTACTCGCTCCGCTCTGGTCGTACGCCGGGCAGAGCTCGTTTATATCCATGCCGACTATGTTCAGTTTCCCTATCTTTATCGCGGCGTCTAAGAGTTCGGCGAACATAACGCCGCCCGGCTCGGGCGTTCCCGTTCCGGGGAATACCGACGGATCGAGTACGTCCAGGTCGAGGGTGAAATACGTCGGCTTATCTCCTATCTCAAGGATCGCTTCCTCGAGACCGGCTAAGCTAAACTTATTTATCGTATTATGCTCCTTAGCAAATTCAAATTCGTATCTCTCGCCGCTGCGTATCCCAAACTGGAATATCTTCTTATCGCCGACCAGCTCATGGCAGCGCCTTATCACCGAGGCGTGAGACAGCTTTTGCCCCAAATACTCGTCTCTTAAGTCGGTATGCGCGTCGAAATGTATGATATGCAAATCTTTATACCTCTCCGCGGCCGCGCGAACGGCGCCCAGCGTCACAAGATGTTCTCCGCCTATCATGCAGGGTATCTTGTTATCGTCCATGATCTTAGCGCTCAGCTCCTCTATCTGTTTGAGAGCCGGCGCCGGATCGCCGAACGGCAGTTCCAGGTCGCCGCAGTCGAATACGCGTATATCGTTTAAGTCCTTATCCTGATACGGGCTGTAGGTCTCAAGCCCCCAGGACTCGTATCTCATAGCGTGAGACGCGAACCGCGCCCCCGGCCTGAACGAGGTCGTGGAGTCGAACGGCGCGCCGAACACGCAGATCCCCGACTCCTCGTAGCCGTTTTCACAGCCTATAAAGGTTTCGATGTTTTTATGCATTTTCAAGTATCTCCTTAACGTAATTCGGCAGCGCGAAGCAGCCTTTATGCAATTCGGTGTTGTAATACTTGGTGCGCAGACCGAGACTGTTCCATCTCTCCGCGTCTAAGTCCTTTATCGGATCGTACTTCTTGGACGCAAAGCCGAAGAGCCAATGCCCGGACGGATAGGTCGGTATATGCGCCTGATACACGTCGTGGATATTAAATATTCGTTTTATCCTCCCGTGCGCCCTTGAGAGCGACTCGGCGTAATCGTCGTAGTACGGACTCTCGTGCTGGTTCACCAAGATCCCGTCGGCCTTTAGCGCCTTGTAGCAGTTGCCGTAGAACTCGAGCGTGAACAAGCCCTCGCCGGGGCCGAACGGGTCTGTCGAATCGACTATTATCAGGTCGTAGACGTTCTCTTTTCTGCGTATAAATTTGAGTCCGTCCTCGTAATAGATATTTACTCTCTCATCGTCCAGCTTAGACGCGGTCTGCGGCAGGTATTTCCGACATACCTCCACGACTTCCTTATCTATCTCGACCAGATCTATTCGCTCTACGCCGTCGTATCTTGTAAGCTCCCTCACCGTGCCGCCGTCGCCGCCGCCGATAACTAAAACGCTGCGTATATTCGGATTGACCGCCATCGGCACGTGGGTTATCATATCGTGATAGATAAACTCGTCCTTCTCCGCGACCATCATAAGTCCGTCCAGGGTCATAAACGTCCCAAACTCCTGCGACGTCATCACGTCTATCCTCTGAAATTCGGTTTGATTGGTATATAACTGCTTCTCGACCCTCAGCGAAAACCTCACGTCTCTGCTGTGATCCTCGGTATACCAAAGTTCCATCTCAGCCGCCTCCTCTCGCGCGTAAACCATGACTTCCATGAACCGCCCTCCCGCCTTTATATTCGGAACGGGCGTTACGCTCCGCTTTATTTTATATTAAATTTACCCGGATTTAACCCGTCTATATATAACAATAACCCCACCCCTAAAGCGGAATGCGGTTACTTTGTCTTTGACGATGTTATTATATATCTTATTTACGCCGATGTCAATAACGACTCGGCGGTTTATACGCGGCGCTAAGAAAACGTTTTGCGCGCCGTCCGATAAAAAATATCGTTCTAAAGCCGCATATCTTAAAACCGACCTTCTTGGGTCGACGCGAGCGTTTTGACCTCGCTCCGGCCGCAATATAAAAAAACTGTGTTTTTGACATAAATAAAATTATTTTTGACATTTAAATTTATAATATAATATGTTAAAATAATCCTATATGGTAAAATTAATATTTAATATAAACACACACAGAAAGAGGGCATGTATTATGAAAATCAAAAGAGTTGCGGCCGGCTTACTCGCATCCTTCTTAGCGTTCGGCGCGGTCGGATCGGGCATGGCTTACGCGGAGACCGGAGACGGCTCGGCTGTTGCGGAGCGGACGATAACGCTGAAGCCGAACGTTGTTTCTCCGTTCAACGACGGCGTGTTTGAAGGCTGGGGTACTTCGCTTTGCTGGTGGGGGAACCGCACCGGCTTCGACGCGGAGCTTACGGATAACCTGACCGACTGGTTCTTCGACGAGGAGAAAGGACTCGGGCTGGACATAATCCGCTATAACATCGGCGGCGGCGACGATCCCACGCACGACCACGTGACCCGCTCCGATTCCAAAATGCCGGGGTTCGCTCAGCCGCTTAAGAATCCGGACGGAACGTTCGTACTCGGCGAAGACGGACTTGTGGAATACGAGTTCGACTACTCGCAGGACGCGCGCCAGCTCGCGGTTTTAAAGAGCGCGATCGCCAAGAACAGCGACCTTAAGGTAGAGGCGTTCTCCAACTCGCCGCCGTATTTTATGACCAACAGCGGCTGTACGTCGGGCGGTACCGAGGAGCAGGTGGATAACTTAAATCCGCAATATACGCAGGAGTTCGCGGACTTTCTGGTTCAGTCGGTCGCGGCGCTGAGAAACGACGGGATCAACGTTACCACGATCGAACCGATGAACGAGCCGAGAAACGGCGGCGGCGCATACAACGGCTGCTGGCCGGCCTACAGCTATAAGCAGGAGGGCTGTAACATCAACTCGAGCGAGCTTCAGTCTAATCTTTTAGTCGCGCTCGATAGCTCCCTTAAGGCCGCGGGTCTGGACGATACGGTCATGATCTCAGCGTCCGACGACGGCAGTCCTGATTTTGTAAACCGCTCGATCGACGGCTGGAGCGACGAGGCGACGGCGGCGGTGGATCAGGTAAACGTACACACCTACAGTACGAGCTGGGATAACCCGGGAACGCGCGAAGAGACCCGGGACAGGGTAGCCGATATGGGCAAACGTTTCTGGATGAGCGAGATCTGCGGCGTATGGGAGATAGGCGACAGCGATATGAGCTACGGTCTCGGCTTCGCCGATCACTTAATAGACGATATGCGCGGCCTTCAGCCCTCGGCTTGGCTGATATGGCAAGCCTCCGACTCGTACGTAGACACAACCTCGGATATGCGCGTCGAATCCGAGGAAAACAGGGATAACATCAACAGCGACCACTATCCGCTCGGAACGATAGACGTGGACAACAAGACCTTTATCCCGTCTAAGAAATACTACACGTACGCTCAGTTTACCAAGTATATCGAAAAGGGCGACATAGTTATAGACGCGGGCGAGAACGCTCTCGCTTCCTACAACCCCGCGACCGGCAAGGTAGCCGTGGTCGTAATGAACCCGAACGATACCGAGACGACCTGCAGTATCGATTTTTCGGCGTTCGAGGGCATAGGCTCTTCGGTGAGCGCGGTAAGAACGAGCGTGGACGAGAACCTGGCGGAGCTTGCGGATATGACCTTAGAAAACGGCGTTTTAAATACGACGCTTAAAGAGAGCTCCGTGACCACCTTCGTCGTAGAGCCTGAGCTTGAAGGCGTAGCGCTTAAGGAATTCTACCAGGACGGCGGCAGAGTCGGATACCCTTACGAGAAAGCCGACGATCTCGACGCGGACGTGTATACGGCTATATACGACAAGGCGGGAACGCTGATCTATATGTCGGTCAACGAGCCTGAGGACGAGTTCTACTGCGACGACGAGGTAGGCTCGATCAAATGCATGGCTTGGAACGACAGCTTAGCGCCTATGTGCGACGCGGACGAGGAAGTAAACAACTTTGTTACATATGCGGTCATAGAGGGCCTTGGCAGCGTCATAGTCGGCGCTTCGGCGAACTATACCCTCGACGCGAATATAGAGGGAACGCCCGTATGGTCGGTTAAGGAACCGGACGGAACGGCTACCGATAAGGCGGAGATAACGGCGGACGGCGAACTCAGGGCGCTGGCCGAGGGAACGGTTCTCGTATCGGCTCAAATAGGCGACGTTGTGAAAAGCCGCGCTATAGAACTTACGACCGAGGGCGACCTTAAGATAGAGTTTGAGGAATACTTCGACCAATATTCATGGACGACCGAAGCAAGCGCCGGAACAGTTGTGGATAGTACCAGAGCCGGCGATATCTTCTATCTCGGCGAGGTTATGACCGACCGCCTCTCGACCCTGACCGTTACCGCGTCGGCTACGCGCGACGACATAACCATGGGTATATACGCGGTGGAGAGCGATACTATCCCGACCGACAAGGCGGAAGTCGAAGCTCTGCTCACCGACGACTCAAGGATCGCTCTGCTGACGATACAAAATAGCGGCGACTACTCGACCTTCCTCAATAACACCGCGAGAGTTGAAAACGAAAGCGGCGGCATGAAACGCCTGTTCGCAAGGATAGAGACTACCGGCGGCTGGGGCGGAAACTACGACTATATCACTCTGACCTACGGCGACGCGGTATTTGTGGACACGGTAGACTCCGAACACGGCGTTATAACGCTGACCGACGCGGCTGGGAACGAACTAAACGGCGCGGCGGGTATCAGATCCGGAACTGAGATAAACGTACGCGCGGAGGCCTACCTCGGCTACGAGGTCTCAGGACTCAGGGTCAACGACGAGACGGTCGCCTACGACTCAAGTTCTGAGAATAATATGATAACCCTCGGCGAGGACGATCTTACGATAGAAGCCGTATACGAGGCGACCGATACGAACAACTTCAACTTCGGCAGATTTGTAAGGCGTATCGCGGGGTCTAACGGTTTGATATACAACGACCAACTCGACAGCGCTCAAAATAACCCGGCGTTCTATCTGGGCGAGGCCGATCTGAGCGGGATTTCTGAAATAGAGGTCAACTATGCGGCAAACAACAACGGCGGCGGACAGTTCAAGCTGATCGCGCTTGACGAGTATACGAGCGACGCGGAGACGGTCAAGGCGGCGGAGCCGTTTACGGAATTTACGACTCAGAACACGGATTCATGGAGCGATTATACGACCGCTACCGAACCCGTCGATCAGTCCAGGATAGGCGGAAGACATATATACTTATATATCGAAAAGAGCGGCTGGTGCGGGAATTACAGATCTATAACTCTGAGATAGACGACCTAAGGCGGGCGTCCAAGCCGCCCGCCTTCAAATAGATCGCTTACTTTTTATAAACGCAGCGGCTTTTAAAACTCATAAAAGAAAGGATATAGGGAAATGAAAAAGTATTTGAAAAGATGTTTGGCGCTGGGTCTGGCGCTTATGATGTTTCAATCTACCGCGGCTTTTGCTCTTGAAGTCTCAGATCTTAGAGGACCCGTTCTGAGCGACGAGGATGTGAGCGCGGACGACGCAAACTGGGAGGGCCTTGTTTTCGACTGGGGAAGTCCGGCCGAAGAAGAATCTTACGACACTACTCCGATAGCTAACGGGATATTCGGCGCAAGAGTCACCGGCGGAGTCGAAAAGGACACATACCACCTCACCAGCACAAGATTCTGGAGCGGCGGAGTATTCGACGACTACGACGAGACCGGAACGAGACGGGCGGCGCTCGAACAGACGAGAGAGGATCTCCTAAACGGGGATATAGACGCGGCGGAGCAGAGCGTAAAAGGTACGGCCGGCGAGACGATAGACGTCGGGACCCCGCTCCCGCTCGGCGATATAAGCGTGACCTTCGAGGGGCACGATTCGTATACCGGCTACAGCCGCGAGCTCGACGTGGACAAGGCGATGATGACGACCAAGTATACCCATGCGGGAACCGAATACTACAGAAACAGTTTCGTCTCCCTGCCGGATAACGTCATGGTCATAGAATACACGACCGGGAGCGGCGCCCCGCTTAGTATGAATATCGCGATGAACTACCGCGAAGAGATGGAGGGTCACGGCGCCTCTATGACTGTGGAGTCGGACGATACGATCTCCATGTGGAGCGTCGCGCCCTCGGCGGTATCGCGCGAGAACACTACCTGGGACGACGAGTAGAACGGAACCATGGCGTTCGCTCAGCTTAAGGTCGTACCGACCGGCGGTACGGTCGAAAAGAGCGCGGACGGCGGCTCGCTCAACGTAACCGGAGCGAATAGCGTAGTACTGCTCTATTCCTGCGATACCAGCTATGTGGACGGCTTGACCTCGCCAAAATACGTACCGGGAACTATCACCGACCCCGAGCCCGGCGTTCGCGAGGCTATAGAAAACGCCTCGAAAAAGAGCGTCAGCGAGATCTTAGAAGCTCATCTTGCCGACTACCGCTCCCTGTTTAGGACGATGTACCTCGAGGTAGACGGCTCGCACACGCTGGATTACATAAAAGCGTTTCAGTACGCAAGATACGAGATGATCGTATCGTCGAGGGATACGACTATCACGCGCGCCGGGTACGAGATCCCCAACGACAGATTTCATCACCAGTACGCGGCCTGGAACATATCCTGGAGCCCGCAGAGCTACAGCGCGCATTTCCTTAACGAGAACGTGGAAAAATTCTTCGGCTCCGTGGAGACGACGAATATGTCATCCCTCGCCGAGCCGCTTATGAGATGGATAGAGGAGCTGGCTCAAAACGGCGCCAAGACCGCCAAGTCCGACTTCGGCTTCAGAGGCTGGATGGCGCCGCATTACAGCGACGCATGGGCGTCCACATCGCTGAAGTTCGGCTCTAACTCAACGGCGAACGAATGGGGCATGTGGCCGATGGGCGGAACCTGGCTCTGCAACAACGTTTGGGATCACTACGATTTCAGCCGGGACTTAGAGGACGCGGAGCAGTACTACGAACTGCTTAAGGGGTGCAGTCTCTTCTGTCTCGACTATCTGCAATACGATCCCAAGACCGGGTTCTATTCGACCTCGCCGTCCACTTCGCCCGAGAACCAGCACGCGTCCTCATTAAAGGGCGAGGCCAACAACGGCAGGAACTACGCGCTCGACACCGGCTCCACGGTAGACGTGGCGCTCGTCAGAGAGGTTTTTAAGAATACGCTGAAGCTCGCGTATGTGACCGGGCAGTACGAGACCGATACCGAGTTCATCGCCGAGATAGAAAATATGCTCCCTCAGCTGCTCCCCTACCAAATAGGTATGGACGGGCAGATACAGGAGTACTCGCAGGATTATAACAACGCTACAGGTTCGGCGTATAATCCGCACCGTCACGCGTCCGAGCTACTGACCTGCTGGCCGCTGTCCGGCATAAACAAGTACGAGACTCCCGTCTTAAACGAGGCGGCGATAAGAACGCTCGAACTTCGCGGCACGGGCGGTTACCACCCCGACAGAAACGCGATGTGGGCAAGGATGGGCGAAGGCGACAACTTCGACTTAGACTCCTACTCCGCGACTCCGAACAGCAACAGCGGCGTGGGCGTAATGTGGGGGTCGAATCTGATATCCGGCTTCCCCGAGCTATTCGTTCAGAGCGACAACGGTTACATAGAACTCCTGCCCGCTCTCCCCTCCGCTATGCAGTCCGGCAGAGTATGCGGGATCAGAGCGAGGGGTAATTATACGATCGATCTTGAATGGGAAAACGGCGAGCTTGTAAGCGCCAATATCGACTCCCCCGACGGAGTTGTCCCGAGGATAATGTATAAGGGCGAATTTATAACCGACGAGGATCCGAGGATAAACCTCATACTCGGCGAAGCGAATATGGACAAGATCGTAGCCGACGCAAGCGCTCTGCTCGCCGAGAACTATACACAGGAGTCAAAGGACGCGCTTAAGTCCGCGATAGACCTGAGAGACCAAACGGCCATAAACGCCGCGATCGCAGGGCTTGAATATGAGAAGCCGTATTTTACGAACGAAACCGAATACAGCGCTATGACCGGACAGGAACTTACCATAAATCTCAACGCGCAGACGGATTCGAATTCGGATCAGAAGTTTATCTATTATATAGCCGATCTCCCGGAATACGCCGAGCTCGATAAATACACGGGCGAGCTGACCTGGACTCCGGTAAACAACCAGGCGGGGACTACGACGCTGTCGGTAATGGCCAACAACGGAGTCGCCGAGAGCAGTATAGATATAACAATAGACGTTGAGATAGACGAGAACTATGTCGATAAAGAAGAACTTAAGGATAAACTTGACGAGGCATTAGCGATAGATACCAAGCTATACACCGAAGAGAGCGTAGCTGTACTGACCGAGGCGATAGAGAACGCGGCGGCCGCGATAGATAATTCAGCCGCTACCAAGGCGGACGTTAAAAACGCAATCTTAGCTCTCGAATCAGCTATAGCCAATCTTGTTGAGGACGAGAGCGTGACCGTGAATATAAGGCGGGAGTTTGAGTCCGCCGACGGGTACTGGGGCGACTATAACTTTGAAGATACCTGCGTAGGCTCGACAAGAGTGGGAACGACCTTCGCATTCTATAATGTGGAACTCGACGGCTTGGACTCCATAACGGCGAATATGTCCACCAACGATAATAACATAGTTTTGGGCGTCTACGTATCAGACGCCGAGATAGGCGGCGCCGAGCCGGAGCTCACGGACGCCGATAAGATAGGCGAAATAGTCTGCGCTCCGACCGGCTCATGGACAAATTATACCGGGGCGGCCTTAGAAGTCGAGGGTCTTTCCGGAACTGGCGCCGTATTCGTGAGGGTTCTCTCCAGCAGCGGAAACTGGGGCGGTAACTACGACAGCATAGATTTCGGCTACAGATACGACGCCGTCAGAGAGTACGAAGACGTATCCGCCGTCGATTCCATAGTCTACGACACCGGCTCGACCGGGATCATTCGCGTGGGAAGCTCGCAAAACGCTACGACCGACTTAGACGGGAATACGGCCGCGGTGGTATTTCACAACAACCAGTCCGGCAACATAGGTACGTACGCCCTCGGCGAAGTCGACCCGGACAGCCCGATAATCTCGGCAACGGCGTATATCGGAGCGGTAGATTCAAACGCTACGCTCGAGTACTACGTATCCGATATGTCCCCGGCTCAGCTCGAAGCGCTCGCGCAGAGTTCGGACGGAGCGGAGAACTGTAATACGATCGCCGAGGCGGTCAGGGCCTCGGGTGTGAAGATCTCCGATACGTTAAACGTCAAGACCGAGAACACTACGCTAAACGACGGAACGACTGTAAACGCTCAGGACTATGTTGGTAACGTATTCGAGGCGTCGTTCGGGCTGACGAACGATACGGGTTATCTTTACGCGCTGATAGACGGGAACGGCAGATACTTAAAGACCTGGAAGTTCGAGCTCTGCCGCGCTACCCTGCTCGACCTCGACGCGCTCGAGATAAGCTCGATAACCGTCGGCGGCGTGGAATGCCAAAGCGGAGCGACCGTCCCCGGCGGATCGGCTATGACGTCGGTCGCGCTGCAAAAGGGCGCGGATACCGATATTCCGCAGGATTCAAAGCTGTACGCGGCAATCTACAACGGCGATATTCTGGAATCTCTCCACATAGAGGATATAGAAAACTTTGAGGGCGCTAATTTGGATCTCGCTTTAAGCGAACCGATCTACCTCCCGGAAAGCGGCGATCGCGCGATCAAAATATTCATCTGGCGGGATATGGATCCTCAGGCCGAACCGTTTGAGGCCGATATATCGTAAGAACGGATTCGCGCTTGAGAGCGCTCCGCGGTTCTCTTAAAATAATTTGAGATAAACTTTGCAAAACGGGTGCGGATTTTAAATATTTTTACGCAAAAAACCGCCGACTTTAATTTGTTCGGCGGCATGACGACGGCGGCGGAATTTTATCCGCCGCTGTAGTTGTATATCTTTCTGTTAATAATTCTCCGCGTGTATCTCGAAGTAGCTCTGAGGATGCGCGCATACCGGACATACCTCGGGCGCCTTTGTTCCTACCACGATATGTCCGCAGTTTCTGCATTCCCAAACCTTGACCTCGCTCTTTGCGAAAACTTCGGCAAGCTCTACGTTCTTAAGCAGCGCGCGATAACGCTCCTCGTGATGTTTCTCTATAGCCGCTACCATTCTGAACTTGGCCGCAAGCTCCGGGAATCCCTCTTTCTCAGCCGTCTCGGCGAATCCCGCGTACATATCCGTCCACTCGTAGTTCTCGCCCTCGGCCGCGGAAGCTAAGTTTTTAGCCGTATCGCCTATGCCTTCAAGCTCCTTGAACCACATCTTAGCGTGTTCTTTCTCGTTGTCGGCGGTCTTTAAGAACAGCGCCGCTATCTGCTCGTAGCCTTCCTTTTTAGCTACGGACGCAAAGTATGTATACTTATTGCGCGCCTCGGATTCTCCGGCAAAAGCCGCCTCTAAATTTTTCTCGGTCTGTGTTCCCGCATACTTACTCATTTTGTTTCCTCCTTCATCTTTCGTGATATTTTTATTATCTATATTTATTTTTTCTTCTTCGTTACAAGGGATCCTTCTAAGCAGTTCCTTCGCCGTCTCTGTCGGGAAATCCTTAGCCGGCGGGTTTTCTACCAGTTCCTTCAGCGCCGCGCGCGCGTTCCCGCTCTGCGGCAGCATATACCCCGACTCCCGGCTTATATCCTCCGCCATAAGCCTGTTGGATTTAGCTATGGCCTTAGCGAGCCTATAGAGACCGTCCAGCTCGGTATTCTCCGCTATCTTCTCGGCCGCCTTCTCCTGCTCCGCCTTGCTTCTGATCAATTCCCGCGCGGCCTCCGTTACCTCGCCGCTCTTCTTCTGCTGCGGCGGAAGCGTTATCGGGACCATCGAGATAGCCCCGCTCGGACAGGCCTTGGCGCACGCTCCGCAGCCTATGCATTTATCTTTATCTATTATACTGTTTTCGGTATCGGTCGCGCCGACCGGACAGACGTACAGACATATACATTCCTTTGTGCATAATCTTAAATTTCTGACCGCATACTCTTTCATCGTCAATTCCTCCCCTCCGTTTTCTCAAACTTCCAGCTCGGAACCTTACACACCGGACAAAGCTCGGGCGCAGTATCGCCTATGTAAACGAATCCGCATACCGTGCAGACCCATACGTTCGTATCGTAGAGCAGTCGCTCGCCCTCTCTGTTATACCTCTTTACCAGCGCGTCCAGGATCCGCGTTACTTTTCCGCCCCAGGTACATATCCTGAGCGTTCCGCGGTCCGAGTCCGCCTCCGCTCTCCCGATAAGTTCCGGGTATCCGTTTTTAAGATCGTCTTCGATCAAGGCGGACAGCTTCTCCATATCCGCCTCCTCCGGCTTAGGCTCCGCGCGGCGGAAATATTCGGCAAGCTCCGAATACAGCTTGGCCTCCTCCGGCATATACTGCTTCTCGCAGCCCCGCGCAAGGTTCGAGCATAATACGGACAGCTCTCCGAAGGAAAGCTGTTTCATGTCCGGCTCAGCCTCGCGCATGATCGCGGATCTTGCTTCTTCGTTCTTCGTATCCGCCGCTTCAGCTTCTTCCCGCTCCGGCTTGAAGTTCGCCTTCTCCGCGCCGCACAGCGGACACGTCCACGAGTCGGGCAGATCCGAAAACTTAGTCTTCTCCCGCTCCTCGTCGTATACGTAGCCGCAAATTTGACAGACGTATTTCACTTTTAGCGCCTCCTTTTAGTTTTTTATTTAAAAGCGACATAGATCGCCGTAAATATTATTCTTTCTCCTCGGCTCTGCATTCCTCGCAGATATAATTGATCTTCAGATCGTACGAGATGATTTCCTCGCCGACCGCCCGCCGCAGTTTTTCCGTCATATCCTCGAGCGCGATATCCGAAATCTTGCCGCACTTCTTACAAATCAAGTGATCGTGGCGAATCGTTCTGTCGTATCTGTCCGGATACCCCTCTACGGACACCTTTCTGATAAGATCGTTCTCGTACAGATAATTTAAATTATTATAAACGGTGGCGAGCGCCGCCTTTTCGTTCTGATCGCTTAACTTAAGGTATATCTGTTCCGCCGTCAAATGCTCGTCCGAACCGTTTATGATATTCAGTATCAACTCCGCGTTCTTCGTCATATTCTCACCTGTATTAGAATTATTCTAATTCTATTTTAATCCTTTTGGTTGAATTTGTCAATAAAAATATGGTCGCAAATCGTATATTTTTAATATATCAAAAAGCCTCCACGGCGAGTTAGAGCCGTGAAAGCTTGATCATATTAAAATATTTTACGGTCGTATCCGCCGGTAAATCGGGAGAACGCCTTTCTCGTTCCCGCGTCCGGCCTACAGTTTCTTCACAAACAACGCCCTGATCGCGTTTAACACCGCTATGATCATAACGCCGACGTCGGCGAAGATCGCCAGCCACATATTGGCTGCGCCGAAAGCGCCGAGTCCTAAGCAGATCAGCTTGATCCCTATCGCGAAAACTATGTTTTGGTAAACTATCCGCATACATTTGCGGGAGATCTTGACGGCCTTGGAGATCTTCATCGGGTCATCGTCCATGAGCACCACGTCCGCGGCCTCTATCGCGGCGTCCGAACCCATGGCTCCCATCGCTATGCCTATATCCGCGCGGCTTAAAACCGGGGCGTCGTTTATCCCGTCGCCCACGAAAGCCAGCTTCGCGTTATCCGGCTTACCTTCAAGCAACTGCTCTACCTTTTCCACCTTGTCGCCGGGCAGCAGTTCGCTGTAGACTAAGTCTACGCCCAAATCTCCGGCTACCCGCTCCGCTACTCTGCCGGAGTCGCCGGTGAGCATTACCGTTTTTTGTACGCCGGCTGACTTCAAAGCGGATATAGCCTCTTTGGACGTGGGCTTTACTACGTCCGAGATCACGATATGCCCGGCGTATTTTCCGCCGATCGCCATATGGATAATAGTTCCGACGCTATGACAGTTTACATACTCTATCCCTAAACGCTCCATCAGCTTATCGTTTCCGGCCGCTACCTCGATTCCGTCGACCTTGGCGATCACTCCGTTTCCGCTTATCTCTCGTATATCCGAGACGCGGGAACGGTCTACTTCCTTACCATAGGCGCGCCGCAAGCTCTTGCTTATCGGATGCGACGAAGAGCTCTCGACCAACGCCGCGTATTCGATCAGCTTAGCGTTTTCAAGCTCGCTGTGATGGATCCCATTGACCTCGAAAACGCCCTGCGTCAGAGTTCCGGTCTTATCGAACACCGCTATCTTCGTCTTGGAAAGCGCCTCGAGGTAATTCGATCCCTTTACCAAAACGCCGGCGTTGCTGGCTCCGCCTATCCCGGCGAAGAACGAGAGAGGGATGCTTATGACCAGCGCGCATGGACAACTGATAACCAGAAACGTCAGCGCGCGGTATATCCACTCGTCCCAACCGGCGTCCAAGCCCATTGCCAAAACGCGAACCAGAGGCGGCAGAAGCGCGAGCGCGAGCGCCGCGATACAAACCGCGGGCGTGTATCCCCTGGCGAACCTTGAGATAAAATCTTCAGATCTGGACTTACGCGAGCTTGCATTCTCAACCAGATCGAGTATCTTGGAGACGGTCGATTCTCCGAACTCCTTAACGGTACGTATCTTCAAAAGTCCGGTCATGTTGATACAGCCGCTCACGATCTCGTCGCCCGCCTTAACGTCGCGCGGCAGACTCTCCCCCGTAAGAGCGCTTGTGTTCAAGCTGGATTCGCCCTCGACAACGACTCCGTCTATAGGAACCTTTTCGCCGGGCTGTACCACTATTACGGAGCCGATCTCCACCTCGTCCGGATCGACCTTTTCAAGCTTTCCGCCGACCTCTATATTGGCATAGTCGGGACGGATATCCATCAGATCGCTGATGTTGCGGCGGCTTTTTCCAACAGCGTAACTCTGGAACCACTCGCCGACCTGATAGAACAGCATGACCGCTACCGCTTCGGTGTAATCGCCGCTCCGCTCGTAGACCGCCAAGGCGAACGCTCCTACCGTCGCGATAGCCATCAAAAAGTTCTCGTCGAAGATCTGTCCGTTTTTTATTCCCTTAGCAGCCTTGATCAAAATGTCGTAGCCGATTATCAAATACGCGGCGAAATAAAGTCCGAAACGCGGCCAACCCTCCGCCGGTATAAAATGCAGAGCGACAAGCATTACCGCCGCTATGATAATACGCGTCAACGTCTTTTTCTGTTTCTTACTCATAACGCATCCTCCATCCTATTCGCGCGTTTAACATTGATTCTATAATTGAACACATGAGCGCTTGTTCATATATTATACGCTTATACAGCGCCTCCCGATTTCGAGAGGCGCTTATCTATCGCTATTCAACCGGCTCATATATAGATCTCGCAGTCGTCCTCGACCTTTTTGCAGTTTTTTAAGACCTGCTTCATGACCGACTTCGGCTCGTGCCCTTCCTCGAACTCCACGTTCATCTTAAGCGTCATAAAATTAACTACCGCGTCTCTGACCCCCGGCGTCTTCTGCGCCGCCTCCTCCATCTTGTTCGCGCAGTTAGCGCAGTCCACTTCTATTTTATACGACTTTTTCATTATGGTTACTCCTTTCAGGGATTTATTCATTACAATTCAATAGTTGTTTAATTGTTTAATTATATTATATACGCTTTGGTTGCATAAGTCAATACCTTTAGCGATATTTTTTGTTTGAGATAAAAATTTTTTAACTTAAGCGGCGAAACTTTCCGGGAATAGCTTCCGCTCGTATTTATATATAGCTGCGAAAAATAAATTGTTGTGCGCGGCTAAGGTTTTGTGCTATAATAGAAGGAAGCGGCTTTATTTGATTTAAGCCGTCTATATACAGATCTGAAGAGGAGGAATCTTTATGCAAAATATACCGCCTATCCACGACCACAGAAAACCTATCGAGGGAAAGCCGGGGGATATGCCGAAGGATTTGGATTTTCAGATAGTTTCAGATATATTCAAACAGCTCTGCGACAGGAGCCGTATCAGGATATTCTGGGCGCTCTGCCACTACGAGGACTGCGTTACTAATCTGGCCGACTTTGTCGGAATGAGCAGTCCGGCGGTATCTCATCATCTTCGCCAGCTAAAGAGCGCCGGGCTGATCGTGAGCCGCCGGGAAGGGAAAGAAGTTTATTACACCGCCGCAGATACCGATCAGGCTCAGCTTCTTCATATAATGATAGAAAAGATGGTCGAGATCTCCTGCCCGTCCGAATAGCCGGATCTTACGCGTCCGGACAAGCAAACCGAGACCATGCTCCGTCTATAGCTAAAACGCCGGATCGCGCGCCGCGCGAAGAGTTTGAAATAACGCGGCGCGGCTTACCGTTTATTGGCAAGCCGCGCTTTTATATCGATTTAAAACAATTATTCTATAAATGTTAAAAGCTCAAATTCCTATTGCTCCACATACGAATCGTACTCTTTAAAGTCGCCCGTCTCGGTTTTTGGCGGCGCGTCTATGATTTTAAACGTCTTTGTCACCATAACGACGCAGATAACCAGCGACACAAATTCCGCTATCGGGAAAGCCCACCAGACATAATCTACGTTGCCGAGCATGGACAGCAGGTATGCGACCGGAACCAGTACGACGAGCTGTCTGGATACCGAAACTATAAGGCTTGAGACGCCGCGGCCGAGAGCTTGGAGCGCCGAAAGCGAGACCACGCAGAATCCGGCAATCAAGAAACTCCAGCTTATCGTTCTGAGCGCGGGGATTCCTATGCTGAGCATATCTTCGGACGCGCTGAACATAAACAACAGCTTGTCCGGAATGAACTGGAACAGCGCAAGCCCGATCAGCATAAGACCTATCGCGTAGCAGACCGCGTATCTCATCGTCTTCTTGATGCGGTCGGGTCTCTCCGCGCCGTAGTTATACGCGATTATAGGCACCATACCGTTGTTCATACCTATTATCGGCATAAACACAAAGCTTTGAAGCTTGTAGTACACTCCGAACACCGCCGCGGCCGTCGCGCTGAACGCTATAAGGATCTTGTTCATAGCGAACGTCATCACCGACGAGATCGCAAGCATGATTATAGACGGCACGCCGACTTTGTATATCCTCGCGATTATTTTCCCGTTCGGACGTATCTCTTTTAGACTGAACTTCAAGTCCTTGTTATATTTCAGGTTAAAGATTATCGTAAGAATCATAGCCACGACCTGTCCGAACACGGTCGCAAGCGCGGCTCCCGCGACGCCCATCTCGGGGAAACCGAAAAGTCCGAAGATCATTATCGGATCGAATATGATATTTATTATCGCGCCCACGCCTTGGGTTATCATCGTAAAGAAAGTCTTGCCCGTCGCCTGAAGCAGGCGCTCGCCCATTATCTGCCCAAATACGCCTATCGAGATTATAGACACTATTCTAAGGTAGCTGTTTCCGTAGTCTATTATGACCTCTATATCCGTCTGCGCCCTGAAATAAATATCGGTAAAAAATATTCCGAACACTATAAATACCAGCCAGTTCATCAGCGCCAAGAACACGCTCACGTTAGCGGTTCGGTTGGCCAATTTAAAATCCTTCGCGCCCAGACTCTTTGACAAGAGCGCGTTTACGCCGACTCCGGTACCGGACGCCACCGCGATCATCAGGTTCTGCAGCGGAAACGCCAGCGAAACCGCGGTCAGCGCGTCTTCCCCTATCCTGGCGACGAATATCGAATCGACTATGTTATACAGCGCCTGTATGAGCATAGAGATCACCATCGGGATCGACATAGTCAGGAGCAGCTTATTGACCGGCATGGTCCCCATTTTATTCTCCGTTGTTTGAACAGCTTTTTCCAACGTCTTATTACCTCCCATTTTCTTTCTGTTTTGATCGTAATCGTCTATATACTATCATAATTTGATCTTATGGTCAAACCTATAGCGCCGTGTTATATGTCAAAAAACTTCCCGGTTAGCGCTTGATTTTTGTTATATTTTATTATAAATTATATATATAAGCTAACGCTAAAACTTCCAAAGGAGAAAAATCAAATGGAAAACAAACAAATCCTAAAACAATCCATTCTAAATAACGATCTGGCTCAAATCAAAACTCTTCTATGGCGCGAACCGAAACTCGTGAACGCGGAGGACGAGGACGGCGTGTCCATGTCCCTGCTGATCGCGCGCACAGGGGATATAGAGATGATAAAATATCTCGTGGAATACACGGTGGCGAGCTTTAACCTGGCCGGAAAAGACGGACGCACCTGCCTGCACGAAGCGGTTCTATCCGGCAACCTCGAGGCCGTTAAATACTTTGTGGAAAGAGTCGGCATGTCTCCGGTAAAGGGCGATAAAAACCTCGTTACGCCGTATCAGCTCGCCTACGAAAATAACCTCGGCGAAATTTTAGACTACTTTGAGGAAGTCGTAGGCGCAAAATATGAAGATATGTACCATAACCCGATCCGCACCGGTTTTTACGCGGATCCGTCTATAGTCCGGGTCGGAGAGGACTATTATATGGTAAACTCGTCGTTCGTCTTCTTCCCCTGTATTCCTATCTCCCACTCCACCGACCTCGTTCACTGGAAGGTGATAGGTCACGCTATAACCAACCCTGAGTGGGCGTACATCGACGAACTCGAGGGCGGCAGAGGCTACTGGGCGCCCGACATCTCATATAACGACGGCAGGTTCTACATAACCGCGACGCTCAGGCTGAACGACGGCGGTGAAATGATCCGCCGCCAGATAGTGGTCTCCTCCGATAAACCGGAGGGTCCGTACTCGAAACCCGCGTTCATAGACGAAGACGGGATCGACCCCTCGATCTTCACCGACACGGACGGCAGACGCTATATGCTGCTAAACCGCGGCGCGAGGATATTCGAACTGAATCACGAAGCGACGGAAAAGATCGGCGAAGCGTCCCTGCTCTACTACGGATATAATAAGCGCGCGCCCGAGGGTCCGCATCTGTTATATAAGGACGGCTACTATTACCTGTTCGAGGCCGAGGGCGGAACGGGGATATTCCACCAGATAACCGTTTCGCGTTCCAAAACGCTGATGGGCGTATACGAGCCCTGTCCGTACAACCCCATAATGACCCAAAGGGATAGTCAAGAAGCGATACAATGCTGCGGACACGGCAAGCCGGTCATGACCCAAAACGGCGACTGGTACATCGTCTTCCTGTGCAGCCGTTTCATCCGCGGCGAAAAGATAGACGGAACGCCGGAGGACTTCGGCCTGCTCGGCCGCGAGACCTGCCTCGAACCGATAACCTGGACTCCGGACGGCTGGCCTATTATAAACGGAAACAGAGGTCCGTCGGCGCTTCAGATAAAGCCGAACCTGCCCGAGACCGTATCGGAGGAATCATCGGACGGCTACTGGTTCGACGACTTCGACGGCCAAACTCCCGAAAACGGCGAAAACGCGCTCAGCGGTATGCGCCCCGACTGGATAACGTCCCGCACTCCGGAGCCGGGATCGTTCGCTCTAAGCGGCGGCAAGCTAAAGATCAAGGGCTCTAAGTATCCGCTCAGTTCGACCGACGCCAAGGGTATGGTCGTTCGCAGACAGGAGAACTTCGACTTCGACGTAACCGTAAAGATGCCGGCGCCGAAATTTACGGACGCGTCCCAAAACGCCGGGATAACCGGTTACTACGACGAGAACACCTATTTTACCTACGGCGTATACAAGACCGAAAACGGGTATTCTCTAAAGCTCTTCGAGAAGATAGACGAGCTTGAAAAGTATACGTTCGAGGCGGATATAGCTGATACCGAAAATATCTATCTCAAGATATGCACTACCGGGCTCAAACGCCGGTTCCTCTACAGCATAGACGGCGAGAACTGGAACGAGCTGGGAACGGTAGAAAACCTCTATTACATATGCAGTCAGGCGATAAACAAAGGCAAACGCTTTACCGGAGCTATGATAGGGCTCTACGCCTACGCCGGAGAAAACGAAGCCTGCGCCGAGTTCGACAGTTTTGAATACAGAGGATATTGATTCATAACGTTATTTAAAATATACACTCCCGTTTGCGTATCGCAAGCGGGGTTTTTTGTTATCGCCAAAATATCGACCGAACCATCATTGCGTTGATTTTTAGGAAATTTTAACAAAATAACCTTACCCTACCCGATTACAATATGTTATAATCATATAATAGGTTAATTGCAAAATAACAATAGAATGGACGTGCGGATCATGAAAAGAAAAAAACTTATCGCTAAAATTCTAATGGCGCCGGCGCTCGCCTTGTGTTTGAGCGTCTCCGGCGTCGCCTCTGCCGAAGAGCCCGCCCCGGCGGCGGCCGATACGATCGAGTTGGCGGCGGCTTCGATACCCGCTTTTCCCGGCGCGGAGGGCGGAGGTATGCACGCGACCGGCGGGCGCGGCGGCTCGGTGTATCATGTGACCAACCTAAACGATTCGGGCGCCGGTTCGCTCAGAGACGCGGTCTCCTCGTCTAACCGCATAGTCGTATTCGACGTTGCGGGGACGATTGAGCTTAAATCGGACATAAACTGCCAAAGCAACATCACTATCGCCGGACAGACCGCTCCGGGCGGAAAGGGGATAACTCTAAAGGGCGGTAAATTCGGAATGGGCGGAGACAATATCATAGTAAGGTTCATCTCCTCGCGTCCCGGCGAGAAGGGAAACGACTCCGGCGATTACGACGCGTGGGGCGGCTCTAAGGGCTCCAACTCGATAATCGACCACTGCTCTATCGGCTGGGCTAACGACGAGCAGTTCGGGCTGTATTCTGAAAACATGAACCAGACCGTCCAGTACTCGATAATAGGCCCGTCCAACTGCGTATCCTACCACTCGAAGGGCGCGCACGGTTTCGGCGCCATGTTCGGGAAAGGACAAAACTCATGGCATCATAATCTGATATGCCACAGCCTTTCCAGAAACTTCAGGGGCAAGGTCGTCGGTACGAACTCGATGGATTTTGTAAACAACGTTATCTACGACTGGGGCTACCAGACCGCGTACGGCACGCTTGGACATATCAACTATGTAAACAACACCCTCAAAGCCGGACCGTCCACAAAAGGCGGCTACCGCTTTATAAACATCTCGAGCGGCACGGCTCCCGAGAACTACAGATTTTACATGACCGGAAACAGGATATTGAACCCGGACGGCTCGGAATACTCGTCCGCTATCAACTCCGATAACTGGAACGGCGGTATAAATTACGGAAGCGCCGAATATACAGAAGAAGACTACCGCTCCGACTCCCCGTTCTCAGTAGCGTCGTCCACGGGCGCCGACGTATCCGTAGCCTACGACGCGGAATCCGCAAACGACGCGTACGAAAACGTGCTTAGCTACGCGGGCGCGGCGCCTTTCCCGGCGGACAACGACGGCTCCGCGTACTCGTTTGATACGGATACCAGCCGAAACAAGATAGACGCTCAAGTTCTGTACGAGACCAGAACGGGAACCGACTCGCTGACCGGCGGCCGCGACTTTTCGACGGTCACCGACGACGCCGTCTTGTCGGCGATAGATACTTATGGAATAAACTTCTGCGACTACGACGAATACTACCCGGAAGCCGTCCTGACTAAGGACATAATCGACAGCGACAACGACGGTATGCCGGACGAGTGGGAAGCGGCGAGAGGCCTCGATCCAAACGACGCATCCGACGCTACCGGCGATTATCTGGGCGAGGGCTATAACAATATCGAATACTATATAAACGATCTGACCGTTAGCGCTTTCCCTGAAGGCGTGGTAACGCCGTCTAAGACCCTCTACGATCTCGGCGAGGATTACTTTAAGGCGTCGGAGGACGCGACGGCGCTCTCCCTGACCGCGTCCTCTATCTCAAAGCCGTCCGACCTGACCCTCCCGACTACAGGGAGCGTCCACGGCTCTAAGATCGAGTGGTCGAGTTCTTCAAAGGACGTCGTTATTGAAAACAACGCTATAACCCAAATAAACAGACCGACCGACAAAAACGTCTCGGTCTCGCTCAGCGCCGCCGTAACGTTCGGCGAATATACGGTAAATAAAACGTTCTCCATTACGCTGATCGCCTCTACCGTCTCGTGGACGGCTTCGTCGTCCGATAACGGCAAGGGCGCCGGAACCGAGCTGATGAAAGGTCTGACCAATCAATTCGCGCTGCGGACTAAAAACGACGCGGGCGTAACCCTCGACGGGAAATCCTTCGACTACAGCGCGACCGGAGATACCAACGGCGGCTGGTCGGACGGAAAGGCCGTCGGCGACTATTTCGAGTATGTCGCCTACGAGGACGGATACCTGACCGCGTACGCGACCGGGGTCGGAGAGACCAAAACGTTTTGTATAGTAGAAGAGGGCGCCTCGGGCATAGATCAAGCGGCCGCTTCGGCTATGGGCGCGAGCGGCTCCGACCTCGCGATCACCGCCAGAGTAGAGGCCGGTAAGACCTATTACATATTCACGAGCGGCTCAAAAGGCTTTTTCCTCGGAGCGCTGTTCGAGGTAGATCCGCACACGAGCGTGTGGAAGGCGTATAAAGATATATCTACTTCGGACAATCAAATGATGGGGCTTAAGGTATCGGAAGATATGAGCTATACCCAAAACAATATCGCAATAGACGGGCTCGACTTCACCGGTTCCGTCCGCGGCGTAAACAACCCGTCCGACAACGGCAAAGCCGGCGCGGCTATGCAGTATACGCCGCATAAGGACGGTACGCTTAAGGTATATTACAACATAGGCAAGGATAAATCGTTTTATATAAACGACTCAAACGGAAATGTTGTATATAAATACGACAATACTTCTGCAGACAGCAAACTCGTCTCGTCCAGCGCGTTTTTAAACGCGGGGCAAACGTATTATTTTTACGTATCAAATTCAAAGGCTGAGTTCTACGGCTTAACTTTCACTCCGGAACCGGAACCGATATCCGATCCCGAACCGGATACTTATATCTCTCTGAGCGCCGACGGGAGCAAATATATCGTCGAATCGGAGAAGGACGCGACTTTCTACATAGCCGAATACGGCGACGACGGGCGCTTGCTCAATCTTACTCAGCACGAGATCGAGGGCGGCTCGGGCAGTCGCGAATTTTCTAAACCGAGCGGAGATGCAAAGGCGTTTTTATGGGACGTAAACAACGCTCCGCTTTGCGAAAGTATATAATTATACGGTTGTATAATAAAAAATAAATAGGAGGCGAACGCTAAATGAAACCATTATTCAAATCAATCTCCGCACTGATAATCCTTTCGATGCTCATATCAGTATTAAACTTTGGCGGCGTATTTGCCGCAGGCGACGAAACTGTTTCGGAGCAAGCGGCGCTCTCGGCGGACGAGCCGAGACAGATGGAGTACCTCTCCAGAGGCGCGATCGGCGCGGCGGTAAGCGGCGGCGTGTTCATGAGCTGGAGACTGCTCGGAACCGAACCGATGGACACAAAATTCAACGTTTATTGTAACGGCTCGCTTATAGCCGAAAACCTAGACGCTACCAACTACACGCACACAGGCGGAAGCCCGTCGAACAACTATCAGATAGCTCCGGTGATCGACGGCGAGGTCGGCCTGCTCTCAAAGAGCGTAGAAATACTGACCGACTTTGCCGACTACCCCTACGTTCACATAGACCTTGTTAAACCCGACGGCGGAAGTACGGCGAGCGGAAGCTTTGAATACACGGCAAACGACTGCAGCGTCGGCGACGTGGACGGAGACGGCGAATATGAGATAATTTTAAAATGGGATCCCACCAACTCGAAAGACAACTCGCAGTCCGGCTATACCGGAAACGTTCTCTTGGACTGCTATAAACTGGATGGGACGCGCGTCTGGAGCCAGAATATAGACCTTGGCGTTAATATCCGCGCGGGCGCTCACTACACTCAATTTATGGTCTACGACTTCGACGGCGACGGCAAAGCGGAGATAATCTGCAAGACCGGGCCGGCTCCAAGGACGCGACCGGAGCGTACGTGACCGAAGTAGGCGCTACCGGCGCTATACGCAGCGCGGACAACAGCAGAGACTACCGTAACAGCAGAGGACATGTAACAAGCGGCGGAGAATATTTAACAGTATTCAGCGGCGAAACCGGCGAAGCTCTGCAAACCGTCGATTACGACCCTCCGCGCGACGTAACCTCGAACTGGGGCGACGGCTCTTACAACCGCAGCGAACGCTACTTAGCCGCGGTCGCATACTTGGACGGCGTTCGTCCAAGCGTTTTGATGTGCAGAGGCTACTATACGTACGCGTATATCGCGGCGTATACCTGGGACGGGACCAACCTGACCGAACAGTGGCTATACTCGGGCGAAAGGAACTCCAGTACGACCAGATATTTAGACGGATCTACCGCGACCTCGGATATAACCCTCTACGGACAGGGCAACCATAACCTATCCGTAGCCGATATCGACGGCGACGGATACGACGAGCTGATCTACGGCGCGGCGGCCTTGGATCACGACGGTACTCCGATATATAACAAAGGCTGGGGACACGGAGACGCGACCCATGTCGGCGACTTCGACGGCGACGGCAGATTAGAAGTATTTACCCCTCACGAGGACAACCCCGCCATCAGCTTAAGAGACGCTAAGTCCGGAACTACGATATTCAGAGACACCAGCCCTTCCGGCGACGTCGGCAGAGGTATAATCGGCAACTACGGCTCGAACTATAAATATATAATGTGGTCGTCGGCTAAAACTTACGGCGCGGTAGACAAGGGCGACGGCGCTTATGAATACGAGGAAATACCGTCTACAAACGGTACGTTCAGCAACGGCTCGAGCGCGAACTTCAATATTTACTGGGACGGCGACCTCTATCGCGAAGAGCTTGACGGAACCAGAATGCTTAAATGGAACGACAACGCCAACACCTTCGACAGGCTATGGACGACTTATCAAAGGAACGATACCGCCACCAACAACGACAGCAAGAACAACCCCTGTCTCACAGCCGATCTATTCGGCGACTGGCGCGAGGAGATAGTATATAGAAACACCGATTCCACCGCGCTTAATATATTTACAACAACGATCCCAACAGGCTATAAGCTGACCACGCTCATGCACGACAGTCAGTACCGCACGTCTATAGCATGGCAGAACGTCGCGTATAACCAGCCTCCGTATACGAGCTACTACATAAACGAGGACATGGATCTATCCGCGTTGACTTCTCCGAATATATACTACGCTAAAACTCCGGTACGCTTGACGTTTAACGTTACGAGTTCAAACGGAACTCCTATAGAGGGCGCCGAAATAACCATGGATTCATACTCAGTCGCGACCGATTCAAACGGCGCCGCTCAGATAGACGTTATAGCCGGCGATTATACGTATACGATAAGAAAACAGGGCTACTCCACTCAGCGCGACGTAGCCGTCAGCATTGAAGATACAACCGCGCAGACAGTAAACATTACAACGCAGGAGTCCGATTCATATTCGGTAAACGCAGTGACGAAAACGGCGGACGGCGCTATAATCCGACCCGAAGAGACCGTGGCGGAATATAAGTTCGCCGAGACGAGCGATTACAGTTTCAGTTTAGACGACGGCTATAAGGAAGACATAACGGTCGACGGCAAGATATACGAAATGGACTTCGACGCGAGCGACTCGACCAAGTTCACAGTCGCAGACGATACTCTCATAACGCTGATATTTAAAGAGAAGATAACGCCGGGCGAGGACGACGTCTCGATCTACTCGACCAACCTCGGGCCCAACGGATACAGCCAGGCAAACGAAAACCACGGCTATACGCTGAGCGAAAACGCGAACGTTTCGGAATACGTTTCGAACGGCTCTAAATATTCCGTATACCGACTCGGCGAAGACAGCGTGACAAGAACTCTAAACGGCTCCTACAGCGATATGGTCGTAGAGTTCGACATGGTATATACCGGAGATAACTCCGGCGCGGCCGGCGGAGACGTTATCGGGCTCACCGTATACAGCGGCAATAATCAGGGCACGACCGCAGGGATCCGTTTCAACGGTTCGCTGGTTCCGCAGATAGGCGCGTTTGCGGGCGGAAGCAATTATCAAACATCGGCGAACGTAAGCTCCGGAACTAATCTTCATTATGTGATAAACTTCAGCGGCGGAACGATGACCATGTCGGTCGCGAACGCGGACACAGGCGAAGTTCTGACCGATAATCTTGTCTGCGGAATGAGAAACGACGTCGGCACGGCCGAGCGTCCGATAGACAGGATCGCGTTCAACCGCGGCAACGGCTCGGGAACCGCGCCGGTAGGCCTGTCCAACGTCAAGATATATCAGATAGGCGGACCCACGGAAGCCGTTTATCCGTATTCTTCGCACGCGGCGGCGGCGATAGGCGGCGAAACGAAATTTGCGCCGCGCTCGTTTAAGCATCTTACGGACGCCGGGAATATAAAGATAGATCTGTCAGGCGCTCTGACCTACGCCGTCAAAAATCAGGACGGAACGGAATACGCCGGAAACGAAGTATCGATCGGAAACGACGGCGTCGTAACGGTATCCGAAGACGCGGCAAAAAGCTATTACCGGCTCGACTATATCTATAACGGGAAAACGGTGAACACGCTCGACTTCAGAACGGCGGATTCTGAGTACGGAACCTTCTACAGCTCGGCCGAGAACGGGAAACTCGACGACTTCGTATGCGGCGGCGGAACCGACGCCATGGTCTCCTTCTCGAAGAGCGGCTGGACGCTGAATCAGACGAACAGCATCGACGGCGCGGAAATGTACCGAGACTTCAATCCCGTCTACGGCGGAACCGCGGAGCTGAGCTTTGACTTTAAGATGGGCGCGCAAAGATCGGACGACGGCGCCGGCGATTATTATAAAAACTACAGCTTTGAGATCCAGTTCCTGGACGCGGAATACGACTCTGAAGGCAACGCGATAAACGTACTCGGCGGAAAAGAGGATTTAAGCGGCGACAACATCCTGTTCGCTCTGTCAAAGGTCTATTCAACGACGGAGAGAGAAGAAGTTCAATATTACTCCCGCGGCGCCGACAAGACATATCTCAGCGACACCGGAACGCCTATCGGCGAATCCACCAGGCTGCATATTACCAATACTACTACGTGGAGTATAAAAGTTACCTTTGACTTCGACAATCAAACCGCCGATATGACCATTCTCGACAGCGACGGAAACGGCTACGCATACTCGGATATTGAAATCGACGCCGACAGTTTCAAGACGCTGCGCGTAGTATCCAAGGTAGACGGAGTTAACGCCGTCACCTGGAAGCCCGTTATTACCAACCTTACATATTCCTCCACCGCATACTCGCCCGCTGAGCCGACCGAGATCGGCGCTTACGGCCAGAGCGGAACGGCGTACGTAAGCGTTGAAGCGCCCGACAACGGCGGCGCCGATATAACCGAATACGCAGTAAGCTGCGAGGATCCGACGGGAAACGTTACGACCTATTCGGGAGCGACGTCTCCGGTAGCGATAACCGGGGTAACCGAGGGAACATACAACTTTAGGGCAAGCGTTAAAAACGCGGTCGGCGAGAGTAATCTGAGCGACGCGTCCGCTTCCCTGACGTTCAGCGGTATAAATATACTCCACTCCGAACACGGAAGCGCAACGACCGCGAGCGCGCTCGGCGCCGAAGGCGAAGAGGTCAAACTAACGGTAGATCCGGAACCGGGATATATGCTCGATACTCTTACAATAACCGACGCGGGCGGCGGCGAGATCGACTACGACGGGATACAATCGATATTTACGATGCCGGATCAAGCGGTAACTATAACCGCGACGTTTACCGAAGCGCCTATTCCGGAAGGCTTTTCGGCGCTTGGCGAAGATCAAATATCCGCGCTGTCGTCTAAAGACGCGACGCTTTATATTGCGGTATACGACGCCCAAGACTGCCTTGCAAACCTGACCGAACAGCGGCTTACCGCAAACGAAGCGTACATATTTGCTCTGCCCCAGGCTCCCGAAAACGGAAGCGTTAACGCGTATATCTGGGACGGCGAGACTTACGAACCTCTCTACGACGATCTCGGCGCGGTTTTGGAGCAAGGGATAGAATAACGACCGCCTTGAAAGAGGACTGAAAATTTATGCAGACTATCGACCAAGCTTTAGACAAATTGGAGCGTTCCTCCTTTAGAAGCTCTTTTCGCTTAAAGGAAAAGGATAAGGAATACATCCGGGAAAAGGGGCTGAGCGTTATCCGCGGCCACGCCGAGGATTTCATAAGCGCCCGCCTCGCCCCGGCGCATATACCGAAAGACGGCAAACAGACGCCAATGCGCGGTCACCCGGTCTTTATAGCTCAGCACGCGACCGCCTGCTGTTGTCGAAAGTGCCTTAATAAATGGTACAAAGTACCGATGGGCGTCGAGCTTTCAAATGAGCGGCAGGAGAAAATAGTCAATCTGATCATGGGCTGGATAGACCGCCAGCTTAAAACAGAATAACGCAGGGCGGCGCAGTTTTCGCGCCGCCCAAATCTTTTAAATTTCCACAAACTTATCCGCTATATTGGAGCAAAACTCTTCGTCGTGCTCTACAAAAAGCAGAGTCGGCTTGAACTTTAATATAAGCTCCTCGATCTGTATCCGCGAAATAATATCTATATAATTCAGCGGCTCGTCCCATACGTATAAATGCGCCCGCTCCGACAGGCTTCCGGCCAGCATGACCTTCTTCTTTTGTCCCTCGCTGTAGCTTGAAATATCATACCTGAATACCTCTCTCGGAAAATCCAACTTCCTAAGTATCGTCATAAACAGCGTCTCGTCGACGCCGAGGCTCCCGGCGTAGTCTTTAAGCGTTCCGCTAAGACCGGACGAGTCTTGACGGACGTAAGATATTTTAAGCGTTTCGCTCCTGAGCAGATCGCCGGAATACTCGATATCTTCGCCGACTATCAGTTTAAGAACGCTCGACTTGCCCGCGCCGTTTTCGCCTCTTAGGCATACGCGTTCGCCCCGCTCCACCGAAAAGCCGATCCCGCCGCAGACTTCCCTGCCGTCGTAGCCGATCGAAACGTTATTTAGCTCGACCAACGTACTTTTCGGAAAGCTGAGCGGCGATAGTTTGAGCGCGCCCGAATATTCCACGTTTTTCAACAGCGCCCCTTTCTCCTCCGCGGCCTTGAGCTGTCTCGACGCTATATTTTTAGCCCGCTTCATCAGCTTTGCGGACTTATGCCCTACGTAGCCTCTGTCGATCTTATTGACTCCGGCGGCGCCTCTGCCGACGTTTTTACTCTTTTCTGTTCTATGCGACCATTTCTCGGTCTCGGCCGCGGACGCCTTAAGTCTCTTTATATCCTTTTTAAGCTCCTCGTTCTTCTTAAGCTCCGCGCGGTTTTTTAGATCGAACTCCTCCTTCCAGGAAGAAAAATTTCCCTTTACGACCTCGATCCCGTCTCTGTTGATCGAAAGTATATGATCCGCGCAGCCGTCGAGCAGCCGCCGGTCGTGCGAGACCAAAATGAAACCTTTCTTTTTACTTAAATAATCGCGGAGCGCGTTTTTGGCATAGACGTCTAAGTGATTTGTCGGCTCGTCCAAAAGCAAAAACCCGTTTTCCTTTAAAAACAGCGCGGCGATCATCAGCTTTGTCCGCTCCCCTCCCGACAAGACCGAAAACGGCTTATACAGCGACTCTATATTCATGTTCAGATACGAAACTTCCCTAATTATCTCCCAGTCCTCCCGGGCGCATACGCTCTCCGCGACGGCGATCGCGGCTTCGTCCTCGCTTGGCGCCCGATATGGAAAATAATTAAACTCCACGTCGGCGCTTATCTTACCGGAATACTCGTATTCGCCGAGCAAGAGCCGTAAAAACGTGGTCTTCCCTCTGCCGTTTCGTCCGATAAATCCAAGCCTCCAGTCCGTGTCTATCTTAAAGCTTACGTTTTCAAACACGTTCTCAGAAGCGCCGTCGTAGCCGAAAGTTAAGTTATCTACGCTTATAATCGACACAGCGCATCCCTCCTTCACGCAAATATTTCAAAATTAATAAAGACCGCGGGAAATAACGATCCCGCAGTCTGAAAATATCCATGCGCAAAACGGCCGCAAACGCGCGGCTCATCGAACGCGACAATATTCCAATGCGAAGCTGTTATTTCTCCCGCGCGGCGCTATACGACGACGAAACTCCGCCTAAAAATAAGCGGATCTTATAATATAAAAATTCGTCTGCGCCATAAAAATATTTAGCAGGAAAAAATAATCATCTTCGCACCTCCGTCATAGCTGTTTCTGTGATTATAACGCCTAAAAGCGCATCTGTCAAGCGCCGTTTTCAGCAATTACGCTTTGCTTTCCCTGTTCGTCTTATGCCTGTATTCGCTCGGCGTCAGCCCGTGAACCGATTTAAAGACCCTGTTAAACGTCCTCTGACTGTCGAAGCCGGAGTCGGAGCTTATCTTCGTCAACGTATCGTCGGTCGTTCTTATCAGCTTCGCGGCGCGCTCGGAACGGATCAGGCCTATATAGCTCCTAAAACTCATTTTGATCCTGTCCGAAAAGATCCTTGAGATATAGTATTTGCTCAGATGGAATCTCTCCGACAGCGAATCGAGCGTTATGTTTTCGGTAAAGTTATCCTTGATATAATTCATCAGCTCGTATGTTATATCATACACCGGCGTCTTATCCCTGTTTCCAAGGGCTAAGTTTTCAAACAGGCAGGAGAGTATTATATACATCCAGCCCAGCTTAACCGTGAATACGTCGTCCTTATTTATCCTTTTAAACGCTTCTTTTGTATTATCGTCAATCTTATCAGCCGAAACGACCGGATCTTCCGGACAGCAGTCGGTTATGTCCGGAAAAGCGCCGCCGAATATTTTCATATCGCAGTTGAGCAATATCTCGTCGGCGTAACGTTCTTCGTCCTTGTAATAGCCGTGCACGAATTCCGGGAATATAACGACGGCTTCGCCTTCGCGTATCTTATAATGATTATCCTCGATATACATATGCTGCGTTCCCGAATATACGTATAATATCTCCAAATTACTGTGGATATGCGGCGCAAAGTAAAGCTCTCTCTGGTTATGGATCACCGATATCCCCGTCGGCGCCGTCTTAAATCCGGGATACACTTCATAAAACGGTCTCATGGTTTCCCCGCCTTTACGCAATTTTTGTCTAACTTTTAATATATTCTGTCGTGTATTTTATCATATATAGCGCTATAATACAAGTATAAAATGCGATATATATTTATATAAGAGTGACAAATTTAGCGGTCGTTTAAATAAACTCTATCTCCGCCCCATAGTAAAATTTTGGCTTGTTTGGGCGGCGGTATAAATAATAAAAGCGAAAATTAGACGCTCGGCATATATAATATACAGTAAACATGACTACAAGACGGAAGGTGATGGAATGAAAACAGGCGCAAAATCAAAACCAATATACATGGATACAAACTATTCGTTCGAGGAACGCGCGGCGGATCTCGTCTCGCGCATGACTTTAGAAGAAAAGGTCGCTCAGATCGGCTACTTGGCGGCGGCGGTCAACCGGCTCGGCGTGAGCGGTTACGACTACTGGCGGGAGGCGCTGCACGGAGTGGCGAGACAGGGCAAGGCGACCAGTTTTCCGTCGCCGCTCTCGATGTCCAATACCTGGAACCGCGAGCTGATACATAAAATGGCGGATATGACCGCGACCGAAGCGAGGGGCAAGAACAACAAACTCAACCTGTCCTACTGGAGCCCGACGGTCAACATGGCGCGCGACCCGCGCTGGGGCAGGAACGAGGAGACGTTCGGCGAGGATCCGTACCTGACCGGTCAGCTCGGTATCCAGTTCGTCAGCGGTATGCAGGGCGACGACGAAAAATATCTTAAGACGATAGCCACCGTCAAGCATTTTATAGCCAACAACTGCGAAAAGGAGCGCCGCGGCGGCACGTCCGTCATGAGCGAAAAAACTCTTCGCGAATACTACGCAAAGGTGTTTCAGTACATAGTCGAGGCCGCCGATCCGGCCTCGGCGATGAGTTCGTACAACGCGGTCACTCTAACAAGGGGCGGGGAGACCGTATTCGACTACGTCCCGTCCGCCGCGAACCCGTATACGCTGATAGATCTGCTGCGACGCAACTGGGGCTTCAGCGGATATGTGACCGGCGACTGCGGAGCCGTCGCGGACCTAAACGACAAGGCGGCGTATAAACAGACGCTGTTCCCGAGCGAGGATATTTCCAAGATCCCTCAGTCCGCCACTATAGCCAAAAGCATACAGGCTGGCAACGATATAGACTGCGGCAACGCGTCGAAACCGAACGGACTCGAGGCCGTCCTAAACGGATATATGTCCGAAGAAGAGCTGAATATCGTCGTATACAGATTGTTTTTGCAGAGGATGCGCCTCGGAGAATTCGACCCCGATCCGCGCTACAGAGACATAACCCCGGACGTACTCGAAAAGGACGAACACATAGCGATCGCCGAAGAGCTGGCAGAGGAATCCTGGGTCCTGCTTAAGAACGAGGATAATATCCTGCCGCTGAAAAAAGATATTAAAAACGTCGCCCTTGTAGGCGCGCTGGCAGACGAGGTAGTCCTCGGCGACTATTCAAGTACTCCCGATATGCAAACAACCCCGTACGAGGGCGTTAAGCGGACTCTCTCAGAGACCCGCCCGAACGCCGAACTGAATTATCTCGGTGGAATAACGGACGACGCCGTCTTATTCAGCATAAAGGACTTAGAATTTGTACTTAGCGGCGGCGGGATCAGAAAAATAGATCTCTCCAAGGCAGACTCGGTATCGGGCGCCGCTCTTTCTGAAAACGGGTTTGAAAACGTTACTCGAAAATGCCGCGCGGTAATAAAGGACGTGGATTTTTCCAACGTCGAATCCGTCAGAGTTAAATTTTCGGCGTTCGACGTTCCGGGCGGCTCGCTTACCCTGCAATACGGAAACGGCGGCCCCGCCGTGGCGGTATTAAATTCCAAACCCGCGCGGGAGAAGGGCGAATATATAGAATGTTACGCCGAATACACCGGGACCTCCGGCGGTTACAACCAGACCGCGGACCTATACATATCGGCGTCCGCGAACTCGGTCGAGTTCTCCGTTGAAAAATACAAGGCTCGGCTCGACCAAGCCGATATAATAATCGCATACGCGGGTACGACGCTCAAGGATTCCTCCGAATCGCACGACCGTGAAAACATACTTCTGCCAAGATCTCAATCGCATGTTCAGGCTTTGACGGATATGTACCCGGACAAAACCGTAGTCGTTATGCAGACGGTCGGGCAGATAGATACCGCTCCGTTTGAGAAGGGCGCCAAAGCGATACTCTGGACCTCGTATAACGGTCAGACCCAGGGAACCGCCGTAGGCAGGATCTTGACCGGCGCGGCGAATCCTTCGGGCAGGCTCACGACGACATGGTACGACGCGGCGGACCTCGAAAAAATGCCGATAAACGCTGAAAAAACCGTCGCCGAAAACGGCGTAACCAGATACTACAACAATTATAACATTCAACAGGCGGACGGTTTCCCGGGCAGGACTTACCAGTACTATTCGGGCAAGGCCGCGTATCCGTTCGGCTACGGTCTCGGTTATACTGAATTTACATACTCAACCCCGACCGTCTCCAAAAGCGTTATAACCCCCGGGGAAAGACTGACGGTATCGGTCGACGTAACAAATACCGGAGACGTTCCCGGCAAGGAGACCGTTCAGCTTTACGTATCCTTCCCGGATCACGACGGAATAAACGCGCCGCTTAAACAGCTTAAGGGATTTTCAAAAATATCCCTGCTTCCGGGCGAGACTAAAACCGTCGAGCTGGAGCTTGACAGCGCGGACTTTACGCTGTTCGATGAGAAAGAACGGCGTATATACGTTCCAAACGGCGCGTATTCATTGAGTATAGCCAAAAACGCAGACGACGAGAACGCTCCGAAGACCGCTCTTCAAGTACGCGGAAGTTTGCCTTCCGTACTCAAGACCGTTAAAGCCATGCCCACCGGGCTTACGGTAAACGGATTGTCCACGTTCGAGGACGGCGCTCCGTCCGAACCGACGGATCATATCGACTCGCGCGTTTCCGCCGTAATGAGCGACGAGCTTGTCTTCGATCTAAGCTCGCCCGAAGCGCGCGTAGTATACGAAAGCAAGAATCCGGACATCGCTGTTGTCGACGGCGCCGGACGGGTAGTTTCCGGAACGAAAGAGGGCGTTACGACCGTCGTTGCCTCGGTCACCATCGGCGGCGTTACCAAGTCGGATTCGTTCCCGGTCGTCTGCAAGCTTAAGCAGGCGGTAACCGAAAAGCTGAGAGAGGAGTTCGGCTCCGTTTTGGACGGCGAGCTACGCTCATACAACAAGGACGCGTACTCAAGCGAAGCGTACGAACGGATCATAGATATTGCCGCTAAAGCCAAGTCGGACGCGGCGCTCTGCCGGGATATGGACGCGCTAAGCGCGCTGCAAAGCTCCGCTTTAGAACAAATGCGAAGCGTCAAAGCCGAAAGGCTTACCGAAGCGTATACGATCTTCTCAGAAAACGGCGCGTATCTAAGGGGCGGCAGGATCGATTACGACGACGGCGGAGAAGGTATCCCGACGTATAAAGCGGAGCCGTCCGAGGTTATCGGCGCGGTTACGCGAAACGCTCCGTACAAGATAGCGCTGGCCGTTAAAGATGAAAAAGGAAATGTAAAAAAGAACGGGGTCGTTTGGCGGCTTGAAAACCTCGGCGGTTCAAAGCGCGTTCCCGCGGTCGTAGACGCCGATACCGGCGAGCTGACTGTATACGAAAGCGGACTTATCAAGATAAGCGCGATAGATATGAATAATCTCAAATTCGGCGAGTCGGTAATCCATATCAACACGCTGATAAAGACCGCGGACGACGCCGAAGAAGCTAACGTAAACGCTAACCTGCCCGGCGCGAGCGGCGACAGAGAGGGCGCAAACTGCATATCGGAGACCAAAAACTACCGTCTGGAATTTAAGGACGTATTCGTCGAAGGTCTAAGCGGCATTAAAATACGCTGCTTGCCGGAAAACGGCGTTTCAACGATCAACATAAGTCTCGGCAGAAGTTCCGCGCCGCGCGAGCTTTTAGGTTCTGCGACCGCAAAGGAGACGAGCGGACAGCCCGGCTGGAGAGAAATAGAGATAGGTATAGACGAAGGCGTTCTCTCAGGCGCCGAAAAGGATAAAAACGGGCTTACTACGCTATACGTGCAGATGAACGGCGCGGTATTCGACTATATGCGTCTTGAATACGAAGATATAGACGACGCGGTTCCGTATAAGATCGCGGAGATAGCGGACTCTGAGGGCGGAACTATAGACGTATCGCTTAAATATATCGGTTCGAGCAGAGAGCCGCGCGGCGTTCTTACGGCTGTAATTTACGATAAAGACGGGCGCGCCGCGTCGCATACGGAGTCCGAGGTCTGCGGCGGCGGGAAATACCGAATAGACGGCGGTTATTCTCCGGGCGACAAGGTATGCGTATTCGTCCTAAGCGGTTCGGACGACGGCGAAGCGCTTTCCGACCGGAGCGAGCATATATATAACACGCCGAAGCGGACGAACGTCATAGTATACAGCGCAAGCGACGACAGATACGCCGGTTTCTTTACGGACAAAAACGGCGAGAAGCTGCCCGAGATAGACGGGCTCACCGGCTACGGCTTATACGAACGCCCGGATAGCCGCGCCCCGTTCGAGTATGAATACGGCGGCGAAGTATATACCTTCTCAAGCGCATGGCGCTCGCGAGAGGGAAACGAAACTCAGAGCTGCTTATTCTTTAAGCCGAAAGCGCCCTGCGCGCTCACCGTAATATTCAACGGCAACGGAGGCGAAGGCAGGGCTCAGCATATCGTCCAAAACGGAATAAAGCTATCCTCCGAAAACTCGACGGTAAACGGCGTTACCGTTCTCAGCCGCAGGATAACGGACATATCGAGCCCGGTATACACTTACGGCGACGGTCAGAATAAAAACATCTACGCCTTAATAGTCGAGTACGACGACTGCGGCGGCTCGGACGCAGGAGAGACCGAAATAGTGAAACAAATTAAATGGAACGATTCTACAGTGAGACTGACGCGCAGTCTTACGAACGGAGAGACAACGCTGTCGGTCTCGGAGCTCGAAAACATATGGACGGAGCTAATACCCGGTATGTTTAAAGAGAGCGATATAGTTTTGACCGGAGACGAGGAGTTTAGGATAAACGACATAGCCGTCTGCGGCGAAAATTTATTCGCGGCGTGCGACAACGGCGCGCTCCTCGTATTCAAAAACTGCAGAAAATGCAATATACTAAAAAAGTCCTGCGAAGCCGACATAGCCGCTCTTTCGGCAAATGGAAAAACGATATCCGGCTATGCCGAAAACGGCGCTAAGCTGTTCGAGCTGGATCGGGACTTATATGAAACCAAAAAATAATTAAATATATTTATATATTCGATTCTTCCCAATAATACCCGGAGCGTTGGCTCCGGGTAAAATCTTTATTTGGACATATCTTCTGTTTCAGCGTAATATCTGTCTCTTTCGGCTCTCCAATACTTTTTATCATCTTCGGTGATCGGGCGCAGGACCCTGCACGGATTCCCGACGGCGATCACGTTATCGGGTATATCTTTAGTTACGACCGAGCCGGAGCCGATAACGACGCAGTCGCCTATGCTGACGCCCGGATTTACGACCGAGCTTCCGCCTATCCAGACATTGTCGCCTATCGTTATAGGCTTTCCGAACTCGAGTCCGCTGTTTCTGACCTCCGCGTCTATCGGGTGTCCGGCGGTGTATATACCGACGTTGGGGCCGAACATAACGTTGTCGCCTATTTTGACCTTGCACACGTCTATTATCACGCAGCCGTAGTTAGCGTAAAAATTCTCGCCGACCGATATATTCATACCATAGTCGCACCTGAACGTCGGTTCGATATGCAGATTTTCTCCCGTACTCTCGAAAAGGGTCTGTATGATTTTCTGACGGTAGCCGAAATCGTTAGCCTCGGATAGGTTAAACTCCCTGATCAGCTTTCTCGACCTTGCAAAACAGGCTCTCAGTTCTTTATCAAGCGGCGAATAAAGCTTGCCCGCGACCATTCTCTCTTTCTCAGTCATTCTATTGCTCCTCCTAAAGCGGTTATTGATTCGGGGTAAGTATAGCATATGTTTTAAACAAAAGCAAGAAAAAACGCCGCTCGATTCGGCGGCGTTAATAATATATCAACCTATTCTGTACTTACTCGTGACTTTAAGCCTGCTTACGGCTCGGTTTAGAGCCGCCTGGGTCTTATAATACTCCTGTACGCTCTGCTTCTGTCTGAGCCTCTCCTCGGCTATCTCTTTAGCTTCACGGGCGCGTTTTATATCTATATCCTCCGGACGCTCGGCGGTCTCTACGAGACAGGTCACATACGTCGGCATTATCTCGACTATCCCCTCGCTGACGGCGGCATAACGCCACTCGCCGTCTACCTTGAACCTGAGCTCGCCCGCGACGTTGCAGGTTACGGTAGTCTCATGGTGAGGCAGAACGCCCTGTTCTCCGTCGAACGCCGGAAATACCAACATTTCGCACTCGCCTGTGTAGAACGGCTTGTCGCTGGCAAGTATCTCTAATTTAAACGTATTCGCCATAATAATCTCCATTCCGCCGCCCTGCGTCGGCAAAAATAATAATGAAAATTTCTCTTATCCGCAGGGCTGGGAATGATAAGAGATCATTTCGCCCATGCGTGTTTCCGAGCATTCTATGCGAGGAAAATTTCACGCGGGCGCTTTAATCCTGCCGGAGGCTAACGCGAAAGGAACTTTCGCGTTAATACCTCCAACATCTACGCCAAAGCTTAAAGCGTCTTAGCCTTCTCAATTACGTCGTCTATTGTTCCGACCGTCATAAACGCGGCCTCCGGGTATTCGTCCATCTCTCCGTCTATAATAGCCTTAAAGCCTCTTATGGTCTCCTTAAGCGGCACGTATTTACCCTTGATACCGGTAAATACCTCGGCTACGTAGAACGGCTGAGAGAGGAATCTCTGTATCTTACGCGCGCGGTAAACTATCCGCTTATCCGCTTCGTCCAGCTCTTCCATACCGAGTATCGCGATTATATCCTGAAGTTCCTTATATTTCTGCAGGATCTCCTGAGTCTTTCTCGCAACGTTATAGTGCTCCTCGCCCACGACGTCCGGCTCAAGAATCCTCGACGTGGATTCAAGCGGATCTACGGCCGGATAAATACCCTGCTCGACGATCTTTCTTGAGAGCACGGTCGTAGCGTCCAGATGCGCGAACGTATTGGCCGGCGCGGGGTCGGTAAGGTCGTCGGCGGGGACGTAGACCGCCTGAACCGAAGTGATGGAGCCGTTCTTGGTAGAAGTTATTCTCTCCTGAAGCTCGCCCAGCTCGTTAGCCAGAGTCGGCTGATAACCGACCGCGGACGGCATACGTCCGAGCAACGCGGATACCTCCGATCCGGCCTGGACAAATCTGAATATGTTATCTATAAACAAGAGTACGTTCTGATGCTTGACGTCTCTGAAATACTCCGCCATAGTCAGACCGGTCTGCGCTACTCTCATACGCGAACCGGGCGGCTCGTTCATCTGGCCGAAGACCAGAGCCGTCTTGTTGATAACTCCCGACTCCTGCATCTCGTTCCACAGATCGTTACCTTCGCGGGAACGCTCGCCGACGCCGGTGAATATCGAATATCCGCCCTGCTCGGTGGCTACGTTTCTGATAAGCTCCTGGATGAGCACCGTCTTACCTACGCCCGCTCCGCCGAACAAGCCTATCTTACCGCCTTTAGCGTAAGGAGCCAGCAGATCTATTACCTTTATTCCCGTCTCCAATATCTCTACGACCGGGCTTTGATCCTCAAACGACGGCGGATCTCTGTGTATGCACCACTGTTCTTCGCCCTTTATCTGTTCGCCGCCGTCGATATTCTCGCCGAGCACGTTGAACATTCTCCCGAGCGTCGATTCGCCGACCGGTATCGTTATACCCGCTCCGGTCGCCTTGACCTCCATGCCCCTCTTAAGTCCTTCGCTCGCGCCGAGCATGATACAGCGGACGATGTTGTTTCCTCTATTTTGAGAGACTTCCATCACTTCTCTCTTTCCGCCGTTTTCTACGACGAGCGCGTCCTTTATCATAGGCAGTTCGCCGTCCGGAAACTCGACGTCTATAACGGAGCCTATTACCTGTACAATTTTTCCTGTATTCATTTAAGGATTCCTCCTTCTGTCTCGCCGACAACGTTTATGTTTAAAACGCACGGTCTATTTATTCTTCAAACTGTTCGCGCCGCCGACGATCTCGGTTATCTCCTGAGTTATCGCCGCCTGTCTCGCGCGGTTATATACCAATTCCAGCTCCCTGACTATGTCTCTCGCGCTGTTAGTAGCCGAGTCCATAGCCGTCATACGCGCGTGCTGCTCGCTGCCGAACGACTCGACCATCGCGCCGTATATAAGCCCTCTTAAGAAGTTGGGCACAAGGTTATCCATTACGACCTCCGGCGACGGATCGAACGTCGCCGTATGATGTATCTCTCTTACCTCGTAGTCTACGGTTCCTATCCTGCTGTGGAACTTCTCGCGCTTGAACGGGAGTATCATCTTGATCTTGGCTTCTTCGCTCATGGCGGTCACCATCTCGGTATATATTACGTATAAATCGTCTATCTCTTCATTAAGAAATTTATCGATCAAGATATCCGCGATCTCTCTCGCCCTGTGATGTCTCGGATTCTGCGCCGTATACCTAAAATACTCCTCGTATTCTATCCCGTTTCTCGAACAGTACATCCTTCCCGACTGGCCTATTATAAACAGCTTGTGCTCGCCCTTCTTTTTAAGCTCCTCGTCGAGTATTTTAAGTACGTTATGATTATACGCTCCGCACAAGCCCTTATCCGCGGTTATAACCAAATACCCCTTTTTACGCTTTTCCTCGGGGATCTCCTCCCGCCTGTGAAAGAACAGATTGCTCGTGTGCGGCGTATGCTTCAGGATATGGTCGATCGTGCTTTGAAGAGTATGAAAATACGGAGCCGTGTCGTCTAAAGCCTTTTTGGCTCTTTTCATCTTGGACGAAGAAATAAGATACATAGCGTTCGTTATCTTCATTATATCCTTGATACTCTTTATCCTATCGCGGATCTCGCGTATGTTAGCCATATCAGTTCACCTACTTCTCCTGATTCTCCGCCTTCTCCTCGGCCGCGTCGTTTACCGCTTCTTCGACGCTTCCGTATCTGCCGGACACAAACTCTTTGATCTCCGCTACCAAATTATTCTCGCTCTCGTCGCTGAGTTCCTTTTCTTCGTCTATCGATTTCATCAGTTCGGGCGCGCTTCTTTCGAGATAAGAAACGAGCTCGGTTTTAAACTCTTTCATATCGCCGAGTGGAACGGGCATAAACAATTTATGCTTAGCCGCGCACAGCAACGATACCTGAGCGTGCAGCGGCAGAGGATTCAAAAGCGGCTGTTTCAAAAGTTCCATTATCCTGTCGCCGTGGTCGAGCAGTTCCTTAGTCGCCGGATCCAAATCCGAACTGAACTGCGTAAATACCTCCATCTCGCGGTACTGCGCAAGGTCGATACGCAGAGAACCCGCGACCTTCTTCATCGCCTTGGTCTGCGCCGCGCCGCCGACGCGGGATACCGAAAGTCCGACGTTTACCGCCGGGCGCTGACCCGCGAAAAACAGCTCCGATTCCAAGAATATCTGGCCGTCTGTGATAGAAATAACGTTTGTCGGTATATACGCCGAAATATCTCCCGCAAGAGTCTCGATTATAGGCAGAGCGGTTATCGAACCGCCGCCGTGTTCGTCGTCAAGGCGGCTCGAGCGCTCAAGCAGTCTCGAGTGCAGATAGAATACGTCTCCCGGATAAGCTTCGCGGCCGGGCGGTCTCTCCAAAAGCAGGGACATCGCTCTGTAAGCTACCGCGTGCTTTGAAAGGTCGTCGTATACGATCAGCACGTCCTTGCCCTGATGCATAAAGTATTCCGCCATAGCGGTTCCCGCGTAAGGCGCTATATACTGAAGGGGCGCCGGGTCGCTCGCGGACGCCGAGACTACTACCGAATAATCCATCGCGCCGTGTTTTTCGAGATCGTTGACCAGTTTCGCGACCGTCGAAGCCTTTTGGCCTATAGCCACATATATACAAATTACGTCTTTGCCCTTTTGGTTTACTATGGTATCTACCGCGATAGCCGTCTTACCGGTCTGTCTGTCGCCTATTATAAGCTCCCTCTGGCCTCTGCCTATAGGGAACATACTGTCAATAGCCATGATACCCGTCTCCAGCGGAACGGATACCGATTTTCTCTCGATTACGCCGGGAGCCGGGCTTTCGACCGGATAGAACTCTGTCGTCTTTATCTCGCCCTTACCGTCTATGGGCGCGCCTGTCGCGTCCACAACGCGTCCGATCAAATTATCGCCGACCGGAACGCCCGCTCTGCGTCCGCTTCGTTTTACCTTAGAGCCCTCGTGCAGGCCGTAGTCGCTTCCCAGCAAAACGCAGCTCACGCTGTCGGCCTCCAGGCTCTGAACCATTCCTTTAACTCCCGTCTCGAAAATAACCATTTCGCCGTAGACGGCTTCGCTCAAACCGTAGACGGAAACGATTCCGTCGCCGAGCGTTATTATGCTGCCTATTTCGTCGACATGGGTCTTTGTATCAAAATTCTGTATCTCCTCTTTTAAGATGGAAATAACGTCGCTTGTCTTAATACCGCTCACTTACGCTCACCTCCGTGTAAACGCCGCGCGCATTCTCTCGTATGCTCCCGCCGCGCTCTTGTCATATACCTTATCGCCTATCGTCATTCTGTATCCGCCGATCAAGTCTCGGTTTTCATCAAGTTTTAGTACGACGTCGCTTAAACCAAATTTTTTGATAAGCGCGCTCTTGATTTTCTGTAACTGCTCCTCGTTCGGCTCTACCGCGTATTCAAATCTTACCTCGGCTATATTTTTTGTTTTAAGCTCGTTTCTTCTGTACGCCTCGGCTATCTCCGGAAGTCTATGAAAATCGTCGTTCTTACATAAAACCTTGATAAACGCGGATATATCTTCGCTAAAGAGTCGATCTACAGCCCGGTATTTCTCCGTAAGACCGATCGACGGATTGGTCATAGCCTCCGTAAGCTCGGCGTTCTCCTCAGCCAAAACCGCCGCTTCTCTGACCGCCGCGGGATCTATCTTCAGTTCGGCCAACGCTCCGGCGTATCTCTTGGAAACTCCGTCTATAATAGTCGTCCTGTTACTCATTTTCAGCGCCAGCCTCTCCGCCGCTTGACTCGTCCGCGCCGTCGATCTCAGATATGAAATCGTCCACCGAATTAAGATCCGAGCCGCCTTTTGCCGTAACGCGCTGCGCGGCCGCAAGCGCTATCTCGGCTATCTCTACTTTGATCCCCCTCATAGAGTTCTCTTTATCAAGCTCGATCTGCTTATTGGCTCTCTCGATGATTCCGGAAGCGTCGGCTTCGGCCTCGGATATGATTCTTTCCCTCTCCGCGCCGGCGGATACCTTAGCCTCTTTGACGATCTCGTTCGCCTTATCTTCCGCCGCCTTCAGCTTATCCGTATATTCGATCTTAAGACGCTCGGCCTCCTTTTTGGATTCCGCCGCGGAGTCAAGATCGTTGTTTATAATATCCGCCCGCTTTTTCATCATATTGGTAACGGGCTTAAATAAAAATATTTTAAGTAAAATAAACAGAACTATGAGGTTTATAAAAGTATAAATTATATCCCAGTTCAAATTAAGCATCTCTTCCGCCTCCGTTTCAAACGGCGCTACGCGCAGTTTTCTAAACTCTATCGCCCCATATCAGCGGCCGGTCGCCGCGCTTGGGCTAAGAAAACGCGCATAAACCGCTTTCCTAAATCCAACCGGCTATATTAAAATCCAAAGCCGAAGCGTTTTCGGTACCCGACTTTGGATTCTGAGATATTAGCCTAAGAATAAGATTATCATTATTCCTATAACAAAACCGTAGATAGCCGTAGCCTCTGCGAGCGCGCAGCCTAACAGCAGCGCCTTGTTGATATCGCCCTTAGCCTCCGGCTGTCTTGCAATAGCTTCCGTCGCCTTAGACGTCGCTATACCTATACCAATACCCGCGCCTACGCACGACAAAGCCGCTATACCTGCTCCTAATGCTATCAATGCTCCCATAATTAAACATCTCCTTTGATTTGCTATAACTTTCTAAAATAATATAATTAAATTTTATTATTTACTTTATTATTTACTATACGTGCCGCCCGCCGCTTATTCCATAGCCTCTTTCATAAACAGCGAGGTCAAAAATACGAACACATACGCCTGAATGAAGCCGTCGAAAAAGTCGAAATATATACTGAATATCGCCGGTACGACCGCCGGTACGACAAATTTTATAAGCTCCATTATAACAAACGCGCCGAGCACATTTCCGAAAAGTCGCATACAGAGCGACAACGGTTTAATAACCAACTCCATTATATTTATCGGAGCTATAAAGCCCATCGGCTGAACAAAACTTTTGAGCCAGCCTTTAACTCCCTTAGCGCGTATCCCGGCGTACTGGATAAGAACTATGCTCATTATCGCAAGTCCCGCGGTAACGTTTAGATCCTTGGTCGGCGGAGTGATTCCAAAAATTCCTATAATATTAGATATTCCCAGATAAATGATCACCGTCGACAGGTAGGGGATATAACGTTTGCCCTCCTCGCCGAGTATCTCCGTGAAGAAGTTATTCAAAAAGCCTATGAACGTCTCTAAATAGATCTGCAGGCTGTTCGGCTTCGGTCTGAGCTTCAGGTTTCTCACAAATATTATTGAAAACAAAACCAAGACCGCCATTATCCCCCAAGTCACAACCGCCGACTCGGGCACCGGTATCCCACCGAAGATAGGAACAGTAAACGCGTATTTAGTATCAAGTTCTTCAATTAATCTCTCAGAAATACTCACGCTTTTTCACCGCCTTTATTGCTATTATTATGCATTAATACAAGTTCATTCAACAAAAAAAGAAATCTCCAACGAAGTAAATAAAATCGCCTTTGATTTCTATAACAGTATTAGAATTCCAATCATCTTGTTGATGTCGTATATACTTTAGAAAATAACCGTTTTTTAAAGTTGAACGCCTATATTCAATTGTATCGGATCTATGTTTCCGTCAACAGTTATAAGTATATTCCCATTTCTTTGTAAAGTCAATCTCATTTCTGACAAAGAATGTGAACACAAATAACTTTTTTTTATTAATTTTTCAACAAATCTTTTTTCTGTATCCAAATGTTAACACAAACGTAAAGTTTTTATAAAAATATCCCGGAGAAAAATTCTCCGGGATAAATGCGTTATAACTTATTATTTCTATACCGCGGCAAGAACTACATTCTGTCCGCTGAGCTCGGCGGTAAATTCAGCCGAATTGACAGTTACTTTAGTTATATCCGGCGTAACGCCGCTCGCAAACGTTGCTACGGCGTCGCCCGCCGCCGCGTTAGACGCGGGGGTTATTGTTATAGCGTTAGTCAAAGCTCCGGTTATATTAACCGCGTTGCCCTTTGTCAAAGCTATATCCTGACCCTCGCCGACCGTTATATTTCCGCTTATCGAAACGGATACGTCCGTATTGGTTCTATTGGTATAGAGCAGAGCGCCCGCGCCGTTTCTGTTTTTGTTACCCTCAAATGTTCCGCCGTTTATCGCGACCGCCGCGTTGGTTGTGTATATAACGCCCGCGTTGGTCTCGTTATCGCTAAATATACCTCCATTTACCGTCAAAGACGAAGTATTGTCTCTTACTCTGAACAGCGCCGCTTGCTCCTGCGCCGAATCGGTTTCAGTCGTCAGCGCGCCCGCTGAGTTGCCGCTGAATACGCCGCCGTTTACCGTAAGCGTCGTTCTCTTCGCAACGTCGGCTATGAGCCCGTACGTTGCGCGGCTCATATTACTGTACGCCACGCCTGGATTAAGTACGGCCGTGTTGGTCGAATTGTTCGCAGTATAACAGCCTATAAGCGGATTTATAGACGTATAGCCTTCGGCGTTGATAAAGGTCAGACTTACATTATCGTCGCTTCCGTCCGCAGAACCGATTATCACGTTACCGTTTCTTAAGAATATCGGACCCGCGTCCGCGACTGTCATTCCAGCCTGTTCTCTTCCGGCAACCGGAACCCTTGTGATTGTATGAGGCGTGCCGTCTGATACTATTGCTACATATTTATTGTCCGCTATCCAAATCTGTTCAGACAAATATGCGTCCGCCGTTATCACTACGGGGTTGGCCTGAGCGGTTTCAGCGCTGTCCGCAGCCGCAGCTTCAGCCGCAGCCGCTATGGACGCGTATTCGGTCGATCCGACTCGAGCTACGTTTCCGCTCTGGTATACCGCTTCAAGGGTTATATCAGCGTCCGGCATAACAATGGTAAACTCGTCGGTAACCACCGCGGACTGATCCGCCGCGGATCTGTCAGCCCAAGCGGTCGTCAGAGTTCCGTCTACTTCGTAGGTATATCTAACGCCTGCTATGTTCGAGCCGGCGACGTCCGCAGTCTCGATGTTAACAGTATCTCCGACGCGAGCCGTCTGAGCGTCTACAGTCATATTAGCTCCCGCAGTTACGTTATGTTCAGGTACGGCCGTAGCTCCCGGATCCGCGCTCGGGCTCGCCGTAGGCTCGGCCGGTTCGCCGCCGTCTAAGTCTATATAGATCTCAACCTCGTTAAATACTATCGCCGCCGACCAGTTTTGAATTATTATGTATCTGTACTTGCCGTCTGCGGAAGCTTTAGCTCCGGTAGGCTTTACCGGTCCTACTTCTACATAGTTTTCCTTATCTGTAGACGTTATATCGCTGGAGATAACGCTTACGCCATTTTGAACCGTACCGTTTGATCTGAGTACGGTCATAAAGCTTTCTACGTTATCCGGTCTCGGCGGCAGCGTATTGCTTACGCCAACCATCGAGTTGCCCGTACCTCCGTTCGGGAAGTACGCTTTTATACTTGCGATATCATACGCTTCGCCAAGGTCGAGCGCCACAAACGTCTGTCTTGTTATATTCGAAGCGTCGTCGTTTGTAACTATTCCGTTGAACAGCTTGCTGCAATCCGCGTGAACCGTCTCCTCGGGCTCGGTATTCGTACCTCTGTAATACGATAAGCTGTCCTCGGTTATATTTTCAACCTTACCGGTCTCCTGATTTATCGTTATTCCGGTTCCCGGGGTCGATACCGGTTCTTCTGTAGCTCCCGGCTCGGGGCTCGCGCTCGCCGCAGGCTCCTCGGTCGGCTCTGCCGGTTCGTCTTCGCTAAGGTCTATATAGATCTCAAGCTCGTTAAGTCTTGCGCCCGGATTTGACCAGTTATATACCATCACGTATCTGTACTCGCCGTTTTCGTCCGCCGGCGCCGTTTCGGTTCCGCTTGGCGTCACCGGACCTACCGTTAAGCAGTTGATCGAATCCGTCGATACTACATCCGTCTCGTCGGCGATCACCGGAACTCCGTTCTGCAAGTCGCCTCTTACCCTTAGCGCGTTGATATATGTGTCTGCGCCGTTCTCCTTCGGGATCGGGTTGTTGCTTACGGCTACCATAGTTCCGTTGGAATTTGTCTCGGAACCGTCTTCGATTATATCATGCCCGAAGTAAGTTCTGATCTTGCTTATCGGGTATGCCTGTTCCAGATCGATTACAAGATACTGCTGGTTCGACATTGAATCAAACACAACGTCCGTATCTCCGTCGAACAACGATCCCCAGTTTGCCGGCAGAGGATCTACAACAGTCGCGTCGGAACCGCGATACGCCTTAACGTTGCTCTCCGTAATCCCCTCCACTTTACCGGTTTTCGGATCTATGGTTATTCCTGTAGGAGCCGTCGGTTGAGGCTCGGCGCTCGCCTCGGGAGGCGTCGTCGGATTTTCTGTCGGCGCCGGGCTCGGGCTTACTGCCGTTCCCGCTGTTGCCGACGGGCTCGGGCTTACCTCAGTTCCGCTGGTCGGCGCCGGGCTCGGCGTAGCCTCGACTTCCTCCGCCTCGGTTATTCTTATATTTCTTACGCTGACGCTTCCGTGGCTGCCTCTGAGAGTAAATGAGAATTTAGCCACGAGGGTCTCGCCGTCCTCAAGAACTCTGGATCCGGAGGTCCATGTGTAGCTCTGAGTCTCCCAATCCGCGTCGCTTACTACTTGATCGTGTATAAACGCTACTCTGCCGTTGTTTCTTACCGGAGCCGGATCCATTCCGGTCGAATTGTCCGTAACAGCCGGCATATTCCCGTCGTTTGCCGTTACCGTGCTTTCGTCCGTATAACGCGTGTCGGCGTAGAGATAGAAACCGTTGTTTACGCGCTCCGTTATATTGGCCTGCTCGTCAAACGTTATCTGATACTCCGTATCCGGCTTGATATTCTTGATCGCTACCGACATCGTATACAATACTCCGTTTTCATCCGCGCTGAGATCGACGTTTGGGTCGCTCGTTATGGTCATAACGCCGTCTTCGAGCGTATAACTTGCTCCTGCGTTGTCGCCGTTTGACTTATACCATACTATGCTGTAGTCGTCCGCCTCGCCGGTAAACTCGTCCGCGAGCGTATCCCATACGTCCGGCTCTGTCGCCTCGGCCGTAGCCGTCGGGGCTGTCGTCGGAGCCGCCGTGGGTTCCAATGTCGCACCCGGAGTCGGAGCCGCCGTAGGTTCCGTTGTCGCATCCGGAGTCGGAACGGGTTCCGTTCCGCTTGTCGCCGTCGGAGCCGCCGTAGGTTCTGTTGTCGCGTCCGGAGTCGGAGCTATGGTCGCCGTCGGAAGTGGATCCGGCATGCTGTCGGTATCGACGTATATCTCAAGCTCGTTAAGGCTTGCCGACGCGGACCAGTCGTATATTATTATGTATCTGAATTCATAGCTCTCAACAGCGATCGGTTCGATAGGTCCTACTTCTACGTAGTTAGTCGCGTCCTGAGAGGTTGTATCCATATCTATGATGGGAATACCGCTTTGAACTGAACCGTTTGTGCGGATAATATCAAAGCGGTCGTTTATCGTGCCGTCGTTGGATATCGCAACCATCGTGGTTCCGTTACCGCCGTTTGCCGAATTCGGGAAATATGCTTTTACCGAATTTATTCTATAGTAGTTGCCCAAATCGATAACCAGGAAGGTCTGGGTTCGTATACTGCTTACCTCGCTATCGTCGTCTGTCACGCCGTTGAATATCTTAGAATAACCCATCGGCAGGCTCTCCTGCAGATTGCCGGATCTGTCGTAGTATTTCAGATCGGATCTGTTGATATTCAGAACCTTTCCGGTCTCGGGGTCTATCTCGATATCCGCGTCCGGAGTCGGAGGCGCTACCGTGGTCACCTCGGGTACCACTACCAGGCTCAGGTCGGAAGCGCCGGCCGGTATCTCTATATCCGCGGGGATGGAGATATTAACGCTGCCGGAACCTATATAGCTGATCGCGCTCTCGTCTATCGCTATCGTCTGAGCCGCGCCCGACGAGTCGGTATAACTAATATACGCGCCGGATACGCCGCTTACCGCATATTCTGCATTCTCAGGCGTCAGGGCGACCGTGACCGTCTCGCCCGGAGTTACTCCGTCGAGGTTACCGCTCGCCGTTACGCCGACCATATCGTCGCCGGCGGTGTAGTATACGTCTTCGCCGGAGATAGAGTCTATCGACTGTACTCCATCGTTCAATGTATAGCATGCGTAGATCGTCGCGTCGCCTCTCACTGTGTACGGGAATCTGACCGCCGTACCGCTTCCGTCTCTCTCGGTATTCCAGCCGGAGAACGTGTGGTTAAGCCTTGTCGGCTCGGCGGGTTCTTCGATTACCGCGCCGGATTCGTACGTAGCCGTGACCGCCGCGTCGCCGTTAGCGAAGTCTATCGTAACAGTGTAGTCGGTCTCCGCCGTCGGGGTAGGCGTAGGATTACCGCCTGTAGAACCGCCGCCTGTAGAACCGCCGCCCGTCGAACCTCCGCCCGTCGAACCGCCGCCCCAGCTGCCGCCGCCGAATAATATTCCGCTCGACGAAGTTGAGTCGGTATTCGAATACGGGTCGATTATCGTACCGCTGTTGCTCGAGAGTTCTACGTCAGGCGACATGTTAACAACGTTGCCGTAGAACTGACAACCGGTGAACTGGATGGTTCCGCTCGCCGATGGGGATACCACTACTCCCTTAGCCACCAAACCGTTGCCCGTAACGCCGCCGCACTTGATCACAACTATACCGGGCACATATTGGTCGTTTATCTGTGTCGGAGATGTAACATACAGCTTTACTATATTATCGATTATAGTAATAAGCTCCGCGCGGGTGATATTATCCTGAGGTCTGAACATACCGTTATCGCCCTGGATATAGCTCTCGCCGGTCATAGCGCCGACAAAAGTACTCGCCCAATCGGATATCTGAGCGTAGTCGCCGTATTGGGTTATAGCCGACTGCGAGGACGTAACGCTGAACGCTCTCGCTATCGCGGTCGCCGCTTCCTCGCGGGTCATGTTGGCGTTCGGCGCCATGGTACCGTCGCCGTTACCGTTTAATACGCCCGCCGCGTTCAGCTTAAGAACCGCGTCCGCGTACCAATCCGACGAGTTTACGTCGCTGAACGTGTTAGAACTTGTCTCTGTGTAAGACAGTACGTTATTGAGAACCGTAGCCGCCTCGGCGCGGGTTATATTGTCGTCGGGACGGAAATACCCGTCGTACCCCTGTATAACGCCAGTCTCGCTCCACTTGTCTATCGCGCTTTCCGCCCAGTGTCCGCTTGTGTCGCCGTACGTCGCCCCAAAGGCCGCGAAGCTCATCGGAACCATCGTCAGGATCATGCAGACGGCTATAACGGAAGCCAAAAGACGTCTTCTCTTAGTCATAGTTTGACTACCTCCTTAAATATATATGTGTGTTTTTTATTTTTTCTGTGTATAAGCTGTGAAATAATGTGCAATATAGATATTTTGCATATATTCAGACATAGTAAATTATAGCGCTTTCGTGCATTTTAGTCAAGAGAGGACTTGGGGATTTTAAAATAAATTTATTGCATAAATTTGATTTGAAGCCGGAAAGTAGGACTTCGCGACGGATACTAATGAAAAGGAGACGCGGGACGCGTCTCCTCAGGCGTGATAAATTCGTATATTTTTAATCCATTTAATAAACGCTTAAACGAAGATCGGTTTTACTGCGGGAATATGATCTTAGCCGTAATAACGCCCCCCTATTCTCATAACTTTAAATAATTTAAAGTATAGTGGATCCGTCACGACATATACGACGTGTTTTCCCAGTAGTTCGTTCCGTACACCGCCTCGTCGTAGGCTACCGTTACGCAGCCGACGTTCGGGTCGGGGTCGGCTACTCTTACCTGATTCACAACTCTTTGGCTCAGCGTTCCCCCGCTTACCTCGTAACCGTATATCACGACCCAATGTCCGCCCTGATAATTTATATCCGGTTTTCTGCCCGGATAATCGGCGCCGACGCAGCACAGAAGCGGTTTATTTTTGTCGATATATTTGCCTATCTGCTCCCTCGTCGGGAACCGCGCTGTGGTGTATACGTAATTTTTTATTCCGAGCTTCCATAAAAGATCGGACGCCGAACCCATTTGGCCGTTTCTGAAGTTGGGGTCGTCTTGTATGATCCGATTCGTCCTGTCAATCTTATCGCTTCTCATACAATTATATATCATTATGGCGGCGCTCACCCAGCAGTCGTTGTCCCGCTGCATTCGGTCGTATACGAAACCGGCTATCTCTTTCATTCTCTTTACCTCCTTAATCAGGCTTTAGACAAACCTCAATCCACATATTCCGGCGATCCGCCGAGAACATAAGCTACCTGCTGTTCGAGCGGGATAGAGCCGCTTATCTCAGGCGAGCCGAACTTCATGGTCACGGACTGTTCGCTCCCGCTAAAATCGACGTCGTTTAGGGTATAGCTGTGGTCTACGTCGCCGAGAGGGATGAAGTCGAACAGCTTGATCTTGACGTTATTGTCGGTATGGACGTATTTGGTAAACTCGGATACGTCTATTTTATTAAACGTTACTTCCACGCTCGGAGTCCGGCTGACAATAAGCGTCTTAAAGTAGTTAAGCCTGCCGGTCTTACCGAAGAGTTCGCCCGTCGAGAACTCGCCGCCCTAAAGTTTATATCCGTCGGCGTTTGGGTCGCCGGTCTTGTTTTTAATTTCTTCGAGGATATTGACCGAGTACCGGCCGGTCTTGTTATCGCTTGAAAGGCTCAGCGGCAGGACGCTCAGGGCGGTCACGCCCGGGTAGGATATCTTCATGGAGAAAGACGTTTCCGACGACGTGTAGTCGCTGATGTTTACGACCGAAGAATGTTCGACCTGTATCTCGAGCAGACAACCTATCGGGATAGGTATCTTGGCTTTGGACTCGACGTATACGTCGCACTCCTCTTCCGAGAAAGAATCGCCGGAGATACTTATGGTAAAAGCGTTAGAGTCAGTCTTTAGAGATCCGATAAGCTGATTCGCGGACGGCAGCTTATCGAAGCCTACGTAATACGCGTCGTCGCCGGTCTGCATGCCGCCGTTTTTCGAGCTTGGCGTCTTAGCGTTTTGGATCGCGGCCTTAAGAGCGGCGGTCGCCTGCGCGGCGCGAGAGTGAAGGTTGTACGCTTGACCCGACGCCTCGATATAGGTCGAGATCGCGTCTCTGAGCGAGCTCAGCGTTATCGGCAGGTTGTCGCAGTTCTCAGTTATCGGTCCGTACAGGGCGGTGAGCTGGTTAAAGACGTCGGCTATCTTGCCGCCGGGCGGCAGAGGGTCGCTGTATTTAAAGTTAGAATTTTCAAACGCTCTGAGTACCGACGCTATCTGGCTCTCGGCCTCGTTGTCGAGTTCGCTAAGCTGTTTCTGCGTAGCGTTTGAAAACGCGTACACTGAATTTTGCAAAACGGATATATACAAATCCGAAAGTTTTTGATTGCTGATGCCGGCCTCGCCGCTCGGATCAAATTCAAGCGTTGAGTTCAGGGTCGAGAGCGAAGCGGGGTTATAATAAGCGTTAGCGCCATAAGTCAATCCGTAGTTGAAACCGGCGGGATAGATCACCGGCTCGAAGGACGCGTCCACAATAGTCGGGAGCGCCTTTGGCAGCTTCTCCGCCAAAACGTCTGTAAAGCCTCGCTCAAGCTCCTCGTTTATGTCGTTTTTCTGCGTATTCATGATTTTACCTCCTGACAATTTTTTTGCATCCGGATGTTATGTATATACTATAACACAGTTAGAATTATATATTTTAAACGCGTAGCGTTTAGAATTATATGTCAAGAGGTTTTTGGGAAATTTTATTAATATTTGTAAGCGCCGCGTATATACAGCTAAAGTCCTGACGCGGTCTTTGGCGCGCCCACGCCGGGGAATAAAAAAGGGCGCCGCGGTTTCCCGCGGACGCCCTGTATATGGGTTTACATTTTATGCCGTATGTTTGAAATTTATAAGCGTTAGGCTTTACGCAGCAACAGTCATCTCAACGCGTTGTATACGCATTATGGGCTGCTGTTCCTCTGAATCCTGAACGCTATCCTGATTAGCTCCTGACGTCGTCCATCCATCTATCATTGTATCTCTGTCTTCAGACGTGCTTAATATAGCCTTATGATAAACGTCCGTCTCACCGGTGGTATTGATCGCGCGTATATTATTCTGGTATACATAGCAATCTGTACCGGCAACCAAATCAGCTACTTCGAACGAACACGTAGGCAATACATATTCATTACCGCTTACATTATTTATATTCGTAGTTCTGTTCGATCTAAGATATAATATATCGATACCCGCGCTGTTTAAAGCGTCTATTGCATCCTGTGATAACCTAACGGTATACTGCATAGTGTATGTTTTAACCGCAGTAATATCTTTTGTTACTGTGTCCGCTCCGGTCTCTGCAGAAGTAACGGAACCTTCTTCTACAATATATTCATTTACGCCGTATGCTGGATTGATACCCGTCAAATCCTGGCTTACGCTGACAGTATATACCGTGTTGTTAGCAACATTAGCCGTGTACGCTAAAGTTCCATCTGTTTCATTACCTGTAACGGTAGCAGTTATTGGATCGCCTCCTGCCGTTGGCGTAAGCGTAACCGTTAAATCGTTAGCTGTTAACTTATAACTGTCAACTTTATTTCCAGTATTCAGGCTTTGTCCGGTTATTGTGATAGAACCTGCTATTTTAGGAGTCGCAACTACCACGTCAAGGTTACCGTTTCCCGAATCAACGGCAAATACGTAACCATCGGTGAGAAGGTTAAACTTCTCTGCAAGATTTGCTTCGTCGCCGGAGCTATTTCTTATTATATCCGACTTCTCTCCGGTTGCATTATAGTATAAGTTTATTGGCGTCGTATTTGTCAGATTGTAAGCCTGAATATTAGAATTGGTATCGACATATATGTCGTAATAACCCTCTTGATCAGCGCCGACGCTAATATTCGTAAAGGTATTATTACCCGCAAGCTCAATAGCCGAGCCAGCCGAAATAACATTTCTTCTATCCGCGTTCGTAAGAGTTATTCCGTCGAAGTCGACGTTTTCAAATCTTATTTTTCCGCTGGTCTTAGCCGAAGCTACGCCCTGATTATGCGACGACGCAAACTTCGTAACCTTTACATTAACAAGGTTCAACGTTCCGCGGCTGCTCGCCTCGAATAAATTACTGTTTATTGTTCCGTTATAACCTTCAAACGTTATATTCTTATCCGCGGTACCGTCGAAGGTCAGCGTTGAACTAACTCCTTCGCCTGTATTTCCGCCCGCCAAGAATGCAACTTTACCGCTAACGTTACTCGTAATAGTAACCGGCGTGTTTGCGGTTATCGTTATCGACTTACTGTTTTCACCCGCAAGCCTGTCATTTATCGTAACGTCGTCCAACAATTCGATCGTCGCCGCGCTTTTAGCGGTTCTCGCATATGCGAGCGCATCGTCAAAGTTTGTAAAACTCTGCTGGGCGCTTCCGCTGTCAGCAGTGTCAATAGTTACCGTGGCTACGTTTTGGGGAGCCTCAATTATATCCAAGTTTCCGCTTCCGTTTAACTGAAGTATATAATCGTTAAGTACGGCGCCCGTACTGTCAACCAACGCGAAGTCCGCCGCCGCCAATGAACCGCCTTCAGCGTTCTTGATAAAATCGTTAATAGCCGCCGCGTCTTTTCTGCATATGGTTATAGCCGCGCTACTTCCTCCGTCGGCAGTAACGTCGTTATTTTCGGTATATACGTTCGTCGCCTGACAATCGGTGAAAGTAATATCGCCGTTTAATACGAGAGTTCTTCCGTTAAAGATTACGCACGCGTTTGAAGCATGCTGAGACGTACAATTCTCAAACGTTACGCCATCAATAACGAGCGCACCATTCTGCTTTGCGCAAACAGCGGATCTGTCGTTTGTAGCTATATCTTTAACGGTTATATTTCTTAAGGTTATCGTACCGCCGGAAGCCTCTATCGGCGTGCTTGCGTAAGTACTCTCGGGATTTCCGGCAAAAGTAAACGTATTGTCGGTACCGTCAAGAGTTACATTAGCGCTTGCGCCGCTTGCAACCAATATTGACGGAGTCGACGATGCTATGATATTGGTCGATAATACGATACCTTCCTCAGCCGCCTTTATCGTTACGTCTTTAGTAAAACTTGCCTGTTCGGTTATCTCAGCGTCGCCAAGCAATGTGATCACAGCCGATTCGGTCGCTCCGTTCGCCGCCGTTACGGCCGCCGCAAAGCTCTCGTAATTCTGAGCCGCGCCGCCGTCAAGCGCTACGCTTGCCACGTATGTGACAGGCTGTGCAACAGCCGCGCTTGTAACCGCCTGAACCGTACCGGAGTAGTCTCCGTTACCCGTAGCCGCTACATAGAGGTAATTACCCGCGTCGTCGTTAGTCGGTGTGTAGTTTGCGCTTGTCGCTTCCGCTATAGCGGTCGCGCCGCTCTCCTGAGCCGTTACGTCCTGAATATCGTTCGCCGTCGCTCTGTACCACTGATAAGAAGCGGTTGCGCCGGTCGGATCTATTGTAGTCGTAAGCTCGGTTCCTACTGTCGGAGCCGTTCCGTTTGAGATAGAAACCGAATTAAGCGCGGTCGTAGTCGGCGTATCCGCTACCTTTTCAACATACAATCCTATGAAGTTGGGACCTGACGCGCCGGTCGGAGCCTGCACCTTGAGAAGATTATTCCCCTGAGCCAGCTCTACTGCGCCCTCGTACAGCATCAAAGCCGTATTTGTGGTACCGTATTGGGTAATTGTACCCAAAGTCGTCTCCTCGCCGCTCGTCGTCATGTTCGTCACCGCAACCTGACGTCCTGTGCTCGGGTTCGTGTGTCCGATAACATAGACTGTGTAGTTTCCAGCCTCAGCCGCGTTTACGGTTATATCGACATAACCGACCCACTGCGGGGAATTAGAATCGTTGTCTATTCCGTTTATGTATTTAACTTCGCCTATAGGTTCTCCGTCAACAGCATCCGGATAGAACGCTCTGATCTTATCGTCTACATTTTGGAAGTTTCCGAGGCTTCTTGTAGCGACCTCTGCATCGTTTCCGCCGCCCTGGTGGTTGCCGCCCGCGGCGACTATGTCGTCAGCGTCGACATTCAAGCCGTCGCCTATGCTAAGACCGTTTACGGTAGCCGAAGTTAACGCCTGAGCCGTACCTGTGTAACCGGTTCCGGCCGTAGCTACTACATAGAGATATGAACCGACGTCGTCGTTAGTGGGAACATATCCGGGCGAATCCGCGCCTTGGATCTGCGTAGCGCCGCTACCCTGAGCCGTTACGTCTTCTATATCGCCAGCGCTCGCTCTATACCAAGCAAAGCTTGCCGTGGTTCCCTCAGCCATAGACGCTGTAAGAGTCGTTCCGATCACAGGAGCGTCGCCGCCCGTTATCGATATTGAACCGATCGGGATCGCTGTTGCCGTGGGAGCCGGCGTAGCCGTCGGGTCTGCGGGCTGCTGAGCGGATTCATACGTAGCCGAGATATTCTTGATATTAACGGTCACTCCGCCGTTTGTAGAAGGCTGAATGTTAAGATACAAAGCGTTAGCAACTGTATTAGCAAATCCAGCTATTTCCTGACGGTCGCCGTTGTAGCTTATTGCAACGTTTTCCTGATCTGCCATGTCGATCTCAAATACGACATGCACCCAGTTTCCTTCGCCGGTCACTTGGTTCGCGCCACTGTACCCGGAGTTTGTCGTCGCTGCCGAACCGCCTACATATCTGACCGTTCCCCAGCCGCTGTTGCCGGCCAATCTTGCGAATATATTATCGCCGCCGCCATGCCAACTTGCGATCGCCGTCGAACCGGAAAGGTCTATAAAGTAATCCGAATTTGCAGTCGGAATGTTCATATCAAACTCAACTGTTATCGTACCGTCCGTCAAGGTCGATATATCAGCCGGTCTATTTTCCATAGCCGCTGCGAGATCGTAGCTAAAACCGTCGCCGGTCGTAGCGTCCGCATACGTTAAAGCATAGTAGTCGCCGTTTTCCGCATCTTCGACTACCGTAACGGTCTTACCTGTAGTATCCGCAGAATTATTTGTCCAGTCGGTAGACTCGATCGGTTCTGCCGTAGCCGGAGCCGTAGGTTCTGCGCTTGGTTCTGCCGAAGGCTCTAACGTAGGCTCCGAAGTCGGCTCCTGCGTCGGGGGAGCTGTCGGGTCCGCAGTCGGCTCAGCCGAAGGCTCTGCGGTAGCTTCGCTCGCAGGATCTGCGAACGAAGCGTTTATTGTTACTGCATTTGCCGGCATTTCAAAAGTATAATAATTTTCTCTTTCATGAACCGGCGTTATCTGGATATTGTCCGGAGTCGTGCTAAACTCCACTTCGTGCCCGTCCGTTGTGGGTACGGCTTTGAGCGTTACTGTATCGCCCTCGTTCAAGTTCTCGAGAGTACTTACCAACTGCTCGCTTTCCGCAACATTGTATTGAACTCCCATCAAGGACGCGCTCGTACCAGCCACATAGAAGAGATACTCATGATTCGCTTCCAACGTATGAGTTAGAGTATAAACTCCTTTATCAGACGTTTCCGATCCGGTGCTATATGATGCAACCTCTGCATTTGTTGTGTTGTCCCAAAGTCTCATCGTTCTGTTACCGTAATTGAGTCCAACGGTACCTATAAATGTTCCGGAAACCGTAGGTCTTATAACAATATTGGTGTTATCAGCACGATTATTCCCGTTTACAACGTCGTCCAAATGCGCCGAGATAGTCGCATTACCTCTAAACGGTATAGAATTCGGATACGTTGCCGGAGTGTACGCCCCATCAACAGTCTGGGCTACAGTTACAGTATTGGTTGTTAAAATATCAACATAATCGTTATCTATTATATATGTTCCCGCAGGAATTGCCGTTCCCGCCGAAGGCGCGTTATACGTCGCGTTGCTGCCGGATACAGAGCTTGCTACAATCTGAACAGTACCACCGGTCACTTCGCCGATCGAAGCCGTGTAAGTCGTCGGTTCCGTTGACGGAAGGTTCGCTTCATTTATAAAATACTGGAGCTGATCCTTGCCGTCGGGGTCCGTCGTCAGCGTATCGGTATACTGAGGGAGGTTACCGGTCAGCGAAGCGCTCGAACTTGCGAAGTCCTCCGCATAACCGTCGATCCAGATCGTAGGCAGGCCGGCCGCCTCGCTGGTGTTCTGGATATTACCGTCTACCGTCAAAGCGGACGTTCTGGTAACGTTCGCGCCCTTCGATACTTCTATACCGCCGAACTCGTTGCCGCTTACGTCAAGTATACTATCGGCTACTACGTTGACCAACGCGCCGTTTACCAACAGACCCGCGTCGCCGCCCGAAAGGGTTACGCCGTCGAAGTATACCACGGTCTGAGGAGTCGTCGTCGTAGAGTCTCCCGGATCTACCGCGGAATTATCATAAGCCTGGACTACATACTGACCATCCCAGCCGTCTGTCTTATCCGATATGGTTATATTGACGTTCTCAAACGTAACAAGACCTTTTGTTACAACTATGCCGTCCTTATCGGAAACTCCCGTAGCCTGAGGCGTGACCGTTATAGTCTTCTCAGCGTCCGCGCCCTTTATCGTAACGGGGTTGGTTCTGCTTATAGCTATCGTAGCGTCCGACGTTATGTCCTCTGCGACCGTGATGGTCTCGATGTCTTCGTTAGCGAGAGCCGTCTGCAGCTCGTCCAACGTTCTTACAGTAGCCTCGGTCACAGGAGTTGCGCTGGGTTCAGCCGTAGGCTCTGCAGTCGGTTCCGCGGTCGGTTCTGCCGTAGGTTCGGGAACGGCTTCTCCGAAGAGAGCCGTGAGCGTCAAGTCGCTCTCGGGCATTGTGAAGCTGTAGTAACCTTCAGTGCCGTCGATAGCAGTTATCGTTACGCCCTCTACGCTCGACGTGATGTTAGCAACGTCTATAGCAGGAACGGCGTGCAGATATACCGTCTCGCCGCCTTCGTAGCCCGTGTAGTCTTCCGCAAGCTCAGCCGCTGCCGCGTCGTTCGCAACAACTTTGAGCGCAGTCAAATATGAACCTCTATTTTGCGTAAGCGAAATAGTTACTTGACCGGATTCCGCAACAGTAAACGCGCCTTGAGCAACACCCACATTTATGCTGCTCTCGCCTTCCGTACCCATCCAAGTCATGGATCCAATTCGCGTCTGGTTCTCATAGGTATTGATTGCAGCGCCGCCGTTTACAGATACGGACCAGCCTCTGCCGTCATACTCTCTCTGAAGCAGATAAATCGTATAATCGCCGGCCGCTAAGTCGAACGTTAACGTCTCCTCAACAACGCTACTATACTGAGGATACTCGGTCAATAACGTATCCGCCGCCCCAAATAATGTATCCGCCAAACCTGCGTAATTTTCATTTGCGCTAAACGTAGCGTCGCTTGGATAACTCTGAACGTCTCCAGTCGTTATATCGCCTATTTTATAAGTTGTTCCGGCAACTTTTGGCTCCGGTTCTGCCGTGGGTTCCGCCGTAGGCTCAGCCGTGGGTTCCATACCCGGAACCGAGTCTACGACTTCAAAAGTAGCCGTCGGAGCATCCGTTCCAGTTTTATCAAGCGTTAAAGTATACGTATCCGGTTCTACCGGAGCCGTAGGTTCAGCCGTAGCTTCGCCAGCAGGAGCGGTAGGCTCCGCCGTCGGTTCTGCGGTCGGTTCGGGAACAGCTTCTCCGAAGAGAGCCGTGAGCGTTAAGTCGCTCTCGGGCATTGTGAAGCTGTAGTAACCTTCAGCGCCGTCTATCGCAGTCACCGTCACGCCTTCTACGCTCGAGGTGATGTTAGCCGCGTCTATAGCGGGATCAGCGTGGAGATATACCGTCTCGCCGCCTTCGTAGCCCGTATAGTCTTCCGCGAGCTCAGCCGCAGCCGCAGCGCTCGGAGCGAACTCAAAACCTAAGAACTGACCCGTAACGCCTCTTGTATACAGGATGTACTGATGTCCTTCTACTATATTAAATTCGCTTGTAACTGCTCCGCCGCCTTCAGGAACAGTTTCCGTATCGGCTTGCTCGGAATCTATCGTGTTATCCCACAGACGTATCGTTCTGTCTCCTGCCGCTACGCCGACATATGTCGTCAGCGTACCGTTCGCTTTCGCGTTGACCAACAGCGTAGTCTGATTATCAGAGTTTTGAGGGATCTGACCGCCCGCGCTGGTCACAGAATCTACGTGCGCCGTTATGTTCGAAGTACCGCCCATGCGGAATATGAACTGGTAGCCTTCGCCAAAACCGTCGACCGAATACTGGCTTTCAGCCGCCGAAGCCGCCCATACAGCCGTTACTGTCAGGTTATCGTCGTCGAATATAACTTCGTCGTTGCCGAACGAAGTCGAGCTTGTCGGATAGTATACCGAGTTTGCCGAAGTCGCCGGGGTAGTCGGTTCAGCCGGAGCCTCGGTCGGCTCAGCCGGAGCTTCCGTAGCCTGGCCGGGAACTTCATCCACTACCTCGAATGTAGCGGCGTCCGCTTCGGTACCCGTCTTATCGAGCGTCAGCGTATATGTATCGGGTTCTACCGGAGCCGTAGGCTCTGCAGTAGCTTCGCCTGCCGGAGCCGTGGGTTCGCCCGCGGGAGCCGTCGGCTCAGCCGTAGGTTCGCCTGCCGGAGTCGTCGGTTCCGCAGGTTCCTGAGTAGGAGCCGGAGACGGCGGAGCCGTTACGTCCGTGATCGTTATCTCTATAGTCGAACCCTCCGGAACGTTTTCGGGGATCGTAAAGGTGATATCGCCCGTCTCGGGGTCTACCGTTACGTCTTCAATCGTTATATCGTCTTCGCCTTCAGGCGTTATGATAACTACGTCAGCGCCGCTTACTATGCTGCCGTCGGACGTCTCGGTATTATATGTAACTTCTTCGCCGGGAACAGCGTAAGCCGTATCGGCGTCAGCCGTAACGTCAACGCCTTCCGGAGCCGAAACTTCCGGACGAGTTACTATAGCTACCGTACCCTCGTCGGGAGTGAATATTGCATAGAATGTCGTATCGCCCGTTATAACATATGTAGACAGATCTAAAACTTCGTCCGCCGCAGCGTATCTGTCAGTAGACCAACCTACGAACGTGAAGCCTTCCCTTGCGGGCTCCTCTGTCGGAACCGTGGGATAGCCGCCGGTCTCTATGCTGTCGCTTACTATAACGCCGGATCCGTTGTTATAGTCGAAGTTTACCTCCGCCATATTGTCCGCAGTAGCGGTAGGTTGTCCGGGAACAGCCGTAGGCGTAGCCTGACCGGGTCTCAGTGTAGCCGTCGGAGCCGGAGTCCTTCTCGAACCGCCGGTACCGCCGCCGCCCCAGCTGGTGATCAGCGAACTGGTATCGTCGTCGGGAGTCGTGTTGACGTCCTCTACCACGTTCGTTCCGCTGGTTACGAGGTTAACGTTAGGAGAAAGGTTAACTATCTTGCCGCTTATCTGCGAACCCGATACCGTTACCGTACCGCTCGCAGACTCGGAGATAACTATGCCGTCCGCTATAATACCGTTTATCGTCAAATCGCCGTTGGACTTAACTACAACGATACCGCTTACGTACTGAGCGTCGACAGTACCGGGCTCAGTGATGTAGAGCTTAACTATGTTGTCGATTATAGTGACTATCTCCGCTCTTGTAATCGTGTCCTGAGGTCTGAAGCCGTTAGCGTCGCCCTGAACATAACCGTTAGCGGTCATAGCGCCGATCGACTCCGCAGCCCAATCCGAGATCTGAGCGTAGTCGGAGTATTGGGTTATAGACGTATCGAACGCCGTAACGCCGAACGCGCGAGCTATCGCGGTAGTCGCTTCTTCACGCGTCATGTTAGAGTTAGGCGTCATCGTGCCGTCGCCGTTGCCGTTGAGCACGCCCGCGGCGTTGAGCTTAAGCACTGCGTCTGCAAACCAGTCGGATGAAGCGACGTCGCTGAACGTGTTAGAGCTTACCGTCGTATACGAAAGCACATTGTTCAAAACCGTCGCTACCTCCGCGCGCGTTATTGAATCGTCCGGACGGAATGTTCCGTCGCCGTAACCCTGGATAACGCCGCGGTCGCTCCATGTGTCTATAGCGGCCTCGGCCCAGTGTCCTGTGGTATCGTCGAACGCCGCCGCGGATACTGTGACTACGCTAAGCGTTGATAAAACCATAGCTATAGCAAGTATTGCCGACAGCGCTCTTCTTGTCTTACTCATAAGAAAATTTCCCCCTTTTTTGTATTTTTGAATTTTTTATGAATAATTAATTTATTTTCCTAAGTAAGCATTATTTTATTGAATTACTGAATTTTCTCCTTTTAATTTAAACATTTTGATAACCATATATTGCATTTATTATAACACACTCTTTTATCAATTTCAATAACTTTTTTGTATTTCTAAGCACACATTTTATACATTATTCATCATATCCAATTTTTGGTTTGATTTTTAGGTCATAATGTCCGCGCGCAGTATATTTTGATTTAGCGTCCATATAAACAAATCGAGCCGCCCCAGCTATTAGGGCGGCCAATAAAAATATTCGCAAATTCGTAGCATTTTATGCAAAATCAACCTTGACGCAAAATATGTTACAAGAATTTTTTCAGTATTTATTTCGACTTTAATTCGTTATATAAATTCTCGATTTCCTCTTTTGATTTTATGCTCAGGAACGAGAACGGCTTTGTAAGCGACTTTTCTATCAGTTCAAGCCCCTTTTCTTTCTCGCCCAGCTCGATCAAGACCTCGCCGTAACCGTAATAAGCTTCGGGAAAACGCGGCTCGGGATCCCTTGAAAGCAGTTCCTCGTAGACTTCCGCCGCCTTCTTCAGATCGCCGGTAAGCGCGTAGCTCTCCGCCAGGTTATCTACTATTATATTGTCGTCCGAGTTGTAGTCGTAGGCTTCGAGATTAAACTCCAGCGCCTTTTCGTACTCGCCCGCCAGGTTATACATTATGCCTAAGTTTTGGTAGATCGTCGTGGTCTTGTAATCGTCCTCGTAAACCTCCTCGAGCAGCTCGACGGCGGTCTCTATATCGTCTTCCTTCCACGCCAGCAGAGCCTTGAGCGATTTTATACGATATTTGTCGGCAGTTTTCGGTCTCGCGAGGTTATCCGCCAGGTTGAACGCCTTGCGCGCCGCGTCCAGCTCGCCGCAGCGGAGGCAGTTATAGCCGTAGAGTATTTTGTTGCCGAGGTTTAGATTTCCTATCTTATCGGCTACGTTGAATATCTTCAGCGCGCCGAAGTAATCGCCCTTGCTGTACTTATATTTAGCGAACAGCGCGACGATATTCGCGCGTTTTACTACTATTATAATAAGTACGATTATCAGTATCCATCTCCATATCGGAACTCCGAACAGTGTCATGACTCTTTCTCCTTATATATTTTTTATTTGGCGGCCCGCTCCCGTCTCCCGCCGGTCCGCGTCCTGGCGTCCCGGGCTTTTTATCCGCCGCTGCGCCAGGACTAACTCCCGGAGCGTAAAACGCCGCCTTATATTTTTCTATAGATCCGCGCGGGTCTTTCTATCCGCGATCCCCGCGCCGCAAGCTTGATCCATAAAAATTTTCGCCGCCGCGCTTTTTATCCGCAAAGCAGAATTTTACTCAGCCCGCAAAACGCGCTCCGCACGGGATATATCCTCGCACTAATACATGCTCCCCGCGCATCTGGGATATGGCAGTACGTCGCGGATGTTTGAGACTCCGGTTATATACATAATAAACCGCTCGAAGCCCAGACCGAAGCCCGCGTGCTTTGTTCCGCCGTAGCGGCGCAGGTCGAGATAACGCTTGTAATCGTCCCGGCTGAGACCGAGCTTGTCCATGCGCGAGAGCAGTATATCCAGCCGCTCCTCTCTCTGGCTACCGCCTATGATCTCGCCTATCCCCGGGACCAGGCAATCCATCGCCGCGACGGTTTTGTTATCGTCGTTCATGCGCATATAAAACGCTTTGATCTCTTTCGGGTAGTCGGTCACGAAGACGGGCTTTTTAAATACGTTTTCCGTCAAGTACCTCTCGTGCTCGGTCTGAAGATCCATACCCCACTCGACCGGATACTTAAACTCGGCGCCGCTGTTTTTGAGTATTTCGACCGCTTCGGTGTAGGTTATTCTCCCGAACTCGCTGCAAAGCAGATTATTCAGACGCTCTAAGAGACCGTGGTCCATGAATTTATTAAAAAATTCCATCTCGTCCGGAGCCTGGTTTAATATACTCTCTATCAAATACTTAAGCATATCCTCGGCGAGCCGCATGTCGTCTTCAAGATCCGCGAACGCTATCTCCGGCTCTACCATCCAGAACTCCGCGGCGTGTCTCGCGGTGTTTGAATTCTCCGCCCTGAACGTGGGGCCGAAGGTATATATATCCCCGAACGCCATTGCGAATTCCTCGCCCTCGAGCTGACCGCTCACCGTCAGGTTGGCCGGGCGCGAAAAGAAGTCCTTTGAATAGTCGACCTCTCCGCCCTTCAGAAGCGGTATATCGGAAAGATCCAATGTCGAGACCCTAAACATCTCGCCGGCTCCCTCGCAGTCGCTCCCGGTTATTATCGGCGTGTGGGCGTATACGAACCCCCTGTCCGCAAAGAAACGGTGAATGTTCTGCGCGGCCAGAGACCGCACTCTGAACACCGCCGAGAACGTGTTTGTTCTGGCGCGAAGATGGGGTATGGTTCGCAGATACTCGAAGCTGTGGCGCTTTTTCTGTAGCGGATAGTCGGGGGCGCTCGCGCCCTCTATCGAAGCGCGCTCGGCCTTCAGTTCGAACGGCTGTTTTGAATCCGGCGTCAGCGCTATCGATCCTTCGACGCGGAGCGACGCGCCCACGTTCAGCTTAGACAGCTCCAAAAAGTTGTCAAGCCGGCTCTTTTCAACGACGACCTGAAGATTTTTAAAACAGGAGCCGTCGTTGAGCTCGATAAAACCGAACTCCTTAGACATGCGCTTGGATCGGATCCAGCCGTTTACATTGACCCGGTCTTCGCCGCCGATCGCGGAATTATCCGGCTTTTTGAGGCTATCGTACAACGTCTTTATCTTCATGGTTCTACCTCCGGCGTCAGTCGTATACCTTAATAAGCTCGGCGCGGGGATAGCCGCGGCTCTCCTCTACCGATTTTATGTAAAAGCCTCTGCCGTAATAAAACCGTATGAGCGGGGTCACGTGCGAGCCCGTGTGAAGTCTCAGTATTCTTACGTTGTTCTGGCGCATCGTCTTATCGACTACGCTCATAAGTATCTTGCCTATACCGTTGTTGCGCTGCGTCGATTTTACCGCGAACCTGCTCAGATACGCCTCCCCGTCGCCGAGCAGCTCGACGCGCACCGCGCCGACCGGTTCCGAGTCTATGAACACAACGTACACTTCTTTTGTCTCTATATCGTTTTTAACGTCGTCGTACGTCTCGTTGAGCGCCTCGATATCGTAGTCGAGACCCGCCATCTCGCAATATTTCAAAAACGCGTCCTTGGTTATCTTTATTATTGCCGGGATATCCTCCACGGTCGCGCGTTTTACCTCAAAAGCGTAAAGCTTATCCAATATTATTCACCTGCCAAATTATGTCTTAATATTCTATGCCGCCGATTATTGCGCCGCAATATTTTCTCCCGACCGCAAAAATCCGCCGAGCGAAGCCGCTTGGATCTATTCTAAACCCCCGCCGCCCGCGCGGGCTCGATCCGGGGTAATCGCGTTCGCTCCCGTTATATCATCAAAAGCGCCATGACCGCTTTTTGAGCGTGAAGTCTGTTTTCCGCCTCGTTGAATACCACGCTTCTCGGTCCGTCGATCACGTCCTCCGTGACCTCGTAGCCCCTGTACGCCGGCAGACAGTGGATGAATATGCTGTCCTCCTTGGATTTTCCGAACAGCTCCGAGTTCACCTGATAATCCTTAAACACCTTTACGCGCTCCGCCTTTTCAGCCTCCTGACCCATGCTTACCCATGTGTCGGTGCAGACCACGTCCGCGCCGGTCACCGCTTCTACGGGGTCGTTGGTTATTATTATTTCAGCGCCTGTCTCCTTAGCGTCGTCTTTGGCGTTAGCCACTACCTCTTCGTTGCACTCGTAGCCCCTGGGCGTAGCTACGCTCATATCCATACCCGCTTTGGCGCAGGCGTAAAGCAGCGAATGAGCGACGTTATTGCCGTCTCCGACGTACGCGAGCTTAAGACCGCGCAGTTTGCCTTTGTGCTCGTATACCGTAAGCAGGTCGGCGAGCGCCTGACACGGATGCAGAAGATCGGTGAGACCGTTTATCACCGGAACGGAACCGTACTTCGCAAGGTCTAATACGTCCTGATGCGCGTACGTTCTGATCATTATACCGTCTACGAATCTGCTCATCACGTTGGCGGTATCGTATATACTCTCCCCTCTGCCGAGCTGCATATCGTTTGCGCTCAGAAACATCGGGTGTCCGCCGAGCTGGTACATTCCGACCTCGAACGAGATCCTCGTTCTTGTCGAAGACTTGGTAAATATCATTCCAAGCGTCTTTCCCTTTAATATATGATGGGTCTTGCCCTCTTTGGTCTCCCTTTTGAGCTTTTGCGCCAGCGCGAGGATCTGATTGAACTCCTCGAAGGTTATATCGTGTATACTTATCAAATGCTTCATTATATATTCCTCCTGAATTTTAAATTAATTTATAATATTATAGTTCAATATTCTTTTAATATACCGCCGAGGCAGGCTGCCAGCCCGTCTATATCCGCCTTGGTAACGACCAGCGGCGGAACCAATCTGAGCGTCCTGTCTCCGATCGTCCCAACGAGATACCCGCTTTCAAACAGTTTATTATTTACCTCTTTGGCGACAGGCTCGCTAAACTCCAAGCCCTGCATCAACCCGGCGCCTCTGACTTCTTTGACGATCGGGTTATCGGCTTTCAGCGCGTTTAACTTTTCCTCGAAATATTCGCCGGTCTCTTCGGCGTGTTTTAGCAGCCCTTTATTCAGCAGCTTATCCAATACTACCAATCCCGCTCTGGTCGACAGCGGATTGCCGCCGAACGTAGTCCCGTGATCGCCGGGTTTGAACGCGTCCGCAATTTTCTCTTTCGCCGCGAATGCTCCGATCGGAACGCCGCCGCCGAGACCTTTAGCCATGGTGAATATATCCGGCTCTATCCCGTAGCGCTCGTATGCGAACAGCTTTCCCGTTCTGCCGACGCCGGTCTGCACCTCGTCGACGATCAGAACTATATCGTTCTCGTCGCATATGCGTCTTACTTCATGGACGAACTCCTCGCTCAGCGGATGCACGCCGCTCTCGCCCTGGATGAGTTCGAGTATTATTCCCGCAGTCTTATCGTTTACCGCGTTCTTCAGTCCCTCCATATCGTCTCTCTCGATATGCACGAACTTTTCCAAAAGCGGCAGATACGGCTTCTGATACTTAGGCTGCCCCGTAGCCGCCACAGTCGCGAGCGTTCTGCCGTGGAACGAATCAAAAAGAGTTACAAACTCGCGCCTTTCGGGTCTGCCGCAGGTAAGCTGGTATTTTTTCGCGAGCTTTATCGCGCCCTCGTTCGCCTCGGCGCCCGTATTCGCAAAGAACACCCTGTCGGCGCAGGTATTTTCGACCAGCTCCTTGGCGAGCCGCGCCTGATTTTCCACATAATACACGCTCGACGTGTGGATCAGATTATCTATCTGCTCCTTAAGCGTCGATGTGAATTCCTCGTCGCCGTAGCCGAGCGAATTTACCGCTATCCCGGCGAAGAAGTCTTTATATACCTTTCCGTCGGTCGCTGTGAGCTCTATTCCCTTTCCGCTCACAAAGCAGACCGGTATGCGGTCTCCGAAGGTATTCATGTAGTATTTCTTATCAAGATCTATTACTTCGTTTAAGTCTAAATGTTTCTTCTCCATTTATATGTCTCCGTTTCGTCTAAATTTTTACAGCGTATATCTTATAAAACCAAAAAAGCGGAACAGACGCCAAGGTCTTGCTCCGCTTTCGACTCAGTTTATAATGCGACGGTCTGAAAATTCCCATAAAATTTTTTCGATCCGTCAATATTTAAAACTTAAAGTCCATGCTATCTGTTCAGCGCAACAACGACCCTTCTGTTTGGCTCCTCGCCAATACTGTAGGTTCTTACATCCTCGCTATTTTGAAGCGCCGCATGGATAATTCTTCTTTCATTCGGCGACATGGGCTCTAAAGTTACCGACTTTCTTTCGCGCAGAACCTTGCGCTCTAAACTGCGAGCAAGCTTAACGAGCGTTTCCTCCCTCTTGCTTCTGTAGCCTTCGGTGTCTATATTGACCTTTATGTAGGAATTGTTCGGCTTGTTTACATACAGACCCGTAAGGTACTGAACCGCGTCAAGCGTGTCGCCGCGCTTGCCGATCAGCAGTCCCATTCTCGAACCGCTTACGTCGACGTCGATCGCGGTTCCGCCGTTCTTAACGTCGACCTTAGCGTCTTCTAACCCCATCTTATGAACCAGCTCGGTTACAAAATACTCCGCGTCCTTAAGCGATTGCTCGGTAACCTCTCTGTCCTTTCTATCGTGCGCCGCGGGCTTGGAATTTGCCTCGGGCGCGGCCTCCATAGCGGCTTCCGCCGCCGGTTTAGCCTTTGGACGAGCCTGGCTTTCGCGGCGCGGCTTCGGCGCGGCTTCGGCCGGGTTCTGCGTTCTCTTCGCTCCGCCGGCCGCCTTCTTTTGGGGTTCTCTGCGCTCTTTATTATCCGAACCGGACGTACGCTCCTCGCGAGCCGACGCGTCCCTGTTCGTTTTTCTCGAATTATCCATCTCGGCTTTTCTCTCGCGCATTTCTCGTCGTTTGCTGCGCTCGGCTTTGAGACGTTCTTCCTCTTCCGCCTCTTTGGTAACCCATGCCGAGATTATGACCTCTTTGCCCAGCAACAAGCCCAGAAGACCTTTGCCGACCTCGCGTTCGACAGTGTACGACAGCTCGTCGACAGATACTCCAAACTCCTTCGCCGCGAGCTCTAACGCTTCTTCTCTACTTTTTGCGTTTTTTTCTATTTTTCTTGGCATTAAGTATCTCTCCTTCTATCTCCTCATCGCTTATATCGACCGACGCAAACTTTGTTATTACGACCTGCTGAATTATCTGGATAACGTTGCTCAGCACCCAATAAAAACCTATCGCCGCCGGCAGCGTAAACGCGATCCACGCCGAGAATATCGGCATGATTATCATCATGGTTTTCATAGGATTCGCCTTTTCAACGCCGTTCTCGTCAACCTGCGGCTGCTGCTGAGGCTGCAAAGCCTGACTGATCTTCGAAGACGCGTACGCGCTCACGCCGGAGAGTATCGCAATAAGCCAAAGCCCTACGGTACTCCAGCCGAAGTTCTCGGGTATATTTCCCGTTATCAATCCGACTATCGACCATAGATCCGGCGTCTGCGACAGATCTATTCCCAAAAAGTCGAAGTTCAGCACAAGTATATTCCTGCCCATCTCGGTAATCCACGGGCTGTTCATAACGTCGGGATAATCCTGCAGGAATCTGGCTACCTGTATCTCGTACATGCCAAAATTACTGTAGTTGGCGTCTCTGAATACGTTGAAACCCTCTATGTTCATCGAGGACAGCAGCGCGTTTACCGCGTCCGGGTTCGTCGCCGAAAACTCTTCGATAGCGTTGATCGCCCTCCAAACCTCGCTCTCGCCGAAGCCCATTATATAGACCATCGGCTGTCTTACGACCCAGTACAGCGCGAGCAGTATAGGCAACTGAATAAGCAGCGGCAAGCATCCGCTCATCGGATTTATCTTATACTTCTGATAAATCTTCATTGTTTCCTGGTTCAATTTTTCTTTATCGTTTCCGTATTTCTGCTGCAGTTCGTTCAAGATCGGCTGAAGCTTCTGGGTTTTCATCATCGACTTCTGCTGCTTGAGCGTCAAAGGAAACAATATCGCTTTAACGATTATAGTAAAAAGTATCAGCGCAACGCCGTAGTTGCTGCAAAGCATATACATTAATTTCAGGACCCAACCGAGTCCCATCATTATATAGGACAAACTCATGCCCTCCTGTCTTGAGTATGTTAAATCAAAAAATCATATCGTATATAAAAATCTTCCGCCCTGCCGCGCCTGTGAAAACGTTGCGTTCGATCCTTTACTCTTCCGGATCTACGGAAAATCTATACCTCCGTCGGAAAACGGATTGCATCTGAGTATTCGCCAAACCGCCTTCAGCAGTCCTTTAAATACTCCGTATTTCTTTATCGCAAGAATAGCGTACTGCGAACAGCTTGGATAAAAACGACAGCAGGGACGCTTGAGCGGCGAAATATACTTTTGATACAATCTTATCATGCCTATGAGCGCCGTCTTTACGACGCGGCTCGGGCCGTCTAATAGCTTCATATCGCCTCATCCCGCTTTCTAACGGTTTTTCCATAACAATCGAATTCTTCAAATAACCCGTCTCTCTAAACCAAAACTTCTCAGTCCGCGTTTAGTACGTTTAAGTTTCTAAGCCCGTTTAAAAAACTTCTCTCAAGCGCCGGAGCTTTAAACTTCACCGCCGCGGCGCGAAGCACTATAACAAAATCGTAACCCGGCTTTATTTTATCCGAATGTTTTCTAAACAGCTCTCTGAGCCGGCGCTTCGCCCTGTTTCTCTGCACGGCGCCGCCGACCTTCTTCCCGGCGGTCAGGCCGAGCCTCGCACGTTTGCCCCTGCTCCTTACCGCGTATATAACGAACGCCGGAGCCACGACGCTTGCGCCTTTGCGGTAGATATATCTAAACTCCGCGGGCTTTTTTAAACTGGTTATCTTGCTCATATAACCGTCCTTTCAATTAAGACGCGCGGCTCGCTCTTCGGGGGCGGAGCCGGAACGTTCGACCCTTGCGCGCGGACTCGCACGTCCGCCGAAGCCGCGAAAAGGTTTATACGCCGTCCGAGCCCGCTCGCCCGATAATCCGAGTATTCGCCCAAATAAGGCAAAAGACGCCCCCAATACGGCGTCTTTAAAATACTATACTATGCCGAGAGTCTCTTTCTGCCTTTAAGTCTTCTTCTCGCCAATACTTTACGGCCGTTCTTTGTGCTCATTCTTTTTCTGAAGCCATGAACCTTAGATCTATGTCTTTTTTTAGGCTGATATGTTCTTAACATCTATATCCCTCCTTCTACAAGTTCAATATACAAATTGATTTACTCACATAAAAAATCTAATATATTCTATCACGCCGAAAAGCTGTTGTCAAGCCTAATTTTTACAGAATAGCTCGATTAAAAATTTTTTAACAATTTATTAAAAAATTTTTTCAGTCAAAATTCAAAGATATTGTTGTGCGATAAATTTTTAATATCTATATTTAGTTATTTGTCTTTTATTACAAATTTTTGGCGCTAAAATTTATTTGTTTTTATGTTGAAATGTAAAATAAATTCTGTTAAAATAGTAGAAAGATTATGTGCGAAACGGCAAGTTATCAACTTTTTGCGGCGTTTTAAGGGCGTTTATCCCCAAAACACCCTTTTTTAGCTTCGCTCTTTCGCTTGAAAATAGGAGAGAATACAGAATTGGAGAACGTTAATCAAATTTGGGAAGAGGTTACGCGTTACCTTAAAGACGAAATGTCGAGCGTAGCTTTCGACACATGGATAAAGCCCATCTCGCCCGCGGCGATATCTAATACCACGATCACGCTTACGGTGCCGGGCAATTCGCAAAAAAGCGGTCTTAATAAAAATATGATACTGACCAAATACCGCTCTTTGATAGAGAGCGCGATAACCGCGGTTACGGGTTCGGAATACGAGCTGGCCATAGAGTTCGAAGACGATATGTCAAAACAAGAGGTTGACGATCCCATTAAGCTTGAGAGCGCTCTTAACCCCAAATATACGTTTGAAAACTTCGTCGTAGGAAACAGCAACAACCTGGCGCACGCCGCCGCCCTCGCGGTCGCGGAATCGCCGTCGCAGATATATAACCCGCTGTTCATCTACGGCGGCAGCGGCCTCGGCAAGACCCACCTCATGCAGGCCGTGGGCAATTACTTCCTTAAAAATTATCCGGGCAAAAAGGTGCTCTACACCACTACCGAAAAATTTACATACGAGCTGGTAAACGCCATAAGGGAAAAGACAAACCAGGAATTTAGAAACAAACACAGAACGGTCGACCTGCTGCTTATGGACGACATACAGTTCCTGTCCACCAAGGAGCTGGCGCAGGAGGAGTTCTTCCACACGTTCAACGCGCTGTACGAGGCCGGCAAACAGATAATCCTGACGTCCGACCGGATGCCGTCCGAGACTCCGCATCTTGAGGAGAGGCTCAAGACCAGGTTCCAGATGGGGCTTTTGGCGGATATCCAGCCGCCCGACTACGAGACAAGAATGGCGATCCTAAGAAGCAAGCTCGAGGAGGAATATTTCACGTTCGACGAGGAGATCGTCGAGTTCGTGGCGAACAACATCACCTCGAACGTCCGAGACTTAGAGGGCGGACTCAAGAGAATACTCGCCTACGCGGGGATCGAGCGCACCAACACCATATCGATGGAACTCGCTCAAAAAGCGCTCAAGGACATACTCTCGACCCTGCCTCAGAGAAATATAACCGTTCAGGTCATAATCGACGAGGTAGAAAAGTATTTCCGACTCCCCAAAGGCTCCCTCGTCACAAAGAAACGCTCGAACGACATCGCGTATCCGAGACATATAGCGATGTATATATCGAGGGTCATACTCGACGAGTCGTATCCTAAGATCGGCGAGGAGTTCAACCGCGACCACACCACCGTAATGACCGCGGTCAAGAAGATCAAGGCCAACCTCAGCGGAGACGCCGAGCTGGAATCGATCATCAAGGAGCTTGTTGAAAACATAAAGAAAAAATAACATATAGACTGCGGTTTATACCTTATATATTAATATATTGCGATATATAAGCGGAACGAATACGATCCGCGCCGCGAGCTGATTTTTAATACGATAACCCTGTCCGCCGGAGCGCATGTACGGCGGACTGTTGATATTAAGACGGATTTTGCGTCGTAATATAATAAACCGTAAAATATAAGAAGCTGTAAGGGTGATATATTATGAAAAGAAATAAAGCGTTAGCGGCGGCGGCCG
>JAHZIG010000010.1:0-23112 GCA_019419865.1 Clostridiales bacterium | reverse complement strand
ATTATGAAAAGAAATAAAGCGTTAGCGGCGGCGGCCGTCTCGATGATGTTGACCGGAACTCTCAGCGGCTGCTCGCTCGGATCCACGGCTCCCCAAGACCTTTACGGGCCTCCTCCGTCGGAGGAAGTTACCGGAAATTCCCGGTCCGATTCTTCGAGCGACGTATTTGAAGACAAAACTGCGGAAAGGCGGGCCGATGAAGGCCAATTATAAAAATGAGAAATATAGCGGAAACAAAAAAAGAGAGTTTAAAACAATTGGCGGAATATAGGAAATCCATATTGGATAAGCCTCCGCTCAAAAGCCTGTTTTTGGAACTGACGTCGCGCTGTAACCTTAGCTGCTTGCACTGCGGCAGCGACTGCAATAGCGGCGGCGCCGAGATCCCGGAACTATCGGCCGATCAATATAAAAAGATCCTCGACGACGTTAAGAGAGACTTCGACGTTTCCAAGCTTATGCTCAACATAACCGGCGGCGAGCCTCTTATACGCAGCGATTTTTTCGAGATCATGGACTACGCGAACAGACTCGGATATATATGGGGCATGACGAGCAACGGAACTCTGATAGACGGCTCCGTCGCCGAGAAACTGTATAAGAGCGGCATGCGTACGATCTCCATAAGCATAGACGGCCTTGAAAAAACGCACGACGAGCTTCGAGGTCGCGCGGGTTCGTACATCGCGGCCATGAACGGTATAACCGCGCTGATCGAACACGGTAAATTCGAACACATACAGGTAACCACTGTCGTAAACCATAAAAGTATACGCGAACTGCCCGATATGTTCGATATATTCAAGAACATGGATATAACTTCGTGGAGGATAGCCAATATCGAACCTATAGGCAGAGCCAGAACTCTTTCCGATCTATTGTTAAACAAGGACGATTTCAAATATTTGATGGACTTTATAACAGAGAAGAGATTATCGGGCTATCCCGTCACATACGGCTGCTGTCATTATCTCGGACTTAAATACGAAGCTCTCGTCAGAGACTGGTATTTTTGGTGCAACGCCGGGATATACGTCGCAAGCATAATGTCGAACGGAGACATAGGCGCGTGCCTCGATATAGAAAGACGTCCGGAACTGATACAGGGCAATATATTGAAAGACGACTTGAAAGACGTGTGGGCCGACAGGTTTGAAATATTCCGCCGCGACCTTAGCGATAAAAATCCGGCTTGCCGCCAATGCGGCTCGCGCGAGTTCTGCCGCGGCGATTCGTATCATAGTTGGGACTATGATAAAAATAGACCTATGCTATGTTTGAAAAACATCCTGTTCGATTAAACAAATTATTAAAAGGAAGAATCCAAATGAAAATTTATGATACAATAGCCGCCGTAGCCACGCCTATCGGCTCGGGCGGCGTCGCTATAATACGCGTTAGCGGCGAGGACGCGGTGAGGATCAGCCAAAGCATAATAAAGACCCGCTCCGGCAAGGCTCTTTCAGAACTTGAGTCGCACAAGCTCACGCTCTCGTACGTATGCGATCCCGACGCGGAAAACGATATAATCGACCAGGCTCTCGTCGCCGTCATGTTTTCGCCTTCGTCCTATACGGGCGAGGACGTGGTCGAGATAAACTGCCACGGCGGCTACTTCGCCGCGCAGACGATACTCGACCGGCTTTTAAAGGCGGGCGCGCGGCTCGCAGAACCCGGCGAGTTTACCCGTCGGGCGTTTATGAACGGCAAAACCGACATGCTGGGCGCGGAAGCGGCGATAGACATTATCGACTCCCACTCGAACCTCGGCCTGCAAAACGCCGCTAAATCGCTCTGCGGCGCGCTTTCCGACAGAATAAACGCGCTCAGGGAGCGTATAATAGCCATAACCGCTCATATTTCGGCGGCGGCGGATTATCCCGAAGAAGTGGACGAACCGGATACGGCCGAGCTCTGCGGCGAGATCGCGGGGATCTCCTCCGAGATAGACAAACTGCTGAGCGGCTTTAACACGGGCAAGATCCTGCGCGACGGTATAACCACAGTTATAGTCGGAAAGCCTAACGTGGGAAAATCGTCTATCCTAAACGCGCTGGCCCGCGCCGACCGCGCGATAGTGACCGATATCCCCGGCACCACAAGGGATATTATAGAGGAATATATAAATATAAAAGGCGCGGCGCTGCGGCTTATGGATACCGCCGGTATCCGCGCGGCGGACGACGAGGTGGAACAGATAGGGGTAGAGCTTGCAAAAGAGAGTATAGATAAGGCCGATCTATGCCTTTTCGTAATAGATTCCGCCGCAGCGCTGACCGACGAGGACTACCAGATCGCGGATAAGCTGAAAAACAGTACGGCGCTCGCGATCCTCAACAAAACCGACAAGGGCGGAGAGGCGACTAAGGACATGATAATCCGCGAGCTCGGCTTTCCGGAGAGCGCGATCGTAGAGACCGCGACCCCTAAAGACGAACCGCCGTCCGGCATCGAGGCGCTCGAGGACAAAATCGCCGATATGTTTATAACCGGAAAGGCCGACACCGGAGAAGTCTTTATCTCCAACGAAAGACAGAAAGACTCCCTTTTAAAGGCCAAAAATTCTATATCGCTCGCGCTCGACGCGGCGGAAAACGGCGCGCCGTTCGATCTGCTCTATATCGATCTTGAGGACAGCCTCTCGGCGCTCGGCGAGGTAATAGGCCTCACCGTTCAGGAGGAGATAATCGACCAGGTATTCAGCAGATTCTGCGTCGGCAAATAGAAACCGCCTTTCAGCGCCGAACGAATACCATATAAGCATAAACGTTAACGACATAAAGAAGGATTTGACATGAGCGATAAAAAAGACATAATAAAACTGCCGGCTTCGTTTATCGAAAAATACGTAAGATTCTCGGATCCGGAATATATCAAGGTATATCTTTACGCCAAATATATGTCCGCGCAAAACGGCAAATTCCCCGAAACCGGCGAACTGGCCGCGCGGCTTGGACTCGACGCCGACAAGGTCTCATTTATTATAGATTTCTGGCTCGCGAACGAAGAACTGACCGTATCCGACGCGGGTACGATCGCTTTCAGCGCCGAACCTAAAAAGAGCAAGCCCAAGCCGGAGAACCACAGCTCCGCCAAAACGCCGGATATGAGTCTTAAACCGTCTTACTCCGGCGCGGAGATCAAGGACGCGAAAGATAAGGATCCCAAGCTTTCGGAGCTGTTCTACCGGGCCGAAAACATTCTCGGCAAGCTTCTGAGCGCAAGCGATCAAGAAATGATATATTCGTTCTACGACTGGCTTGGCCTTCCGGTCGAGGTCATAGTTATGATCCTCTCCTACGCCGCTAAGGTCGGAAAGACCAACAAGCGGTACATAGAAAAACTCGCGATAGACTGGGCGGACAAAGAGATAAACACCTACGAAAAGGCCGAACTGTACATAAAAGAGCTCGAGGCGATAGACGGCGCCGAGCACAGCGTCCGTTCGATACTCGGGATATACGACCGCGCTTTGACGCAGACCGAGAAGAAGTACATAAAGCGCTGGACGCAGGAACTCCACGTTCCGATTGAACTGATCCAAGCGGCGTACGACAAGACGGTAGAATACACCGGCAAGCTGGCCTGGAGCTATATGAACAAGCTTATCGTCTCATGGATGGACGAGGGAATAACCGACTTGGAGTCGCTTAAGAAACACGAGGAGCTGTTTAAACTGAAAAACTCTTCAACTTCGGACGACGGCTCCAAGCCGGCGGTCAGGAAGAATAAGTTTAACAACTACACCGATACCAATAAGACCGACTATGCCGAAATAGAGAAGCATTTGTTCAATCTTCTCGATGATTATTAATATCACTAATTACTATAAACTGTTGACAACGATAGGAGGCGACTCATATGAAATCCGCTCACGCCCTCGCAACTCAGGAGCTGGCCGAGATCAGGGAGACAAATAAACGCAAGCACGCCGAACGGCTCAGGCATGTGAGAAACGCGGCGCCGGAGTTTGTACAGATAGAAAACTCGATGCAAAGAGCCGGAACCCAACTGCTCAAATCAGTTCTGCACGGAAACACCGACGATTTTGAGAAGATCAAGTCGATAATACAAAAAAAACAAGCGGAAAAGGCCGAATTACTGAGAAGTCTTGATCTGCCCGAAGACTATCTGGACGAAAAATACGACTGCGATATTTGCAGCGACACCGGCTTCGACGATAACGGCAGACGCTGCGAATGTCTTAAAAGACTTATCAACAAGTATATAATACAAAACTCAAATATGAGCGAAGTTATGAAATCGCAGCGTTTTGATACGTTTAACTTCAATTTGTATTCAACGGTGCGACTCACTCCTGAAAATATTACTGAAAACAAGCATATAAATAAAATATATAACTTTTGCAAAGAATTTGCCGATAAATTTGATGAGGAGCATTCTAATCTTTTACTTATAGGCAACGCCGGAACCGGGAAGACATTTCTGTCAAGCTGTATCGCAAACCGAGCTTTAGAACGCGGCAAGACCGTATACTACCAGACCGCCTACCCGCTGTTCGAGCTTCTGGAAAACATAAAATTCGGCAAGAACAACGACGATCCCGAGGCCGCGGCCGACATGGCGTATACCGCCAAGTATTTAAGACAAGTCGATCTTTTGATCATAGACGACCTTGGGAGCGAGTTTACGACCCAGTTTACCACGACAGCGTTTTTCGATCTGCTCAACTCAAGGCTTATGAATCGAAAAAGCATTATCCTGTCTACAAATCTTTCGTTAGACGACTTGGAAAAACAATACAGCAGACGCGTCTCATCAAGGCTTCAGGGCGAATTCAAAACTATTCAAACCTTTGGAGACGATATACGCGAAAAGAAATTAAAAGATCGATTACATATGAACGCTTCAAATAACTCGCAATAGTCAAACATTGTCTTCTCTTGATAAAATCATAATCCATAGACCTAAACCGGGGAGTCCGCTCTCCGGTTTTTCAGCGCCCGTATGTTACGATTTCATTTCATACGCGCGCTTTCGGCGCCTACAACTTATGTCTTTGCCGCCATAAATGTCTACATTATATTAGATAGCAGAATATACTGCAATTTTTGTCTACTATCATTCTAAAAATGACTTTTATTATAGGCTTTTGAGTGATACAATTTAGGTATAAATAATAAAAAAATATATCATAAGGAGGCTTTTTTATGAAAACTCACAAAATTCTCTCGGCGTTTTTGGCTATTGTGATGGTTTGCACATCTATCATAATACCTGCATACGCCGCGGAGACGACCGATACGGCGACGCTTGCCGAAGATTTTGGTACTACGACAAATAACGCCGACGGTTCGATAACGTTAAACTTCGGGCAAGACTCGATAACGACCAGCGGAGGCGGCGGAATCACGACCGATAACGTAAACGGCGGCGTCTCGCGCCCCGACAACCTCAAGACGAACGACAACGATCTTGCGGTTCTGACGCTGCCTTCGGTAAGTTTGAGCGGCTCCGATTACGACAGTATCGATATATATGCCGCTAACGAAAACTCTTCAAACATCAGCGTCAGAGTTGGAGAAACCGAGATCGCTTCATTCACAAACGTCAACACAAGCGACTGGGAAGACTACAGAGTATTTACTCAGTCTCTGACGACGACCGAAGCGGAGGGAAATCTTACGCTGAATATTTCCGGAGTAGGCGGAAACACATACTGCGGCAACTACGTATATGTAAAATTATACAACTCCAGCGCGCCGGCTGTTTCTCCCGATCCGTCCGCGAGCGAAGAACCGCAGGATCCTTCGACTTCGCCCGAACCGGAACAGCCATATACGATCACGGGCGCGGAATTCAGCGACGATCAGACTCTGAGCGTTACATACTCGAAGCAGGACGACGCTCCGGACGCCGCGGTACTCTTAGCCGCTACGTATACGGACACAAACGAAGATCAAATGATCGACTTTAATCAGGTCGATATAGACGGCTCCGGCTCTCAGACGATCGCGCTCGCAAAGCCGGAGACGGGTATTGTTAAGCTGTTTATCTGGGACGGGACAAATTCGCTCCAGCCGCTCAGCAATACCAGAAAACTCTCGGTCAATATCAGCAGCGGCGATCCGATATACATGGATACGAGCTACTCGTTCGAGGAGCGCGCGGCGGATCTTGTTTCAAGAATGACTCTTGAAGAAAAGGTTTCGCAAGTAGGTTATCAGGCTCCGGCTATAGAAAGACTCGGCGTTGCGGAATACGATTATTGGAAAGAAGCTCTGCACGGTATCGCAAGACAAGGCAAGGCTACGTCGTTCCCGACCGCGCTCTCGCTTTCCAACACATGGAACCGCGATCTTATGTATACCGTCGCGGATATAATATCGACCGAGGCAAGAGCAAAGAACAGCAGATACAACCTTTCATACTGGAGCCCGACGGTCAATATGGCCCGCGACCCGAGATGGGGCAGAAACGAAGAGACCTACGGCGAGGATCCGTATCTCTCGAGCCAGCTTGGCGCCGAGTTTGTAAAGGGTATGCAGGGCGACGATCCCAAATATCTTAAGACGATCGCGACGCTTAAGCACTTCGCGGCCAACAATAACGAGGCCAACCGCAGCAGCGGCTCGTCTTTGATGACCGAATTCAACTTCAGGAACTACTACACAAGAGTATTCCAAGACATCACGGAAATAGTTATGCCGGCTTCGGTAATGGCTTCGTATAACGGAACGTCTATCACAAGAAACGGCGAATTTATTTATAACTTCATTCCTTCGGCCGCAAATTCGTATCTGCTCCAAGATCTGCTCAGACGCAACTGGGGCTTCGACGGATATGTAACGAGCGACTGCGGCGCGGGCGAATACGCTTGGGGCAGCAACACGAGAGAACCGAACCCCGCGTTCCAGCTGGGAACTCTCGGCAGCACGACTCTTCCCACCGAACAGTACGTAGCGGCGTTCTTCCAGAACGGACTCAACCTCGAGTGTAACCTAAGCGGCGGAAACATATCCACATCGTACGGCGTTGCCGCTGTCGAGAACGGATATTTGAGCGAAGAAGAACTTGAGCGCGTTGTATACGAGCTGTTCCTGCAGAGATTCAGAACGGGCGAGTTCGACGACGGCGCTACATATCAGGATATCTCTTCAAGCGAGATAGAGACCGACGAGAACGTAGCGGTCGCAGAAGAAGCCGCGGAAGAGACTTGGGTCCTTCTTAAGAACGACGACAATATGCTGCCTCTGAGCGAAGAGCAGACGGATAACGTCGCGATAATAGGAAACTTGGCCGACGAAATAGTTCTCGGCGACTATACCGGAGAACCTACCAAGACCGTGACGCCGGTAGACGGCATAACCGAAGAAGTAAAGAGCGTTAATCCCGACGCGGAAATAAATCACTACGGCGTTGTAACCGACGACACTCTATTGTTTAACGTCAAAAGCATCAACTTCGTATACGGCGACGGCTCAACGAAAAACGTAGATCTGACAAAGGCGACAAACGTAAGCGGAATGACGCTGAACTCCGACGGCTCTCTTACAGACGTTACCCCCTCGGCCTACGCTGTGATTGAAGACGTTGATTTCAACGGCGTTGTAAACATCGAGGTCGAGATGTCTACCGGAAGCAGGATCGGCGGTTCTATCAATATCGGCTACGGACCCACCATCGGTTTTGCAACCGTAAACTCTACGGCGACCGATAGTCTCGATACGTACGTCGCTTGCAGTCTTCCTCAGAATATCGAGGACACCGGCGGTTACGACGGCGTAAACGATCTGGTCATCACCGCGACGGCGGCTGTAAGGGATTTCTCGGTAGAGAACTTCAAAACGCAGCTCGACGCGGCGGACGTTATTATAGCGTACGCGGGCACGGTTCCGAAGAATTCGACGGGCTTAGGCGAATCGGACGCTCAGGAAGGTAAAGACAGAAGCAATATCGACCTTCCCGCTTCGCAGTCTCACGTTCAAGCGCTCTGCGACGCGTATCCCGACAAGACCGTAGTAGTTATGTCGACGGTCGGTCAGATGAATGTAGAGCCGTTTATGGATAAGTGCAAAGCTATACTGTGGACGTCGTATAACGGTCAGACTCAGGGCACGGCTCTGGCGAAGATACTGCTCGGCGAGGCTAATCCTTCGGGCAGACTGTCGACGACATGGTATCAAAACAGCGACGTCGATAAAATGGAGCTCAGCAACAGTTCAAATCAGACTTTAGGCGGCATAACGGGTAGATACACAGACTACAACATCCAGGCGGACGGCTCTAATCCGGGTCATACCTACCAGTATTATTCAAACGATCCGATCTATCCGTTCGGTTACGGACTTAGCTACACAAGCTTTGAATATTCAAACCCGACGATCGACCAGACCAGCGTAGACGCGAACGGAACGGTAACATTCACTGTAGACGTAACGAATACCGGCGCCGTAGCAGGCCAGGAAGTCGTTCAGCTCTACGTTTCGCATCCGGACGCGGGCGTTGGAACAACTCCGGCAAAACAGCTCAAGGGATTCGAGAAGATCGAGCTTCAGCCGGGCGAGACTCAGACGGTTTCGATCAGCCTTAACGTAAGAGATATGTATCTGTTCAGCGAGACGGAGCAGAAGGATATCGTTCCGACCGGAACATACACGGCGTATCTCGCTAAAAACGCGGACGACGAAACAAACCAAGTTAACTTCACAGTAACGGGTACGCTGGCTTCGACGCTTAAGACGGTTCAGGCTATCCCCGACGGCGTTTCGGTAAACGGACTTATCCGCGAAGACGGCACGGCGCTCGAACCGGTTACTCAGATCGATTCCGGTCTCTCGGCTATAATGAGCGACGAGGTATGGGTCGATCTTAACAACGCAGACGTTAGATACGAGAGTTCAAACAGTAACGTTGCATCGGTAGACGAGAACGGTATAGTAAGATCCGGCGTATACGAGGGCGTCGCGACCATCACCTGCACGGTAACGGTCGACGGAGTATCCGTATCCGATTCGTATCCGGTAGTAAATAAGCTGGAGATCAAACCGAGTGTGGAAGAGATCAATAACGCGCTGGCTCAGCTCAAAGCGGAATACGACAGATTATCCGCTTCAAAGGACGCGTATTCGGAAACGAACTGGAACGAGATCGAGAAGATCTACAACAACGGCGTAAACGTTATCAATAACGCCATTACTCAGTCTGAACTCGCGTCGATAGTCGCAGAAAAGATCAACAACATGAACTCCGTTATTATGGATAACCTGTCCAACACCTATACTATAAGTTCGGTCAATCCGGAATTTATCAAGAACGGCGTTATAGACTACTCAGAAAACGGCATACCGATGTACGACGGAGCTAACGGAACGATCACCAACTCCAATCCTTACAGCGGTATCCAGCTTCAGGCGGCCGACGAGGACGGAAACATTATCGACAACTCGAAACTGGTATGGCAGATCAACAAGTTTGACTCGTCGTCGCGTAGGGTTGCGGATATAAACAGCGAAACGGGCGAACTTACCGTATACGGAAACGGCATCATCCAGATCACGGCCGCAAACCTTGAAGATATGACCTGCGGCACGTTGATGGTTCAGGTAAATATGCAGATAGAGGGCGAGTACGCCGATAACGCAAACGGCGCGGATCTCACGGATTCTCAAGGCGCCTGCAGCGGCGGCAACGACGCGGGAAGCACGGCGGATTCGTGGATCGAATATAAATCGGTTAAGCTCTCCAACTTGGACAGCCTTATCGTCAGATACGCGGGCAAAAACGCCGGTCAGATATACGTCAGCCTTGAGAGAAACAGCGATCCCGAAAACCTGATCGCATCCGGCAACGCGACCGCGACGGGCGCATGGGGAACATGGTCCGACCTCGAGCTGACTCTCAACGCGGAGAACCTGTACAACGCTCAGGTAAACGGACTGCTCGACGAATACGGCTGCGCGGATATCTACATCCAGACCAACGGCACAAACCTCGATTACTTCAGATTGAATTATATCGAGAACAACGACGAAATACCTTATACAATAAACGGCGTCTTGAATAAGACGGAAGGCAGAATGAAGGTAACGCTCGGCTATCGCGGAAGCGTTCTGGCTACGGACGTTAACCTGACCGCGACGATAGACGGACAGACTCCGGTATCTACGACCGTTAGAGGAACCGGCGAATTTGAAATAGCGACCGGCGCAACCGAAGGCCAGACAGTAAGCCTTGTCGTGACCGACGCTGACGGCGCCCCGCTCTCAGAGGTATACGAGCAGGTATGGCACGAACCTGTGGACAGCGAGATCGTAGTTTATACGCTAAATAGTACCGAATACGACTACTCCCCGCTCACAGGCGGAGCGGATAGAGAAGCGTTTACGACTACCGTTAACGGTCTCAGCGGTTACGGAAACTGGGATGTTGTGGACGCGGACGTCTCATTCACGTATCAAGACGTAAACGAAAAGGAATACGACTATACCTTTACCCAGGCATGGCAGGCGGGATCCGGCGGTACTACAAGACGTAATCTCTACTTCACACCGAAAGCGCCCTGTAAGGTAACCGTATTATTTAGCGGCGGCGACGCTTCGCGCAGCATGACGATCTACCAGAGCGACGATAATATGATCACGCAGCCGGGCACGGGATCCGTTAAAGATTTCAGCCTTGAAATAACCGATACTTCGACGCCGGTATACGTATACGGCGGCAGCAGCAACAAACAGCTTTACGCTATAATCGTAGAATACTACGGCCAGCAGGCTACGACAAGCGAGGACTCCGGCGCGGCGGTCGCCGGGTCCGACGAAGCCGAGGACTACGACAGACCCGTTCAGTATATAGATTGGAACGGAACTCAGATCACGCTCACTAAGAACGACTTAACGGGCGAGTCGAAAGTTTGGTATACGAATATACTCGGCACGCGCACTCAACTGAGCACGGAGTATTTCGAGACTTCCGACGTCGAGTACGGCGCCGACGACAAGTATAACATTAACAAACTCGCGGTATATAACGGCAGACTCTACGCCGGCTGCGACGACGGTTTAGTCATTGTGTTTACCGACTGCGTAAAGTGCTATCAGCTTAAAAAGCCGACCGATATCGACATAAAAGAGATGAGCATTTCCGAAGAAGGCATCATGTATATCAGCGACGGCGCGACCGAACAGCAGATCAACATGTCCGATCTTGGCGCGGACAGCATAAAAGCCGACGAAGCGATGGTCCTCGCCGAAGACGGAGCGATCCTTATAGACGTCCGCTCGGCTGAAGAATTCGCCGAAAAGTCGGTTGAAGGCTCGGTGAATATCCCGGTCGATCAGATAGAAGAGGGTCTTGCGAATTACGACAAAGATTCGACGCTGATATTCTACTGCTCGGCGGGCTCCAGAGCCGCAAAAGCGGTCGAAGCGGCCGAGGCTATGGGATTTACCAACATTTATAACCTCGGAAGCATAGACGACCTCTTATAAACTCATTTTATCCGCCGCCGATACTGGCGGCGGATTTTTTAAGCATTACAAACATATGCGGAAATAACGGATACTTGATTTTCTAATATATGAGTCCGCGTCGCGGCTTAAAAAATCGCAACCACAACCGTATAGACAAAAAAAGAGCCGGAACCCCGACTCCTTAATCTCAAATATATGTTCCGTTATCCCACGGCTATCGGCTGACGGGATACCTCTGTAACGCTTCCGTCCATATGTACGCGTACGATTATTCTTGCGTTCTCGTTCGGAACCTCTACCGACAACTCGTAGTAGCTCGAACCCGCGCCGTCGCTCTGCGCCGTCAGACCGCCCGGATCGCCGTTTATCTGAACTCCGTAATAGTTCTCGACTATGGATATGGCTTCCTCTGCGGTAAGCTCGTCCGCCGCGTCGCTTCCGGAGTTCGCCGCCGCGCTGTCAAGCTCGGCTCTTATCGCGTTATACTCCTCCATATCTTCGGCGCCGAGCTCGTCGGTATTAACGTAGGACAACATCTCCTCGGCGTCGTCGTACATTCCCGCGTCAAGGAAAGAACGCGCTTCAGAAAGCGTGGACGCCGCCTCCATATTATTATTTTCCGAATTGACCGCGGCCGATCCGGATTCCGTTTCCGATTCTGAATTTTTAGGCGCCGCGCTCCGCTCCGACTCGGTTTCACTGTTCTCTGCGGCGGACGGTCTCGCCGATTGAACCGGTTTCCTCGTCGCTTCGGATTCCTCCGTCTGAGACTGGACTCCCGCCGTACCTCCGCCCTGAGTCGCCGTATCTCCGCAGCCGCCGAGCGACGCTACGGCTATGAGCGCCGCCGCGCAGCCCGCTAAGACCGCGGTCGTCTTCTTAAGCTTTATCATTGGTAAAACTCCTCTCGATATTGATCTCGCTCAAAACGCGGATTTAATATCAGATTCCGCGTTGATCATTTAATCGGCGGCCGGCTCGTCTCCGCAAAATCCAAAAGCGTCCGCCCGCCGCCGCAAGGTCGTATTATTCTTTTTCTAACTCCGCGCCGTCCGAATTATTCTCCGTCTCGGCCGGCTCGACCTCGTCCTCGTCCTCGTCGTGTTCCTTTTCGACCCTCGCTATGGTCGCGACCTTGACCCCGTCGCCGGTGCGCATCAGTCTTACTCCTCTGGTAACGCGTCCGTAGGTACTTATTTCGCGAGTATCGAGTCTGATAATAACGCCGTCCGAGGTTATAAGGATGATATCGTCGTCGTCGGATACCACCTTGATCCCCGCCACGTTGCCGGTCGCCTCGCTTATCTTATAAGTATGGGTGCCCTTGCCGCCTCTGGTCTGCAATTTATATTCGGAGAGGTCGGTCTTTTTGCCGTAGCCGTTTTCGGACACTACCAGCATTTTGGCGTTGTCTCTGTATACGCTCATTCCGACCACGTAGTCGCCTTCGTCGAGCTTGATCGCGCGAACGCCTCTCGAGACGCGGCCCATCTGACGAACGTCTTTCTCGTTGAACCTTATCATCATACCCAGATGCGTGCCGACGAACAGATCGGTGTCTCCGTTGGTCAGCTTGACTCTGAGCAGTTCGTCGCCTTCGTCGAGCTTGATGGCTATCTTACCGCCTTTCGGCGCGTTCTGGTATTCCATAAGGTCGGTCTTTTTGATTATACCGTTCCTTGTACACATGGTAAGATACTTGCCCTCGGTATACTCCTTTACCGGTATCATAGCCGAGATCGTCTCGCCGGGCGCAAGCTGCAGAAGATTCACCACCGCGGTTCCTTTGGCCGTTCTTCCGGCTTCGGGGATCCTGTACGCTTTTATCCTGAACATTCTGCCCTGATTGGTAAAGAACAGGATATACGCGTGGGTCGAGGATATGAACATGGTCGAGACGAAATCCTCTTCCTTGGTCTGCATTCCGATAATACCCTTTCCGCCTCTTCGCTGGCTTCTGTAGGTATCGACCGCCAGACGCTTTATATACCCCTGGTGGGTCATGGTAATTACGTTTTCTTCCTCTTCGATAAGATCCTCTATATCTATATCGTCCGCAACCGGCTCTATAGTCGTGCGCCTGTCGTCTCCGAACTTATCCCGGATCTCGGTGAGTTCGTCCTTGATGATGTCCAAAACCATCTGCTCGTCGTTTAGGATATCGTTATAGTGAGCTATCATCGCGATGAGCTCGTCGTATTCCTTCTCTATCTTCTCGCGCTCCATGCCCGCCAATCTTCTCAGCTGCATGTCGAGGATGGCCTGCGCCTGAACGTCCGTGAGCTCGAAGCGTTCGATAAGCCGCTCCTTGGCGTTGTTATAGCTGTTTCTGATGAGGTCGATTATCTCGTCTATATTGTCGAGCGCGACCTTCAGTCCTTCTAAGATGTGCGCCCTCGCCTCGGCCTTCTTCTTGTCGAACTTCGTCCTTCTGACTATGACCTCTTTCTGGAAATCGAGATAGTGCGAAAGTATCTCCTTAAGGCTGAGTATCCTCGGCGAGGTCTGGTTGACCAGCGCGAGCATGATCACGCCGAAGGTGTCCTCGAGCTGGGTATATTTATAGAGCTGGTTCAGTATGATGGTAGCGTTTGCGTCCTTCTTAAGCTCTATCACTATCCTGAGTCCTTCTCTGTCCGATTCGTCTCTGAGGTCGGATATCCCCTCTATACGCTTCTCGTGCACCAGCTCGGCGATCTTCTCTATAAGTCTCGCCTTGTTGACCATGTAAGGCAGCTCGTCTACTATTATGCGTTCGCGGTTCTCTTTCCAGCTCTCGATCCTCGCCTTAGCGCGCACCTTGAGCTTGCCGCGTCCGGTCGAATACGCCGCGCGTATCCCGCTCACGCCCATGATCTGGCCGCCGGTCGGGAAATCCGGGCCCGGGATATATTCCATCAGTTCGTCTATCGTTATGTCCGGGTTGTCTATATACGCCTTCAGTCCGTCTATGACCTCTCTCAGGTTGTGCGGCGGGATCTTGGTCGCCATACCTACGGCTATACCGTCCGAACCGTTTACCAGAAGGTGCGGGAATCTCGCCGGGAGCACGACCGGCTCCTTAAGGCTCGCGTCGAAGTTCGGCATGAAGTCGACCTCGTCCTTTTCGATGTCCTTGAGCATATACATCGAAAGCTTCGCCATTCTCGATTCGGTATACCTGTACGCCGCGGCGCCGTCGCCGTCTATCGAGCCGAAGTTTCCGTGTCCGTCTATCGTGGGGTAGCGCATGGAAAAATCCTGCGCCATTCTTACCATCGCGTCGTATACCGAGCTGTCGCCGTGCGGATGATACCGTCCGAGCACGTTACCCACGGTGGTCGCGCATTTCTTATAGGGCTTATCGCCCGTTATCCCGTCTTCGTACATCGCGTACAGTATACGCCTGTGCACCGGCTTAAGGCCGTCGCGCACGTCCGGCAAGGCCCTGCTCACGATTACCGACATAGAGTAATCTATATAGGACTTGCGCATCTCGTTATCCAAATCGACCGGGATGATGTTCAATTTGGAAAAATCGTATATTTCATCCGCCATATCTACAGCTCCTTCTTATGATTTATATGATCGTATTCCGAGCCTTAAAAATCCGTTCTAAGCTCGTTTTTAAAAATCCATACCTTTTTTATATTCGACAAAAATTAGAAAAACCCTCTTAAATCAAGAAAATTTACTCTAAAATTCAAAATCTTTATTTTCGTCCTCTATATATCCTCTTTTTATGTCAAATATTTATCTCCCGTTTGCCGAGTTTTCTGTACACAGTAAAATACATGGTTATAAAGCAGGCGAGTCCGCCTACCAGGTTGGATATAGGCTCCGCCGCGAACACACCGTAGACCTGGGGCGACCAGACGAGGGGCAACAGCAAAGTCAGCGGAACGACGATTATAACCTTTCTGAACAGGGAGAAGAACACCGCCTTCTTCGCCATTCCCATGGCCGTGAACACGCTCTGGCCGCAGAACTGAAAGCCCATAAAGAAGAAACCGAAGAAGTATACGTGCAGACAACCGACGCCTACGCTAAGCGTCTGAGGATCCGAACTGAATATCCGTATAAACAGCTCGGGCAGAACCGACACGGCTATCCAGGAGAGGACGCCGTAGGTCAGCACGATATAGGAGATATATCTGATCGTGGTCTTGACCCTGTCGTATTCCCTCGCCCCAAAATTGTAGCCTATGATAGGCTGCGCGGCGTTGGTAAAGCCCATGATGGGCATGGACAGCACGTCCCGCACGGACGAGATTATCGTCATGATCCCTATGTATATATCGCCGCCGTAAGTCTGCAAAGTTGAGTTGCATACCATCTGCACGATACTGTTTGTAAGCGCCATAACGAAACCGGACAGTCCCAGAACGAGTATCTTTTTGACCCGCCTGAATTCGAGTTTCATCCGCTTTAGCTTTATCTTATATATCGCCCTCTTCCCGATCAGGAAGAAAAACGTCCAGGCGGCCGAGACGGCCTGAGATATGACCGTGGCTATAGCCGCGCCGCCTACGCCCATGTCGAGCGCGAAGATAAATACCGGGTCTAAGATAAGATTAAGTACTGCGCCTATCGCGACGGTCAGCATACCTATGCCGCCGAAGCCTTGGGCGTTGATTATAGAGTTGAGGCCCAGGCTCAGCATCACGAATATCGTACCCAACAGATAAATGCTTATATACTCGTCGGCGTAGGGAAAAATGTTCTCGCTGGCGCCGAGCGCCCTGAGCATAGGATCCTTTATCAAAAGCCCGAGCGCCGTCAGCGCGACGCCGAGTATCAAGAGCAGAGTCAGGGAGTTTCCAAGTATCTTCTCCGCCTCCTCGCCGTTGTTCCTGCCGCGCTCTATCGAGACCAAAGGCGCCGCGCCCATTCCTACCAGGTTGGAAAACGCGGTTATCATGGTTATTACCGGCAGGCAGACGCCGACCCCGGTGAGCGCGTCGGGAGCGCCGCTCCCCATATGCCCTATATACATCCTGTCGATCACATTGTATAAGAGATTTATAAGCTGCGCCAGCGTCATAGGCACGGCGAGCTTCAGGATTGTTTTCATTATACCGCCCTTGGAAAAATCGTTGACCGTGTCCACGGCGGCTTTTTTATCACTCATTTACGCGACCCTCTCTTCATCATAAAATATATACGTAAAAATCGCCGGAAAAACAAAAACAGCCGCAGGACGCACCCGCGCCCCAAGACTGCCTTATTTTCAAACGCCGCAAAAGCGATCCGATCAAACGCCGTACTCCTGTTCCAGTTTCGGATAGACCTTCTCCTCTATGAATATATAGCGCTGAAGAAGCTTTTTGACGTCGCTGTAATACTCGTCTATATTCATATCGATATCGTAGTCGCTGGCCTTGGATCTGTCCTTGCGGATCTCCGCGAATCTTCTGTTGGCGTCTATTATACTGGTTCTGACCTCTTCATAATCGTCCCATATCGAGCTGATCTGATTATAGGTAAAGCCGTTTAATCTTTCGTTTATGCTCCGTCTCAGGATCATTGAAAGATATTCCGCGGTATCGAAAAACGCCTTGCTCTCATACCTGAGCGCGGACTTTAAATTGTCCTTTATATACGCCTTGTTCAGTTTGCCCATTCCGTTCCTGTCCATAAACTCGTTGGCGCAGACGTGCAGAACGTGCTCGTACGCGTTTTTAAGGTCGTTTATAGGCTGCACGAACGCGCGCAGATCCTGATCGTATTCCTCCGCTAAAACGTACAGCTCCTTGGTCTTTAAATGAATATATATAATCCTCTCGAGATAATCGTCGTTGGTAAGCTCCGCCTTATAGTCGGATATGGTCTCGAACAGGGCGTGCGCCGACGCCTCCATCGCCTCCTGATCCGCAAACTTCTTAGGCGCCGCCGGCTCAGCCGCGGCCTGAGCGCCGTCCTGTACGTCTACCTTTTCCATCTCTTTGGTCTTGGAAGCGGCGTCGATATTTCTGGGAGCGCTCTCTTCGGACAATTTTCCGAGGTCTTCTTTTTCTATTTTATTGGTGTCCGCATTCTTTTGATTTTCTGCTCCGGTCTTAGCCGCGCCGTTTTGGTTATTGTTCCTTCTCTTTTTCATAAACCTCTCCTCCTTCTTCGCAAACTGTTTGAATATAAAAACTAAAGACGTCTCAGCGGTAATGTCTGCCCTTGGGGAGCTTGGACGGGTCCGACTCTTTTTTCAGCTTGTTCATATCGAACATGTCGCAAACGCTCCCGCTCGCCAAACGCGGTTCGTCGATATAATTCCTTATGTATTCTTTATCGCCGTATTCGTCGTAGAGCAATTCCTCGGCGTCGGCGTCGGGGAAACGCGCGTCCAACAGTTTTTCCGACGACCTCGCGGACTGGATCGTACATATGATATACACCGCCGACACCGCTACGCTCGCAACTGAGAAGATAAACGCCGCCGTTAAATATGTCATTCCATTCATTAATCGACTTTTACCTCCTTTATTCCGAAATTAGAAGTTATGAAGATCGCTATCGCCATTATAAACTCTACAATAAATCCTATTTGATTTATCCTGACGACATTCTGCCCGAAAACGGCCGGATCTCCCTCGAGCATAAGGTAGCCTATTATGGCCAAAAATAGATACGCCGCCTGCAAAAACGATACAAAATATACAACGCCGCTACTTCCTCTGCCCATTATAAGCGTCATGGTGATCGCAAGCGCCGAAAGGATTATCAGAAGATACATAGGCTCGTTAGTACTCATCATTTCGCTCCAGTAATTGACCGCCTGAGTCCCGTCGGCGGAAAACATCGGTCTCAGCAATATCGGAACGGCCGACATCGCCGCGCAGATAAGCCAAATGCCAAACATTGAAAAGAATCGTCTATAGTTAAAATCAAGTCTGTTTTTCACCTTTTTATTGACATAGTCAATTCGGTTTTCCAATGTAATTACCTCCCATTCAAGTTTTACATCGCAGAAATTTAAGATAACTGATATAATTATAATACAAAAAACAACATATTTCAAACTAAAGTTACCATAAATGCCGTACAAAGTCAAGACGGAAAACCGGCCTATATTATTAAAAAGATACAAAAAAGAGCGGAACATACTAAAGATTAACTTTAATATATTCCGCCAGTTCTTCAATAGCCGCGTTCTCATCCGGACCCTCGGTCTCAAACCTGACCGTGTCGCCGCGTCTCGCCCCGATCGCCATCAAAACAAAATACTTGCTTATGTCCGCTCTGCGATTCTCTTTCACCAGAAAAGTCTTGCACTTGTATTTTCCGGCTATTCGGATCAGATCTACGGCCGGCTTTGCGTGGAGTCCGTACTCGTTTACAAGAGTATACTCGAAAACTCTCATATTCGTCGCCTCCTCTGATTTTTCAAAGCGTTTGCAAAATATATTCCTTATTTTGTAAATACTTTGTTATAATATTAAACGATATTTATCCGGCGATGTCAAGTGAAAAAATAAATAAAATACGCGGCTCTCAAACCATAATATCTTTAATAATTAACAATATTTCTCTTATTTAACGCCGAATATTTCATAAACATAAACCCTCTGTTAAATCTCTGTTTCAACATATTACAATACGTTGACTAAACCGCCTCGATCGTATCCGCAGCCTAAACGCCGCTTAGGCTCGGTCGCCGCCATGTTCCGACTCGGGCGCCCATCCCGCGCGGCCCCGGTCGCCGCGGCTTACGTCTTACTTGGCGCCGAATCTCATCTCTCCCGTCCCGTCTGATAAACATGAACGAACGTTCTTTTTTATATACTCCTATAGCGTTATGTAAACGGACGGCGCCGTCCGTTCGTCGAAGTATGATATCGAATCCGAGCGATTTTTACCTCATTTTAACGCTTTTTAACGCCTTGTTTACTCGTTCAAAAACCCTGTAAATACGCCATATTACACTTGACACCCGCGCCCGGGCTGTATTATAATATATTGAGCGTCATAAGATCAATATGCGGCGGTAATAAACGCCGCGCTTATATACGCAAGCGGCGGATCTCTTCGGCTCGTTACTTGCGAGTCTTAACTCAGACCGGCGCTTCGCCGCCTCTTTAGATATGAAGGACGGCGACCCTATCGATCCGATTTATGATCTATTCGTATTGTTGCGGGGGGATTTATAGTGGAAAAACAGGATATCAAAAATAAAAAAGCGCGCGGAAGAAGCGTTTTAAAAATATGTATCGCGATCGTAATCGTCGCGGCGCTGATATTCGGCGCGACGATGGCTCTGCGCAGCCGCGTGGTATCGGTCGTGGTGATAAACGGCGACGGAATGGCCGATTCTATGAGAGACTCCGAACGCTGGGCGGTCGACAGGCTGAAAAACGATTATTCCGGCGGGGACATAGTCACCTTTAAGGAAAGCGAGGATTCGGACGACGTCATGGTATCGAGGGTCGTAGCCGTAGCCGGCGACGAGCTCTATATCGATTTCGAGACCGGCGACGTATACGTAAACGGTTCGGTCTTAGACGAGCCGTATATCAGCGAAAAGACCAGATCTAAAGGCAAATATATCGACGGCCTTATAGCCTCCGGCTCTTACGGCCCCGATAAACCTATCAAAATAGAAGACGGTCAGGTCTTCGTTATGGGCGATAACCGCAATAACGCCCGCGACAGCCGAAACTTCGGCCCCGTCGACGTCTCGCTGATCGAAGGGACCGTCTTTAGGCGCATAAGCTGACCCCGGTAAATCCAAAGCGCGTTTTGCTAAATCGCAGAATAATAATACCAAATCATACCTGTAATGTTACAGAAATATTACATAATTGTTACAAAAATAAGCGTTCGACCCCTGTTCAGTCTTGCGCTTTTTTTATGTTTGTGGTATACTTGCTAAATGAAATGACATTTTTACGAGGTATGATAGATGTATCAAGAAAGCGATAAGCGATATAATAAAAGAAGCGGAATATTACAGATATGTTACAAACCGGTAGCGTTCCTTCTGGCCGTATTAGGCGCCGCGATACTTATTTATTCGGGCGACGCTTTTGCTATAGAATCGGAATACGACTACGACTACCAGATAGACGTTTCGGTATTTTCAAATATGGAGACCGGCAACATTTCTTCGGACACGCCGAGCGGCACGACGGCGGAGATCGTTACCAACGGGAACTCGATCTCGATAAACGGATACGCGCGCACGCTCAGAGATAATCTGATCTACGCCGACGGCGTCGAGATGATCTCGCTGAACTCACTCCAGGATATACTCCAGTGCAGCGTGTTCTACGATCCGGAGCTGTACACCGCGTACATAGTACATAAGAAATATTCGATAAGGATAGCTCTCGGCAGCAACCTGGCGGTAATAAACAACGTATATACCGAGAATTGGGATTCAAACCTGATAAATTATAACGGCGTCCTCTACGTGCCGCTTAATTCGTTGATGGAGACGCTGTGGTATACCGTCGATACAAGCAGCGGCAGCGTTAACATCGTGACGAGTACGGTAGAGGGATATACGTATTCTTACAACAACGGAGTCAACGTGATGTACATAGACCCGCTGAATATCAAGGCGGAGCCTATAGTAAACAAGAGCATAGAATCCTCGGGCAAGGCGAACTACAGCAACTCGACCTTCTTCGGCTGGGAGGCCGACGGCGACACCTATTCGGTCGGCATAATCGTCAGCGAGGGTCAGGTTATATCCGACGTGATAACCCACGGCTCGCCCGTGACCACGCTGATAGTCCACTACGACGGTTCGGTGGAGATAAAGCGCGTATCCAATATCTACGAGGAGACCAACGTGCTGTTCGCGGTCAGCGGCTGCGGCGTTCTGCCGACGGTGACCTCCCGCGAAGAGGGCTTTACCGGAACCTTCGATATAGACAGATACACCAACAGAACGTATATCGGCTACAATCCGGACATGGATAGGATAGTCCTCTGCGTGAGCACGTCCACGACGCTCAGCCGCGCGGGTCAGGTTCTCTCAAGCCTCGGCTGCAACGCGGGACTCGCCCTCGACGGCGGCGGCAGCGCGGGCTTCGGTCTCGCCAACGGAACGAGGTTCAGCTCGGACGGACGTAAGCAGTACGCCGTGCTTTACTGGGATTGATCGAATAATATTTAGACTTAACGAGTACGAACATAAACGCTTTCAAGGCGCGTATGTTCGTACTTTTTTATGTTTAGCTAAATTTTATAACTTACTCCCAATTCTCGATATCGGCGTTTTCAGGTTCAATATAATTTTATCGATATTTTCGGGTTCGATATAACTCATAAATCCCGAAACGGATAATATACTTTAAATAAGAATAATATCTTACTTAAAGGTGATACGCTTGAAATACTTAAAACTATCCGTGGTCTATCTTGGGCTGATAATAGGCGCGGGCTTCGCTTCGGGGCGCGAGATACTCGAATATTTTGTATTCTGTTCGGCTGAGGACGTCACTGGGCTTGTGGCGGCGACCTTCTTTTTTATATTCATCCTCTACATAATAGCCTCGACAGCGAATAAGTACGCGCTGAGCGACTTTAACGCTTACGTCGAACACGTAGCCGGCAGAGCCGCGTTTTATTTTAAAATAGCGATCCTGCTGACCATGGCGGCGGGCTACGCGGTCATGCTCTCTTGCAGCGGCGCGGCGGCGCGGGATATTTTCGGCGTCTCCAACCTCTGGGGCGTACTCGGGATGTCGGCTCTTTGCTTTATCATATTCGTCTTCGATATCAAGGGCTTCGCGGCGCTGAGCGTATTTCTTGTGCCGGTTCTTGTGATAGGGATCGGTTTCCTAAGCGTCGCCGTAGTCCTGACCGACCCGGCTCAGGGCGCGTTCCTGGACTCGCTGTTTTCGGGAGCCGTAAACCGTAACGCCCTGCTAAACGCTATCTACTACGTCAGCTACAACACTCTGTGCGCCGCGGCGGTCGTCGTTCCGCTCTGCCAGAACGCCGACAACAAGAAACTGCTTATTACCTGCTGCTTAGCCGGGGCGGCGCTCGGACTGCTGATATTTTTAGTCTGGCTCGCGCTGTCTATGAATATATCGTCGGTCTGGTACGAGGATCTGCCCCTGCTCAAACTCGCCGGAAACTACGGCGAACTCGCCCGCTACGCCTACGGCCTGATCCTGACGTTCGCCATATTCACCACCGCCGCGTCCCAGGGACTCGGGATCCTGAGCTATGTTAAGACGAAAAACAAGCTCGCGCGAGCCGGAGCCGCCTTGGCGTTTTGCCTGGCGATGATCCCGTTCGGCCTGCACAGCTTTTCATCCTTAGTCGCGGAAATATACCGCCTGCAAGGTCTCGTCGGGCTGGTCTGGCTGGTTATGATAATAGTGAAATGGCAACGTAGAGATTAGGAATTAGAGATTAGCGAATAGGGGGTAAAAACGCTTCTGTAACGTTAAAAACGGCGACTATAACGCGATTGGGAAAACAAAGTTCCTTATTTCGCTTGCTGTTGCGTCAGGCGTTACAGAGGCGGATTTTACATCCTAATACCTAAGATCCTAATTACTACGTTTGCGTTGACAATACTAAAAATTTGGTGTATAATAAAAGCAGAAAAGAGATAAACCGAATTAACGGTTATCCAAGTACAAACTATAAATTAATAGCCGTCCTTGCGAGCAAAATGTACTGACCCCAAAAAGTTAGACACAAGATCAATTAGGCAACCAGTGAGGATTGGATCCTGTATTGG
>JAHZIG010000001.1 GCA_019419865.1 Clostridiales bacterium | reverse complement strand
AGCATCTGCCTTACAAGCAGAGGGTCATAGGTTCGAGCCCTATTGTTCCCACCAAGTAAAAGGCGCCGAAGCCGGCGGCGGAGAGATTTTTCCGTAAGGTAAGGCGCCGATTTTTTATGACTTAGACAAAAGAGAAATTATGGCTAAGTTTAATGTATAAACGGTCCGGTAGTTCAGTTGGTTAGAATGCCAGCCTGTCACGCTGGAGGTCGTGGGTTCGAACCCCATCCGGATCGCCAAGATACGCCTCTGTAGCTCAGTCGGTAGAGCAGGGGACTGAAAATCCCCGTGTCGGTGGTTCGATTCCGCCCGGAGGCACCAACGTAGAGATTAGCGATTAGAGAATAGCGAATAGGAGCCCAGTGGGCTTCTGTGGCCGAAAAAACGGCGGTTGTAACGTTATAGGAAAACAACGTATTCCAATTTCGCTTATATAGAAATTAGGCGATAAAGGGGCGAGTTTTATCCCCTATTCTCTATTCGCTAATCTCTAATCGCTAAGTTGCGGGAGTGGCTCAGTGGTAGAGCGTCACCTTGCCAAGGTGAACGTCGCGAGTTCGAATCTCGTCTTCCGCTCCAGAGTTTTTCACAGTGGGAGTTAAAAGCTCCCATTGTGGAAGCATAAAAAAAGACGCTCTTGATATTCATAAATATCCTGAGATCGTCATATAATATTTATATAATACGGCGCCATAGCCAAGTGGTAAGGCAGAGCTCTGCAAAAGCTTTACGCCCCAGTTCAAATCTGGGTGGCGCCTCCAATTATACCGGGGAATCCTGTACGGGATTCCCCGTTTTTAACGCGTGCGTTAGGACTTAGGCGACAAATCGGGATTTTCAACCCGTAACGGCCGCATGAGCGGGACTCGGATTTTGAAATAAATATTCGCTCGATAAACCTTGATCGAAAACGCGATAAATTTCTTTGAATTCATTTACATTTCAGCCTGCGCGTGATATAATAGATAAGGGCGATATCATGAGAAATAGAACGCTTGATATTTTTATCAATATTATATTATATTATATTATATTATATTATATTATATTATATTATATATAATTCTCGCCGTAGTCTGGCTTGGGATATTGTTTGCGACATATATCGTATTCGCGACGAATTTAATGGTAGATCAAGTTGGAGGAGGCGCGTTAAAAGCGGCGTTTATATCAGTTTATATATGCGCCTGCGCCGCAGCGGTTTTGATCGTGGTTCGCGGGAAGTTCAAAGCGAGGCTTGCGGTTCCGCTTATTCTGCTTAGCACTACGATTTTGGTCGTAGCGCTTAACGCTGCGATCTATAACGCGGTCGAGTATAATGTCTCTACGTACAGTAGGCAAAAATGGGACGAAAACGAAGATCTTAGATTTTATATGATAGGCGATCTTGAAGATAAATACCAGCTTACATGTAAAACTAAGAAAGAGACGGTAGATATTTTAGGCGAGCCTTCGAATGTCGCCGAATACGGCGGTCGGGAGATCTTTGAATATTATATCGGTTCCGACGGACTGGATTCTTTTATCTATGTAATAAGCTTTGAAAACGGAGCCGCCGTCTCCGCGGGCGTTACGCAAAACTGAGATTGTTTTTGGAGGACGCGGACTTGTAATAACCAATAGAATAAAACGGCTGTTTGAGGCGGTAAATTTCGCAGAGACCGCGCGCCGACGGTACGACAGGGGAGACCCGAGAGATGCAGGAGGAGGCTGCGCCTGCTAAACAGCCGCTTTATTTGCCGCCTTGAGGGATCGAGGCGGCTTTTGATTTATAAAACGCCGGTTAAGCGGATAGGTCGTTAGTTTATATAACGCGCGCCCGACCTAAGCGGAAATTAATAAACGGCGGCGCATTGAGATGTATATAAAAAACGAAATAAAACGGATAGTTTGGACGAGTAAACGGGCGACGCGCGGGCCGTTTGCCGGTTCGAGACGTCGGCGCGGCGCTTAAACGGGCGCGGCCGGCTTTCGGTTTTGAGAGGCGCGGCGGTCGTTGAAAATAAGAAAAAATATTTTGCGGCGAAGTCGATTTTAGTCATTGTAATTACAAGATAGTTGTGCTATAATATCAGCTATCGGATCTAAAATTTTTATAGTATTTATTGCTCGGACGCTTAAAATATTATTATTCCATAAAACGCGCCCGCTTTTCGCTAAACTCGGCCGTTTTTCGCGGCGACGCGGCGGGCGGTCTTGCGCCTAAAATTTTTATAAAAAATTACCTCTCGGGGTATTGCAATTCATATTGGAATGTGTTATTATATACAACATATTGTTACCAAAGCCTTAATCGGGCGCAATATTTGGTATTTTGAAAAAAGATAAGGAAGTGCGTCATATGATAAAAATAATTAAAAAGGATGGTACGAGAGAGGACTATAACGTCCAAAAGGTTGTTGTGGCTGTTAAAAAGTCGGCGTACCGAGCGCTTGTCACTTTCACGGAGGAGGATCTCGATAATATATGTAAGTTTGTGGATAAACGCGTCTACGAGATGAACAAGGACGAGATCCATATTTCCGAGATGCACAACATCGTCGAGGGCGCGCTCGATAACGTCAATCCCAAGGTCGCGAAGAGCTACAGGGATTACAGAAACTACAAGCAGGACTTTGTTCATATGCTCGACGAGGTGTACAGAAAGAGTCAGGCGATCATGTATATCGGCGATAAGGAGAATTCAAACTCCGACTCGGCGCTTGTTTCGACAAAGAGGTCGCTGATCTTTAATCAGCTCAACAAGGAGCTATACCAGAAATTCTTCATGACGGTTGAGGAGCTTCAGGCCTGCCGCGACGGGTATATATACGTCCACGATATGTCGGCGAGGCGCGACACCATGAACTGCTGTCTGTTCGACGTAAAGACGGTGCTCGAGGGCGGCTTTGAGATGGGAAATCTCTGGTACAACGAGCCGAAGACCTTGGACGTCGCGTTCGACGTTATAGGCGACATCGTTTTGTCGGCGGCGAGCCAGCAGTACGGCGGTTTTACGGTGCCGGAGGTGGATAAGCTGCTCGCTCCTTACGCGCAGAAGTCGTACGACAAGCAATATAAGAAGTATATCGATCTGGGTCTGTCCGACGAGAAAGCCGCGGACGAGGCTATGAAAGACGTAGTAAAAGAGATGGAACAGGGCTTTCAGGGCTGGGAATATAAGTTCAACACGGTCGCGTCCAGTCGCGGCGACTATCCGTTTATCACGGTCACCGCAGGGATAGGCAGAGGAAAGTTCGAGAAACTGGCGACCAAGACCATGCTCAAGGTCAGAAAGGGCGGTCAAGGCAAAAAGTGGTGCAAAAAGCCGGTGCTCTTCCCCAAAATAGTATTTTTATACGACGAGAATCTGCACGGAAAGGGCGGCGAACTCGAGGACGTGTTCGAGGCGGGCGTCGAGTGTTCGGCTAAGACGATGTATCCCGATTGGCTGTCGCTTACCGGCGAGGGCTACGTCGCGAGCATATACAAGAAGTACGGCAAGGTAATTTCGCCGATGGGCTGCCGCGCGTTCCTGTCTCCGTGGTTTGAAAGAGGCGGTATGGAGCCGGCCGACGAGAACGATCAGCCCGTATTTGTGGGCAGGTTCAATATCGGCGCGGTAAGTCTGCATCTGCCGATGATATACGCCAAGGCTCAGAAGGAGAGCAAGGATTTCTACGAGGTATTGGACTACTATCTCAACCTCATCAGACAGCTGCATCTTAGGACTTACGACTATCTCGGCGAGATGAGAGCTTCGACCAACCCGCTCGCATACTGCGAGGGCGGTTTTTACGGCGGACACCTGGGTATCCACGACAAGATAAAGCCTTTGCTCAAGAGCGCGACGGCGTCGTTCGGGATAACCGCGCTCAACGAGCTGCAGCAGCTCCATAATAAGAAGTCGCTGGTCGAGGACGGCGAGTTTGCGCTCGAGGTAATGGAGTATATAAATAAGAAAGTAAACGAATTTAAAAAAGAGGACGGAAGACTGTACGCGCTGTACGGAACGCCGGCCGAGAACTTATGCGGCTTGCAGGTCCAGCAGTTCCGTGCGAAGTTTGGCATAATCGAAAACGTATCCGACCACGAGTATGTTAGCAACAGCTTCCACTGTCACGTGAGCGAGGATATAACGCCTATCCAGAAGCAGAACCTTGAGAACAGATTCTGGAACCTCATGAACGGCGGAAAGATACAGTACGTTAAATATCCTATCGACTATAACAAGACCGCGATCAAGACGCTGATCCACAGAGCGATGGATATGGGCTTCTACGAGGGCGTTAACCTGTCGCTCGCCTACTGCGACGACTGCGGACATCAGGAGCTTGAGATGGACGTATGCCCCAAATGCGGAAGCAAGAACCTGACCAAGATCGACAGGATGAACGGCTATCTATCGTATTCAAGAGTAAAGGGCGACACCAGGCTCAACGACGCCAAGATGGCGGAGATACGGGATAGAAAGAGCATGTAGCCCAAGCCGCGTTTTAAGAGGAGCTTAATATTTATTTAATTGCCACCGATTTCGGTTAAAGCCGTGTTGGCGGCGAATTTATATAACGGGATCTTACAGAAAATAACAGCAGAGTACGGGATAGAAAAATAATAAAATACAAAACGGAGAAAAAGTATGAGATTTGTGATACAGAGAGTTACGCGCGCGTCGGTCAAAGTGGACGGAGAGATAACCGGCGAGATAGCGGACGGGCTTTTGGTCCTTATAGGCGTGTCCGATTCGGACACGACCGAGATAGCCGATAAGATGGTAAAAAAGCTGATAGGGCTTAGGATATTCGGAGATTCGGAGGGCAAGACGAATCTGTCGCTCGCCGACGCGGGCGGCGGCCTGCTGCTGGTCTCGCAGTTCACGCTCTACGCTAACTGCAAGAAGGGGAACCGTCCGAGCTTTATAAAAGCCGGCGCCCCGGATATGGCCGAGGAGATGTACGAATACATAATTTCGGAGTGCAAAAAGAGGACGGACGACGTCCAAAGAGGGATATTCGGCGCGGATATGAAGGTGGAACTGCTCAACGACGGGCCTTTTACGATCATACTCGATTCGGACGAACTGTAGCGGGAACGTCCCGTCGCGGATATTGAGCGGGACCGTCTTGCCGCGAATATTTAACGGGAGCATTCCGCCGCGAGTTTTAACCGGGATATTTCCGAAAAAGTCTTGCGGCGGCGGCCGCGAGGGCGTCTTAACGCGGCGCGATATAGATTAGATCAAATTTAATTAGGATGAAAAGAGAGAGTTAAGGAGAAAACCGATATGCGTTATCATGATATAACTACCGACGACATGTTAAACGGGGACGGACTCAGGACGGTCTTGTGGGTGGCTGGCTGCGGTCATCGCTGCGAGGGCTGCCATAATCCGATAACCTGGGACGAGAGCGGCGGCGTAGAGTTTGACGAAGAGGCGGAGCGCGAGCTGTTTGAAAAGCTCGATAAGCCGCATATAAGCGGGATAACATTCAGCGGAGGCGATCCGCTTTTCCCAGGCAACAGGAGCGAGGTCGAGCGGCTGGTCAAGAAGTGCAGAGAGAAGGCGCCCGACAAGACGATCTGGATATACACCGGCTATTTGTGGGAGGAGGTCAAAGACCTCGAGTCGGTCAAAAACGCGGATGTTTTGGTCGACGGCAAATTTGTCAAGGAGCTCGCCGACCCGAAACTGCATTGGAAGGGCAGCTCGAATCAGAGGGTCGTGGACGTGCAGGAGTCGCTGAGCGGCGGCGAGGTCGTTTTGCATAAGACTTAAGACGCGGCTTTGAATTTAGCGAATAAGATATAAATTTTAATAATATAATTGAAATATTAGAGTTTTTGTTATATAATTAATAGACGGAATAATATAGCGCTTAAATATACGGGCTTGCCGCTCGCCGCGCTATAATTAATAATGAAGAAATGGCGCGCTTTGTTTAACGGGCGCGCCGAAAATTTATATGCACAGGAGAACAAATGATATGCAGAGAATAGCGAAGTTTGAAAAGGTTAGCTTTGAGCAGTACAAAGAGGGTTGGCTTAATTGTTGGGACAGCGAGTCGTCCGACGAGGAGATAAGGGCGGCGTACGACGGGATAAAACTTCCGCGGCGCGCCACGACCGGCTCGGCGGGGTACGACTTCTACACGCCGGTGGACTTTAAGCTTCAGGCGGGCAGGACGATATTGATCCCGACCGGAGTGCGCGTCAGGATCGACGAGGGCTGGGTACTTTCGATATATCCAAGGAGCGGTCTGGGATTCAAGTTCAGGCTCCAACTCGACAACACGGTCGGGATAATCGACAGCGATTACTATAACTCGGCTAACGAGGGGCATATCTTTATAAAGATAACGAACGATTCAAAAGAGGAAAAGAAGGTCTCTCTGCTCAGCGGCGACGCTTTCGCTCAGGGCGTGTTCACGCAGTTCGGCATAACGGTGGACGACGCCGCCGACGGCGTAAGAGACGGCGGCATGGGCAGTACGGACGCTAAATAATAGATCGGAATAGGGGCGCGGGATAAATTCGTCCTGCGCGTAAAACAGGCTCCGCCTTGGGCTGTTCGCGGTATCGACCGCCGGCTTTCGGCGGGGCTTTGATTATTTTGAAAGACCGCGCGCCTACGCGTATCGATATATTCGCAAAAGTTTAAAACCGGCGAAAATTCGCTGTTGCGCCTCGGTAAAAATAATGGTATAATATCTTTCACCGTTTTATTGAATTATCGGAAAGTTTAAAGTATGCGGAAAGGCGGCGAATATTATGAAACTTGAGACAAAACGCTTGATACTGCGACCGTGGGAGGAGAGCGACGCGGAGGAGTTATATAAATACGCGAAGGATCCGGCGGTTGGGCCTATAGCCGGTTGGCCGCCGCACACGAGCGTGGAGAACAGCCGGGAGGTCATAAAAAACGTTCTGTCCGAGACCGGTAACTACGCGGTCGTTCTCAAGGAGACCGGCTTGCCCGTCGGCTGCGCGGGGCTTATGATCGGAAAAAACAGTAACTTCGATATCGGCGACGACGAGGGAGAGATCGGTTACTGGATAGGGGTTCCCTATTGGGGACGGGGACTGATCCCCGAGGCGGTCATGGAGCTTTTAAGATACGGTTTTGAGGAGCTCGGGCTTAAAACAATATGGTGCGGATATTTCGACGGCAACGAGAAATCGCGTCGCGTTCAGGAGAAATGCGGTTTTATCTACCATCATACCAATAAAGATATCGAGTGGAAGCTAACGGGCGATATAAGGACTGAGCACGTGTCGCGAATAACCAAGGAAGAGTGGGCGTGCAGAGACGGAGCGGCCGAACGGGGTACGCTTTAAGACGGCGCTTTGATTTTATCGATATGTAATGATATAATATGCGTATGGCGGCGCGCGTTTTAGCGGAATAAATATAAATGGAGAAATGAGTGATACAGTGAATATGGATCAAGACCCTTTTAAAGAGTATATAAAACAAACAGAGCCTGATAAAATGTATAAGGGATACGTTTGGAACGCTGCGATAGGATTACAAGCGGTCGATGGATTAGAGCCGTCGCAGGAGCTGATAAAGACCGCTTTAGATAATATTGAAGGGAATATTTCTATTGAGGACGCAGAAAAAAGAATCGATAGCTACTATAAAGCGAATCCGCAAAGATCGGGAGGAGATAGGACGGAAGAAGCGGATAAGGTATCTGTTCGTATCGCGGCAATTCTTTTGGAACAATCCTTTTCATTTGCTCCGAGCGAATATATTGGAATTCATAAAAAACTGTTTTCGGGAATATACAAACACGCGGGGAAAATCAGGGATTATAATATCACCAAAAAAGAGTGGGTTTTAGACGGCGACACAGTTTTATACGGAAATGCAACGGAATTGCGCGAAACTTTGGAATACGATTTCGCGGAGGAAAAGAAGTTCAGTTATAAGGGGCTTTCAACGGATGAAATCATTCATCACTTGGCATATTTTATTTCGAGACTATGGCAGATCCATATATTTGGCGAAGGCAATACCAGAACAACCGCCGTTTTCTTTATAAAATATCTGAGATCGCTTGGATATAATGTAACAAACGACATATTTGCTAATAATGCATGGTATTTCAGGAACGCGCTTGTCAGGGCAAATTATACCAACCTAAAGAAGAACGTTCACAAAACGACCGTGTATTTAGAAACTTTTATTCGAAATCTTCTCTTGGGCGAAGAGAATGAATTAAAAAACCGGTATTTGCATATCAATAACCTGTTTGTATCTAAAAGCGCGGCTATTGGAGACAAAAACCAGGCTATTGAAGATGAAAATCAGGCTATTGAAGATAAAAACCAAGCTATTGAGGGCGAAAAGCTGGCTATTGAAGACCGAATGGCGGGGCTCAAATTTAATATGCAGACAAAAAATAACATAACAAAGCTATATTCCGCATTTGGTACAGAAAGTATATTTGGAAGAAAAGACGTTTCCGACGCTTGCGGCGTTTCATATTCGGCGGCGGGGAGTTTGATCTCTAAAATGAAAGAGCATGCGCTTATAGAAGAAGTGCGAGGGCACGGCAAAGGAAAATACCGATTTAAACCATAGGGAGTTACCGCGCCGCATGAACAATAACGCGGCTAAATCAAACAAAAACAACGGCGGCGTTAAGCCGAATCTATAAAAACAAAGGAGCGGCCAATATGGACGGATTAAAAGTAGCCCTGCTGCAGCTGACGCCGGGGAAAACCATAGACGATAATCTAAAAAAGGGCGCCGAGTATTGCGCGAGAGCTAAAGATATGGGCGCGGATATCGCGCTCTTCCCCGAGATGTGGAGCGTCGGTTATTATATCCCGGAGGATATGGAGGAGCTGGACGGGCTCTCTGTTCCCGCGGACGGCGAGTTGGTGAGCGCGTTCGGGAAGCTGGCGCTGGAACTTGATATGGCTATAGGGATAACCTTTCTTGAAAAGTACGACAAGGCGCCGAGAAATACGCTATGCCTGTTCGACAGGTTTGGAAATAAGGCGCTGACCTATGCGAAGGTCCATACATGCGACTTCGGCGACGAACGCCGCCTTACGCCGGGCGAGGATTTTTACGTCGCGGATCTGGACGTAGGGCGCGGAACGGTCAGGATCGGGGCTATGATATGCTACGACAGGGAGTTTCCCGAAAGCGCGAGGATATTGATGCTGAAGGGCGCGGAAGTGATCCTCGTTCCCAACGCGTGCCCGATGGAGATAAACCGCCTGTCGCAGCTTAGGGCGCGGGCGTTTGAAAACATGGTCGGCATAGCGACGGTCAACTATCCGTACGGACAGCCGGATTGTAACGGACATTCCTCGGCGTTCGACGGTATCGCATATCGGGAGGACGAGCCCGGTTCGAGGGATACCCTCGTTATCGAGGCGGGCGAGCGCGAGGGGATATATATCGCCGACTTTCCGATTCGCGAGCTCAGAGAATACAGAAAACGCGAGGTACACGGGAACGCGTACCGCAGACCCGAAAAATACGCCTTGCTGGTCTCGGAGGATATACGCGAGCCGTTCGTCAGAGACGATCGCAGAAGATAAGTTAAAGGAGAGATATGTATGTTGGTTAATTTTGACGAGATGAAAGAAGTTACGATCCCCCATCTCAATAATGGGGATGGAGCGGTCTCGGCTAAGATGTATATGGATAGCGCGAATAAGATAATGCTGAGCCGGATCCCGGTCGGCGCGTCTATCGGTATGCACGAGCATAAGACGAGCGCGGAGATAAATTACGTGCTATCGGGCGAAGGCGAAGCGATATGCGACGGAGCCGAGGAAGAACTGAGCCCCGGACGCGTTCATTACTGCCCTAAGGGATCGTCCCACAGTATTGTAAATACCGGAGACGGCGAGCTTGCGTTGTTTACCGTCGTACCGGAGCAGTAAAGCCTGTATAAGACCGCCGAGACGATCGCGGCTCAGCCGGTATTCGGCGGCGAGTTCGTATTGTTTGCCGCCATGCCGGAGCGGCGGATCGGTTAACAGGGCGAGCTTTACGATATTATAAAACAGCAAAATCATAATTCGGAAACGAGAGTAACTTAAGTATGGACGTTAAAAACAATGAGAGGCCGGCGGAGAGCTACGCAAAAACCGGCGAAGATATAACAGTCAAGGCGCAAGACGGAGGGCGGACGCTTATAAACAGCTACGCCGACGGTCTGCGCGACGGGATACCGATAGGTCTCGGGTACCTTTCGGTATCGTTCACGTTCGGGCTTATGGCCGCGGCCGGAGGACTGCCGGCGCTCGCCGCGATAGCTATATCTATGACAAACCTGACCTCGGCGGGACAATTCGCCGGGCTGGATCTTATATTACACGGCGGATCGCTGATAGAGACGGCGCTTACCCAGCTTGTGATCAACCTAAGATACGCGCTGATGTCTATATCCGTATCTCAAAAACTCGATAAAAAGGTCTCGAACCTGCAACGCCTGATCGTGGCGTTTGGGATAACCGACGAGATATTTGCGGTCGCGACGACCAAGGCCGGATATGTGGGGAGCAGGTATATGTACGGTCTTATTACGATCCCGTATCTTGGCTGGGCGATAGGCACGGCGCTCGGGGCGCTCGTCGGCGCGGTCGTTCCCAATTCTATAGGCGACGCGCTGGGGATAGCGATATACGGAATGTTTATAGCGATAATCGTACCGCCCGCAAAGGGTAACAGGAATATAATCTACGTGATAATCATAGCGGTCGTCTTAAGCTCGTGCTTTGAGTACATACCGGTCTTAAGCGGCGTATCAAGCGGCTTCGCGCTGATAATAAGCGCGGTCTCGGCGGCGCTCGCGGGGGCGATATTCGCTCCCGTCAAAGACGATTTAGACGATGCGGCCGGAGAAAGGACGGAGAGGACGAATGAATCTTGACACCCTCGCCTATATAGGCGTGATGGCGGGAGTTACCTATTTAGTCAGGGCGCTCCCGATGATGATCTTCAAGAAGCGGATAACCAACAGGTTCTTCCGTTCGTTTTTGTATTACATACCCTACGCCGTCCTCGGCGCGATGACTTTCCCGGCGATACTGTATTCGACCGGAAATACTTTCGCCTCCGTACTCGGAATGTGCGCGGCCATAATCTTGGCGTATATGGAGAAAAGCCTGCTCACTGTCGCGCTCGCCGCGTGCGCGGTAGTTTTTATCGTCTCCAATTATCCGCTGTGACCCGCGCGCAGGCGTTCGACGGCGTTTTTTGTCGCCGACGCCGATATTTTGAGCCTGCGCGTATTCCGATTTTTATATTTTTAATAGTAAATATGTTTTTTAATCAGGATTTACCGTTAAATTATCTAATATAATACTGTTGACAAATTTGGCGACTTAATGTATAATATCAAATTGTTACAATTCGGTTACAAGAATGTTACAAATCGACGCCGGGCGTGGATCGGTCGATAAACGGATCGAGAAAACGGCTTACGGCGCGGCGATTCGGCCGGATACGGACGGTTGCGTCGGCGTTTTATGCGCCGCGGTGTTTGGCGTATACGGAACAGGTCGGGTAATAGGTTTGTAGGCGGTTGCGGCAAAAATCTTATATAAAGAGTTTGTACAAAAGAAGAGGAGTGATTTGAAGGTTTTGCGATTCATAAAAAAGATAGTTCCTTTGTTTATAGCGGTAGCGGTCTTAACGTCGGGCATGTCGGCGTTCGCGCTGAGTTTGTCGTGCAGGGGCGGGTTTGTGCTGGACAGCCAGACCTACGAGGCTCTGTACGAATATAACGCGGATACGCCTATGGTCCCGGCGAGCATGACTAAGATCTTATCGCTATATGTTATATATTCTCATTTGGCGGACGGAAGTCTTACCAAGGAAACTCAGATACCGGTGGGCAGAGAGCTTGCGGCGTATTCGCGGGATCCGATGTATTCAAACGTCGCGCTGACCGCGGGAGCGACTTACAGCGTGGACGAGCTTTTGGCGGCGATATGCGTCGTTTCGGCGAATGCGGCGGTAATGGCGATAGGCGATTATATCTGCGGCAGCGAGGCCGGATTTGTAAACGAGATGAACAACTGGCTGAGCTACTGGGGAGTAAACGGCTGGTTCGTGGACTGCACCGGGGTTTCCAGCAGGAACAAGATCTCGCCGAGAGGTATGGCGACGGTCGCGAACAGACTGGTGACCGACTATCCCGACGTGCTTAATTACACTACGCTTACATATTACAATTTCAGAGGCGAGGCGTGTTACCCGACAAATAAAATGCTTCCGGGCAGACAGTACGATTACTACGGAACGATAGGACTTAAGACCGGCACCACGTCGGCGGCGGGGGCCTGCTTCACCGGACTTGTCGAAAGGGACGGAAAACGTCTTATATCGGTGGTAATGCACGCGTCGTCCACCAACATGAGATACGTAGACTCCATAAAGATGCTCGACTACAGCTGGGATCTGCTCGCGAGCCGTCCGGAGACGGAGGCGACGTATCAGGATACGCAGCCTAAGGATTATATAGTGGCGTCCGATATGCGCAGCTTTATAAACGACTGGGAGATACCGACGTATATCCATTACGCGACTCCTGAGAACGGATTTGAGAACGACTGCGCGGCGGTCATGATAGAAGACCTCAAGGATTACGGTTTCGACGTAAGCTACGATCTGGATACGGACACCGTGACTATAGTAAACAACACGGAGAAGGATCTGTCGGCGGGTCCGAACTACGGCGAGCAGAGAAGCTACGAGGATAACGAGAAGCTCCAGCTCAGCGACTGGGAACCCGCTAAGGTATTGCTCAAAAACGGCTACGACGATCCGGGCGTATACGCCGAGAGGACGTTTGATATAAACGGTTCCGGCGCAATCTCCATCGACGAGCTGAAACATATGGGTTCGGTCGTGTGGAACGAACAGTATAATATAATGGTCGTTGTGACCAGATAAGACCGCGGGCTTGTATGATTATGGGAGATATCCCGTACTTGTACAAGCCCGGATATTTTTTTGGGATCCAAAATTATTTTTTAGGAGTTATTTTCATATATCTCAGGATATTCAAGCGATTTCACTGATCAAATAAAAGTTTACAGAAATTTAGAATGATATTTTGGTACACTTTAATGAAAAATTGCCCCATTTCTACAGTACGATTGACTATTTTGCAGTAGAATATTATAATAGTACATAATAAGTGTAATATGTCCGCGCATATTGGGCGCTTATTGGATCAATATTGTATAAAATTAAAATTATTATAAAATCTAAGGGGGAATTTGGATGAAGAGATTTAACGTGCGGTCGCGGATCGGGCGCAGAATATCTATTTTTATTGCGCTTACGATGATCATCACGACGATATCGTCGATTGGCGCCGGCATGATTGGTTTTGCTTTCACCGACACAACGGGACATTGGGCGGAATCAGTTATCGATACTTGGTCGGAGAGAGGGGTTATAAACGGATACGAAGACGGAACGTTTATGCCCGACGCTAACATAACGCGCGCAGAGTTTACAAAGGTAATAGCTTCGGCGGGCGGTTTTACTACATACTCCGAACTGAGTTTCAGCGACGTAGCGGGAGACGAATGGTTCGCTCAGTATTTGAGAGGCTGCGTCGCGGCCGGAGTGGTTTCGGGTTACGACGACGGGACGTTTAGACCGGACGCGTACATAACCCGCGAAGAGGCCGTGGTCATGATCGACCGCGCATATGGTATAGAAGGTTACGGTTCGCTGCTTCCGTTCAGCGACGTGGGCGACATTTCCGATTGGGCAGTCAGCTCCGTAGCGGCATGCGTAGGAGCGGGTATAGTGAACGGATACGAAGACGGAACGTTTATGCCGGCGGCTTATGTAACGCGCGCCGAGGTCGTAAAGATGATCGACAGCGCGGACGGATATACGCCGAGTACGGAAAATAACAATGGTAATTCTAACACGACGAGCAGCGGCAGCGGCGGTCTGAGCTGGGCCGGCAGCGGCGGCGGCAGCTGGGGCGGCGGTTCGACCGGCGGCGGAAGTTCTACTTCCTCGACCGCAAGGATCACGTTTAACGCAAACGGCGGCGTTTTCTCGGACGACAGCGAGACGACTACCGTAACGGTTAGGACGGGCTTGATAATAGGAGCGAACGCTCCGGCGGATCCGACGAGAGAAGGATACGTTTTCGACGGCTGGTACAGGACTGAAGCGGCCGCGGACAGCCTGGACGCGACATATAAATGGAACATAGACAGCAATACTGTATCTTCAGCGACGACGCTATACGCCGGCTGGTATACGAGCGGAGATATAACGGTAACGTTTGAGACTAACGGCGGAAGCGCTGTGGAGGCGCAGACGATAGCGCCTAATTCATACGCGACCGAGCCCGCGGCTCCGACCAGAGCTTACTATACGTTCGGCGGCTGGTATGCGGATAGCGAGTTCAGAACAGCGTTTAACTTCTCGTCCGCGCTTAAGCAGTCGACGACTGTTTACGCTAAGTGGACGGTAAATCCGGAGATGGCGGACGCTGAGATTACTATCCCTGACGAGACGAGCGGCACGTACAGAAACGGAACGATCATAGCTAATCCTAAGTCGTTGTTACCGGGAGAGACCACGATTTTAACAATAATCGCGCCCGATGGTTACGATCTAAACGGCAATCCTACGATCAAATATACGTCGGTTACGACCGGCGAAGAGGTTACTATAGCCGACTCTCAGATAGAAGAAATAAGCTCTACAAGATTTAGCTTTACAATGCCTCAGGACGTTCAGAACGGAACGATAGTTGTAGAACAGAGATATAAGGAAGGAGTTCCGACTCCGAGACCGACGGCTCCGCCGCCGACGGCGACTCCGGATCCGTATGGCGAATACGACATGTATTGGATATTTAACAGCGAGGAGTTTACGGATATTCTCGTACAGGACGGATCGGATATGATGTGGCCTGCGGGAGTGGAGGTAAACGGCCTGAACGTAAGCGACGATTCTGAGATAGACAGCAGCAATAAGACTTTTGACGCATATAAGTATACAAGGCGCTGCAGACTTAGCAGCAACGACTCGTTGACGTTCGAGGTTACCGGCGCTTGTGAAATAAGGATAGACGCGACGACTCAAAGCGGCGACGAGGCGAGACAGATGAGATTCCTCGCGGGCGACGAAGTTATGGCCGAGCCCGTATATCAGCCTGATTCTACCGACGTTGTGACTTGTTATTACAGAGGGGCGGAGCCCACTACGATAACGCTTACGTCGGTTCAGAGCTGTTCCGTATACGGTATATATGTGACATACATAGACCCGTCGGCAATGCCGACGCCGGAAGTGACTCCGGAGCCTACGCTGGATCCTAATATAGAATATAATATAGCTATAAACGATAATATCGTAAACGGTAGCGTGATAGTAACAAGCGGCGACGTATCTTCGGACAGCATCGTTTCTCAGACATGGCGCGCGGAGGACGACATTCCTGCAGACGCTACGATCTCGACGAGCGATACCGAGGTCAATACTATCATCTACGCTCCGGATGGCGCTACGTATATACAGGAAGGCAACGACGTATACGGATTGATCCAATTTAATAATGTGAATTATTATTGGTATAACTTTACGGACGACACAGGTTCGTACGATTATGTAAGAGGCGTAGAGAGCGGAGAGATAGAAACGCTCGGCGGTACTTCTTACAGCATTACGACTTATCAATCCGGAGTTATAAAGGCTAAGATGTATATTTACAGAGACAAGCCTTTCTATGTTGTCGAAAACGGCGAAGACGGCGTGAATACGACAATATTGAATTTCCGGTCTGTTGACGAAGGAATATACGATGTAGAATTTAAGTGCGAGGCCGATAAGACCTATACCCTCCTGGCGGATGGATCCAAAGCCGGTATAGTATCGGTCGAGTACAGTAACGCTCTTACGGCCAAAGCCGGAGAGACCGTTAAGATAGAGACTGTGCCGAATCAGGGTTATAAGGCGACCGAGGTCATAGTAGAGCCTGAAGTATCTTTGACCCAGATCGGCGAGAACACATATGAGTTTGAAATGCCGACAAGCGACGTAAGCGTTTCAGCTTCGTTCGTCGACGAATCCGCTCAGGAGTATACGGTAACGGCGCCGAAGCCTGAAAACGGTTCGGTAGTTCTTGAAAAGGTTGCGACTACGGCTGAACTCAGCGAGGACGCTCAGCTCAGCAGCGCGCTGATCGACAGCTCCGAGAGTTTCTTAATGGCGGATGATCCGAATAACGGATGGATAGTTTCTCAGGATGGTACGGTTGGAACTACAGTGGTCGAGGATACGTCTAACGTTCAAGGCAACGATACCGCTAAGATTATGATGACCGATAAAGCGGTACAGTATGTATTGGACGAGGCTGTAACGGAAGGAACGTTCACATTGTCATACGACTTCTTGATGAACGGCAACTCCAGCGGCAGATCGTTCAGAACGTATTTAGATAATACAGAGCACCCATATGACAGCTCGACCGGTCAGGCGACGGCGATGGGTACGGACGGCGCGTTCTTCCATATGGACGACGTAGACGGCAACGTATACGTAACAGATACAGTTGCGGATATAGCTACGAAAGAGGCTAAGGGAACGCAGGTAGGTTCGTCCGCGCTTGAAAACGACAAGTGGTATAGAGTCGTAATAAACGGCGATCTGGATACGGGCGAGGTCAGCGTGGCATATTACTTGCATGGAACGGACGGAATGTACGCTCCGGATAACGTATCGACGACCGCGGCTATATCTGGCGACGTAAGCTTTACCGAGGGCAGAGACGCGGCTATCAAGCAGGTCAAATTTATGAGAACTGCGAACGGAACGCTGTACTACGATAATATCACTTTGACGGCTTCGACCGACGCCGTACTTACAGCGTATAACGGCGAGAGCGTAAAGGTCGTCGCGACGCCGGATTCTGGATATATCTTAGATAGTATCTCGGCGACGCGCAACGATAACGGCGAGTCGATAGCGGTGGATTCGGAAGGAATCTTCGTAATGCCGGACAGCGACGTGACTGTGAACGTAACTTTTGCGGAGTTGGATATACCGGAAGGCGCTATTGCGGAATCAACGCTTTGGTCGTTCGACCAGTCAGACCAGGATCTTGCGGCGTTAGGTTCGATGGACGGAGGAACTCTTAAAGTCGGCGCAGGAATTTATAAGGGACTGACAATTACTCCGCCTGCGGACGGAACTCTCGATATCGACGGAAGTAAAAAGAGCTTTGACGGCATGGATTTCAGTTATAGGATCAAGCTGGGCGGCAACGGAAGCGAGACGAGCAGATGCCTGAGTTTCACCCCTGCGCTTGGCGGTACGGTATCGGTATACTTCGCGCATGCGAGTAGCAAAGGCGAGAACAGAACGTTAATAATAAGCCAGGGCGGAGTTGAGAATACAACTGTCGTAGAGCCGGGCGCCAGCGCGACGGCTACCGTGACGGTAACTCCGGGACAGACTGTATATATCTACGGTCAGGGCGGATTAAACGTCTACGGCGTGAATTATGTTATATAGCGCTTAGACTTTAGTCGTACAATATTTTAGCGGACGCGGTTTATATCCCGCGTCCGCTTTCGTTCGCGTAAAGCGCGGCGCGGTTCTATGCCGGGAGCGTCGTTTGAGAGTATCAAAACGATCGCTCGCCCGCCAAGTAATAGCGCAATAATTTTTGAGGCGGGGCGACGATAAAGATATACCGCGTTTTCATATAAAAACGATATGAATAAAATACGTATATTTGGCAGATTGACGGTTGAAAATTAACCGCCGCTGTGATAATATCATATCAGGAAGCCGTGCGATTCTGCGGCTTTAAATATATGATTGAATTTTAGACGGATATGTATTATAATAATTAGGCGAGCGCGGCCGCGAGACAAGCGCAAGACGACGTTTACGCCGACTGAAACGGCGAAGCGGGAGCCGCGGTATTGAATACGAAGTTGATTAAAGTTAATAATATAAGACGGAGGATGATAAAAATGGGAGCTGTTGAAGTAAAAAACGGGATTTATTCGGTCGGTATCTTAAATCCGGCTATGAGGATATTCGACGTTATCATGAGGACGGAATACGGAACGACGTATAACTCCTATGTCGTAAAGGGATCCGAAAAGACCGCTTTGATAGAAGTTAGCCACGCGGAATTTTTCGATTCGTATTTAAGCAATATAAAAGAGGTTTGCGATCCGGCCGAGATCGACTATATCGTACTGAATCACTGCGAGCCGGATCACTCGGGAGCGCTCGCCGATCTGATGAAGTACTGCCCCAACGCGAAGATAGTCGTCAGCAAGGCGGGTTCGATATACCTTAAGAATATCACAAACAGAACGGATCTGGACGTGATATCTCCGAAGGACGGCGAGACGATCGACCTCGGCGGCAAGACGCTGAAGTTTATTTCCGCGCCGCTGCTGCATTGGCCGGATTCGATGTTCACCTATGTTGAAGAGGATAAGACGATATTCACCTGCGATTTCTTTGGGGCGCATTACTGCGAGCCGTATACCTTCGATAAGAACATAGTCTATGAAAAGGCTTACGAGGAAGCTATGCACTACTATTACGTAGCTATATTCGGTCCGTTTAAGGCGGCTGTCCAGAAAGGGCTTGAGAAAGCGCTCGCTCTGGATTTCGACACGGCTTGCGTGAGCCACGGTCCGGTCTTGACCAAGGGCGCTAAGCTCGAATACGTTATAGAGAAGTATAAGGAGTGGAGCGCTCCGACCGAGAGCGATAAGAAGAATATCCCCGTATTCTACTGCTCCGCATACGGCAATACGGGCAATATAGCCGAGGCTATAGCGGCGGGTATATCCGAAGTTATCCCGGACGCTAACGTAGAAGTTCTCAATATAAACGACTACGATATGGGCGAGCTGTCCGCGAAACTCAACGGCTCGGACGCGTTCGCGATAGGAACGCCGACGATAAACAGCGACGCCGTAGCTCCGGTCTGGAACCTGCTCAGCCATGTGGACGCTATAAATAACAGAAAGAAACCCGCTTTCGTATTCGGTTCGTTCGGCTGGAGCGGCGAAGGCGTGCCGAACGTTATCGCAAGATTGAACGGTCTTAAGATGAACGTCTTCGGCGACGGTTTGAAAGTTACTTTCGTTCCGTCCGAAGCCGACCTTGAAAACGCTAAGGCTCAGGGCGCCGAGTTCGCAAAGACTTTCGCTTAAAGCTAAATCTTTGGTTTTCATAAGAAGTTAATAACGAATTAAAGCCGCTGCGGAAACTCCCGCAGCGGCTTGTATTTTTACGTTTTCATTGATTGAACTTTTGGGGAAAAATTATACTATAAGCTCTGCGGCTTAAAATGATTTAAAGATGAAAATATATTTCTGACCGTTTGTAAATAGGTATATATTATAAAACTATATTCTGCTGTTAAAGGAGAAAGTGTACTAAAAGTTCATTTTGCCGTGTTAGCGGAAATAACGGCGTTAATTTACAAACGGCCAAAAAAGCAAAAAACGCCTACCTCAATAAAGGTAAGCGTCTTTGCTCAAGTTGTATTATATAACTGTTTTCCGCTTTTGTCAATGATTATAATGAAAATAAAACGTTAAATTTACCGAGCTTTAACCCGGATTTTTAGTGAAATATGTCCCCCAATATCTCGACCAGCTTGAATTTGAATTGAACGTCTATATCCTCGGAGCCGGTCAGCAGTTCGTATTCCGACTCGGAGAGGTTCGCCTTAAGCGCGTCCATGGTCTCTTCCGGGACGTCCGCCACGCCGTCTACGAAACACAGCGGCGGATACATCACGCACCACCAGTTATGCCCGGCGCCCTCGCCGATAACTATCCTCACAGCGCGGTAGGAGCCTTTCGGGAGCGTTATATCCCCGTACGAGACCGTGGGAAATTCAAAGACTCCGGTCTCGGCGTACGCCGTCTCGGCCGCGCCCTGTTTTTTCAGTTCGTCGTTCGCCGTTTCGGCTATTTTATCCAGGTTGACGTTCGCTATCTCGAGGGAATCGCTTGAGTCGGCCGCGTCTTTGAACATATCCCCGCATTCGCTCAAGATCCGGTCGCGCACCTTTAGTTTGACGTATTGGTCGAAGTCGGAATCGCTGTCCGCTATTATGTGCAGTCGCAGCACGCTTGAAGAGATATGCTCCGAGGTCTCGCCCGCGTATATCGCGCTGAAGCAGCCCGCGGCGATAAGCAGCGCCAGACTCAGCGCCATTATACCGACCGCGGCGCACGCGCGGCGCGAGACGATATTTTTGAATTTATTTATCGCGTCCTTTAATTTATTTTGAAGCATGAACATTTAACCTCCGTTTAATGAATAAGATAGAATAAGATATTCAAGCGGTAATCCCGCTCTATCCGCTCGGACAAGGCGCGGAGCGGACGTATGTTTGGATCCGGTTATCGGCGTTTTAAGGCCGATCGTTTGTTTGAACGCGTTCTAAAATGTTAAAATTTATTAACAGGTCAAAATAAGTGTTGGCAATCGGCGAATAAGTTATACATAATGGATATTGATTTTTTTCCAATATGTGATACAATATCTATAATAAAATGGGGTAGTTTTGAAACTATTTTCAGTATATTTCGGCGAAACGCAGCCGCGTTCGGAGGATTTCGGGAGTTTAGGACTAAAGAGCCGGGCTCCGCTTCGGGCGTATTGATAAGGCGTTTTGATCCGTTTGCGATTTATGAGAGGAAGTAGAATATGGAAACAAAGAGTAAAATAAACGTATGCGTTATATTCGGCGGAGCTTCGAGCGAACACGAGGTCAGCAAGATGTCGGTGGTCAGCGTTTTAAACAACATCGACCGCGATAAGTACAACGTGCACACGATAATGATCTCCAAATCCGGGAACTGGTTCTATTACGACGGCGCGGTAGAGGATATCCGAGGCATAGACGATCCGGCTCAGCTCGGTCTCGACAAGGCGATCATATCCCCGGACAGCGGCGACAGATGTATTTTAAGGTTCAGAGCGGACGGCGGATATGAGAAATATCCGATAGACGTAGCGTATCCTGTCCTGCACGGCAAGTTCGGCGAGGACGGGACCATACAGGGCTTGTTTGAGATAGCGGGTCTGCCGTACGTGGGTCCGGGCGTTTTGGGCAGCGCCGTATGCATGGACAAATGCGTAGCGAAGATGTTGTTTAAGCAGGCGGGTCTGCCGCAGGCGGATTGGGTCGAACTTAAGATAAACGAGAGCCTCGATATCGAGAAGGTAGAGACCAAGCTCGGTTATCCGTGCTTCATCAAGCCGGCCAACGCGGGTTCGTCGGTCGGCATAACCAAGGCGCACGATCGGGCGGAGTTGATAGCGGGCGTAAAACGCGCGTTTGAACACGATTATAAGATATTGATAGAAGAGATGATGACCGGTACGGAGACCGAGACGGCCGTTATGGGAAATCTCGACGCGGTCGCCGCGGAGTGCGTTGGAGAGATCGCTCCGGCCGCGGAGTTCTACGACTACGAGGCCAAGTATGAGGACGAAAATTCCAAGCTTACGATCCCGGCGGATATGGACGCGGAGCTTGCCGAAAAGGTGAAGGAATACGCGGTCCGGGCGTATAAGGTTTGCGAGTGCAGAGGGCTTTCGAGAGTTGATTTCTTCGTCGATAAGGAGACGGGAGATATTAGGCTTAACGAAATAAACACTCTGCCTGGATTTACGAATATAAGCATGTATCCAAAGCTGTGGATGGCGAGCGGGCTCAGCTATTCGGAGATAATAGACAGACTGATCGAGCTTGCGCTGAGACGCTGCGACTGAGGACGAGCGATATAGGTAGATTATATAAGGCGATAGGCGTTAGTAGATTATATAAATCGATCAATACAATTATATAACCGCAGATCGATAATACCAAAGAATTTTAAGGAGAAAAAATGGATAACAGGGCGATAGGCATATTCGATTCGGGGCTTGGCGGTCTGACCTGCGTGAGAGAGGTCATGAATATCATGCCGAACGAGGACATTATTTATTTCGGCGATACGGGCAGGGTTCCGTATGGGACGCGAAGTTCGGCGACGATAGTGAAGTATGTGAGACAGGATATCAACTTTCTCAGAAAGTTTAATATAAAATTCATAATAATCGCCTGCGGCACGGCGAGCAGCGCCGCCCTGCCTCATATCACGACCGAATACGACACCGATATAATAGGAGTGGTGGAGCCGGCGTCGAGAGCGGCGGCCGCGGCGACCCGGAACAAGAGAGTCGGAGTGCTCGGAACGCAGGGAACTATAAACAGCAATAAATATAAGGATAGGATATACGCTATCGATCCTGGGATAGAGGTCGTATCTAAGGCTTGTCCGATGTTTGTGCCGGTCGTTGAGAACGGCTATGCGGACAGCGAGATAGCGACGATACTCGCGCGCGAGTACCTAAAGCCCTTGATAGAGGCCGAAGTCGATACGATAATCCTCGGCTGCACTCATTATCCTCTGCTTAAGAACACTATACGCAAGATAGTCGGCGGCGGCGTTAAGCTGATCGATTCGGGCGCCGAGGCGGCGAAGTTCGCGCAGAGCAGGATGGCCGACGAGGGGATACTGACCGACAGAGAAGAAAACGGGAAAGTAAGATATTACGTAAGCGATACGGTTCACGGGTTCGAGGCGATAGGCAGTCTGTTTCTGAACAGAAAGATCGTCGGACAGGTGAGCAAGATAGATATAGAGAAATATTGATATACCGAAAAAACGGGAAACAGATCAAAAAAAGCGAGATAAAGGGGATAGATTATGCAGGAGAACGCGCTTATTTCAATAGTGACCTCGCAGTCGATAAGCGGGGTAAAGGATAATGTGAGACTTGACACGAGAGGAAAATTTGCGATCCGCGACGGCAAGGCGTATATAATCTACAAGGAGTCTGAGATGACGGGTTACGACGACACGACCACAACGATAAAGATCTCGGACGATTGCGTGACGGTGAAGCGAAACGGCGACTATAGGAGTACGATGAAGTATAAAGAGGGGGAGATGAATCTCTGCTCGCTCCAGACTCCGTACGGAGAGATGGCCGTAGCGATAAGGACAGACGCCTTAGGTTACAGGTTCACGCCCAACGGCGGACGGCTGAGCATGGGCTACGTACTCGACGCGGATAACAGGAACGCTATCAAAAACGAGATGGATCTGATCGTTAAAACCGACGAGACCGTCAGCGAGACCGCGCTCGAACTGAGCGAGACGGTCGTGAAACAGCTTGTAGAACGCGACGTCGATGGAGTAAGGGAAAGCATCCCGCGCGAGTTCAGAAATACCGAAAGATCCGGCGAATAAGTCTTTTGATAAGACTGGCTCAGAAAAAATTATACAATACCAAAGACGGTCTTTGCGCCGTTTAAATACTGAAACAGGAGAGGAATATAAATGACTATAACCGAACAAGTTAAAGCCGAAATAACGGACATGCTGACCTCGGCGCTCAAGGCGGCGCAGGAAGCGGGCGCGTTGCCGGCGTTCGATGAAAACGACGACGCGCTGAGCGCGGCGAAGGAGAATATGAAGCTCGAGGTCCCGAAGGACAAGGCTCACGGCGATTTTGCGTGCAATATCGCGATGCTGCTGGCGAAGCCGCTTAGGATGGCTCCGGCTAAGATCGCTGCGGGGATAATAGATAATATGGAAAAAAGCGGCTCGGTGGAGAGAGTAGAGGTCGCGGGAGCGGGCTTTATAAATTTCTATTTGAACTCGAACTGGCTGTATGAGACCATGCGGGTCATAGAGGAGCAAGGACTCGATTACGGCAGAATAGACATGGGACATGGCAAAAAGGTCATGGTCGAGTTTGTCAGCGCGAATCCTACCGGACCCATGCATATGGGCAACGCCCGCGGCGGCGCTTTGGGCGACTGTCTGGCGGCGGTACTCGAACGCGCGGGCTACGACGTTACCAGGGAGTTCTATATAAACGACGCCGGAAATCAGATAGAGAAATTTGGCAAGTCCCTAAACGCGAGATATATACAACAGCTAAAGGGCGAGGACGCGATAGAGTTCCCAGAGGACGGATATCACGGCTCGGATATTACCGACCACGCCAAGGCGTTTATCGAGCTTTACGGGGATAAATACTTAGGCGCGTCGGAAGAGGAGCGCAAGCAGGCGCTTATAGATTACGCGCTTGAGAAGAATATCGACGCCTTAAAGAGAGACCTGGAGAAGTACAGGATACGTTACGACGTGTGGTTCAGAGAGAGCTCTCTGCATGAGAGCGGAGCCGTCAAAGAGGCGATAGAGAGGCTTAAGAAGAACGGTTACACCTACGAGGAGGACGGCGCGGTCTGGCTCGACTGCGAGAAGATGGGGCTCGATAAGAACGAGGTCCTCGTCCGCCAAAACGGTATACCGACCTACTTTGCGGCGGATATAGCGTATCATATAAACAAGCTCGAGACGAGGGGATACGACTGGGCGATAAATATATGGGGCGCGGATCACCACGGACACGTCGCGAGGATGAAGTCTGCGCTCGACGCGGTGGGGATAGATTCAAACAAGCTGGATATAGTGCTGATGCAGCTTGTAAGGCTTATGCAGGACGGCGAAGTCGTGCGTATGTCAAAGCGCACCGGTAAAGCGATAACCCTGACCGACCTTCTGGAAGACGTCAGCATAGACGTTGCAAGATTCTTCTTTAATATGCGGGGCGCGGGAAGTCATCTCGACTTCGACTTGGATCTTGCAAAAGAGCAGAGTAACGACAACCCGGTGTTTTACGTTCAATACGCTCACGCCCGGATATGCGGCATACTCAGACTGCTCAAAGAGGAGGGCGTGGAAGTTAAGCCCTACTCTGAGATAGAGCCTGATCTGCTCAAAGAAGAGACCGAGATCGACCTGCTTAAGAAGCTAAACGATCTGCCGGAGGAGATAAAAATATCCGCGCAGACGCTCGATCCGTCCAAGATCACCAAATATGTCATCGATTTGGCGGCTTGCTTCCATGCGTTTTATAACTCCTGCAGGGTAAACGTCGAGGAACCAAAGCTGAGGGATTGTCGTCTAAAACTTATAGACAGCGTTAGGATCGTCATCGAGGGCGTTCTTAAGGCGCTTAAGATAGACGCGCCCGAGAAGATGTAACTGATAATTTATTGTTTGACAGGAGGAAAAATGAGCAAAGCGTTAGGAAGCAGATGGAGTTTATTTTTTGCGGCGGTCCTCGTATTCGCGGCGGTCGTTATCTATTCGCCGGGCGTTGCGGCGCGGTCGATAACCGAGGATCAGTATATAACGAACGTCGCGGTCTATACCGGGACGCTGTATCTTTCGGATATGGTGGAGAATAAGATCATCCTCAAAAACGTAAAACCCGTGATAGAGGACGAGCATACGCTTCAGGTAGCGGCAGATATCGAGTATACCGCGACCGATCTGTTTGCGGATAACATATACAACGACAAGGGCGAACAGCTCGACCCGGAGTCGCTCAACTGGTATTTGGATATGGAAGTTAAGGTCGTAGTAGCCGAGATGAACGTTGGGTATAAGGTTATGTCGGTCATAACGATGTGATCGTAACCGGCCGGTATAAAGCGGCGCTGTCGCCGGTATGAATGGATTTTACTCATTGACTTATATGGCGGGCTAAATAGCAGGGGTGCGTTTTAGTCTGTAGGTCAAGGCTTTTTCGCGGCGAGCGCGCACGGTTCCGCCCGAGTCGGCTGAATATTTATTATTTTGCAGGCCTTGGCTTCAAGTTTCAGTCCGCGGCATGGATTTTATGACCGAGTATGTTTTTTCAGGTAGATAAAAGGTGTTGTTTTAAAATTTAAATGGAGTGATTTTGATGAGATTCAGACGGATTATTTCGTTATTGTTGATTTTTGTGTGCATAATAACGGTTCCGTTTTCAGCGTTTGCGGACGAGGCGCAGGAAGGAGCCGCGGCGGTCGAGAGCGAGATGACGCCGGAGGAGCTTGCGGATTACGTCGCGTATATAATCGAGTATCTCAGCGCGTACGGTTATGAGAACGCTCAGTTTACGAAGATGTACAGAGCCGCGCTGGATGCGGCTATAGAGAACGATCCGGAACTGTACGATGAGATAATGACGGCTATTTTAAGCTCGATAGACGAAAATTCGGTGTATTATCCGAGCGGCGAATACGCGGAGTTCGTAAACAGCCTCGAGGGCTCGGTGGGAGGCATCGGCGTGAGTTTTGTGATCGACGAGGAAGGCAGAGCCGCTATAACCGGAGTTGTGGACGGAGGAGCGGCTCAGGCCGCCGGGATCCAGGCCGGAGATATAATCTACAGCGTGGACGGCGTCGTATTAGAGAACGTCAGCACGGAAGAAGTCCAGAGCGTGATCACGGGAACTATCGGGACTACGGTCAATATAGGCATAGTCAGAGACGGCGCGGCCGACGTTATATACTACGACCTTACCAGAGCCGAGATAGGCGAGAGATTGTCGGTCACGGGAACGATCGTCGGAACCGGCGAGGACGCGACTATGTATATAAAGATATATTCGTTTATGACGAATACATACGACCTGTTTACGCAGGAGCTTGAGAAAGCCGACGAGCAGGGGATAAAGAATCTGATAATAGACGTGAGAGACAACGGCGGCGGATACTTGGATCAGGCGATACTGATCGCCAATTTGTTCGTTCCCAGCGGCGAGCTGATAACCAAAGAGGATCATAAGATCGACCTGCTCGACGTCGAGTTCAGATCGACTAACGAGAGAACTCAGACCTACGATATCGTTATGCTGGGCAACGAGAACTCTGCTTCGGCTTCCGAAGTATTGACCGCGGCGCTCACCGAGAACGACCTGGCTACGCTGGTGGGTACGACGACCTACGGCAAGGGCACGGTTCAAGAGTTGGTTCCTTTGAAGGACGACGAGATGATGAAGTTTACCGTGGCGTATTACCTTACGCCGGACGGTAATAATATAGATAAAGTGGGACTCAGCCCGGACGTATATGTGGAGAACGAGACGAAGTATCTCGACCTTAGCGAATACGGCGAGTTTGGTTATACGACCGTGTATTCCGTAGGCGACAGCTCCGCGGATATCGAGCTTGCAAAGACGATACTTTCGCTTTGGGGACTTTACGGCGGCGAGATAAACGAGACGTACGACGAAGAGCTGGCCGCGGCGGTGCAGTTGTTCCAGGCAAGTACGGGGCTGTATCCGTACGGGGTCTTGGATATAACGACCCAGCTTGAGATATATAACCAATTAAGGTCTACGACTTATGTAGACGACAACCAGCTCGAGACCGCGCTGAATCATTTCGGGCTCAGCCTCGACGAGGAATACGCGAGCGATATGGGCTATGAATACGTCGGATAAGGCGGGGACTATATACGCGCATGAAAAAAAGCGGAGACTCTTTTTTGGAGCTTCTCCGCTTTATTTTTTTGTTCTGCGTTACATGATCTCCTGCATTTCCCGCGCCGTTCTTTCTTCATACTCCCTGTTTTGTCTTTCAAAGACGGCGGGGAGTTTTCTTATCTTAACATAGTATGAGACGATGAACAGCGCCGCCGCGCTCAGCCAGGCGATCGGGCTCGCCGCGCAGACTCCGACGTAGCCGTAAAATTCGCTTCCAAAGAGGCCGGCGAACAAGTCGGCCATCACGAGAGAGAGAACTATCCTCGCCGCGAGTTCGGCGAAGCTGCCGAGCAGGACTATCGTAGCGCCCCCCATTCCCTGGATACTGTTTCTGTACACAAAAAGAAGCCCTAACAGGAAATAGAACACCGCGGCGACGTAGAAGTATGTCTTGGAATAGTTTATCACCTGCGCCGCGAGCGCCGGATCTTCAGTCGTATCCATGAAAACGGTGGTAAGAGGGCCTGCGAATACGAGAACCAGGACCACGACGACCGCGGTCACGCCGGTGATCGTGAGCGCGCATTTTCTTACGCCCTCCTTGATCCTTGCGACGTTTTGAGCGCCGTAGTTTTGACCTACGTAGGTAGCCATGGCCAGACCGAACGAGATCTGCGGCTGGGAGACGAGCTGTTCTATCTTATTCGCCGCCGTATACCCCGCGACCGCTACGGAGCCGAACGAGTTGAGCACGGTCTGTACGACCATCGTTCCGATCGCGATGACCGAGGTCTGGAAAGCCATAGGCACGGCGAGGACTATGTGCCGCCAGGTGAACGAGGCGGTCAATTTAAAGTCGCGCTTTTTAAGCCGCAGTATCGGCAGTTTTTTTGCGATGTAGATAACGCATAGTATCCCCGACAGCGCTTGAGCTATGATGGTTGCGAGACCCGCGCCCGCGACGCCCATATTGAAGTTTAGTATAAACACAAGATCCAACACTATGTTTACAAGGCAGGACACGAGCAGAAAATACAGCGGCGACCTGCTGTCTCCGAGCGCTCGTATAACGCTTGAAATATAGTTGTAAAACAGCTGGAATACTATGCCCCAGTATATAACGATTATGTAGTCGTACGCGTCGTCTATTATATTGGCCGGCGTATTCATAAGCTCCAGAAGCGGCCGCGCGGAATAGATACTCGCGGCGGTTATTACGATCGTCGCTAAAAACGATAAAATTATCCCCGTACCGACGCTGCGCCTCAGTCCGTCCTCGTCTCCGGCGCCGAACCTTTGCGCGACGACGATGGCCAGACCGTTTGTAAAGCCCTGAGCGAAGCCGACTATCAAAAACATTATCGACCCCGCGGCGCCGACGGCCGCGAGCGCGTCCACGCTTATCGTGCGCCCCACGATTATCGAATCGACCATGTTATACAGGACCTGAAAAATATTGCCTATCAGCATCGGTATGGTAAAGCCGACGATTTGTTTGAGCGGACGTCCTTTCGTCATATCTACGGTAAGTTGTTTCGCCATGAAAACTCCCCCTTTATTTATAGAATTTAAAAAACCGGCGATCGGAGACCGTGCGCGCGGACGAGGTAAAACGCGTCGCGAGTTTGTCTTTGCTCGCCGCTGAAGCGAGCCGATCTCGCCGGATAGCTACGCTCTAAGTTACTACACATATTCAAAGTATGTCAATACCTAAGTGAATATTTAATATTATTTAATTATAATGCAAAAAAAGTCATATGTTTAGCGCCGCTTTTTTGTTTGATCCGCTCTGTTTCAGCCGCGCGGATATGCGGAGGCGGACGCCGCGGTTTGTCAAAATATAGGAGTATTTTAATATTTTATAAAAACTATAGAAAATCGCGGCGAACTGTGTTATAATTAAGTTCATGGAGGAAGGATATATGAACGCAGTTAAACCAAGGCGAAAACTTTTCGAGCTGTCGCATTTCAATATTCTGTTGTCGATGATAGTGATATTCATACACTGCTCGTCTATTATCATGTCGGGGACGCAGATAGGAGACAGGGCGTTCGACGCGGCGTTTATCCCGTGGAGGCTGTCGCTGTTCGCGGTGCCGGGCTTTATATTTTTAAGCGGCGTCAAGCTCTTTTATAACAGGAGCGGTAAGTTTGACTATATAAGATTTTACCGAGGACGTTTGACCCGGGTTATAATCCCGTACGTAGTATGGGTGGCGATATACTACGTCTACCTGACGTATACGGGGGAAGCCGTTTTCTCGTGGAGCGCTTTCGGACATAGCCTGCTCTACGGCGACCTTACGGCGCATTTTTATTTTGTGGTGATAATAGCCCAGTTCTACATACTCATGCCCGTCTGGAGATTTATTTTCAGGCGCGTGACGCCGTCGGTAGCGATACTGTTTTCGGCGCTGATCAGTATTATTTTCGGGTATGAGATAATGGAAGTATGGCTGTATTTCTTCCCGAACACCATGTTCAACTTCAGCGCCGTCATATTTACAAAGTATTTGCTATACTGGACGTGCGGCTGTTATGTGGGAATGAATTACGCAAGGTTTAAAGAGGCGGTCTTAAAGCGGAAGACGGCGATAACGGTATTGTTTATCCTCTGCGCCGCGCTCAATCTGTATTTGAGCTACAAGACCTATAACGTGGGAGTAAACTGGATGGAGTACGTTCAGGCAACGTATTGCTTGAGCGCCATTTTGTTCGTGTTCACGTTCTACTGCAAGCTCTGCGAGCGCAGCGAAAGGACTACAAAGATAACCGATATGATAGATTCCCAGTGTTATAACATATTCCTATCGCACTGCTTGGTTATAATGATAGCGCAGGACTACCTCGACTCGATCGGTATTACCGACCCGGTAAGGGTATTTTGGATCGTAACGCTGGTTACATATTCGGCGCCGCTTTTGTTTTGGAGCGGCTGGTATTGGATAAAAACGGGAGCCGTATATTTGGCGAGACGGATCAGGGCAAGGTTGAAAGGGGAGCCGCTCGAAAGCAAACCGCCTATAAATAAGCCAGAGCCCGAGCGTTCGGCGCGGAAAAAGACGCCGTCGGGAAAAACCGCCGCGAATATGACGCGGGCGGCGGGAGCTTCGTCGGATACGGCGGTCAAGCCTGAGAGACGGGCGGCGACCGCGGTCAAAGCGGCGATGAGCGAGAAGCCTGAGAATAATAAGTCCGCGGATAAGAAGTCGGTAAACAACAAACCGGCGAATAAGAATCCGGCGAATAAGAGAGCGACCGCGGCGAAGGAGAACAAGAGAGCGGCGGGAGTTTCGGCGGATACGGCGGTCAAACCTGAGGGATACGCGGCGCGGAGACGAGATATGTTATAGAATAGGCGCCGCGGACTGGGTATTATATTGTAGAGTTTTTATAGAAAAATTTTTAACGCGCGGCTTTTACTTGATATATGCGAAAAAAGATGATATAATAAAGCGATATTATGGTTTTGAGGAGTTGGAAATATTGTTTAGATTTAAAATAGGAAAGAATTTGATCGGAGCCGCCGCGGCCGCGGCGGTTCTTACAACGGCGCTTACGGGATGCTCGGGCGGGAGCGAACAGCAGGCGTCGCCTTCTCCGTCATCGGCGGCCGGAGAGCTCTCCGGGATAAGCGGGATGGAAGAGGGATACGATAACTACATCAACTCGTTCGTGAGCGAGATGGGCGAGTTTATGGACGGAGAACTGGACGAAGTCCTGCTGACGGTCGGCGATATCAACGCGGACAACTATGCGGACTGGAAGGCGAAATACCAGGACGCGCTCGAGAAGACGGAGCGCTGGTACAGCGAGATAAACACGGCGCAGATGCTGGTCTCCGAGGACAGAAGCGAGGCGCATACCGAGATGATCCAGACTGTGGGCGTTATCTATAAGATATTCGAGGGTTTTGCAGACAGAGTGACGGCGGCGGACGGCGGCGACTTCAGCCAGCTAAACGATATGGCCGATGAATATAGCGAGGCGTCCAATATAGCGCATACTCTGTGGGATCACGCGGTAGAGATAACGGTTGGATAAAACGGGTTTTAGCGGTAGGATCGGGGCGGCTTAAGCGGATCAAAATATTTCCTGCGCTAAGTCCGCGAAAATACTTTAAATTCGCTTGAAATTTGTCCGGGTTTGGTTTATAATATATTTCTGTCCGGTATAGACGGACGGAATAATATAGGAAAAACGATATATATAAAGGAGGAAATATATATGGCTCAGGTAACGAAAGATACGATAATAATGGACGCGCTCAGAATGGATCCGGGAACGGCGGAGTTTTTCTTAGGAATAGGCATGCACTGCCTCGGCTGTCCGTCGGCGAGCGGCGAGAGCATTGAACAGGCGTGCATGGTGCACGGAGTCGATCCGGACGAGCTGGTTAGCAAAATTAATGAGTTTTTAGCTAATAAATAAGATTATTATTGTAATTAATCCACAATTAGCCGTCGGGCGGCAAAAAAAGTAAATATAGATGTTGACAAACAGATTGTAATTAGATATAATAGTTACCGTCTGTTTGCGCTGTCTATACGACCGGAGGACAGTAATGATACTAAATATTGAGTCGATATTAAACTACGACGGGCGCAAGATACCGATAGAAGCGGAGCTTGACATTTCCGAGGATAAGCGCGACGCTTTTAAGATCGTCTCGCCGGTTAAGATATCGGGCGAGATAGTGAATTTCGGCGGCGAGCTGGAGCTTACGCTTTCGGCTAAGACCAAGCTTAGGCTTACCTGCGATCGCTGCGCGGAGAAATACGAGCGCGGCTTTGAGTTTGAGATATTTGAAAGGCTTAGACACAGGGAGCAGGACGAGACGGAAAGCGACGATGAGAACCCCGACGTAACATATTTTAGCGGCGACAGCATAGATTTATCCGAGATCGCGTATTCGAATCTCATTTTGAATATGCCCGCTAAGAATTTGTGTAAGGACGATTGCAAGGGATTATGTCCGATCTGCGGCGTAAACCTCAACGACAAGACCTGCGACTGCAGCGACGAGGTAACGGATACGAGGTTCGATATACTCGACAGTCTGGATCTGTAGAACGCGGCCGGAGCGCGGCGGAGTCTGCGGACCGACAAGGCGGCGGATTTGCTGCTGCGGCGAGTTTGCTATAGCGGCGGAGCTATGCGGTCGGTCGGCGGCGGGATCGGTTTGCGATGAGTCGGCGTATCGCCGATGTATATTTATTTTAGTAGAAAATGCAGAGCGAGTTATACGACGTATGACCGAGTCTGTTTCGAGAAGATCCTTTTTGGCGGAGGTTTCCTTCTCAATAATATATGAATAACTGTTATTATAACGAGTTGGGAAAGAGGTGTATAAAGAATGGCGGTTCCAAAGAGAAAAACGTCTAAAGCCAGAAGAGATAAGAGAAGAGCTAACTGGAAATTATCCGTACCCGGCATGGTGGCTTGTCCGCAGTGCGGCGAGTTCAAAATGCCCCACAGAGCGTGCAAAGCGTGCGGTACTTATAAGGGCAGAGAAGTAATTTCGGTTGAGTCTTAATTTCTTGACGGATTAAAAAATGATATTTTTATCCGCGGCGGATATAGTCTGCCGCGGACTTTTTTTGCCCCTGCTTGTTGACGCGGCGGGGGAGAATAGGTTATAATAACGTAGGAGTTAGGAATTTAGGGATTAGGAAGTAGGGGCGAAACTTGCCGCTTTAACGCCTAACGGCTTTGTTTGTGGAAATGGAATACGTTGTTTTCCTATAATGTAGCGGCGCCGTATAAACGGCTATAGAAGCCTTTTAGGCTCCTAATCCCTAATCGCTAATCTCTAATCTCTACGTTGGGGTGATGAAGTATGTCCGCTGTTATTTCCGCGGTCGTTAAAGATAGTCCGGCCGAGAGATACGGGTTAAAGGCCGGGGAGGTCATAGACCGCATAAACGGGATAGAAATAAAGGATTATTTGGACTATATGTACGCCTCCAGCGGCGAGGAACTTTGTATCGAGCTTGGCGGGAGGAAGGTATATATTGAAAACTACGACTACGAGCCGCTTGGCATAGAGTTCGAGACTTTGCTCATTAACAAACAGATCTCGTGTCATAATAAATGCATTTTCTGCTTTATAGACCAGCTTCCGAAGGGGATGCGGAGCAGTTGCTATTTCAAGGACGACGACTACCGGCTGTCGTTTCTGCAGGGCAACTATGTCAGCATGACCAATATGAAGGACGAGGACGTGGAACGGATCATAAAATACAACATACCGAGGATAAATATCTCGGTGCATACCACCAATCCCGAGCTTCGGGTCAAGATGCTCAATAATAAAAGAGCGGGCGAGGTTTTAGACTATATCAAGCGTTTCGCCGACGGCGGTATGTTTATGGATATGCAGCTCGTGCTGTGTCCGGGGATAAACGACGGCGTCGAGCTTGAGAGAACGCTGTCCGACCTGTCGAAGCTCGGCGATAGTATAGAGAGTATCTCGGTCGTTCCGGTCGGCTTATCCAAGCACAGGCAGGGGCTGTACGAGCTTGAAAGATATAACAAGGAGACCGCGGGCGAGGTCGTAGATATAATTGAAAAGTGGCAGAGCCGCTTTAAAGCCGAGCTGGGCAGGGAACTCGCGTTCGCCGGGGACGAGTTTTATATCATGGCGGAGCGGGAATTTCCGGGCTACGACGAGTACCAGGGTTTCCCTCAGCTTGAGAACGGAGTCGGTATGTGCGCGTCGCTGATATACGAGTTCGGAGAGGCGCTCGAGGCGGAGAAGAATAAAAGGCCGAAGCGGAGAAAGACGATAGCGACCGGAAAGATCGCGTACGATATGATAAGTTCGCTCATGGGAAGGCTCGACGGGGATATGATAGACGTGTACGCGGTGGAGAACGACTTTTTCGGGCATAATATCACGGTCACGGGACTTATCACCGGCGGCGATATTATAAATCAGCTAAAGGGCAGAGATCTGGGCGAACAGCTCTTGATCTCCGAGTCGGCGCTGAGGCGGGGCGAGGACGTGTTTTTGGATAACACGACCGTCGGAGACGTTGAGAAGGCGCTCGGCGTCGAGGTCAGAGTCGTGCCGAACGACGGCTATGAACTGCTCGCGGCGGCGCTCAGCTGAGCGGGTCTCGGAGACGGTTTGGAGATAGAGATTCGCTGAAAATTACGGCGAGAGGCGTTATACGGATATAAGATAAAACAGGAGGTAATATATGAAACCGATAGTAGCGGTGGTCGGACGGCCTAACGTGGGCAAGTCCACGCTGTTTAATAAGATCACGGGGAAGAGGATCGCGATAATCGAGGACACCCCCGGAGTTACGCGGGACAGGATCTACGCGGACGCGGAGTGGACGGGGCGCGAGTTCACGCTGATAGACACGGGCGGTATCGAACCGGCGAGCAAGGATTCGATACTCGTTCAGATGCGCAGGCAGGCGGAGCTGGCGATAGACATGGCGGACGTCATAATCTTTATGGTGGATATCCGCGACGGAATGACGGCCGCGGACAAGGACGTGGCGGCCATGCTCCAAAAATGCGGGACTCCGGTCATTTTGGCCTGCAATAAGGTAGACCGTCCCGGCGAGCCGCCGATGGAGATGTACGAGTTCTACAACCTGGGCATAGGCGATCCGGTCCCGGTATCGTCTATCCACGGCATGGGCGTGGGCGATCTCTTGGACGAGGTGGTCGCGAAGTTCCCGGAGCAGACCGAGGACGAGGAGGACGAGGACGCGATACATGTGGCGATCGTCGGGAAGCCGAACGCCGGTAAATCGTCTCTTATAAACAAGATCCTCGGCGAGGAGAGGGTCATAGTCAGCGACGTCGCCGGCACGACCAGAGACGCGATAGACACGAACTACGAACGCGACGGCCGGAAGTACGTCTTGATAGACACTGCCGGGATGCGTAAGCGCGGCAGGATAAACGAGAACGTCGAACGCTACAGCGTTGTAAGAGCGCTCGCGGCGGTGGATAGGGCGGACGTCTGCCTGATAATGGTGGACGCGTCCGAGGGCGTGACCGAGCAGGACACCAAGATCGCCGGGTACGTGCACGAGGCCGGGAAGGCGAGCATAATAGTTATCAACAAGTGGGATCTGGTCGAGAAAGAGACCAATACCATGAAGAATTTCAGAAACCGCGTCAAGGAGAGCTTTAACTTTATGATGTACGCGCCGTCCATGTTCATCTCGGCCGCGACCGGGCAGAGGGTGAACGATCTGTTTCCCAAGATCAACGAGGTCGTGAGCGAGAACAGAAAGCGCATATCCACAGGCGTTCTAAACGACGTGATAAACGACGCCGTAGCGGCGGTGCAGCCGCCGTCGGATAAGGGCAAGCGGCTCAAGATATACTACGGAACTCAGGCGTCGGTCAAGCCGCCGACGTTCGTGCTGTTCGTTAACAACGCTCAGCTTGCGCATTATTCGTATATAAGATATTTGGAGAATCAGCTCAGGGCGAGGTTCGGCTTCGAGGGAACGCCCATAAGATTCATAATCCGCGAAAAAGGAAAGAAGGATACAACGTAGAGATTAGCGATTAGCGAATAGAGAATAGGGTGTAAAATGGGATTTTGTAACGCCTAACAGTTATGTTTGCGGAAACGGAATACTTTGTCTTCCTGTGCGGTTACGGAAACCGTTTTCACGCTACAGAAGCGTTTTGGACTTCCTAATCCCTAATCCCTAATCGCTATGTTGAGGAGGTACATATGAATTATATTTGCTTGATTGGTATATTTATTGTTGCTTACCTTATAGGGAGCGTTAGTTCGGCTATCATAGTCGGGCGGGTCATGACCGGCGAGGATATCCGAAAAAAGGGCAGCGGAAACGCCGGGGCGACGAACACGCTGAGGACGCTCGGTAAGAAGGCGGCGGCTATAGTCACGGTCTGCGACTGTCTAAAAGCGGTAGTCGCTATACTGATAGCCAAGCTTGTCGCGTATCTTGCCGGTATGGACGGATATTTTAGCGACGTCGCGGTATATACCGCAGGGATCGGCGCGGTATTGGGACATAACTTCCCGGTATATTTCGGTTTCAAAGGCGGAAAGGGAGTTTTGGTCTCGATGGTCGCGATGCTGTTCGCCGACTGGAGGATAGGTCTCGCGGTCATGATCGCCGCGATCCTGATCATGGCGGTAACGAGATACGTCTCGCTCGGCAGCGTGCTGGGCGCGGTATTGTTGGTCGTACTGGCTTTGATATTCAGACTCGGCGATACGCCTTACATAGTATTTTGCATAATATGCGCGGCTTTGGCGGTGTTTATGCACAGGGGTAATATCAAGAGACTGCTGAGCGGGACCGAGAATAAACTCGGAGCAAAAAAGACGAACTGAGAAGAGGAGCGCTGAAAGAGATGAATGACGATAATAATGGAAGAAAGAGCGCGAAGATAAGCGTTATCGGAAGCGGGAGCTGGGGAACGGCCATGGCGGTCATGCTCGCCGAAAACGGGCATAAGATAACGCTCTGGTCCTACCTCGAAAAGGAGAGAGAAGACCTCGAAAAATACAGGGAGAACAAGCCGTTCCTGCCGGGGATAAGCATACCCGAGAGCGTGATATTCACCAACAGCTTAGAGTTCTGCGCCGACGACGCGGACATAATAATCACGGCGACGCCGTCCCACGCGATGAGGACGACCGCGAGGAATATGTCGCCGTACGTGAAAGACGGGCAGCTCATATTGAATATCTCAAAGGGGCTGGAGGAGGAGACCTACTATACCATGTCCCGGGTAATAGCCGAGGAGATACCAAACTGCGAGATCGCGGTGATGTCCGGTCCGAGCCATGCGGAGGAGGTATCGCGCGGCATACCGACCACCAACGTCGTGGCCGCGAAACGGAGCGAGACCGCCGAATACATACAGGACATAATAATGAATCCCAATTTCAGGATCTACACAAACCCGGATATTCTCGGGGTGGAGTTGGGCGGTTCGCTGAAGAATGTGATAGCTCTCTGCGCCGGGATATTGGACGGCATGGGACTCGGCGACAACACTAAGGCCGCGCTTATGACTCGCGGCCTTGTGGAGATGGCCAGACTCGGCGAGGCGATGGGCGCGAAACCTGAGACGTTCAACGGACTTTCCGGCATGGGCGACTTGATCGTGACTTGCACGAGTATGCACAGCCGAAACCGCAGAGCCGGGATACTCATAGGCAAAGGCAAGACGGTTGAAGAAGCGCAGGCCGAAGTGAAGATGGTCGTCGAGGGCGTTAAGACCTGCAAAGCGGCCAAGGAGCTGGCGGATAAGGCCGGGGTGGAGATGCCGATCGTGAACGAGGCGTACAAGGCGCTCTTCGAGGGCATGCCCGCGCGCGAGGCGGTCGTGAACCTGATGGGCAGAGCCAAGAAGCACGAGAGCGAGAAGTCCTTCCTCGGCGCTTGAGTTCTATCCGGAGACGGGCTTATAAAAAAATTTGATAAACGCCAAAAAAAGTATTGACATATTAGAAGCATAAATATATAATATTTATTTAGTGAGGCTTTGGGATAACAGCAATGGCGCTGCCCGAAGTTACGGTTAAAATTTATTATATAAAATTTATTATATTGTTCAACGGCGCACAATGGGGTGTAGTCTTTTTGACTATACCCTTTTTTTGATATAATAAATCGTATGTTTGTAAAAGTATGTGAATTTTACATATTGATATTGCGGATTGTTTATGATAAAATTCATAGCTGGACAGATATAAAACAGCGATAAGGATAGAGAAAGTGTACTAAGCTATCCTCATAAACTTATGGAGGTGTAATAATTGTATAAGATCGTTAGAAAAGAGGTTTTAAACCCGACCGTATCGCTTATCGAGGTCGAGGCTCCGTATATAGCTAAAAAAGCCGAGCCGGGGCAGTTTATAATACTCAGAGTAGACGAGCGCGGAGAACGCGTTCCCTTTACCATCGCCGATTTCGACAGGGAAAAGGGGACCGTTACGATAATTTTCCAGGTGGTCGGCGAGACGACCGAGCTATTAAACGAACTTCAGGAGGGCGACAGCCTTCAGGATTTCGTGGGTCCTTTGGGCGTGGCGTCGCATTTTGAAGACGTTAAAAACGTCGCCGTCATCGGCGGCGGACTGGGTACCGCCATCGCGTATCCGCAGGCTAAAAAGCTTCACGGTATGGGAGTCCGGGTCGATATGATAAACGGCTTTAGGAATAAGGACTTGATAATAATAGAGGATCTATGTAAGGACGCCTGCACGAATCTATATACCATGACCGACGACGGCTCGAACGGCAATAAAGGATTCGTCACCGCGAAGCTCGAGGAGCTTATAGAGGCGGGGAACAAGTACGATCTTGTGGTCGCGATAGGTCCGCTCGTTATGATGAAGGCGGTCTGCGACCTTACTAAGAAATACGACATAAAGACGATAGTCAGCATGAACCCGATAATGATAGACGGAACGGGAATGTGCGGCGGCTGCCGCGTGACGGTTGGCGGCGAGACCAAGTTCGCGTGCGTGGACGGACCCGATTTTGACGGACACCAGGTCGATTTCGACCAGGCGATACTGCGTTCGAGAATGTTCAAGACGCAGGAGGACAGGGCGCGCAAGGAGCACAGATGCAGATTGGAGGGGATGAACAATGCCTAATATGTCGCTTGAAAAGGTAAAGATGCCGGAACAGGATCCGAATATAAGAAACAAGAACTTTGAAGAGGTCGCGACGGGTTACACCGAAGAGATGGCGATCGAGGAGGCGACGCGCTGCTTGAATTGCAAGCATAAGCCGTGCATGAAGGGCTGCCCGGTAATGGTTCAGATACCCGACTTTATCAAGCTGGTAGCGGAGGGCAAGTTCGCCGAGGCTTATCATAAGATACAGGAGACCAGCTCGCTTCCGGCAGTCTGCGGACGCGTATGTCCTCAGGAGAGCCAGTGCGAGAAATTCTGCGTAAGAGGCGTCAAGGGCGAGCCGGTGGCTATAGGCAGGCTCGAGAGGTTCGTGGCGGACTGGTTTATGAAAAACTGCTGCGAAACGCTTTCCAAGGCCGAGCCGAACGGGATGAAGGTCGCGATAGTAGGAGCGGGTCCGTCGGGACTCACCTGCGCCGGAGACCTGGCGAAGCTGGGTTATAAGGTGACGGTGTTCGAGGCGTTCCATACGCCGGGCGGCGTGCTGGTATACGGTATACCGGAGTTCCGTCTGCCTAAGGACATAGTTAAAAAGGAAGTCGATAAGCTCAAGGAGCTCGGCGTCGAGATCATGACCAACATGGTAATAGGCAAAGTCCTGTCGGTCGACGAGCTGCTAAACGAGGAGGGCTTCGACGCGGTGTTTATAGGAACGGGCGCCGGACTTCCGAGCTTTATGAAGATAGACGGCGAGAACTTAAACGGCGTATATTCGGCGAACGAGTTCTTGACCCGTATCAACTTGATGAAGGCGTATAAATATCCCGAATACGACACGCCGATATTCGTAGGCGACAACGTAGTGGTCGTGGGCGGCGGCAACGTGGCGATGGACGCCGCGAGGTCGGCTAAGCGTCTCGGCGCTAAGCACGTTTACATAGTATACAGAAGAAGCGAAGAGGAGATGCCCGCGAGACTCGAGGAGATACATCACGCGAAGGAAGAGGGTATCGAGTTCAAGCTGCTCAACAACCCGGTTAGGATACTGGGAACCGAAGACGGCTGGGTGGATAAGGTCGAGTGTATCAGAATGGAACTCGGCGAACCCGACGCGTCGGGCAGACGCAGACCGGTTCCGGTAGAAGGGTCGGAGTTCACGCTGGACGCGGACTCGGTGGTCATAGCGATAGGGCAGACGCCTAACCCGCTTATCAAGAACACCACGCCCGACCTCGAGACCAACAAATGGGGCTGTATCGTCGCTAAGGAAGAGACCGGCGAGACCAGCAAGCAGGGCGTATACGCAGGCGGCGACGTCGTGACAGGCGCGGCTACGGTTATTCTCGCGATGGGCGCGGGCAAGACAGCGGCGGCTTCTATCGACGAATATCTTAAGAATAAGAAGAAATAGTATTAAGAAGAGTTCTTAAGAAAAATCGTCTCGAGAAACGGTTTTAGGAATCGTCTTGAGAATAGGTTGTCTTAAAAATAAATAGACGCGAACGTCCAAGCCAATAGCGGCGGGAGTTTGCTATTGGCGGCGGGATTAATTAAAACAACAAAAGATAATCAGTCTGCTGATATATTTTAATCCGTAAAAAATTAAATTATATTATATATAAAGGAGAAGTGAAAGAAAATGGCTATTACAAACAGTTATTTAAAAGGCGTTTTCGAGCAGGTGCAGAAGAGAAACGCTAACGAACCCGAGTTTTTACAGGCGGTAGAAGAGGTATTGGAATCTCTCGAGCCGGTAATCGAAGTTCATCCGGAATACGAGGCGGCGGGTCTTATCGAGAGACTCGTAGAGCCTGAGAGAGTTATATCTTTCAGAGTTCCGTGGGTTGACGACAACGGCAAGACTCAGGTAAACAGAGGTTTCAGAGTACAGTTCAACAGCGCTATCGGTCCCTACAAGGGCGGACTCAGATTCCATCCTTCGGTATACCAGGGCATAATCAAGTTCCTGGGCTTCGAGCAGATATTCAAGAACTCGCTCACAGGTCTGCCGATCGGCGGCGGTAAGGGCGGAAGCGATTTCGATCCCAAGGGCAAGTCGGACGCTGAAGTAATGAGATTCTGTCAGAGCTTCATGACCGAGCTTTCAAAGCACATCGGCGCGGACACGGACGTTCCGGCAGGCGATATCGGCGTAGGCGGCAGAGAGATCGGATTTATGTTCGGTCAGTATAAGAGACTCAGAAACGAGTTCACAGGCGTGCTCACCGGTAAGGGTCTCACATACGGCGGTTCGCTCGCTCGTACCGAGGCTACCGGTTACGGACTTTGCTACTTCACGGACGCTATGCTGAAAGACAACGGCAAGTCGTTCGAGGGCGCGACGGTAGTTATTTCCGGTTCGGGTAACGTCGCTATCTACGCAACCAAGAAGGCTACTCAGCTCGGCGGCAAGGTAGTTGCGCTTTCGGATTCAAACGGATATGTTTACGACAAAAACGGTATCGACCTCGCTTGCGTAAAGCAGCTTAAAGAAGTAGAGAGAAAGAGAATCAAAGAGTACGTAGCTACTCATCCGGATGCGGAGTATCACGAAGGCTGCGCGGGTATCTGGACGATCCCCTGCGATATCGCTCTTCCGTGCGCTACTCAGAACGAGCTGGATGAAGAGGCCGCTAAGACTCTGGTTAAGAACGGCTGCTTCGCTGTAGCCGAGGGCGCTAACATGCCGTCCACGCCCGAGGCGGTATCGGTATTCCTCGAAAACGGCGTTCTGTTCGGGCCCGCAAAGGCGGCTAACGCAGGCGGCGTAGCTACCTCGGCGCTCGAGATGAGCCAGAACAGCATGAGATATTCATGGACGTTCGAAGAAGTAGACGCTAAGCTCAAGGACATCATGGAAGACATCTACGCAAAATCCAGCGCGGCCGCTAAAGAATACGGTCACGAGGGCAACTACGTAATGGGCGCTAACATCGCGGGCTTCAAGAAGGTCGCGGACACCATGATGGCTCAGGGCATCGTTTAAGTTTAGCCGAATTTGAATTTTAGTAAATAAATAAAATCAAAATGAAGGTCTCCCGTTCGCCAACGCTTTGCGTTTGGCGGGCGGGGGTTTTCTTATTTGGAATAAAAGCGGGAGACGGCCTTTTAGCCTAATCTTTAGCGGGTCGAATGAGCGGGTCTGTCGGCTGAAAAAATTTATTGTAAAATTCCAAACGGCGCTTGACATTATATAAATGTCGGCGTATAATATAATTGAATTATCGGTTAGCCAAAAGTAAGCGCGGCGGTTCTCGACAGTGGGAGCGGCCGCGTTTGCTTTATTGTTTTACGTTCAAATTGTTATCAAAAAGTTTTTCTTTTTTAAATTATACAATCGCGCCGACCTCGCTCATCTAAAACTAAATTCGTCCAGCTCCATCTCGCAGCTCAGTCCGCCGCCGTAATCGAACGTTATCGTTCCTGCGCGTTCGTTTACCTCTACGCCGGTTAAAAAGCCGGGGTCGTTAACGTTCTCTTCGCCCATCAGGTAGTACATCGACATCCGGCCTACGTCCATAAAGATCTCGTCCTCGGTCATCACGTACGCGTAATACACTCTGGTATTCCGACCCATGACGTTCATAACGTCGCTCGTTACGTATATATCGCAGTCGCTGTATGAATATTCGGTCGGGGTTGTATCGTCGTATTGCGCGTTGTTTATTCTGAGCAGAGCCGCCTCTTCGAGTTCGGCGGGGTAGAGCGCGTCCTCCGAGTTTAGGTTAAACGTTGAGTTCAAGATATCCAGATCGCCTTGGAGATGACAGCCTTTAGAGGCGCCGTAGCCGGTGTAGGAGTTTATTACCTCCTCGCCTCGGTCGGTCATGTCGCATATGTCGGACGCGTTCACAAAAATGTCGTCGCCGCAGCGGATAACGTAGCCGCCGTCCGAGTCGGTCAGCTCGGCGCCGTTTAGAAATACCGCGGCGGTATCGTAGTCCTGGATCGCGGGGCGGTATCTCTCGGTATCGACTCGGTTTACGACCGCGTTTTTGTTTATCGTTATATCCGAGTCGTATACCGCGCTTGCAAAGTAGCCGTTTGTGAAGTATCTAAAGCCGCAGTTTTCAAAGTCCGCAAGCCTCAGATAGTCCTTGCCGCCCATCGAATACGCGGGGAGAGCGACCCCGTTTACCGTGTAGCTGAAATCCGAATCGGTCATCACGCTAAGCGCGGAGTTATACTCGGCCTCGCTGGCCGGGAATACGTGCAGAGAGCTGAGTTCTATCTGTTTATATTCGGTCAGTCCCTCGGTCGTGGTATGCTTGAAATATACGGTGTCGCCGTCGCTCGCCATGCGGTATTCGGACGGTCTTAGGTAGTAGAGCTGAGCTATCCGGTAGATATCCACCCAAAGCCCCGAATCGTACAGGGCGTAATGCCTGTTTAGACTGTCGCCGTGAGGCAGGCCGCCGATCCGCTTTTGAAACAGCCAGGTCGAGCCGACGCGGTAGTAGTTGGTGGTCTCCATAAGTCCCGCCCTGTCTCTTAAGAACGCGTTGCTTATCAGCGCTGAGGCTAAGTTAGCGTTGTCGCTGTAGTCGGATACGTTCGTGTAGAGGGAGAGGAGTCTTTGACTGTCGTCGTAGGTATAGCTCATAAAATACGGTCTGGTATCAATGTAGTAGCTGTATTCGTTTTCGTAATCCATGCCCATCGTCTCGACCTTGGCGACCATCTGCCCGTCGATCGCGTACGCTTCGATCTGCTTGCCGTTGAGGTACGCCTTTATATCGGTCTCATAGACGTAACCCGCCGTGCCGCCGACCTCGCCGCGCGGGATATATGGGTTGAAGTTCGGGTCGACGCTCCCGGTCTTGGTGACGAATACGCTTCTGATGTTGTCGTTGTAGTAGACGGTAAAGCCGTAGTCTTCCAAGTCCTCGAGCGCGATAAGCGTCTCGCCGTCAATGGCGTAGCCCTTTATACTCCGCCCGTCGACTTGGGTCTGGATATCTGTCGTGTAGATAGTGTCGGTCACGTCGCCGACCGCCGCGCTCGCCGTTATAGCGCTGAATAGGCAAACGGCCAGGACCGTGAGCGATCCGGCTAAAATCGATAGTTTGATAAGTTTTTTCATACATAAACCCCCTTGCGCTATTGATATTTATTGAATTTATTTGTTTTTAAAGTTTGCGTTCGAGGCGGACGATCGTTTATTTCGTTCCCCGCGGAAATAAATCGATAATATTATACTAATAAGACTATATATTTTGTGAAATTGTTCCATGTTTTTAGCAAAAATTTAAAAATATATATAAATCTTAGCTATAACGTAAAAACGGCTTATGCTGCAACGTAGCGATTAGCGAATAGGGGCGGAAATTTGCCGCTTTAACGCCCGACGGCTCTGTTTGCGGAAAATGGAATACTCGGTTTTCCTATCGCGCTGCAGAAGCCGTTTTTAAAGCTACAGAAGCGTTTTACGTTCCTAATCTCTAATTTCTAATACCTAATTCCTATTTTTACTTGCAAACGCGCCGGATATGTGGTATTCTGAAACGGTGTATAAACGTATAAACCGAATAACTAATCAAAATGGAGGTTATATATATGAAAGAGCAATTAAGCGCGATCAAAGCCGCGGCCGAGGCTCGGCTTAAAGAGGCGGCCGATCTGGCCGAGCTTGAACAGCTCAGGATCAAGTTCCTGGGCAAGAAGGGCGAACTGACCGCGGCGATGAAAGAGATGGGCAAACTCTCCAAGGAGGAGCGCCCCGCTATGGGCAAGCTCGCCAACGAGGTCAGGAGCTTCGTCGAGAACGCGCTCTCCGAGAAGGCCGAAGCCTTGAAAAAAGCGGCCGCCGCGGCTAAACTAAGAAACGAGACGTTAGACGTTACCGTGCCGGGCAAACGCCCCGTATACGGAAAAAAACACCCGCTGACGACCGTCCTCGACGACCTTAAGGATATCTTTATCGGCATGGGCTTTTCTATCGCCGAGGGCCCCGAGGTCGAGCTGGACTACTACAACTTCGAGGCGCTCAATATCCCTAAGGATCACCCCGCGCGCGATACTCAGGACACGTTCTACATTGACGAGAACATCGTCCTCAGAACTCAGACCTCGCCGGTCCAGGTAAGGGTCATGGAGAACCAGAAGCCGCCGATCAGGGTCATAGCCCCGGGCAAGGTGTTCAGGAGCGACACGGTGGACGCGACGCATTCGCCGGTATTCCATCAGATAGAGGGGCTCGTGGTCGATAAGGGCATAACCATGGCCGACCTTAAGGGAACGCTCGAAGTTTTCGTCAAAAAGCTGTACGGCGAGGATACCAAACTCAGATTCAGACCGCACCACTTCCCGTTTACAGAGCCGAGCGCGGAGGTCGATATATCCTGCTTCAACTGCGGAGGCGAGGGCTGCCGTATCTGTAAAGGCGAGGGCTGGATAGAGATCTTGGGCTGCGGCATGGTCCATCCCAAGGTGCTTAAAAACTGCGACATCGACCCCGAAATATATTCGGGCTTCGCCTTCGGTATCGGACTTGAGCGCGTGACCATGTTCAGGTACGACATAGACGACCTGAGGCTGTTCTTCGAGAACGATATTGGGTTCTTGAAACAATTCTAAGATTTCGGCCGTATCTATGAGAATAAATGATAAGGTCGGGATCTACGCCAAACCGGCCGTTCTTCCGAAACGGATAGCCATAATAGGGTTTTCGGGAAGCGGAAAATCGACGCTTGCGGCGCGTTTGGGCGGTAAGCTCAATATCAAGCCCGTACATATGGACAGCCTATTCTGGCTGCCGGGCTGGAGGGCGGACAGCAGGGAGAATATGCGCGCAAAGCTTTATCCCGAACTGCTGAAAGAGCGCTGGATCATAGAGGGGAATTATACCAAAGTTCTCTATGACGAACGCCTTGATATGGCCGATACGATAATCATGATGGACGTAAACCGGCTGATCTGCTTTAAAAACTGCGTAAAGCGGAGAATAATTTACAACAATAAGACCAGGCCGGATATGGGCAAGGGCTGCGACGAAAAGCTCGACCTCGAATTCGCGTTCTGGGTACTCCATAAAGGTCGCGCAGACAGGAAGTCCAAATATGATAAGCTGAGAGAATATACCGACAAAAACGTCTATATTTTCCACAGCCGCAAGGATAGTGAAAGATATTTGGCGGATATAAACGATCTAAGAGATTTATAAGAGATTTAATAATAGAAAAAATCTAAAGAGTAGGAATGATATAAAATGAATTTACCGATTTCATGGCTTAAAGATTATATGAATATCGACGGCATAACCGATAACGAGTTTGCCGATAAGATGACGATGAGCGGGTCTATAGTCGAGAAGATAACCAATCCCGCGAGCGAATTCAAGAACGTCGTCGTCGGAAAAATACTTAAAATAGAGAAGCACCCGGACGCGGACAAGCTGGTCGTCTGCCAGGTGGACGTCGGCGAAGGCGAGCCGATCCAGATAGTCACGGGCGCTAAGAACGTGTTCGAGGGCGCGGTCGTTCCGGTCGCCAAGCACAAGAGCCTGCTCCCCGGCGGGGTCAAGATAACCAAGGGCAAGCTCCGCGGCGTGGAGAGCTTCGGTATGATGTGTTCGACCGACGAGCTCGGTATCTCCGAAGAACGCGCGACCGGGATACTGATCCTGCCCGACGATACGCCGATAGGCGAGGATATAACCAAGGTCTTAGGACTCGACGAGAGCGTGGCCGAGTTTGAGATAACCTCGAACCGCCCGGACTGCATGAGCATTATCGGTCTCGCCCGGGAGGTCGCGGCCACGTTTGACAGGGATTTCAATATTCCTGAAATAAAGATCGACGAAAACGACGAGAGCGCGAGCGATTACGCCGCGATCGAGATAGAAGACCCGGACGTCTGCTCAAGATACGTCGGCAGGGTGGTCAAAAACGTTAAGATAGAGCCCTCGCCGGAGTGGATGCAGAGACGGCTCAAGGCCTGCGGTATCCGCGCGATAAACAACGTGGTGGACGTCACCAACTACGTCATGCTCGAATACGGTCAGCCGATGCACGCTTACGACCTCGACCATGTGGAGGGCAAAAAGATAATCGTACGCCGCGCGGCCGAGGGCGAACAACTCGAGACCCTCGACGACCAGCCGAGAACGCTGACCCACGAGATGATCGCGATAGCCGATACCAAGCGCGCGATAGGCGTCGCCGGAGTCATGGGCGGAGCCAACTCCGAGGTCACGGACGATACTGAAAACGTATTATTCGAGAGCGCTAACTTCAGCGCGGTATTGGTAAGACGCGGCGCGAAGGCCTTAGGTATGCGCACCGACGCGTCCGCGCTGTTCGAGAAAGGTTTAGACCCCGAAAACTGTATGAACGCTATCAACCGCGCCTGCGAACTGCTCAAAAACATGCAGCCGTCCTGCGAAGTCGTGGGAGGAGCGATAGACGTTTATTCCAAGAAGAAAGAGGCGCTCGTTCTGCCGTTCGAGCCGGAGAAGATGAACCGTTTCCTCGGCACGGATATACCCGAGGCGGACATGATCGACTATCTGACGAGGCTCGACTTTAAGGTGGATACGGATAATATGACCGTGACCGTTCCGACGTTCAGAGGGGATATAGAGTCGATGGCGGACATATCCGAGGAAGTCGTCCGCATATACGGCTACGACAAGATCCCGTCCACGCTGATGAATTCGGCGGTAGTGGTCGGCGGCAAGACCTTTAAGCAAAAGATCGAGGACGAGGTCAAAAACGCGCTCACAGCCTTCGGACTGTCCGAGATAATGACCTATTCGTTTATCGACCCCAAAGAATACGCGATGACCAACATCGAGATGGGCGAGGTCGTCAGAATAACCAACCCTCTCGGCGAGGAGAACAGCGTGATGAGGACGACTACGCTCTCGTCAATGCTCAAGATACTGCGCGGGAACTACAACCGCAGGCACGACGCGGCGGAGCTGTTCGAACTTGCTACGATATATATCCCGACCGAAAAGGGCGAGCTCCCCGAGGAGAAGCAGGTAATAACGCTCGGTATGTACGGGGACGCGGATTTCTATAAACTCAAGGGGATCGTCGAGGCTCTGCTGGATAAGCTGGGGATAGGCAAGTATTCGTTCAGAACGCAGAGCGAGAATCCGTCCTATCACCCCGGACGCTGCGCCGAGGTATATATAGGCGATAAGAAATTGGGCGTTATCGGCGAGGTCCACCCCGAGGTCGCGAAAAACTTCAAGATAGGCGCCGAGGTATACTGCGCCGAGCTCGACTTTAATACGGTTTTAGATTCGGCGACGTTTGACAAGCATTATAAAGCGCTGCCGAAGTTCCCGGCCACAAGCCGCGATATAGCTATGGTTTTGGACAAGGGCATAAACGTCGGCGAGATCGAAAGGATAATAGATAAGAACCGCTCGAACATAATCGAGAGCTATAAGCTGTTCGATATATACGAAGGCGCTCAGGTCGGCGTCGGCAAAAAGAGCGTCGCGTACTCCATAACTTTCCGCGCGGCGGACAGAACGCTCACGGACGACGAAGTAAACGCCGTCATGGACAAGATATTGGAAAGCCTGAAGAGCGAACTTAACGTAGGGATTAGAGATTAGAGATTAGGGATTAGGGATTAGTCGTTAGAGATTAGGAACGTAAAACGCTGTTACAATTGTTTTTATACGGATTTTTAAGCTCGATTGGAAAACAAAGTATTCCATTTCCGCAGGCAAAACCGTCAGGCGTTAAAGCCGCCCGTTTTACTCCTATTCGCTATTCGCTAATCCCTAATCGCTATGTCGCCCTTTTGACCAAAGACGGCTATATTGCTTTTATGGCGCGCCGTTTTTTATTTCAAAACGACTTGATTTTTTTATGAAAAGAGCGTATAATATAAATGTGAGAAATTCAGAAATTCAGAAACGGAGGCGATCGTATGTTGGCGGAGATCAGAGGACGTTCGCAGATCACGATCCCGGCGGACATAATAAAAAAGCTCGGTATTTCCGAGGGCGATAAGTTTGAAGTGATGGAAAGAGACGGCGGGATATTTCTGTGTCCGGTCGTCGTATATCCGAAGGATAAAATAGAAAAGCTGGCGAAATTCGTTAAGGAATCAAGCGCGGACGCCGATAACCAGAGGGCTTTTGAAAGCGTTGAAGAAATGTTTCAAGATATGGGGATAGACATAGACAATGTATAAATTAAAATATACCAAGATCTTTTTGAATCATAATTTTCTCGTCACTTTTTGTTTATAATAAGTTTACATTTAAAACCCCGCGGTTTACTTGACATTGCGGCGGCTTTGATATATAATTGTCAATAGTTTATCAATATTAATATGTCCGTCCGGGATAGCTCCGGGGCGCTTTTGCATATTATTTATGGATAGCTGAATACTCAAAGCGAAGCTTATTTGATAAAACTATTAAGAAAAGGCGGGTGTTGTAAGTGAATAATGATAATTCCCAGAATATTTCAAACACAATGAAGTTTGAACTTCCTATCGAGCGTCCGGCTCCGAAAGAGATCATACTCAAGGTTCATGAAGCGCTGACGGAGAAAGGCTATAATCCGATAAATCAGCTTGTGGGCTATATTTTATCGGGCGATCCGTCCTATATCACGTCCTATAACAATGCCAGAAGCCTTATCAGAAAGGTAGAGAGAGACGAGATCCTCGAAGAACTGGTAGCGTTTTACGTGACCCATGCGAGTTTGGACGAAAACAACGTAGCGATTAGCAACGTAGAGATTAGCGATTAGAGAATAGCGAATAGGGGGTAAAAGGGGCGGCTTTAACGCCCGACGGATTTGTTTGCGGAAATGGAATACAACGTAGAGATTAGGGATTAGCGAACGTAGAGATTAGAGATTAGCGAATAGCGATTAGGAAGTAAAAACGTTTCTGTAACGTTTAAACGGCGACTGTTACGCGATAGGAAAACAAAGTATTTCATTTCCGCAGGCGTTTGCGTTCGGCGTTAAAGCGGCGAATTTTGCCCCCTATTCGCTAATCTCTAATCCCTAATCCCTAATCTCTAATCTCTATGTTGTAAAAGAATTGTAAATTGACATGATTTGTCATATGATGTATAATTACCTTTAGCAGATTAGAGGTAATTGAAGAGCGGTTAGCCACCCCATTTTATAACGAAAGGGGGTGTTCATCTCCATTATGTTACATAAGGAGGTGATTGCTGATGAAATTATTCTTTCGAGTATTGTTACTCGTTATAATATTTCTTATGGTTTTCACCATTAAAGCAGTATAACCGCCCCATCGCTAAATAGGCGGTTATACTAAACCCATTATTTGGCTGACCGAGTATTCGGTTTACCTCTTTTCTGCTTTTATTATACACTAATTATTCCGCGTTGTCAACAACTGAGCAACGTAGAGATTAGTGGGTGAAATTCGCCGTTGTAACGCATGACGGCTTTGTTCGCGATAGAATACTTTGTTTTCCTAAACGGTTACCGAAGCCGTTTTTAACGCTACGACAGCGCGTTGGGCGCCTAATCTCTAACGTCTAACGTCTGATTCCTATCGTTCCCGCGCATCTTCCGGCGCGGTCTTTATGCGCGCGGTAGGAATAATATTTATCGCTATGGCATATCGTGCAAACGCCGCTCACGCCTATGTTTTGCGGCGGAACGCCCTCGCGTTCGAGCATATCCCTAACGGCGCTCCACAGATCCACGTGATATTTGCCGCCCGATTTGGGTATTCTGTAGCGCTTATCGAAGCAAAACGCCGCGTCCTCGTCTACCTCGAAACAGCATTTTCCGATGCTCGGTCCTACCGCGGCCAGAATGTCCTCAGGCTCGCTCCCAAACTCCGACTTCATCAGCCGCACGGTCTTGGCGGCGATCTCTTTGACCGTTCCCCGCCAGCCCGAATGCGCCGCCGCGACTACTTTCTTTTTGGGATCTAAGAATAATACCGGCATACAGTCCGCGGCGAATATGATCAGCGTCGCGCCCTTTATATCGGTTATAAGCCCGTCGGTATCGGTTATATCGCTCTCTTTGGTTATCCCCTTGCCGAGGTCGTCTTCGGTAACGATCCTTATATTATCGGTGTGGGTCTGCCTTGCGAGGACGGCCTTGTCGAGGTCGAAGCCGAGGTCGGAGGCGACCGCGCGGTAGTTTTTGTATACGTTTTCTTTTTCGTCGCCGACCCTGAAGCCGAGGTTCAGCCCCTCGATCTTGCCATGGCTGAAGCCGCCGACTTTGCTTGTGAACGCGGCGAAGGAGAAGTCGGTATTAAGAGGAGAGGGGAGGAGGTATTCGCGCCCGTCCGTCTTTTTTTCGATAAATTCAAAGTTCATATTCTATCGCCCCGCTAAATCTTATTGAATCTTAAACGCTTAAGTCCGACGACCTTTTTGGCGCTTACGTCGATATCGAAGACGCAGCCGTTGAACCACGCTACGCCGTCCGCTTTCTCGAACTTATAGCGTTTGCCCATGTTGTAGTAGAACTGGATGATGATCTCCTTCTTAACGCCGAGCACCGAGTCCATGACTCCGGTCATTCCGAGGTCGGAGATATAGCCGACGCCGTAGGGCATGATATGCTCGTCGGCGGTCTGAACGTGGGTGTGCGTGCCGAATACGATCTTAGGCCGCGGGTCGTCTTGCATACTGTCGATAAAATTACCCATGGCGAGCTTTTCGCTGGTCGCCTCGGCGTGCATATCCACCGCTATTATGTCGGCGTCCATCTCCCCGATCGCCTTTTCGACGGCTCTGAACGGGCAGTCCGCGGGGCTCATGCCGACCCTGCCGAGCAGATTTATAACGCCCACCTTGCCGAACGGCGTGTCCGAGACGATCGAGCCGACGCCCTCGATATCTCCGGCGAGATTGAGCGGCCTTATTATATACGGATTCGACTCCAGAACCGCCGGACACTCGCGGTTAGAGAAGGTGTGATTGCCCATAGTGATAACGTCCACGCCCCGATCTACCAGCATATTGGCTATGTCGTGAGTTATCCCGTTAGTGTTCGCGGCGTTCTCGCCGTTGGCTATTACGAAGTCGATATCGTATTTTTTGCGTATCTTAAAAAGATTGTTGTAAATAAATTCTCTGCCGGCCTCGCCGACGATATCGCCTACTGCTAAAATTTTCATGTATTCACCTTTTTTCTAAATAATATAAATAGGTATCAGGAGCGTAAAACGCTGTTGTAATCGTCTATGCGGCTTCTGCGGCGCGATAGGAAAACAAAGTATCCATTTCCGCAAACAAATCCGTTCGGCGTTAAAGCGGCGAATTTTACCTCCTAATCCCTAATTACTAATCCCTAATCTCTACGTTGACAACGCGGAATAATTAGTGTATAATAAAAGCAGAAAAGAGGTAAACCGAATACTCGGTCAGCCAAATAATGGGTTTAGTATAACCGCCTATTTAGCGATGGGGCGGTTATACTGCTTTAATGGTGAAAACCATAAGAAATATTATAACGAGTAACAATACTCGAAAGAATAATTTCATCAGCAATCACCTCCTTATGTAACATAATGGAGATGAACACCCCCTTTCATTATAAAATGGGGTGGCTAACCGCTCTTCAATTACCTCTAATCTGCTAAAGGTAATTATACATCATATGACAAATCATGTCAATTTACAATTCTTTTACAACATAGAGATTAGCGAACGTAGCGATTAGAGATTAGCGAATAGCGATTAGGAAGTAAAAACGTTTCTGTAACGTTTAAACGGCGACTGTTACGCGATAGGAAAACAAAGTATTTCATTTCCGCAGGCGTTTGCGTTCGGCGTTAAAGCGGCGAATTTTGCCCCCTATTCGCTAATCTCTAATCCCTAATCCCTAATCTCTACGTTGTATTCCATTTCCGCAAACAAAGCCGTTCGGCGTTAAAGCCGCCCGTTTCGCCCCTTATTCTCTATTCGCTAATCTCTAATCTCTACGTTGCTCCGTTGTCTGAGCGCCTCGTACAGAACGACTCCCGCGGCGACCGAGGCGTTGAGGGATTCCGCGCCGCCTTTGATCGGGATCTTGACCAGAAAGTCGCAGCTCTCCCGGACGATCCGGCTTATCCCCTCGCCCTCGGAGCCTATCACTACGCCGATAGCTCCGGCCATATCGCATTCGTAGTGCGTCATGGTCGCGCTCAGGTCCGTTCCGACTATCCACAGCCCTTCCTTTTTGAGTTTTTCTACTGTTTGAGCTATATTTACGACCTTGGCGACCGGGATATGCTCTATCGCCCCCGCCGCGACCTTGGCGACCGTAGAACTCAGCTGAACGCTTCTGTTCTTCGGTATTATCACGCCGTGGCAGCCCGCCGCGTCCGCGGTCCTGATCACCGCGCCCAGGTTATGGGGGTCGGTAAGTCCTTCGCATATCACGATAAAAGGCTCCTCGCCGTTTTCCTTAGCCCGATCCAGTATATCCTCGACCGAGGAATAGGCGTGAGCCGCGCCGACCGCGACGACGCCCTGATGATTCTCCCCGCCGGTCATGCGGTCGAGCCTGCGCTTATCGGTAAAGCTGTAGGTCACGCCCCGGCTCTTTGCGAGGTTTCGGATCCGGCCGATAACGGGAGCGTTTATCCCGTCCTGAATAAATATCTTATCTATAGATCGCCCCGATTCGAGCGCCTCGAGAACGGGATTGCGCCCATAGATATTATCGTCGCTTTGCGGCGCGTTTTTTGGAGCGCCGCCGTATTTCCTGTTATTTCTCATTTTTAAGTTATCCTTCTTATATAGTTTATACGTTTTTATATAGCATGTTTAATATTATAGAACAAATTTGGCGTTATAGCAATAGGTTTTTTTGATTTTTGGAGCGAATAAGCGGGGCGCTTAAGCATATCCGACCGTTTCAGGATAAAACCTTTGCGGCGGGATAGGGAAGCCGAAGCCGCGTTATAAAGCGGGCGCCTAAAAATACCGGCGCCGATATCCGCGCATAATTAAAGGGGCGAAGCTCGTTTGGAGCCGCCCCTGCCGGTTGGATAATAAATAAAAAAGCGCTTTTGTTATTCCATCGTCTTTCCCAAAAAGCAAGCCGCCGTTTCGGCGAGCTTTTGTTCTACGGTCGTGACCTCGCCCGACTCGTCCTTGACGAAGACTACCGAGCCTATAGGGTCTCCGTCGTAGATTATCGGAGCGACGACCCCGGCCTCGAAGTCCTCGCTGTCGCCGGTTATGCTGATCCTCTGCGAGCCGTCCTCCGAGGTGAATACGTCCTTGCTCTGCATGATCCTCTCTATAGAGGAGGAGATCGGCTTCTCCTTAAGCTCGCGCTGCTTTTGTTTTTCGTTCGAGGATACGGCTATTATGTTGTCCTTGTCGGTTATGCAGGCGGTAAGCCCCGTGGCCTTGCTCAGAGAGTCCGCGTATTGGCATGCGAATTCGCTGAGCTCGCCTATGGGCGAGTATTTCTTAAAAATAACTCTGCCGTCGTGCTCGGTATATATTTCCAGAGGGTCGCCCTCGTGTATTCTCATAGTGCGGCGTATCTCTTTCGGGATTACGATACGCCCCAGATCGTCGATTCTTCTCACTATTCCGGTAGCTTTCATATATTTCTCTCCATTCTTTTCTTTGATATTTTTTCTGTTTAACTAAATACTAAAATTATGATCCTTTTAGAGTTTAACAAGAATATGTTAACTGCAATTAGTATTTGTATAATGGTGAAAAATATACTTTTTAAAGCGGCGTTTTTGTTAAAAATTTAATGACCCCGGCGAAAAACCGCGTCGGACGGCGGCTTTTGCGTCCGTAAAAAAGAGGCGCCGAATCGGACGCCAAAGCGGACGCCAAAGCGAAGCCGCGCCGAATCCTTTATTGCAAATCCTTTATCATAGTTATATGCGGGCAGAATTCCTCCAAATATTCCCCGCCGACCGGAATATACCCGAGCTTTTTATAAAAGCCCATAGCCTGAGTCTGAGCCGATAATACGACTCCCGCGGCTCCCTTTTCGGCGGCTATCCTCTCAAGCTCGACCGCCGCGGCGGCGCCCAGCCCGGAGCCTCGGAAGCTCTTCGTTACCGCGAGCCTGCCGAGCCGCATAACTACGGGCGCCCCGCCGCCAAACAAGCCTATGTATTCGTCTCCGGTCTCTAAAAACAGCCTGCCGGTCGCCGCGGGGACGCCGTCTTTATATAAGACGATATGGAAGGCGGTCCTGTCTATCTCGTCGAACTCGTTTTTAAAACCCTGCTCGTCGCAGAAGACAGCCTTTCTTATCTTCGCCGCGTCGGGATTACCGTCCAGCCCGACCGAGAGCTTTATCTCGTATTCGTTTGTATTTTCTATATATACCTCCAAATATGTATCTAAATATACATTCAAATATGCAACTAAACATGCAACTAAATATACCTCTGAATATACAACTAAATATACATTCAAATATGTATCTGAAATATTCGATCCTTCGCCGTTTTCCTGTCCGGGGCTTGGCTGTTCGGCAAAATTTATATACCGAGCGAGACGTCGTTATTTCCCGATATATTTATTCAGATCGAGCCGCGCGGGATTATACGAATGGGCGTGGCAGACCGCGACCGCGAGCGCGTCGGCCGTATCGTCCGGCTTGGGGATCTTGTCGAGGCCGAGCAGGAGTTTTACCATCTGCTGGACCTGCGTCTTTTCGGCTCTGCCGTAGCCGACCACCGCCTGTTTTACCTGGAGCGGCGTGTATTCGAAGATCTTCACGCCCTTGTTAAGCGCGGCGAGCAGAAGAACGCCTCTCGCCTGCGCGACGTTTATCGCGGTCTTTTGGTTGCTGTTGAAGAACAGTTCCTCGACCGCCATGAAATCCGGCTTCGTAAGGGTTATGATATCGCTCAGCCGGTCGTGTATCAGCTTGAACCGGTCGTTCATCTCAACGTCCGGGGTCGTGGTTATCGCGCCGTAATCGACGGTCTTGAATTTGTTGTCGCTATAGTCGATAATTCCGTATCCGACTATAGCGTATCCGGGGTCGATCCCAAGTATTCGCATTTTTATCTCCTTATTTTTGAAGCGGATATTAAAATATTGTCCGCGGCGTTAAAAAATATCAAAAATTTATTGCAATAATAAATTATTTATTATATAATAACATAGATGTAATTTTTATGCAAATATTTATATTTGTTCGCAAGACGTTTGGAGGTAATCATAAATGGCAAAAGAAAAAGTTGTACTCGCATATTCGGGAGGTCTGGACACTTCTATCATTATCCCCTGGCTTAAGGAGAACTACGACTACGACGTTATCGCGGTATGCGGCGACGTAGGACAGGGCAAGGAGACCGAGGGCCTCGAGGAGCGCGCTAAGAAAGCCGGCGCTTCAAAGTTGTATATAGAAGACCTTCGCGACGAGTATGTGGAGGATTATATATTCCCGACTCTCAAGGCGGGAGCGGTATACGAGGGCAAGTATCTGCTCGGCACCTCTCACGCGCGTCCGATAATCGCGAAGAGATTGGTCGAGATCGCTAAGAAGGAGGGCGCGGTAGCCATCTGTCACGGCGCGACCGGCAAGGGCAACGACCAGGTTCGCTTCGAGCTCACGATAAAGGCGCTCGCTCCGGATGTAAAGATAATCGCTCCGTGGAGAATATGGGATATCAAATCCCGCGAGGACGCGGTGGACTACGCCGAGGCTCATAATATAGAGATCCCGGTCACCAAAAAGGACTTGTACTCGAGAGACAGAAACATCTGGCACATCAGCCACGAGGGCATGGATCTTGAAGATCCCGCGAACGAACCTCAGCTCGATAATCTGCTCAAGCTCGGCGTATCGCCCGAGAAGGCGCCGGATAAGCCGACCTATATTACGATCGGTTTCGAAAAAGGCGTTCCGGTATCCATAGACGGCGAGAAGCTCGCTCCGCGTCCATTGGTCGAAAAGCTCAACGCTTTGGGCGGCGCTAACGGCATAGGTATCGCCGACATAGTGGAGGACAGACTTGTCGGAATGAAGTCGCGGGGCGTTTACGAGACCCCGGGCGGAACTATCCTCTACGCCGCGCTCCAGGAACTCGAATATCTCTGCCTCGACCGCGACACGCAGGCGTTTAAGCGTCAGGCCGCGATAAAGTTCGCGGAGCTGGTCTACGACGGAAAATGGTTCACCCCGCTCAGAGAAGCGCTTTCGGCTATGGTCGATTCGATGGAGCGGACCGTGACCGGAGAAGTCAGGATGAAACTGTACAAGGGTCAGGCGACCCCGGCGGGTTCCAAGTCCAAGTACTCGCTCTATAACGAGGACATCGCAAGCTTCGGCGACAGCCACGAGCTCTACAGCCATAAGGACAGCGAAGGCTTTATCAACCTGTTCGGTCTGCCGCTCAAGGTTCGCGCTTTGATGAATAAAAAGAACGAGGAAGAGAAATAGGATAAATATTAAGCCTTAGAGGCTCATATTACGGCGAGGCGGACGGAGGAGCGCGAGCTCAGACATACTCCGCCCGCCCCGGCGGCGCGAAGGCGCGAAGGCCGCTTTCGCATTCGGGCGCAGGCGAAGCCCGCGTTTTAAACGGACGCCGGGCGGCTCGCGCTTGGGCGCCGTCGCGCGTAAGTCTGGAACAAGCCGACGCGGACGGCGGCGCTAAATATTATTTAAGATGTCAGGAGAAATCATATGAAGTTATGGGGAGGACGTTTTTCAAAATCGACGGACGCGATGGTGGACGACTTCAACTCGTCGATCCGGTTCGACGCGCGGATGTACGCGCAGGATATACTCGGAAGCCAGGCGCACGCCGAAATGCTCGGCAGACAGGGGATAATCCCCGAGGAGGACGCCGCGCTGATAGTAAAGACGCTCGGAGAGATAAAAGAGGATATCGAAAGCGGAAAGGTCGAGTTTGAGATCGACGCCGAGGATATCCATATGAATATTGAGACTATATTGATCTCGCGTATAGGCGACGTGGGCAAGAAATTGCATACGGGAAGAAGCCGCAACGATCAGGTCGCGCTCGATCTCAGGATGTATCTGAGAGACGAGGTAGACGAAATAGTTAAGGATCTTAATTCTTTGAAATCTACTATTCTCGATATTGCAGAAGATAATATGGAGACCATAATGCCCGGTTACACTCATCTGCAAAAGGCTCAGCCTATCACGCTCGCGCACCATGTAATGGCTTATTATGAGATGTTTAAGAGGGATACCGAGAGACTTGCGGATTGCCGGAGACGCATAAACGTCATGCCGCTCGGCAGCGGCGCGCTCGCGGGTACTACTTACGATCTCGACAGAGATTTCGTCTGCGATAAGCTGGGATTTGATTCAGTGACGCTCAACAGCTTGGACGGCGTCTCGGACAGGGATTTTGTACTCGAACTTGCATTTTGCCTGTCAGCGGTAATGATGCACCTCAGCAGATTCTCGGAGGAGATAATACTTTGGAGCTCGCACGAGTTCGCGTTTATAGAACTGGACGACGCGTACAGCACAGGGTCGAGCATAATGCCGCAGAAGAAGAACCCCGACGTGGCGGAACTCGCCAGAGGCAAGACCGGAAGGGTGTACGGCTCGCTTATGGGACTTTTAACGATGATGAAGGGCTTGCCGCTCGCATATAATAAAGATATGCAGGAGGATAAGGAGCAGATCTTCGACGCCGTGGACACGGTCAAACTGTGCGTTCCGGTCTTTGAGAAGATGATCTCCACAATGAAGATAAAAGCCGATAATATGCTGCACGGCGCCAAGGGCGGTTTTACCAACGCGACCGACGTGGCGGACTATCTCGTAAAGCGCGGACTGCCTTTTAGAGACGCGCACGCCGTAGTCGGCAGGATGGTTGCGTACTGTATTGAAAACGATAAGTATATAGACGAGTTGAGCATGGACGAGTTCAAGGAGTTTTCACAGCTGTTCGGCGAGGATATATACGACGAGATATCGCTTAAGACCTGCGTGAGCCAGAGAAAGCTTGTCGGAGGTCCGGCAAAGGAGACCGTTAAGAAGGTCATAGACAATTACAGAAACTCGGAGAAGTCATAAAATCGGTTTTAAATTGATTCGGACAAGGCGCGGCGAGCGTTGAGCCGAGGTAATCAATAAGAAAAAAATAAAATGCCGGATTCGTCCGGCGAAAAATATACATAACAAACTTAATTTAAAAAGGAGAGTAAAGTGAAATGAAAATTTTTGTCGACACAGCCAATGTGGATTATATCCGCGAAGTAAACGACATGGGCGTTATTTGTGGCGTTACGACCAACCCGTCTCTTATAGCCAAAGAGGGCAGAGACTTTATCGAGGTCGTTAAGGAGATAACCTCTATTGTAGACGGTCCTATCAGCGCGGAAGTAGTCAGCCTCGACACCGAAGGCATGGTAAAAGAAGCGCTGGAACTGGTTGAAAAGATAAACAACCCGAATCTGGTAATCAAGATACCGATGATCCCGGCGGGACTCGGAGCGGTCAAACAGCTTACGGCTAAGGGCATAAAGACCAACGTTACGTTGATATTCTCCGCGGCTCAGGCGCTCCTGGCGGCTCGCGCGGGCGCTACGTATGTAAGCCCCTTCCTCGGCAGACTTGACGACGTAGGTCAGACCGGTATGACTCTTATCGAGGAGATCGTGGACGTATTCGCGGCGGATCCCGAGATCAAGACCGAGATAATCGCGGCGAGCGTAAGAAATCCGCTCCACGCTATAGAAGCGGCGCGCCTCGGCTGCGACATCGCGACTATCCCGTATAACGTTATCATGCAGATGACGAAACACCCGCTCACGGATATAGGCATTGAGAGATTCTTAAAGGATTGGGAGACCGTTCCTAAGAATAACTAATAGCCGTACAAATAATAATAAGCTGAGATAAAGTCGGAGCTTGGGGAGCCGTCCGGATATCAAACGTTCGGCCGGCGTTCCCCGGCTCTTTTTTTGCGCCGAAAGCCGGGCGTAAGAGGAAGAGGTAAAGGAGGCCGGCGTATCGGGAGGGGATATAGGTCTATATCGTCGAGATATATTTATAGAAACGATCTCAGGCGGTCGTTTCAGTCAAAAGAGATAAAACAAGAGCCGCTGTCTATCTCAAAACAACGGCTCTATTTTATTCAGTTTGATAGGGATATTAAATATTGTCGATATCCATTATCCGTTATCGATTACTTCTTCTTTCCGCCTTTAGCGTTTTTGCTGTTTGCGGCCGCGTTCTTTCTCTTAGCCGTAACAGCCGAATCTTTCCAGGTCGCCCATAACGGACCGGAGATAAATACCGACGAATAGAAACCGAATACGATACCTATGATGATAGGCAGCGCGAACGCCTGTATCGACTGAACGCCCAGGATATAAACCATGCCTATCGTCAGCAGCGTCGTTACCGTGGTGTTGATAGAACGCGTCATGGTCTGCAGGATACTCGTATTCGCGATCTCCGCGTAGGTCTCTTTTCTCGAATGACGCGTGTTCTCGCGGATCCTGTCCATGATGACGATCGTGTTATTGATAGAATAACCGAGAACCGTCAGGACCGCGGCGATAAAGTTGATGTTTACCGACCACTGAAGCAGCGAGTACAGTCCGACGAGCAAGAGTATGTCGTGCACAAGCGCGATAATAGCTACGCAGCCCGAAGTAAATTCAAATCTGATCGTTACATAGATCAGTATACCCGCGCACGCGAGCAGCGACATCCACAGCGCCGAACGCGCAAGTTCCTGACCCGAAGACGGCGAGATAACGTCCATGCTCTTAAGTCTCGATCCGCTTAAGAGATCGGCGCTCGCGTCCGCAGTTGTATCGGCAGTAGTTGCCTCGTCGGCAGTTGCCGCGTCCTCAGTCGTAGCCGCGTCCTCGGTCGTAGCGTCGGCGGTATCCGCAGCGGCCGCGTCCTCAGTCGTAGCCGTCTCATCCGCAGTCGCAGCGTCCTCGGTCGTTGCGTCCGCAGCCGCGTCTTCGGCGGTTGCATCCGTTGTCTCGGCGGTTGCGTCCTCAGTCGTAGCCGCGTCCTCGGTCGTAGCGTCGGTCGCGGTATCCGCGGCGGCGGTATCTTCAGCCGTCGCGTCGGTCGCGGTCGTATCGGTCGTCTCCGCAGCCGCGGCGTCCGTCGAAGCCGCGTCGGTTACCGGAGCGCCGTACTGAGCCTCGAGAGCCTGGGTTACGGCGTCGCGCGTTTCGTTTGAATAGGTATTTCTCTCTTCGTCCGTAAGGCCGTTTTCATAGCCTATTTTAATGATGACCTCGTTGCCGGACTTCTGAACCGAAGAAGCGGATCTGCCGTCCAGCGAGCCGTTGACTACCTGTTCTACGTCGGCGGTCGTAAAGTCGCCCGCGATCTCGTAAGTCAGCGCTATACCGCCCGCAAAGTCGGTGTCGAGGTTAAAGCCTCTGAATATGAGAGAGATTATGCTGATAACCGACAACACGATGGATATAGTAAAGAACACCCATTTATGCTTAACTATGTTTACCATTACGCCTCTCCCCCTTTCAGGCTTTCGCCTTTGTCTTTCTTTTTGTTTATACCGTAAAGCCATAGATGCTTAACGTTCATACCGATCATCTGTCTGAGCAGCAGTCTTGTTACGAAGATAGCCGAAACCATCGAGATCACTACGCCCAAAAGCAGCGTCATACCGAAACCTTTGATAGTACCGGCGCCGAGCCACCAAAGAATAGCGGCCGAGATGATCGTGGTCACGTTAGAGTCTATAACGGCGGCCAGAGCTCTGTGGAAGCCGGCCTCTACCGCGCTTCTTACGGTCTTGCCGAGCTTAAGCTCCTCTTTGATACGTTCGAATATAACGACGTTAGCGTCGACCGCCATACCTATCGCCAGTATGATACCGGCTATACCCGGAAGCGTCAGGTTGACGTGGAATACCGAAAGTATTATAAACGTGACCGAGATATAGAACAAGAGGGCTATATCCGCCATCAGACCGAGCAGACGGTATATAACGAGCATGAATACCATGACCAGGATCATGCCTATGATACCCGCGAGCACCGCCTGGTTGAGCGCTTCCTCGCCGAGCGTCGCGCTTACTACTCTGACCTCGTCCGGCTGGAGCGTAAACGGAAGCTGACCCGACTTGATGTTAGCGGCCAAAGAGTTAGCCTCTTCCGCCGTAAAGTCGCCGGTTATAACGCAGGTGTCCGAATCTATCTGCTCTCTTACGCTGGGCGCGGTGAGAACCTGACCGTCCATCATGATCGCGATATAGTTAGTTCCCTGCGACGCTTGAGCCGCTACCTCCGCGGTAGCCGCCGCGAACTTCTGGCGGCCTTCGTCGGTCAGTTCGAGAGTGATGTAATATGAATTCTGGGATACTCCCTGCTCCGTCTGACCGTATTCGGCTCTGGCGTCGCTAACGTCGCTTCCCGACATTATGATATTACCGGCCGCGTCCTGGAATTCGAGCTGAGCCGTAGCTCCGAGCGTATCCACCGCCTGCTCCGAATCCTGTACGTCCGGCAGTTCGACTCTTATTTTATCCGAGCCTTGCTGCGTAACGCTTGCTTCCGTGTATCCCTGGAAGTCAAGACGCTGTCTTAACATGTTAACCGCAGTGTCCATATCGTCCTCGGACGGGCTGTCCGTCTGCGCTTTAAACACGATAACGGTTCCGCCTTTGAGATCCAGACCCTGGGTTATTCCGTCGCTGTCGGTTATACCGGGAAATCTTACCGTATTGGTAAAATCAAGTCCGAACAAGCCGACATACAAAAGCGCGGCTATTACAACGATAATCGCCGCAAACTTTACCAAACTTCTGGACAATTTTTTCTCCTCCTTAATTGAGCCGGCTTGCGTCGGCTGTATTGAATATAAAATTTAATTATTTTTTCTGAAAAAATCTTAGCTTAATTTTACATAAAGCTATAAATATACGATAGTTTTACAGATGAAAACGTACCCATATATCGACATATTATAGCCTCTATCAGAGTTTTAGTCAAGAGATATGACCGAATTGTTAACAAAATTTAAAAGAAGACAACGTAGCGATTAGCGATTAGCGAATAGCGAATAGGGGGTGAAACGGGTTAATTTAACGCCGAACGCTTAAGTCGGCAGAAATGGAATACGTTGTTTTCCGTTTGCGGCTACAGAGGCCGTTTTGACGTTACAGAAGCGTATTAGGCTCCTACTCTCTGACAACTTTACTTTTAATTTGTTTGATTGTTTTATCTTGTGGACTTACTATACTTATGCGAATATATCAAGATGTAATTATGCACAATATATCCCCGTAAATATTGAATACAATGTATATTCACTGGAATATATAATTATGTTATACTAAAACGGTACAAAGGAATAGCGGCGGTTGTTCCAACGCCTACCGAAAGGGGGTGTTGATATGTGCGATATTGAAATAATATTAGTTTTGATATTATTAATCATTATTTACATAAAGAAATAACCGCCACGTTTGCGCCGTGACGGTTATATTTACATAAACCTTAGCGGAACAATCAAAGCTGTTCCTTTGTACTTGGATTATAACATGTAAAACGATCTATGTCAAGGGGTGATTATAAATTGGCATTGTCGGAAGCAAGAAAAAGAGCAAACGCCAAATATAACGCTAAAGCATATGAACAAGTTCCATTCAGGGTAAAAAGAGGAAAAAAACAGGTTTTGAAAGATATCGCAGAAGAACACGGCGAGAGAGTTTAAACGGATATATAAAAAAAGCCCTACAGGCTAAAATTAAAGCCGATACGGGCGAGGAAATCGAGTTATAGGAGCGGGTCGGCCGCTCCGTTTTTGTGCGTCCGGGAAAACTCCCCCTCCTCGCGATAGTTCTAGTCAATATACCCTGCTGGGGTATTTTCCCCATTTTTATACTTTTATTAAAAAATTTTCATATACGAAATATTATCACAAAAATAAGACTCCCTAAAATTTGTAACGTTTTTACGGGCTTTGCGCTGTTTTGACTAACTTTTTAGGGAGTTTTTTCTCTCATATAGATTTTACTGATGGGCGTAAATTGAACAGATAGAAATATATGTAAAAGTGTAAAATAGTTTTAGGGAGTTTTAGGGAGCTTTTAGGGAGCGTTTAGGGAGTATTTTTTTGCAAAAGTCCCTAAAAAAATAACGTTTTCACGGTATTTTCCGGATTTTTAGGGAGTTTAGAGAACTTTTTTATAATAAGTTACTTGAAAAAGAAAAAATATAATATAAAAAATAAATATATAAAGGAATAGGAAAAACCCTCCCTAATTTCCCTGAACAACGCGAAACCCCTGAAAAAACGTAATTCTTTTAGGGAGTTTTAGGGAGTTTTAGGGAAAGTAAAAAAATGGAGCGGCAAGCGCGGCCGCTCCTGAGTAACTTTTCAAACATTTAACTTCACGTAATAATATCCTCGAACGCTTCGGGCAAATGCTCAGGCTCCGCGCCTTCGTCTTCGACTACGAGCAAATCTTTATTTTTAGGCTTTATGCAGATATAGCAGGGGTAACCGCAATATTTTTTCCTATACCCCACGCCGTGTTTTGCGAGTCTGTCGATCATGTTTCGCTTTCCGACAGGGCGGCGTTGGTTGTCGGTCGCCCAGCGTTCGTATTTGAAGTCTAAATTGGACTTGGCTATCCTGTCCTTGGGGTTGTCCGTTATTGTACAGTAGAGCCTCAGGTACTCGCCCACGCTGTCGAGGCGGTCTTGGTAATCGTCGAGAGCGAACTCGCTTCGCGGGCAGAGGGTGAAGTTGAAATCGTTCTTTATAAGCCGTTTTAAGCCCTCGAGCGCCCACGTAAACACTCCGTCCGCCTCCCGCTTCAGCTTGTCCAGGAGTCCGCGGTCCCGCCGCTCGGCAGGGATAATATTATCGCAGGGGATTATGCAGAATCTGTCGAACATATATCCGCCCTTATCCGTGCTGAACGCCGGAAGATCGTTGCAGGCGAACAATAGCCCGCCGCCGTATTTATAACTAAACGCTTGCTTCCCTTTAGGTTCTACCTTGATCGCGTCGCCGCCGGTCAGCATTTTAAACATCGAGGTCGTCTCGATCTCGTCGCTGCGCTGGTCGCCGTTGATGTTCATGCGCTTGCCTATAAGCCCGCTGGTCGAGAACCTGTCGTCCTTGCCGCACAGCGTTTGCAGGTCGAACCCGCCGACGTATTCGCGTCCGATCAGGTGTGAGATAAGCGCCAAAAATTGCGTCTTTCCCGTATTCCCCGCCGCTGAATACAGTATCAGCGCTTTCTTTACCTTATATATGGGTATATTTGATAGGATCAGCCCCGTCCATTCCTGGAGCAGGTCGATCTCTGTCTGATCTACGTCGCCCTCGTCGTCCGTGCACAGATCGCTTATGTATTTTGTAAACGTCGGAGCTTCGGCGTTTTCGTCATAGCCGCAGTTATACTGTATCGTGCTGATAAGTCTCGGCGTATGCGGGATAAGCTTGTCCTCTTTGAGGTCGTAGATACCGTTCTTGAGGTTGATATACCGCTCGTTTGCGTTTACGTCTTCGTACGGGATAACCCTGCCCGGCGAACACATAAGCAGATTGCGGACGTCGCGAATGATAGCGCTCCTCGCCATGCCCCGGGGGATAAAACGGCGGATTATTTCGTCTATCTGATTGTCGTTGTAGGGGCTGTAGACCCCGTTTTCATAGACGAACAGGCTGTCGTTATTTGCGCCGCTCACCCTCGAGATAAAATAATCTATGTATTCGCTCACCGCCGCGCTGAGATTATCCACGTTGAGCGTCTTCTTGACGCTTACGCTCCCGTCTTCGTTTCGCTTTAGCTTGATATTGAGCCAGTCGGGATACCAACAATAGCGATTAGAGATTAGCGAATAGCGAATAGGGGCGGAACCGGGCGACGTTTGCGCATGGGTCGGGCTATTCGTATACGCTGAATTTTGCGCGGGCAGGCCGGTCGCGTTCGCTCCGGTTTGCGGATACGCCGAGGGTTGCGCGGGGGGCGTATTTTGCGTATGCGCCGACGTTGGCGCGGGGGCTGACGCGGTTATTCCGACGATATTTTGTTGGGCTTCTTTTATCATGCTTAATAGTTCGGCTTTGGTATGTCCGGCCTCGATAAAATCGGTCACGTCGCCTTTGGGCTTATCCGAGACTGCGCAGACGGTTATTCTGCTCGCAAACGGTTTTATTTTTGCGATGACCTCGTTTGCGAACGCCGCGCCCGCTTGGTCGTTGTCGGGCAGGATAACCACGTCCGCGCCGACGAAATATTTGCTAAGCTCGCCCCGCCAGCTCTTCGCGCCGCCCGTCGTCGTTACGTTTACGAGGCCTAAGCTTTTCAGCGTCTCCGCGTCTTTCTCGCCCTCGACGATAAAGACGGGATATTTGTCCTTATACGTCCGGACGGTCTTTACTATCCGCGGCAGGTTGTAGAGCGTCCGCTCTACGCCGCTAAGGCTCAGGTTTATCCTCTCGCCCTCGATAACGCCCTGCCTGAACGTTTTACCCGCGCCGTTTTCGAGCCGGATATTGGAATAGAGGTATTCGCCGCGTTCGCCCAAGTAGTCGTAGCGGGCTTTGACCTTGTGGTTATCCCCGACCAGATTTTCGAGGTAGAACGCCCACTTTTCTTTGCTCGCCCGCTCCGCGCCGGAGGGCTGTATATTGGAATCGACGTCCGAATACTTAAGGCCGACCGCGCTTAAAATATCTTTGGTATCGCAGCCGGCGTGGCAGTGAAGTAAATATTTGTCGCCCGCCGCCTTTATGGACAGGCTCGGCTCTTTGTCTCTGTGACACGGACAACTTGCCTGAAACCTGTCCCCGCCGCCTCTGACGTTATGGAACCGGCCGAGCAGTTCGCTTAAACTAATCATTAAAATAACTCCTCGCTTTCTAAATAGATTTACGCCGCATAACGGGCGCTATCTATATTATAAAACGTTAAAAGTGACATGCGGGGACAACAACGTAGCGATTAGGGATTAGCGAATAGCGAATAGGGGGTGAAATTTGCCGCTGTAACGCTGAACGGTTATATTTGAGAAAAGGGAATACTTTGTAAAAGAATTGTAAATTGACATGATTTGTCGAATGTTATATAATCATTTTTAGCAGATTAGAGGTAATTGAAGAGCGGGCAGGCATTGCCTGCTTTTTGTTTTGGGTTTCTTTAGCGATCATATCATAAAACCGCTTAAAAATAGAGACGCGGCGCTTGTTTTCAAGCCTAATCCCTAATCGCTAATCTCTAATCTCTACGTTGTGGAAGATATTATTTAAGATAATAATTTCTGTTATCATATTTTTGATAATAGTCTCCATAAAAGCAGTGTAACCGCCCCTCAGTCAAGGACGGTTACATTATTAATGTTTATCTTTCTTGGCTAACCGAGTATTCGGTTTACCTCTTTTCTGCTTTTATTATACACTAAAACTTCTCGGTTGTCAACAACGGAGCGCCGTAGCGATTAGCTATTAGCTATTAGCGAACGTAGAGATTAGCGATTAGCGAATAGCGATTAGGGGGTAAAATTTGCCGCTGTAACGCCTGACGCTTAAGTCGGCGGTATGGGAATACTATGTTTTCCTATGCGGCTACAGAGGCCGTTTTGACGCTACAGAAGCGTATTAGGCTCCTATTCGCTAATCCCTAATCCCTAATCGCTATGTTGTTACATCAGTTTTGTATCGTTGATCATAAGCTCGAAGACGCCGTTTATGGCCTCCGCGGCTTTTTTGCACATGACCATTCTGCCTAAGAATATCTCGAAATATTCGGAGACCGGACAGATGTCGGTGTTGATCGTAAGGTCGAGGGTTATCTTTCTGTTGTTTATATGCACGTCGGTCTCGACCGCCGCGTAGTTGACTCTGTCGTGGATGTCGAAGGTGGAGTAGTCGCGGTTCTTGACCCGGCTCCTGCGCACGTCGGTCTTATCCGCGATTATCAGCGCGGACGCGAGCTGGTTCACCGGCGTTCCGCTGCCCTCGTCGTGGTTGCCGATCGCCGCGATTATCTTCGCTATCTCGTTCGGGTCCATGCCGAGCCTCGTGAGTATGCTAAACGCCATGACCGCGCTGGTCTGGGCGTGGTCCATGCGGTTTACGACGTTGCCGATGTCGTGCATATATCCCGCTATTCGCCCCAGCTCCGCCGTCCTCTTGTCGTAGCCGAACGCCGTCAGAATATTATAAGCGACCTTGGCGACCCTTTGGGCGTGGAGCAATGAATGGTTGGTGTAGCCGAGCGTTCCGAGATACTTGTCGCCCTTTTCGAGATAGGTCTTTATCTCCTTGTTCTTTACAATATCGTGAAAAGTTATGAGCTTTTTTTCGTCGGAGCCGCCGGTCTTGCTCTCGGTTTGTTCCGGACTTTGCTCCGAAGTAGCGCTTTCGGTTATTTCAGACCTGAGATCAAATTCGCCGTTCACAGAGAGTTCCCCCTTTCTGAATCGATTCGACTATGTTTTCAGTTTCAGGCGAGGCGGCTCAGTCCCACTCCGCCTCGACCGCTTTAGCGTAAAGACTGCATTCTACCCGCTTCCTCTCAAGGTCGCAGCTTATCTCGTGCGGCCGGTTGATGTCGCCGCTGAGCAGACAGGCGTTGGCCATACAGCCGCCGCTGCAATAGAATTTGGCGAAGCAGTCCCTGCATTTCGGCTTTGTATACACGTTGCAGCTTTCAAACGTATTTCTTATATCTTTATCGATCTCGCCGCCGTCTAAGATATTCCCCATCTTATATTCGGGCGTTCCGACAAATTGGTGACAGGGGTATATATCCCCGTTCGGAGCCACGGCCAGGTACTCGCAGCCCGCGCCGCAGCCGGAGAGACGCTTGATCACGCAGGGACCCTGCTCGAGGTCTATCATAAAGTGGAAGAAGTTGAAGCCGCGCCCCTCTTTGCGCCGTTTTAAATACTCCTCGACCAATTTTTCGTATTCTTTGTATATAGTCGGCAGATCTTCCTCGGACAGCGCGTAGTCCTCGTCGGGGCCGCACACCACCGGCTCGACCGAGGTCTGCTTAAAGCCGAGATCGGCAAGATGCAAAACGTCGTTGGAAAAATCCAGGTTGTATTTCGTGAACGTGCCGCGCACGTAATAGTTGTCCTGGTTCCTGCTCTCGGCGACCTTGAGGAATTTGGGGACGATCTGGTCGTAAGAGCCGGAGCCGTCGGCGCGGTATCTCACGCGGTCGTTTACTTCCTTTCTGCCGTCGATCGAGAGCACAATGTTGGACATCTCTTTGTTTATGTACTCGAGCTTATCGTCGCTCAGGAGCAGACCGTTGGTCGTTATCGTGAACCTGAAGTTCTTATCGTATATCTTCTCCTGCTCCCTCGCGTACTCGACTATCTCCTTGACCGCGTCGAAGTTCATCAGCGGTTCGCCGCCGAAGAAATCGACCTCGAGATTCCTGCGCTTGCCCGAATTTTTTATCAGGAAATCCATCGCCCGCTTTCCGGTCTCGGCGCTCATAAGCTCGCGCTGGGCGTGGTAGGCGCCCTCGTCGGCGAAGCAGTATTTGCAGCGCAGGTTGCAGTCGTGAGAAATGTGCAGACAGAGCGCCTTCACCGGCGACTGTTTTTTCATATTCACGGCGATGCCTGAGTAGACGTCGTCGGAGAAGAGCGTTTCGTTTTTGTACAGCTCGTATATCTCAGAGTAAGCCTCGGCTATGTCGCTTGCGTCGCATTCGCCCGCAAAGCCTTCCTTTATGAATTCGGGAACGGCTTCGGTCGGTTTGAAACCGTCGTCGTTTATCTTATTTTCGATCGCGTTTATCATATCGTAGCTCAGCTTATCGACCACGTGCACGCAGCCGCTGTTTACGTCGAGCGATATATATTTGCCGTTTAATTCAAATGAATGTACCATCTAATTTATCTCCTTAAACACAAAAGCGGACGTCCACATTAGGGCGGACGTCCAACTTGATTAAATTTTAGATCTTGGTTACGCCTGTTCGCATTTCTGGTTAGCTACGGTGCAAGAGGTCTTGCAAGCCGACTGACACGAGGTCTGGCATTCGCCGCAGCCGCCTTTCGCCGCGCTCTTCTTAAGCGTCGCCTGGTTTAAAGTCTTTATTCTTTTCATGTTAAACGTCTCCTATCTTTAGTTTAAAGTAGTTTTAAATTATGCCCTAACTTATTCTAACAAAAAACGCCGCAAATTTCAAGTACAAATACAAAATTCAGCAATAAATAATAAGAATTTATAGCGAACTATTTTTTCTTAGGCGAACCCGAGCCGCCCGAGCGTTTTTTCTTGCTTGATTTTCTCTTCGAGGATCTCTTGTTTATCCCAATCACGCCGCCGAGAGCTCCCACGCCGCCGCACAGGATAAAGTTGGCTATTATCGCCGGCGAGAAATAGAACTGTTTGTATACGGCCGCGCTTATAAGATAAACGACCAAAGCGTATACGATCCCGGCGGCAAGTCCGGATATAAGTCCGTTTTTGCGCATTATCCGAGCGGATACGTAGCCGGATATGAATATGCACAAAGCCGCCGCGCCTATGACGCAGCCGCTGAGGATTTCGGCGCTCGGCGTGAAATAGACGGCGAGGACTGAGAGCAAAAAAAGGAGCGCGAGCGTTATCAATAATGAAACAAACACTCCTTTTATCACGGGGAAAACGCTCGTTTTTTTGTTATCCTCAGTCTGCGCGCCGTCCGCCGAGCCGCCTAAAAACGCAATGTCCTTTATCTCTTTGGAATTACCGTTTGGGTTAGTCATATCGTCAACTCCTTTTAACTCCCCTGCATAGTCTAAAGCTTAGTATAGGATATGTTAAACGAGAGACAAATATTACTAAAACGTAAGTTACGCTTCCTCGGTCTCAGACTCCTCTAACGGAGCGACTTCGGCTTCTTTGCCCTTGCCTTCTTTTACGAGACGGCTGATAGCGCTCTTTTCTATCGTTATGAAAGACTTTGTCGTTCCGATACCGGTCTCGAGGCAGACAAGGTTGTCCTTGATCCTGGTTATCTTGCCGTGGATGCCGCCTATCGTGGCGATCTCGTCGCCGACCTTAAGAGCCGCGATCATGTTTTGGAGCGCCTTCTCTTTCTTCTTCTGAGGTCTTATCAGAATGAAGTAGAAGACTACCAAAATCAATACCATCATAATGATCGGCATAAAATTCGCCATAGCTTCTTGACTCATAATCTATCCTCCTATTACAAATAATATTGCTATTATAACCTTGGCGGAATTATTTTGCAATACCTTTTTGCTATTTTGTTGCCGTTTTGAGCCGCGCGAACCCCGCCGCGCGAATTATTTACCGAATAACGAGCCGCGTTTGCGCTTGCTGTTGTGCAATATTTACAGCCGCGCGGCGAAGAGGCGAAAGTTCTATCTCTTCTCGCTGAGCGCGACCAGCTCGCGGTATATCCCGGCCTCGCCTTTAAGCTCGTCGTGCGTTCCGGACTGGACTATACGTCCGTCCTTTACGACGTATATAACGTCCGCGTTCTCGATCGTGGACAGGCGGTGGGCGATAACTATCACCGTGCGGTTCTTCATGAGCGCTTCTATGCTCTTTTGGACTATGGCCTCGTTCTCGGTATCGAGCGCCGAGGTCGCCTCGTCGAGCAGGAGTATGGGCGCGTTTTTAAGAAAAGCCCTCGCGATGGCTATCCTCTGCCGCTGACCGCCCGAGAGCGTCTCGCCGCGTTCGCCGACTACGGTGTCGTAGCCGTTTGAGAGGTTCGATATAAACTCGTGGGCGTTCGCCGACTTCGCGGCCTCGATTATCTCGGCGTCGGTCGCGCCCGGCTTTCCGCAGGCTATGTTCTCCTTGACGCTCGCGTCGAAGAGGTACGCGTCCTGAGGCACGTAGGAGAGCATATTTCTAAGCTCGCCGAGAGGTATGGAATCTATGTTCTCGCCGCCTATGTATATAGCTCCCGAGTCGATCTTGTAGAACTTGGGGATCAGCTTTACGACCGTGCTCTTTCCGCCGCCGCTCGGTCCCGCGAGCGCGGCCGTCGTATTCCTTTTTACCTTAAAACTGAGTCCGTCTATAACGGGCGCGCCGTCGCCGTAGCTGAAGCGTACGTCCTTAAATTCTATGTAGGCGTCCGGACTTCCGATTTCCATGTTCTCGGTTACGGCGTCGGATTCCTTGTTCGTATCCCAGACCTCGTGGATTATATCGGCCGCCGCGACCGATTCCTGCATCATGCCCCACGAAGTCCCGAAATTCAGCAGCATACTGCTGACGTTGCTCTGCACGGTCAGGATGGCGAAGACGGTTCCGAAGTCGGTCGTGCCCATAGCCGCCATGACCGCGCCGATCGCGATCAGGACGAAGTTGTTTAAAAAGTTGAGCAGGTTGCTGATACTGCTCAGCGTTCCGATCCTCGAGATCCTCTTTATCCTGAGCGCGGCGGTCTCGGAGTTCGCGCGCTCGTATCTGTCTACGGCGGCTCCGCCCGAATCGAACAGCTTTATCACCCGAAACCCCGCGACCAGATCGGACAGGCGGCTCAGGAGCGCCGACTCGCTCCGCTGTATCCTGCCGCCCAGCTCGCGCAGAGACGCGGCGTATTTTACGTTGATTATCACCGTGAGCGCGCAGGTTATCAGCGAGAGAAGTCCTATCCTAAGATCCATGGCGAGTATAAATACGCAGGAAGCGGCGCCGCCCACTATTGCGGTCATGAAGTTGGGACAGTGGTTTGTGTAGGCCTGTTTCATGTTCTCGACGTTGCTGTTCAGCCTGAATATGCTGTCGGCGCTGTGGTTCTTGTCGTAGTATTCCACCGGCAGAAATTCCATATGCCGGAACAGATCGCGGCGCATGTCGTACATTATGTATCTGATAGAGCGCATGTTGAAAAAACGGCTCAAGACGCTCGCCAGGAATACCGCGACCGCGGCTATCCCGATAAAGATCGCCGCCTTGAACGAGTCGAGATCCATAGAGGTGACCGAGTTGACCACGTCTCTGTTGACCAGCGCTATGAGCATATCGCCCAAAAAGGACAGCCCGACGTCCAAGACCAGCGTGATCCAGTACATATATTTAAATCTGCCCATCAGAGAAAAACAGCTTTTCAGGCCGCGTATCACATTCATTCCGCCGACTCCTCCTTTCGCTTTGGTCTAAATCATGCGTTTCCCTTATTCTGGAGCGCCGCGTACGCGCCGCCGCGCTTCATCAATTCGTCGTGCGTTCCGCATTCGCATATAACGCCGTCTTGTACTACCGCTATCCTGTCCGCGTTCATTATCGTCGAGAGCCTGTGCGCGACGACCAAAACGGTCTTTCCGTCGCTTAAGTTATCGAGCGCCTGTTGAACTTCCGCCTCCGCCTTGACGTCCAGCGCCGAAGTCGCTTCGTCCAAAAGCAGGATAGGCGCGTTCTTGAGCATGGCGCGGGCTATCGAGATACGCTGTATCTGTCCTCCCGAGAGACGGCAGCCGCGCTCTCCGACGACCGTGTCGTAGCCGTTTTCGGTCTCCGTTATGAAATCGTGCGCGTACGCCGCCTTAGCGGCCGCGATCACCTCTTCCCTGGTAGCGTTCTCCTTACCCATAGCGATATTGTCGTAGATGGATATAGGGAACAGATACGCCTCCTGCGAGACGTACGAGATCAGTCCGCGCGTGGACTTTAAAGAGCTGTCGTTTAGATCGACGCCGCCTATGAGTATTTTCCCTCCGGTCGGGCGGTAAAAGCCGCAGACAAGCCCCAAAAGCGTGCTCTTGCCGCAGCCGCTCGCCCCCGCGAAGCCGACCGTTTCGCCTTTTTGGATATCGAGGGCGATCCCTTTTAAGACCGGCTTATCTTCCTCGTAGCTAAAGCTTACGTCCTTGAAACTTACCGCCGCAACGCCGTCCGGGAGTTCGGTCAGGACCGCGTCGCCCTCCGGTTCGGAAGGCTCGTTTATGATCGAGAACACCCTATCCGCCGCCGCGGACGCGTACCTTAGGTTGAAAAACATCGACGAGGCGCGCATGAGCGGCGAGAGCGTCTGAGTGAGCAGGGTCGAAAACGCGACCAGCGAGCCGAGCGTAAATTCGCCCCTGAAGCACATATATCCGCCCGCGATCAGGCAGATGAGCGTGGGTATGTTGCGGGCGAGCATAAAAACAGCCGAGCCCTTGTATTGATACTTGTCGTTGCTGAGCGCCATATCGGTGGCGCGTTTTATCCCGCTGTTATATCTGCTCGAGAAAGTATCCTCAAGATTATACGATTTTACTACCGCGATACCGCCCGCCATATCCGCGACCGTGTTGCTGACCATGCCGAGATATTTCATGTATTTTTTGGAGCCGCTCTTAAACGGGATGGAAAAGCTTGCGCCGAGCGGGACCAGGATCGGGACCGTAATAAAGCAAAGCAGGAAGAGGAGCGGGTTTAGCGTAATCAGATATATCGTGTAGAATATAAACGAAAACGGCAGCTGCATAAGCTGTATAAAGTCGCCCTCCATAAATCCCTGGACCGTATTCGCGTCCGAACTCATTTTAGACAGGATCTCCCCGCTCCGGTTGGAGGTCATGTAGCTCATCGGCAGGCTTTCGACCTTTTTGGCGCTGTCGAGCTTGATATCCCTGATTATCCCGGTCGAGAATCTTCCCGCCGCGTAACGGGTAAAGTAGACGGACAGCATAATTATCCCGATAACGACGAGGGCGCGCAAAAAGACCGGAAGGATCCCGGCCGTATCTCCGCGCTGCGCCGCGTCTACGATCTCGCGCAGACAGTCCGTCTTTTCGACTTCCAAATATGAGCATAACACCGAAGCCGCGGCCGCGAAAACCGCCCACGGAAAATATCTGCGCGCGTATATTACCATATTCTTAAGATTTTTGTGATTTCTTTGTTTTCTTGCAGTTTTATCGTTCATAGCGATGGTATTATATCATATTTAATAATTACAGTCAAGAAGAAATAGGCAAAAAAACAAACTTTTTGGCCTGCGTCAGCCGGTATAAACGGGGAAATCATTTATTTTTTGGCATGAATTAAAGGGCTGTCAAAAGTAGAGAAAAACTTTCGACAACCCAGTGAAAATGTGAAGTTAAAGCGCAAGCTTATATATATTGACTATATCGTCGGCGCTCAGCTCGACGAAATGCCCCTGAGAGCCGCCGCCGATCTCCGCAGACTGTTCGGCCATAAGCCGGAATTTACTGTCGTCTATACCCGCTTCGCTCAGCTTCACGCTCAGTCCCAGGGAGCGCAGAAAGTCTTCGAACGCCGCTATTCCGCGGAGCGCGGTCTCCTCTTTATCAAAATAGTTCGGTTCGACGTTGAATACCTCCGCGGCGAACCTGAAGAATCTGTCCACGTCATGTTTGTACACGTATTTCATCCACGCCGGGAAGATTATGGCGAGTCCCGCGCCGTGCGTCATGTCGTAGTGCGCGCTCAGCTCGTGTTCGATGTTGTGAGAGCCCCAGTCTCCGACTCTGCCGGTGTTTAACAGGTTGTTGTGCGCTATCGAGCCCGCCCACGCGATCTGCGCCCAGGTATCGTAGTCCTTGGAGCCGCCCGTAAGCTTGGGCGCGTTGTTTATCACCGTTTTCATCGTCGCCTCAATAAGGCGGTCGGTGAATTCGACGCCTTTTGTGTTGGTGAAATACCTCTCGGCAAGATGCGCGAATATATCGGCGCATCCCGCCGCTATTTGGTTTTTGGGCAGAGAATAGAATATCTCGGGGTCTATTATCGCGAATTTGGGGTACATACACTCCGCGTGCAGGCCGCGTTTTATGTTCCCGTCCTCGTTGGTTATCACGCTGCAATCGCTGCTCTCGCTCCCCGCGGCCGGGATGGTCAGAACGACTCCGACCGGAAGCGACTTTTCGGGAACGCTTTTCCGAGCGTGGAAATCCCAGGCGTCGCCGTCGTGGAGCGCGGTTATGCCTATCGCCTTAGCCGAGTCTATAACGCTGCCGCCGCCTACCGCCAGGATAGCGTCCACGCCGTTTTCCCTGCAGATACGCGCGCCCTCTCGGACGAGAGACAGCCGCGGGTTGGGCTTTACCCCGCCCAGCTCTATGTATTCGACCCCCGCGTCCTTAAGCGATTTGATTATCCGGTCGTAGAGACCGTTTTTCTTGATACTCCCGCCGCCGTAGTGCAGAAGGACTTTAGAACCGTGTTTCTTGATCTCGGCGCCCGCCGTAAGCTCGGTCTCTTTGCCGAATATTATTTTCGTGGTGTTGTTATAAATGAAATTATCCATATTTACCTCCAATTCCCGTTTTCGTTTATAACGGTTATGATCGCTAAGATAGCTACATATTATATCATAACTTTCCAAATGTCAACGCGCCGTATGCGCTAAATATGCGCGGGCGGAACGAAAACTTTAACCTAAATTTAATATTAATTTTCCACATATTAACATATTCATATTGACAAACCGAAGTAATGCAATTATAATATAAAATTAGTTAAGTTATTTAACCTTTTTTTGAATTTAGACGGCGGGAGAGAAAGAACCGCGCCGAAGAGGGAGAGTGGGAAATGTGAAAAAAGTCGATTTTATCGGCAAGAAATTTTTTGTTTTGCTGCCGAGCGTGATAAAGGTTGATTCATTAGACGGGGACGAATTTAACGATCTGTATGAAACGGAGATCATAACGCTGAGGATAATCAGCCGCAACTTAGAACTGGGGAACCGGATGACCGTATCCGACATAAGCGAGTTGGTCGGAGTGACGAAATCGGCGGTGTCGCAGATCATATCTTCGCTCGAAGATAAGGGGTATATCTATAAGGTAAAATCCGACGAGGACAAACGCAGGATGTACCTTGCGCTGACCGAACGCGGCGAAAAGATCGCGGAAGCCATAAACGGACTGTATAACAGAAGACTGAACTATATCAGGAAAAATTTTGGCGAAGAAGAATTTGATGAATTTGTCAGGTTGTTTATAAAATATATAGAATTATGTGATAGTATAGATTGGAAAAGCGTAAAAATATAAGATCGTTCTATTTTGATAAAGATAAACGGCGGCGATAGACGGGACTGCGTATCTGCGAACCGAACCATGGAAACTAATATCGTATCATAAGTTAAGGGGAATAGCATGAGCATAAAATCACTTTTTAACAATAACAGGTTTAAAGCTTTGGCCGAGAGGGCGAAAGGGATCCTTGTTACAGTCGGGGGATTTTTCAAGAAAATCGGGCTTAAGATATGGGGCTTTGTTAAAAAGCATAAAATTTTATCTGTTATTATAGCAATCGTGTTGGTATTCGTTATTTTTAATATTGTTTCCGCGGTGAGACTTAGCCGTATGGAAAACGACGCGTCCGCCGCAGTCTACGCCGAAAGACGCGATATCGACGAGACGATAAGCGGCTCTACCGTAATATACCCGAACGCGGAATACAGCGTGACTCCGACCGTGTCCGGCGAGATCTTGGAGGCGCCGTTTGAGGAGGGCGACTATCTGGAAAAGGGCGATCTTATGTATAAGATAGACACGGAGGATATAGAAAACAGCATCGCGAGCGCCGATTTGGCCGTAGAAAACGCCAAGCGTTCATACGACGACGCGGTGGCGAATTATAATAATAAAAATAGGAGTACGGCGTCGCTCCAGAGCAGTACCGAGAGCGCGAGAATAGCCGTAAAAAGGGCGGAGGAGACGTACAACGACGCGCTGAAAGCGCGGGACGATCTAAACGTCAGGGCTACCTACTCAGGAGTCGTTGAGACGCTCAATATACACGTTGGCGACACGATAGCGCCGGGGACGGTAATAGCCCAGGTATACGATAACGAGAGACTTAAGATAGAGATACCGTTTAACAGCTCGGACGCGGATCTTATAAACATTGGCGATTCGGCGACGCTCACGCTTACGGATTCCGGGTATCAGGTATACGGAACGGTCGTTAAGAAGAGTCAGGGAACGAATTCTCAGAGCGGATATATGGTAACGCGGGATATTACGATAGAAGTATCTCAGCCCGGCGCGATAAACGAGGGCGACTACGCGACCGCTATGGTCGGAAATATTGCCTGCAACGACGTCGGAACCTTTGAATATGCGACGAACGAGAGCATAACCGCGCAAGCGAGCGGAAAGGTGAACGCGCTGTATATATCAGAGGGAGACAGGGTGTATTCGGGCGAGACCATAGCCGTTTTGGACGGCGACGACGTTGAGTCGCAGATAACGAGCGCAAAGCTCAGCTTAGACGACGCCAACGAGGCGCTGAGAAGAGCCGAACTGCAGGAGGAGGACAACGCCGTCTCTACAAGCAACGACGATAGGACGCTGCTTTCCAATATAGAGACCGCAAAGAACAACTATGAGGACGCGCTCCTGTCGAGGGATAACTTAGAAAAACAACTCGAGGACTATACTATCACCGCGCCGATCTCGGGCACGGTCGCGGCTAAGAACTATAAAGTCGGGGATAAGATAGAGTCGGGAACAAGCATGGCGTCGTCCTATTCAAGTTCTGGATCGGGAGCCTCTTCGGCGGGTTCGAGTCTTGCCGCGGCTTCCGGCGCGTCGGGTTCTTCGGCGTCCTCTTCGCTGGCGTCTTCTTCGTCGGCGGCCGCGGTAATATACGATATAAGCGCGCTTAAGTGCGATCTGGACGTGGATGAAATCGACGTTAAAAAAGTTAAAAACGGACAAAAAGTTAAAATTACTACCGACGCGACCGATAACGAATACCACGGCGTCGTAGAAAACGTCGGTATAAACGGGACCGTGGGATCTAACGGAGTAACTACATATCCGGTCAAGATCGATATAATCGATTTCGACAACAATTTGCTGCCCGGTATGAACGTGGACGTAGAGATAAGCATAGTTAGCGTCGAGGACGCTTTGTCCGTACCTGTTAACGCTTTGCAAAAAGGCAATATAGTATATGTTAAAGGCGATAAAGAGGACGAAAACGACAGCGCGCCGGACGGATACAAGAGCGTCGAGGTCGTAACGGGCGCGAGCGACGATGATTATATACAGATAGTTTCGGGTCTTGACGAAGGCGATGAAGTATACGTCGAGGGAGCGAGGACGCTTACTCCGCAGGAGATGATGATGGAGCAGATGCAGGGCGGAGGCGGAGGAGCTTCCGGCGGCGGAGCTCCGGCCGGAGGAGGCGGTTTCTGATGAGAGAGTATAAAGAAACGGCGGCTTTTGGCGCGGACGAAATTATACGCAGGAGACGGGACAGAGCGAACCGTATGCGGAAGCTGAGCGAGACCGCGCAGTCCTCGGCGGACGTTTCGCCGGATGAGAAGGACTTAGGCGCCGCGGAATCTAAAGAGAACGCCGCTCGGAAAAACAAGGTTCCCGCCGCGCAAATCGAACCCGAGCAAAAACGGGATGGTAATTCAGAGAACACGGACGCGGGGCGCAAAGAAGTCGGGGCGCGTCCCGAGACGAAAACGGAAAAACTTCCTAAGATAGATAAAAGCTCGGCGTTGGGTAAAGAAGCCGACGCGGCGGAGCGGGAAGGAGAGACCCCGCTGATCGAGTTCGACAATATATATAAGATATACCGGATGGGAGATACCGAAGTCCACGCGATAGACGGGATCTCTATGAAGATATACAAGGGCGAATTCGTCGCGATAGTCGGACAGTCGGGAAGCGGTAAGTCTACCTGTATGAACATAATAGGCTGTCTCGACGTTCCGACGAGGGGCAGGTACTTTTTGGAGGGCAAGGACGTCAGCAAGATGAAAGACGACGAACAGGCAGAGATCAGAAATAAGAAGCTGGGGTTTATTTTCCAGCAGTATAATCTGATACCCAAGATCAACGTATTGGAGAACGTAAAACTGCCGCTTATGTACGCCGGGATGAGCGAGAAGGAGCAGGAGCGGCGGGCGAGGGAATCTCTCGCCAAAGTCGGGCTTGAGAGTAAGGCGAAGAATATGCCGCAGCAGCTCTCGGGAGGACAGCAGCAGAGGGTCTCGATAGCGCGGGCCTTAGCGGGAGATCCGTCGATAATACTCGCCGACGAGCCGACCGGAGCGCTCGATTCGCGCACCGGTAAGGAGGTGCTCGATTTTTTGAAAAAGCTGCACAAAACGGGTAATACCATAGTTTTGATCACCCACGACAATACTATAGCGGCTCAGGCGGGACGGGTTATAAAGGTCTCGGACGGTCGGATAGAATACGACGGGGAGCCGGATATAAATAAATTCGCATCGATCGCTCATGCGGGAGACGAGGTGGACTGAGATGGGATTTAGAAAATCTTTCGCTCTTGCAATATCGAATCTGCTGTTTGACAAGATGCGCTCTATATTGACGATGCTCGGTATTATAATCGGCGTGGCGGCCGTTATTATCCTTATAAGTCTGATGAACGGTCTTATAGGAATGGTAGAGGATCAGTTTGCGGATTTCGGAACGGATACGATAACCGTCAGCGTTCAGGACAGGGGCGGCAGCAGAAGCCTTGACGAGGACGATATAGCCGAGCTGTGCGAGCAGAATACGGATGCTATCAAAAATTATACGCCGAACGTGACGGTGCAGGCGACGCTTAAAGTGGGGACGGACGACCTTACGACGTCTGTGTCGGGCGTCAGCGAGGAGTACAATAAAATAATCGATATAGATTTAGAAGAAGGCAGGTTCTTCAACTATAACGATATAAGCCGCAAGAAAAAGGTCTGCGTTATAGGAACGTATATAGAGAGCGAACTGTTCGGCTTAAATTCCGCGCTCGGCGAATCCATAAAGATAAACGGAGAGAGCTTCAACGTTGTCGGAGTGAGGGCCGAGACGGACGATTCGCTGTCCGGTTCGTCGGACGACGTTATATATATCCCATACACGTCGGCCGTGAATCTTTCATCGTCAGGCTTTATCGGCTCGTATACGATACGCGCGGCTTCGACGGATACGGTGGACGCCGCGAAGACGGTTATCGAGTCGTTTTTGGACAACAGAGTCGGCGACAGCGATTACTATAACGTGACCAGCATGAAAGATATGCTCGATATGATGAACGAGATGATGGGCACGATGCAGACCCTGCTCGTCTGTATAGCGGGTATCTCGCTGTTGGTCGGAGGTATAGGCATAATGAACATAATGCTCGTCTCGGTGACCGAGAGAACGAGAGAGATAGGTATAAGGAAGTCGCTGGGCGCGAAGAGCAAGGATATAATGAGCCAGTTCGTCATAGAGGCCGGGACGGTCAGCGGCGTCGGCGGTCTTATAGGGATCGTCGTAGGATCCATACTGGCGATAGTAGCCGGTCAGCTTTTGGGACTCAGCACATATCCGTCGGCAACGGCGATAGCGGTATCGTTCAGCGTATCGGTCGGGATAGGTATAATCTTCGGCTATCTTCCGGCTAAAAACGCGGCGAAGCTCAACCCGATAGACGCGCTGCGCCACGAATAGACGATAGAGGAGAATTTTTGCTAAATAAACGAATTATAATACGATTTGGAGGCGTTGTGATGAGGATAAGAAAGTTAAAAATAACGGCGCTCTTGCTTATACTTACCATGCTTGGGGCGTGCGCGTATCCGGCTTACGCCGACGAGGGCGGCGCCGCGGCCGAAACTCTCGTTACCGACAGGGTCACGGACAATTGCCTCGCGCTTTTGGGCGAGCTTAATATAATGAACGGCGACGAGAACGGAGATCTCGCTCTGGATAGGAACGTCAGCAGAGCCGAGTTTACCAAGATGGCCGTAGCGGCTTCGACGTACAGAAACAGCGTGGCGTCCAACCTCGCGATATCGCCGTTTTCGGACGTGCCTTATACGTACTGGGGCGCGCCTTATATCCGTGTCGGAGTGACCAACGGCTTGGTCAGCGGCTATCCGGACGCTCTGTTCAGACCCGAAAATACGGTGACGTATGAGGAAGCGATAACCATAATGCTCAGGGTTCTGGGCTACACAGACGACGATTTCGGAGTTTCATGGCCGAGCGGACAGATAGGGATGGCGGATAATCTGGACATGACGGACGGCCTTACCTGCGGCGTCGGCGAACCGATGAACAGGTATAACGTGGCGAGACTCGTATATAATACTCTAAACACTAATATGAGCGATGGAACGCAGAAGCTGATAAACGATTTCGACGTCTCTATCGTCGAGAACGTCACGCTCATATCCACGTCGAGAGACGATAGCTCTATACCCGCGGGCGAGGTGTTCACCGACGCGCAGAGCTATAAGATAGACGACGATTTCAACTATGAGAATATCGGACTCACCGGCGACGCGGCGATAAAAGACGGCGATAAACTGATAGCGTTTATGCCGGACGACGGCGATTACCGGGAGGAGGAGTACGTCGTCTACACGGTACTGAACGATCTGGTAGTGGTATACGACAACGGCTCTTTGACTAACTTGGACATAAGCGCGGCGACCCTGGTCTACGACGGGCAGACCGCGACTACGTATTCGGCCATAAAATCGGGAATGGAACTCGGCGATACGCTTAAGGTCAGATATGACGGCGACGATATAAGCTACGTAAGATACAGCGAGGGAGAGTTGACCGGACCGATTACCGTAAGCTCGGAGAATTGGTACCAGAGTCTGGGCGTCGGAGATTATACCTCCGTAAACCGCGACGGCGAGAGGGTCGCGATCTCGGATATACAGATAAACGATATCGTGTACGCGGTCGACAGCCTGAACATGGTGATGGCGTACAGCAATAAGGTCACGGGCGTATATGAGAACGCCTCGCCCAATAAGGACAACCCGACTTCGGTGACCGTATCCGGGACCGAATACGGGATCGAGAGCTCGGCGGCGTTCGATAAGTTATCGTCGCGCGGGGATATAAAGATAGGCGATACGGTGACCCTGCTCCTGGGACGAAACAACGAAGTGGCCGACGTTCTGACCGGAAGCTCGAGTACGGCGACGGAGACCGACGTCGTAGGACTATTGGTCGAGACGGGCACGAAGAGCTATACCTCGAGTACGCTCGGCGAGTACACGGATAATTATATCACCGTCGTTTTGGCGGACGGAAGCGAGAGGGAATATATAAGCAGAACGAGTTATTCCGGCTTTAAAAATTCGGTCGTACGCGTGAGCATAGAGAACGGCTACGCGAGCGTGTCGAGAGTAAGGTCGGATTCGATAAGCGGAACCTTCGACTACGACGAGCGGACGCTTGGAAATAACAGGCTCGCTTCGGATATCAAGATATTGGATACCGGAACGACAAACTCGAACGATTCGTCCGTATATACTTCGGTATATCTGCAAAGACTCGACGGGGTCAGGATCTCGTCGTCGAAAGTTCTGTACTACACTACAAACATGTATAACGAGATCGACACGCTGTTCCTGTACGACGTTACCGGCGATATGTATACCTACGGAGTAATGCGCAGCCTGACCCAGACCTCTATGGGAGTGTCGGTAATGGGATCGTACGAATATATAGTAAACGGAACGACCTACAACTACCAGATGAGCTCGATCAACAGCAGTCTGGCCGCGGGAATAGGAATCAAGCTGAGCCCGTCGGATTCGGCTCCGGATTCTTTACAGGCGCTTACGAGAGTCGAAGGCAATATAGAAGTAAACAACTCTTCTTATCTCACGGTGGGCAACAGGAATTACGCGATCGCGGACGACGTACAGGTCTACGCCCGTCAATATCTCAGCGACGGCAGTACGTACAATATGCTCCCGATCTCGGATATAGTAGGAAACGACGAGTATTCGTATACCGCGTACTATGATAAACTGCCCGAGAACGGCGGAAGAATAAGGATCATTATAGCGAGTTGATCCTGCGGATCCGGCGGGCGGAGATATTTCGTTCGACCGGTATTTCCGCTCCCGGTCTGCGGATCGGGATCTCGAAGAAAAGTTAATAATGCTCGCCCCGCGCGGGGCGGGCGAGAAAAGAGGCGGCGGTTTAAAAGTTACCGTCGCCTTTTGGCGTTAAGATCGATCTATATATTTGAACTTATTGACGGAGCCGACGCTGTTTTTATAACGAGGGCGCTCCTTTCTTTTTCTGTCGAACGATCTATTTTTTTATATTTGGATTGCCGAACTGCCACTGCTTCGGCGTGCAGCCGACGATTTTTTTAAATATCGCCCCAAAGTAGTTGGCGTCGGGATAGCCCACCTTCATAGCGACGTCTTTGATCTTTATAGCCTGATCGGACGATAACATATTCTGCGCCGTCGAAATTTTTAGCGACGCGACAAAGTCGGCGGGCGCGACGTTGTAGACTTTTTTAAACAGCCGCCGCATATACGAGCTTGACGCGCCGATAACGGCCGCGAGTTTTTCCGCGTCGTACGGCTCGTCAAGATGGCTGCGAATATAATTGACGGCCGCGTTCAACTTTAGCATACCGGAGTACTGGGGATCGGACGGAAAGGCGAAAATCTGATTCAGTCTTACAAGAAACGAATACGCCATGTCGGTGTTCTTATAAGACCAGTCGTCGGACAGCGGCAGCGTGGCGAAATCATAGAAGCGATCGAGGAAAGCTTCTAAATTCATCACGGTGAAATCGGTGTTGGTATACCTACATATTTCGCTTTTTAACCTGCCTTCAAACGATAAAAAATATATAGTCCAAGGTTTGTTATCCACCGGATAAAAAACGTGCGGCGTGTACGGCTGTACGATAAATCCCTGTCCCGCGCTTATCTTATATTCTTTTCCGAGAAGCTCAAGGATTACATCCCCATCGGTTACAACGTTTATCTCGAGACATGGATACAGCGAGTCGCGCCGGATCGTAGTGGGAGGCCTGCGTATCCCGAGCAATGCAAAACATACCGGCATATTATAATCCAGATCTGTTATGGGAGGACAATAGTATGAATAATGCGTGTCGCCGCGTTTTAGGCTGTTCGGCGAGGCCGGGTTTATATATTTAAAATTCATAATCGCACTCCTTGCATAACGTCGGTAATTATATGTATTATACAAAACATTTATAGCGCCGTCAATATTTTTGGTTCCGAATTCTTATATTATTTTAAAAATATTTCATATTTACGTCCGCTGTTTATACGGCTATAATATAGTTATATTTAATAAACTAAGCGCGCTAAACCGGAATAATTATGTTCAATATTAATATTTCGGGCATATAACAAAACAGACGAATGAAGGTATTGCTGGAATGAGACGAATTTCGCCGACCATATAGAAATACCGGTTTCATTTTTTTAGAAGGAGGAACAATTATGAAAAAACTTATTGCGGCGGCGCTTATCGTGATAATGGCGCTGGGCAACGCATTGGTATTCGCGGACTATCACAACACGGGAAAATGGGGCGACGAGGGCGACGGGACGTATACGAACCCGGTCTTGCCATACGACTATTCGGATCCGGATCCGCAGACCGTGAGGGAATATATCACGGTAGAGGATCCGTCTATATATCCCGCGTCGCAAAGATATCGCTATATAGCCGAAACCAACGACTACGCGCAGGACGACGACGGCGAGTATATCGCGCAGGACGTATATTATATGGTATCGTCGACCTTCACTAAAGCCGGTCTCGGCGTTCTCCTGCGCTCGTACGATATGGTAAACTGGGAGACGACCGAACCGGATACGTATAAGAGCGAACCGGCTCAGGACGCCACTCTGCACGAGTTCAGCGGAGACGCTAACTATGGAAGCGAAGAACATCTACAGCTTGGCTGGGGCAGACGCGTCGCGATGAAATTCGATCTGTCGCAGATCAAGTCGCAGCTTGAGTCCGGAAAAACTGTCGACGGCGCGACGCTCGACCTGTATCTCAATTACGGAACGACTCAGCCCGGAGCGACGCTCTACTTTGCAGAAAACGACGACTGGAACGAGACCCAAGTCACGTATAACAATACGATCGCAAACGGCGCGCTTGGCGTTTCGGATCTGCTTCACGAGAGCGCGAGCATCGACTACTCGAACGACCCCGGACCTATACTGAGTCTCAGCGGCGACGAACTGGCCGCCAAGATAAGCGAAGAAGCCCAGGGCGACGGAGTTATCACGCTTTATCTCGACTATACGAACGGCGACGCCAATGCGATGGGCTTCGCGTCAAAGGACAGCGATACTATGGAAAAACATCCTACTCTTACGGTAACCTATAGCGGCGGCGCGGTAAGCGATCCGACCGCAAGCCCCGAGGCGAGCGCTCAGCCTACCGCGACGAACGAACCTACGGAGGAGATCGAATTCGAGGGCGTCGCGTCTCTGCCGCTGATATACGCGCCCGACAACAGGATCTCGACGGCGGTATTGGAGCTTGACCCGGACAACGACGAGGAAGCGTATTACGCGGCCGCGTACGCGCTGTTGTCTCCGAGAGCGGACATAAAGGGAATAGTGGCCAAGTCGCAGCTTTCAAAGATGACGAGTTTCGTCAAGGCGATAGACGACTCTGTGGAAGTGTATTCGGATATATCCGAGGTTACAGAGCCGTATACATACCGAGTTAGCGGCGGCGTTATATATAACGGCTCAAGCATAGAGTATACCGCGTCCGGTAAATCGGTCTCGAATTCGCAGCTTAAAAACAATTCGGGTTCGCTCGGGAGCTGGCTGTACGAGGAATATGATTCGGACGGCGATCTTCAGCTTTCAAATATCGACGCGTTGTCGCGCATAACCTTACAGCCCTACGGCAAATACGACTATGCGGCGGAGGATATGGTATCGCTTATCCACTTATACGATCAGACCGAGTATAACGATTATTACACGGCGAAAATAAACGAGACCGAACCCGCGGTAAAACCCAAAGTCATAGTAAACAGCGACTGCTGTAACGAAGTCGACGACGAATTCGCCGTACTCCACGCGGCGCTGCGCGACGAGTTCGACATTAAAGCGTTTATAGGAACCCAGCATCACGGCGGCCAGCTTGTGGGAATGAAAGGGTATCTGCCGAATCTTGACATGTACGAGCTTTCGAGCAATACCGCGACTATCGCCTATAAAGAAATGCTGCTTATGTGGGGTTATATGGGCGCGGAGTACGACAGTGAAAAAGCCGAGCGCTTAAAGAGCATAACTTATCAGGGCTCGAACGACGCGCTGACCGACGTCGCGACGGCGGATTGCACAGAGCTGGACGGCGCGCGGATAATCCTTGATGAGATGAAAAACGCGACGAGCGACGCGCCTCTTTATATAATGAATTTCGGCGCGTTTACGGACGCGGCTCGCGCTATGGATCTGGCCGAGGCCGAGGGCGCGGACATAGATTACGAAAACGTCATAGTTATATGCAGCGCCGGCGGCGGACAGAGCGGCGATTTCAATAAGAATCAGGACAGAGATGCGTTTATGAAAGTATGCGGTCAAATCGAAACATGGCAAATAGCGTCTGATATGTATAACGATTCATATACGGTCGAATCCGAGCTTTGGGCTAAGTTTGGTAATAAAAGCCGACTCGGAGAGATGATATGCGGAAATCTTCCGAGATTTATGGAACAGGAGAAAAATAATACCTGGCCTGCCGGAAACGGTTATACCCTGGGCGATTCGCCCGTCGTAGCGGCTCTTCTGAACTACTTGGCAGACGGAGACGTCATGACTTACGAGAGCTACGATTTTGTTGAAGATCCGACAAACGAAGCCGGTTATTACCTCTCTCCCAACGAAGACGGTCTTGTAAAGAAGTGCGTGTCGTTAAACGGCAGAGCGGTGATGTACGATATGTTCGACGCGTTCGACGAGTACGGCGATAACCTGATCGAAGCGGAGACCAAGGAATATAACATATCGACGAAGGCCGAGCACGGAACGATAGCCGTTACCGACTCCGAGGGAAACGCGATAACTACGGCGACGAACGGAAGTCTGATAAAGGTCAAAGCCGAGAGCTATATCGGCTATAAAGTAAAGGACGTGCTTGTAAACGGAGAGAGCGTGAACTACACCGTTTTGGCGGGTACGAACAGCTTTATGATGCCGGAGTCCGACGTAGAACTCGAAGTCGTGTATGAAACTACGACGACCGATAACGTTACGACTATAGACTTTACGGATTATTCGCCGTATATAAGACGCATAAGCGGCTCGAACGGATTTCTTAATGGAACTAATTTGGACAGTACGCAAAACAGCCCGATATTCTCATTAGGAGCCGCGGACGTAAGCGATCTCGCCAAGATCTCGCTCACCGGCGCGACCAATAGCGCGGCCTATACCGCAAGCGTCTACGCGCTCGACGAGGAGACTACGGACGCGGAGGCGGTAACAAGCGGAACAAAGCTTGCGGATATAACGATCTCGGCGACCGGAGATTGGAACACGATCGCTACGTTTGAAGGCGACGCGTACGGCGTCGAGGGAACTAAGTACTTATATCTCTCCCTGCCCGGCGGCGGTTGGCGCGGTAATTTCTACAGCATGACGCTTGAGTACGAGGGCTCCGCTCCGGTTACGGACGTCTTGGATGCGGAAATATCGGCGAGCGGAGATACTGTGACGGCTCGATACGCAGTACCGATAGCCGAGACTCGAACGCTGACAGGCTATTTCGCGGCGTATAACGGCGATGGGATCCTCGTTGATCTTAAACTGATCGAGGCTCTGCCGGCCGGAGACAGCGAGCTGGAATTTGAGTACAATAGCGAATATGAATATAAGGCGTTTATCTGGGATTCCGCGCAGGAGCCGGTAATAGAAAGTATTAGCTACTGAGCGCGGTTCGCGGATACGGGATTTTGAAAAAAGAATAATTAATATAGCTCGCCCCGCGCGGAGCGGGCGAAAAAAGAGGCGGCGGTTTAAAAGTTACCGTCGCCTTTTAGCGTTAAAATTTTCAATTATATTTTATATCGCCCGCGCGGCCGTAAACTTACAGCTTAAACAAGTTCTCGGCGTTTTTATACAGGATCATGTCGAGTTCGGAGCTTGTAAGACCCAAACCGCGCAGCCGCTTGAGTTCCGGCTCCGGCCCCCACATGGGAAAATCTGTGCCGAACATCACCCTGTCTATCCCGTAGGCTTTTATCATATGTTTTATCTGTTCGTCCGTCATGGCGTACATGGAACTTGAGGTATCTACCCATACGCGTTTGCCCTTAAAGGCTTCGAGCGCGTCATCCCATTCCGACCAGCCGCCGAAATGCGCGCCGATCACTTCGAGCTTTGGGAACAGTTCCATGACCCGCGCCATGCGGGAGGGTTTGCTCCATTCGTATCTGAAATCTCCGGTATGCACAAGCAGAGGAAGACGCCCTTGGATCGCTTCGTAAATACCAAACGCCTTGGGATCGTCTATATTGAACTCCTGAAAATCCGGGTGCAGTTTAACGCCTCTGAGCCCCATGGCGACGCAGCGCTCCACTTCGGCGTCTATATTTTCATAGTCGGGGTGCAAAGTCATCAGCCCGTAGAGCCGCTCGGGCGCCGAGCTTACGCAGCCTGATATAAAGTCGTTTATCGATTCTACCTGAGTAGGGCTTGTGGCCGCGGAGTTTAAGATAAGCTTGTCTACCCCGGCTTCGTCGGACAGTTTTAAAACCGTCTCAAGTCTGCCGTCGTACCTCACCGGCATGTCGTAAAATTTAGCGATCCCCGAGGAGGCCTTATCCGCTATTTTTTCGGGAAAAACGTGAACGTGAACGTCTACGATCATAACTTTATCGACCTTTCCGCCCGCTGTTCTCTGTTTCGCGCCCGTCCGCGGGCTGAGTAAGGCGCGATATAACCGTTTATAATTCTAACAATTCGGATCCGAAAAATCAATACAAAGGCTTTAATAAAATCCGAAACGAAGTCAAATCTGTTGATTTTAAATAGTTTTTACAAACTTTACGAGTTCTTTTTTTAGCGGAAGTTGCAGAAGGAATATGTTAAAAAATAGACAAAGTTTATTTTGTAAGTCTGGGAATTTTGTACATAGAATTTATTAAAAAATACTTGATAAATTAAGACGTTTAAGGTAAAATTATATAGGCAAAGATAAAATATGACAATAAAATGAAAATTTAAATTATTTTATGATTATTAAATTACATTTTGGAGGTTCAAAATCATGAACAAAAAGACTGTTGATGACATTCAGGCAAAAGGAAAAAAAGTTTTGGTGCGCTGCGATTTTAACGTTCCGATCAAGGACGGCAAGATCACTGACGAAACGAGAATAAAGGGCGCGCTGCCGACAATTAAAAAACTGGTAGACGACGGAGCGAAGGTCATACTCTGCTCGCATATGGGCAAGCCCAAGGGCGAGGTAGTTCCGTCGTTGTCTTTGGCTCCGGTGGCGGCGAGATTGTCCGAACTGCTGGGCAAGGAAGTCGTATTCGCGGACGACGACAACGTCGTTGGAGAAAACGCTAAGGCTGCCGTCGCGGCTATGAATGACGGAGACGTTGTACTGCTCCAAAATACAAGATACAGAAAAGAAGAGACCAAGAACGAGGAGAACTTCAGCAAGGAGCTCGCTACATTGGCCGAGATGTTCGTAAACGACGCGTTCGGAAGCGCGCACAGAGCGCATTGCTCGACCGTGGGCGTTACCGAGTACTTAAGCCCGTGCGTATCGGGATACCTGATGGGCAAAGAGCTCGACTTCCTGGGAAGCGCGATAGACAGCCCGGTAAGACCGCTTGTGGCGATCTTGGGCGGAGCTAAAGTTTCGGATAAGCTCAACGTTATATCCAATCTTCTTGAAAAATGCGACACGCTTATCATCGGCGGCGGTATGGCGTATACCTTCTTAAAGGCTAAAGGCTACGAGGTGGGAACCTCTTTGGTCGATACCGATAAGATCGATTACTGCAAAGAGATGATGGCTAAGGCGGAGGAGCTCGGTAAAGAGATGCTCCTTCCTATAGATACAGTTATAACAAAAGACTTCCCGGATCCTATCGACGCGGAGATCTCGGTTGAGACCGTTCCGTCAAACGCTATTCCGGCGGACATGATGGGACTCGATATAGGCGAGAAGACGAGAGAGCTGTTTGCAGATAAGGTCAAGAGCGCGAAGACGGTCGTTTGGAACGGTCCTATGGGCGTGTTTGAAAACCCGATACTCGCGAAGGGAACCATTGCGGTAGCGAGCGCTTTGGCCGATACCGACGCGACGACCATAATCGGCGGCGGAGACAGCGCGGCGGCTGTCAATACGCTGGGCTTTGGCGACAAGATGAGCCATATCTCCACCGGCGGCGGCGCTTCCATGGAATTCCTGGAAGGCAAAGAGCTTCCCGGCGTAGCGGCGCTCGACGATAAATAAGATCAAGCTTTGGGGTGGGATCCGTCCCTATAGACGGCGAGCTTTCGGCGCGGCGCGGGTATTCGTTTCGACCGGAACGCGGTTAAGATTTTATAGAGCGAACGCGCCGTTTATATTTTATATAAAATCGACATAATACTGAGAGGTAATTTGACATGAGAAAAAAGATCATAGCCGGAAACTGGAAGATGAACAAAACTCCGAGCGAGGCTAAGGCTTTGATAGCCGAAATGCGCGATAAGGTAGCGGGCGCGGCCTGCGACGTCGTAATATGTCCGACGGCCGTTTGCATCCCGGCGGCGGCCGAGGCGGCGGAAGGAAGCAATATACAGATAGGCGCTCAAAACGTTCATTTTGCGGAGAGCGGAGCGTATACGGGCGAGGTGTCCGCGGATATGCTGAGCGAGGTCGGCGTGAAGTACGTTATAGTCGGTCACAGCGAAAGAAGACAGTATTTCGGCGAGACTGACGAGACCGTAAATATGAGAGCTAAGGCGGCTATCTTGAAAGGGATAACTCCGATAATATGCGTAGGCGAGAGTTTAACCGAGCGCGAGCAGGGCGTTACCGACGATATCGTTCGCAGACAGACTAAGATCGCGTTTCTCGGAATATCCGCCGAGCAGGCTGAAAGCGCAGTGATCGCATACGAGCCGGTTTGGGCGATAGGCACGGGCAAGACCGCGACGGCCGAGCAGGCGGACGAGGTCTGCGGTATCATCCGCGAGACGATAAAAGAGCTGTACGGCTCTTCCGTTTCTGACAAGATCAGAATACAGTACGGCGGAAGCATGAACGCCAAGAACGCGGCGGAGCTTTTATCAAAGCCGAATATAGACGGCGGTCTGATAGGCGGAGCGAGTCTTAAGGCGGAGGATTTCTCCGTGATCGTAGGCGCCGCGAAATAATAAACCGAACTTTAAATGGCTCCGGCATTATTTTGCCGGAGCCAGATTAGGCTTTGAGCGTCTATTATAAATACGATATTATATCGCGGTCTATATCGCCGCGGTTTAATATACAACAAATATTTATAAAATAAGGAGGTCAAAAATGAGTAAAAAACCATATGCGTTAATCATTTTAGACGGATTCGGTAAAAACGAGCGTCACGAGGGCAACGCGATATATGCGGCTAACACGCCCAATATCGATAAATATCTTGCTAATCACCCGAACTCGATCGTTCACGCTTCGGGTTTGGACGTAGGTCTGCCCGACGGACAGATGGGCAACTCCGAGGTAGGTCATACAAATATCGGAGCGGGACGCATCGTTTATCAGGAGCTTACAAGGATCACTAAATCAATAGAGGACGGCGACTTTTTTGAAAACGAGGCGCTTGTAAAGGCGGTCGAGAACTGCAAAAAGAACGACAGCGCGTTGCATCTTATGGGTCTTTTGTCTCCGGGCGGAGTCCACAGCCATACGAATCACCTGTACGGACTTTTAAGACTCGCTAAGATGAACGGCATCGAGAAGGTGCACGTTCACGCGTTCTTGGACGGACGCGACGTGCCGCCGTCGTCCGCGGTTGAGTACATCAAGGAAGCGATCGAAAAAATGCGCGATATCGGCGTTGGCGATATAGCGACGGTTATGGGCAGATACTACGCTATGGACAGAGACAACCGCTGGGAACGCGTCTCAAAGGCGTACGACGCTATAGTCTACGGCGAAGGCGTTGAAGCGGAAAGCGCGGTCACGGCCGTAGAGGAGAGCTATAACAACGACGTGACCGACGAGTTCGTAGTTCCAACGGTCATTAAAAAAGACGGCGAGCCGTTGGGAAAAGTATCCGAAAACGATTCGGTCGTATTCTTCAACTTCAGACCCGACAGGGCGAGAGAGCTCACGAGAACCATAGTGGACGAAGACTTCAGCGGTTTCGAGCGCGAATATTTTAAGACCTGTTTTGTAACGATGACCCAGTACGACGCTACGATGCCTAACGTAGAGGTCGCGTTCAAGCCGGAGCAGCTTGTTAACACGTTCGGCGAGTATATAAGCAAAAAGGGCTTGAGACAGCTCAGGATCGCCGAGACCGAAAAATATGCGCATGTAACCTTCTTCTTTAACGGCGGCGTCGAGAAGCCGTACGACGGAGAGGACAGAGCGCTTATCAATTCGCCGAAAGTGGCGACTTACGACTTAAAGCCGGAGATGAGCGCTTACGAGGTGACCGACGAGGTCGTAAAGAGAATAGACAGCGGCGAGTACGACGTGATAATCCTAAACTTTGCTAACTGCGATATGGTCGGCCATACCGGAGTGTTCGACGCTGCAGTTAAAGCCGTAGAGGCGGTGGACGAGTGCCTCGGCAGAGTTATCGACGCAATCGAGCGTCAAGGCGGCGTAGCGCTGGTCACGGCGGATCACGGAAACGCCGATCAGATGATAGATTACGAGACCGGCGAGCCGTTTACGGCGCATACCACAAACGTCGTTCCCCTTATCCTGATCGGAAGAGACGACCTTAAGATAAGATCGGGAAGACTCGCGGATCTGACGCCGACGATGCTCGATCTGATGGGCTTGGAGAAGCCGGCGGAGATGACCGGAGAATCTTTGATAGAGAGATAATCGGCTATAAAAATAATCAGGAACTCAGACCGCGCCGCGGCGTTATGCCGCGGTTGCGGTTTTTTGGCGCGTAGGGCGCCATAGCGTTTGAGTCCGGGACGGGATCTCGGCGGATTTTGAGCGTAAACGACGGCGCGCGGCGATCAAAAAATTAAGAAAAAGTATATATTTTTTTGATTTTTATGGAACAAATACAGATCTTAAAACGTCATAAGAATAGAACGCAATATAATTATTTTTAAAATAACGGCGTTTTTGACAAAAAAATTAAAATATTTTAAAAATATTGTTACCGTTTATATTGACAACTTAAGCGTGAAAGGATATAATTATACACTGGAAGGTTTTATATTGATAGGTACTGTTTTAATATTGTATTTATTCGATGTAAAAAATCACGCATATACGCTTAAAATTCAGAAAGGATGATGGGTATGAGGGCGTTAATGAAAAAACTGAGCGTTAAAGCTTTTGCGGTCGTTATGACGGCTATTTTGGGTATATCCGTATTCAGCGCGCCGGTTTCAGCGGCTGAGTTCGCGGGGACGGTGTATTATACGGATGTTGTTACATATATAAACCATAATCCTATTCCTTCTTGGATACTGAACGGGTATCCGCTTATAGCTGTTGAAGACCTGAACAACTACGGTTTCGACGTGCTTTGGAACCCGGATAACAAGACGCTGCGTATTTTCAGAAATACCGCGAAGACCACGGCGACGCCGGTGCCGGTATACTTGCCGAGACAGACGAAGCTGGGAACTAAGGAAGTGGATCTGTACAGATCCGACGTTAAGGTATACGCGAACGAATACGAATACGAGATGATAGGATATTCGGGTATAGACGGATATACGCTGATATATGTCGGAGATCTTGTATCTTTGGGCGGAGTTTCGATGTACTACGTTCCGGAGAACAAAGCCGTCAACGTTTGGGTAGACGGTATGGAGATCGCGGAATACAGACGTCCGCCTTACGAGGGAACGACTACAACGGCGGCGACTACGACTGCGACAACAACGCAAAGTCAAAGCTCCGACGTTGTATATTATGATTATATAGACGAGAATATGCCGGAATGGGCGAGAGATACTATAAGCAAGCTTGTTAATTTGGGCTATATTCAGGGCGACGCTTACGGCAGGCTGAGGCTCACAATGGAAGACCTTAGATATTTTATCGTAAACGACAGAGCCGGAGTGTATAATTAATTTAGCGCAAGCATACGGCGGATATGTTATAACTGAAATATTTGATTTTACGGATTTATATACTTTTATATTCCGTAACGCATTATTTGCTGTGATGTAAGCATAAATAGTTTAATAAAGTCAGCAAATATTTAAAAAATTTGTTGACTTTTTCTGTATTGTGCATTACAATACTAATAATTTAGGAAAACAGAAGATGGGTATTATATTAGAAAAAATATTAAATTTTTAAAATATAAAATTCATAAACGGTTCAACACCGATTTAAATTAGAAAAAGAGAGGTAAAATTATGTATAAGGTATCTACAGAATCAACTTTTGACAGCGCGCATTTCCTTTCAGGCTATTCGGGTAAATGCTCGAATCTTCATGGTCATCGGTGGCGGGTCATAGTTTATGTAAATTCTGAGAACTTGATCGAAGAGGGAAACGACAACGGCATGGTAGTCGACTTCGCAAATTTGAAGAACGACTTGAATGAGATATGCGATAAGTTCGATCATACGCTGATCTATCAGGTCAAGACGCTTAAGAGCAGTACGAGATTGATGATGGAGGAAGAGGGCTTTGCGCTCACGCCTGTTGAATTCAGACCGACTGCCGAGAACTTTGCAAAATACTTCTACGATCATATGAAGGGCTTGGGATATAACGTATGCGAGGTAACTGTCTACGAGACTCCGTCTAACGCGGCTACCTACAGCGAATAAGTTATATTTTAGCTTTTGCGGCGTATGAAAATGTAAAAATCATTGCGTTTTATGCGTCTTAAATATTATATATGAACGATACGGACAGGGCGGCGGATTATTCTTCCGTCTTGTTTGGCGTATAGGGGCGCCGAGTTTTGGCGCCCGATACGGCCGCTTGCGGGAACGATGCGGTTTCGTTTTCCGCGGATACGGATATGATCGAGATATTATTTATATTTTATGGGAACGGTGGATTTTATGGCTCGGTTTAAGGTTGTAGAAAAATTTGTCAGTATAAACGGCGAAGGCAGACGCGCGGGACAGCTTGCGGTATTCGTAAGATTTAAGGGCTGCAACTTAAACTGCGGCTACTGTGACACCAAATGGGCGAACGAACCCGGCGCCGAGTTCGAGTATATGAGCGAGGACGACGTATACAGGTATATAAAAAAGACCAGGGTCAAAAACGTAACCCTCACCGGCGGCGAGCCGCTGATCCAGGAGGGGATCTACGACCTGCTCGAATACCTTTCGGACGACGGCGAGCTCAGGATCGAGATCGAGACGAACGGCAGCGTAAACTTGGAGAGATTTTGCTCGCTGGAGAACAGACCGAGCTTTACTATGGATTATAAGCTGGGACTCAGCGGTATGGAGGATAAGATGGACTTGTCCAACTTCAGATTTCTCGGCTCGGGCGATACCGTCAAGTTTGTCGTGGGAAGCCGCGAGGATCTGGAAAGGGCGCGGCGGATCGTCGAGGAGTATTCGCTTATAGGCAAATGCGCGGTCTACTTAAGCCCTGTATTCGGAGCTATCGAGCCTAAGGAGATCGTGGATTTTATGATAGAGAACAATTTAAACGATATAAATTTACAGCTCCAGTTACATAAATTTATATGGGCGCCCAATCAAAAAGGCGTTTAAACCGATATACGGCGGAGGTTAAGTAATGGCGATCGACGTAAGTTCAATAGAGTTTCATATAAGAGAGATAATAAAGGCCTTGGGCGACGACCCCGAGCGCGAGGGGCTTATTGACACGCCGAAGCGAGTGGCGAAGATGTACGCCGAGGTCTTCGACGGTATGAATTACACAAATAAGGAAATCGCTGAAATGTTCAATAAGACGTTTCAGGACGATCCGGATTCGTATCACAGCAGTTCGGACTTGGTCATTGTGAAGGATATAGAAGCGTTCAGCTACTGCGAGCATCATATGGCGCTCATGTATAATATGAAGGTAAGCGTGGCGTATATCCCGAACGGCAAAGTGATAGGTCTGAGCAAAATTGCGAGGATAGTGGACAAGGCGACGAAACGCCTTCAACTTCAGGAGCGTATAGGCGTGGACGTTGCGGAGATCATGCAGATAATTACCGATTCCGACGACGTCGCCGTGATCATAGACGCGAGTCATAGCTGTATGACGGCCCGCGGCATACAGAAACCGTCCGCCAAGACCAGAACGATAACGCTCAGGGGCAGGTTTGAGACGGACAAATCGTTGCAGCTTAGAATAAACAACCTATAACAGAAAACATCCTCCGTTTTTTAGCGGAGGTTATTAATTGATAAAGAATTTAAGCGCGCGTCGATTAAAGCGGCGCGGGAAATAAACAGATACCGGGGTGAGATTGAAAATGGCGAAAGCTTTGGTCTTATTCAGCGGAGGCGTGGACAGTACGACCTGTTTGGCCTTGGCGATAGATAAATACGGCGCCGAAAGCGTTACTGCGCTTTCGGTGTATTACGGCCAAAAACATTCTAAGGAGCTGGAGGCGGCTCGAAAGATCAAGGACTATTATAACGTCGAGTTGATAGACCTTGACTTAAGTAAAATGTTCGAGTACAGCGACTGTTCGCTTTTGAGCGGCTCTGAAGAGGAGATACCTCACGAGAGTTACTCCGAGCAGATAAAAAAGACGGACGGCAAGCCGGTCTCGACCTACGTCCCGTTTAGAAACGGTTTGTTTTTGGCGTCGGCGGCGAGCATAGCGCTGTCCTTGGGCTGCGAGATCATATACTACGGCGCGCACAGCGACGACGCGGCGGGCAGCGCCTATCCGGACTGCAGCGCCGAGTTCAACGCGGCGATGAACGAAGCGATCTATTTGGGAAGCGGCAAGCAGGTCAGGATAACCGCGCCGTTCGTCAATATGAGCAAGGCTCAGGTCGTAAAGCGCGGCGTAGAGCTGGGCGTTCCGTACGAGATGACCTGGAGCTGTTACGAGGGCGGCGATAAGATGTGCGGCGTATGCGGAACCTGCCGCGACAGAAAGGCCGCGTTTTTGGCCAACGGTTTGGATATAGATTGATAAAATTTTTGCGGCGACGCGTACGGCGGAGGTTTTGGCTCAAGTCAAGCGAGCGCTCAAACGCCGGGCAGGGCGGCGATAATTAAAAGAAGAGGAGATAGGCGCATGATGGAGAATACAGATAATCGATTTGACAGAAAAGCCGACGGATTGAGCCTTTTGGGTAACGCGGCGACCAAGTATCCGGACGATTACGCTCCGGACGTTTTGGAGACGTTTGAGAATAAGCATAAAGGAAACGACTACTTTGTAAAGTTCAACTGTCCGGAATTTACCAGTCTCTGTCCGATAACGGGTCAGCCGGATTTCGCTGCCGTTACAATATCGTACGTTCCCAATATAAAGATGGTCGAGAGCAAGTCGCTGAAGATATACCTATACAGCTTCAGAAACCACGGCGCGTTCCATGAGGACTGCGTAAATATAATAATGAAGGATCTGATAAAGCTTATGGATCCTAAATATATAGAAGTTTGGGGCAAGTTTACGCCTCGCGGCGGCATATCGATAGATCCTTACTGCAACTATGGAAAACCGGGAACAAGATGGGAAAAGATCGCCGAGAACAGGCTGGCGAATCACGATTTGTATCCGGAGAAGGTAGATAACAGATAGAGCGGCGCCGGCGCTATCCGGGCGCGATAAAATTCAGCGCCGAGCCGCGGCGGTTTTATAAAACTTGATAAATTTAGACGGCGATTTTATGAGTTTTGCCGTCCTTTTGTTTTTTAGCCCAGACAGAATTTGTATATTCTTTCGATGATAAGCTCTCTATTCCAAATTTCCGCCGCTAACGTGTTCTTCTCGATCTGCTTTCCGTTTTTGACTATAGGGAGCGCCGCCGTTTTTCTGCATTTATTAAGAAAGCACCGGCCGTTTTCGTTAAACGCCAAGACCTTTATATACTGCGGGAGCGTTTTGCCGTCGGTTTTGGTTATCCCCAAGTAGGACGCCAAGACCGCGCGGCGTATCCGGCTGTGGGTATATCTTTTATTTTTTACGCAGTCGATGAGCTGCGGCAGAGTTCCGGTCTCAAACGCGCATTTTTTTATGCGGTTTTCAAGACCCTCGCCGACGTCCGAAATAGACCTCAGTTCGGCTTTATCCGTCATGATCAGATTGGCGTGTATCGCCGTATACAATTTGCCGTAATCGCCGCGGTCGGAGTATTCGTACAGCGCGCGTAAATTGTCGGGAACGGCCTTAAAAGCGGCGGGGTCGTTATTTGCGAGGGCTTTTCTTATCGCGGACGCGGAGGCGAAGCCGTCGTTTATCCCGTCGCCGTCGTGCTCGGCGTTTTTCCTGAGCAGAGGTATCGGTTTTATATCGAGTCCGAGCGATTTTATAGCCTTTATATATTCTATACCCAATATATTATTCGGCTTGCTTACCGCCGCTCCGGCCTCGGCGCCGAGGATCTTTTCGAGCGCGCGTCCCCGCGCTGAGGAGTATGATACGCCCTGATCCAAGAAAAATCTGAGCGCGCGTTTAAACTCGTCCGTCTCGTCGATCAGCAGATCCGCGATCTTTTGGAGCAGATCCAAATCGTCGGTCTCTGCGCCGAAGCAGAGCGCGTCGATATTCCCAAGCGCGCCGAGCGTATATACCGAGTTCCGCGCGTATATCTCGGCGGATTGGAGCGTATGGATAACGGGCAGTTCGAGAACGAGATCCATGCCGTTTAGGATCGCCGCCTCGGCTCTGGTCTTTTTATGAAAGAAAGCAGCTTCGCCGCGCTGGACGAAGTTGCCGCTCATTATCCCCACGACCGTATCGCATCCTGTAAGCTTTTTTGTTTTCTCTATTTGATATTTGTGACCGTTATGAAACGGATTATATTCGCAGACGATCCCCGCTGCGCCGGGATTATTCGTTTTTTGATCTTTGATTGACATAGCGCGGCTCCTTATAACTTGAATATATCTATTATATCACACTTAGGCTCGATTTGATAGAATTATTTTTATAACTCGGACAATTTTACGGCCGTTGTTTTGGGCGGTCAAGATTTCGGGAAATTAGCGGAGGCGTTAAAATCTCGATAAGGAAACGAAAGCGCTTACTGTGGATTTACGCGAATTGCGCGCGGATCGAAATACATCAAAATTTTTTTATTAAATGTCAAAAATACACAAAAAATTATTTATTAAATACTTGAATATATTAATATTTAGGTGTATAATAAAACGGAAAAATTGTAAAATATGTCTGGTTTGCAGGAAGCCGTTTTCATATATATTTTCATATTATTAAGATCGATAGACAGAGTTGGTTTGGCTGTATCTGAAGACCGGATTTGTTTAGAAAATGTTTTCTTTTTATAAGACTTTTTGTAGAAAAATTAAGCAATATGATAAATTTTCTGTCATTGCGTCAAAATAAAATTATACAAGCGAGGGGTAATATTTATGTCAAACTTCATGCAGAAAATGAAAGAAAAGGCCGCGGCTAATAAAAAAACGATCGTTTTGGCCGAAGGCGAGGAGCTCAGAACCGTTCAGGCGGCGGCTCAGGTATTAAAAGAAGGCTACGCAAATATAATCTTATTGGGAAATAAAGACAAGATCCAGAGCGTTTCCGAAGGTTTGGATATTTCGGGAGCGACTATAATAGATCCTTATACGAGCGAGCTCGCGCCCGAGTTTGCCGAGAAGCTCTACGAGCTCAGAAAAATGAAGGGTATGACGATCGAGAAAGCGGAGAAGACGATCAAAGACGTACTGTACTTCGGCTGTATGCTGGTCAAGACGGGAAGAGCCGACGGTATGGTCGCGGGCGCGGTTCACGCTACTGCCGACGTTATGCGTTCGTCTTTGCAGGTAATAAAAACGGCTCCGGGAACGAAGGTCGTTTCGGCGTTCTTCCTGATGATGGTTCCGGACTGCGAGTACGGCGACAACGGCACGTTCGTATTCGCCGACTGCGGACTTAACGAGTATCCGGACCCCGATAAGCTGGCCGAGATAGCGGCCGCTTCGGCTAAGACTTACAGAAGCCTTGTAGGCGGCGAGCCGAGAGTGGCTATGCTTTCTTATTCTACATACGGCAGCGCGAAGTCGGAGCAGGTGGATATAGTTAAAGAGGCTACGGAAAAAGCCAAGAAGCTGGTTCCCGACGTTATGCTCGACGGCGAGCTGCAGCTCGACGCGGCTATAGTGCCGAGCGTAGGTAAGCTCAAGGCTCCGGACAGCTCGGTCGCAGGAAAAGCGAACGTCTTGATATTCCCGAATCTGGACGCGGGCAACATCGGTTACAAGCTCGTACAGAGACTTGCTAAGGCCGAAGCTTACGGACCTATGACTCAGGGAATGGCGAAGCCTGTAAACGATCTCAGCAGAGGATGCAGCGCCGAGGATATCGCGGGCGTCGTAGCTATCACGTGCGTGCAGGCGCAGAACATGGAATAATATCGAATTTTATCGTATTTAAAAATAAATTGCGGATTCCGGTATTAATTAATACGGAACTGCTTTTTACAAAAATAGAATATATACGCGCAGGAGGCAATTAAATAATGAAAATTTTAGTTATAAACGCGGGAAGTTCTTCGCTTAAGTATCAATTGATCGAGACCGATACCGAAGAAGTATTGGCGAAGGGTCTTTGCGAGAGAATAGGTATCGAGGGTTCTAAGCTGACGCAGGAAGTTGAGGGCAAGGAGAAGTACGTAGTCGAAAGCCCTATGCCGGATCATAAGGTCGCGGTCAAGCTGGTGCTTGAAAAGCTTCAGGATCCGGTATACGGAGTTATCAAGGACATAAACGAGATCAGCGCCGTAGGGCACAGAGTTCTTCACGGCGGAAAATATTACAGCGATTCCGTTTTGGTAAACGAGGACGTCAAGAAGGTCATAAAGGACTGCTTTGTTTTAGGTCCTCTGCACAACCCGGCTAACTTGATAGGTATCGAAGCTTGCGAACACGCTATGGAGGGGACTCCGCAGGTTGCGGTATTCGACACCGCGTTTGGTCAGAGCATGGCTCCTAAGGCGTATATGTACGCTATACCTTATGAATACTATGAAAAGTACAGCATCAGAAGATACGGTTTCCATGGAACGAGCCATATGTTCGTATCCGGCCGCGCGCTCGATTTCGGAAAGCTCGATAAGGAAAAGGGCAAAGTGATAGTTTGCCACCTGGGCAACGGCGCGAGCATTTCGGCGTCGATAGGCGGCAAGTGCGTGGACACCAGTATGGGACTTACGCCTTTAGAGGGTCTTATTATGGGTACGAGAAGCGGCGACGTGGATCCCACTGTCGTTAAATATATCTGCGACAACGAGAACAAAACGGTCGACGAAGTGCTGAATATCTTAAATAAGGAGTCGGGCGTTCTCGGTATGTCCGGCGTGTCCAGCGACTTCCGCGACTTGTCGGCGGCTGCGAACGACGGCAATGAGAGAGCCGCGATCGCGCTCGACGCGTTTATCTACAGAGTCGCAAAATACATAGGCGCGTACACGGCTTCGATGAACGGCGTAGACGCTATAGTATTTACCGGAGGTATAGGCGAGAACGACGGAGTAACAAGAAAACGTATCTGCGATTATTTGGGTTATCTCGGCGTCGAGATCAGCGACGAGGAGAATTCAAAGCGCGGATTCGAGAACGTAATCTCTACGCCCGAGTCCAAGGTCAAAGTTATGGTCATCCCGACCAACGAGGAGCTCGCTATAGCGAGAGAGACGCTCAGACTTATCTAAATTCAATATTTATAAAGCGTTTACAGAGCCGTCGCATTAATTTTGCGGCGGCTCTTTTTTCAGTTGAACTTAAATAAAAAACGATCCCCCTTTGCGTTCAAGAGGGACCGTTATATTCAAATATTAGATATGCGATTAAAATCAAAGTTTAAAGTTTTTCCATCATAGGAGCCTCGGTTATGGAGCCGAGCGAATGTTTAACCCTGTCTTCGACCTCGGCGCGTTTCGCGTCGTTGAATCTGTCGAGCGTGCCCGCGAGGTAGCCGGTCACGCGGCGGATCCTTTCTATCTTAGGTTGTCCGTCGTCCTCGCTGCGGCCGCATTTGGGGCAGGTATCGTTTATTATTCCCGTGAATCCGCATGCGGGGTCGCGGTCGACCGGGTGGTTGATGCTTCCGTAGCCTATATCCGATTCCTTCATAAATCTGATCACGGCTTCAAACGCTTCAAGGTTCTGGGTCGGGTCTCCGTCCAATTCGATGTACGAAATATGTCCGCCGTTTGTCAGCGCGTGATACGGAGCCTCGAGCTTTATCTTGTCGTACGCGCTTATCGGATAGTATACCGGGATATGGAAGGAATTCGTGTAGTATTCGCGGTCGGTAACGCCCTCGATGATCCCGTATTTTTTCTTGTCTATCTTGACGAATCTGCCCGATAGACCTTCGGCCGGCGTAGCTATCAGCGAGAAGTTCAGACCGTATTTTTCGGTCGCTTCGTCTGTTCTGCGGCGCATGTGTCCGACTATTTCCAGACCTAAGTTCTGCGATAATTCAGATTCGCCGTGATGCTTGCCGGTCAGCGCCTTAAGACATTCCGCAAGACCTATAAATCCGACTGTCAGCGTGCCGTGTTTTAACACTTCTCCGACCTCGTCGTCGGGGCCGAGTTTTTCGGAATCTATCCAAACGCCCTGTCCCATCAGGAACGGATAGTTTTTTACCCTTTTAGCGGCCTGGATCTTGAACCTGTCGAGCAGCTGCTCTATGACCAGATCGATCTTTCTGTCCAGATCGTCAAAGAACACGTCTAAATTACCGCCGGCCTTGATCGCAAGCCTCGGCAGGTTTATAGAGGTAAAGCTCAGGTTGCCGCGTCCGTAAGCGATCTCCTTTGAGTCGTCGTATTTGTTGGCCATGACTCTCGTGCGGCAGCCCATATAGGTCACTTCGGTTTCGGGGCGGCCTTCTTGATAATACTGTTTATTAAACGGCGCGTCCAGGAAGCTGAAGTTGGGGAACAGTCTCTTGGCCGATACCCTGCAAGCCAGCTTGAACAGGTCGTAGTTGGGATCGCCGTCGTTGTAATTTATTCCTTCCTTGACCTTGAAGATGTGGATCGGGAATATCGGCGTCTCGCCGTTGCCTAAGCCCGCCTCCTCTGCGAGAAGCAGATTGCGCATTACCATGCGTCCTTCGGCCGAAGTGTCGGTGCCGTAGTTGAGCGAGCTGAACGGGATCTGCGCTCCCGCCCTCGAATGCATCGTGTTGAGGTTGTGTATAAGCGCCTCCATAGCCTGATAGGTCGCGCGGTCGGTCTCTTTATACGTGTGTTCCTTTATAAACTCAACTGTTTTTTCGACCGACGCTTTTTTATTTTCCGTATCGTTAAAGCTCAGATCGGAGCTTAGCAGCTTGTCTTTAAGAAGCTTGGCGAATTCGTCCTGATTACCAAGCTCGGGCGATTTGCCGGATTCGTTTTTGATCTCGTTTAAAAGTTGTTCGGTCTTGGCTTTCGCTTCGTCAAAGTCGCAGCTCGTCAGCAGACAGATTGCGTTGTAAAGATTATTAAAGTATTTTTTCTTATACGTTTTTTTCACGCCGGGCGCCATGCTGTAGTCAAAGTTTGGTATGCTCTGACCGCCGTGCTGATCGTTCTGGTTAGACTGTATTGCGATACAGGCGAGCGCCGAGTAGCTGGCTATGTCGTTAGGCTCGCGCAGAAAACCGTGACCCGTCGAAAAGCCGCCTTTAAATAGTTTCAGAAGGTCGATCTGACAGCAGGTCGTCGTAAGGGTCAAAAAGTCGAGGTCGTGTATATGGATATCGCCCGACTTATGCGCCTCCGCATGACGCGGATCAAGGATGAACATATCGTAAAATCTCTTCGCGCCCTCGCTCCCGTACTTGAGCATCGTGCCCATCGCGGTGTCGCCGTCTATGTTCGCGTTCTCGCGCTTTATGTTGTTGTCCTCGGCCGATTTGAATGTGAGATCTTCGTATACCTTCATAAGCTCGGTATTCATCTCGCGGACTCTCGAACGCTGAGCTCTGTATAAGATATACTCTTTAGCGGTCCTGGAATGTCCGGTCTCGATCAGAATTTTTTCGACCGCGTCCTGTATCTGTTCAACGGTAGGTTTTTCTATATGCTCGTCGTTTTCCAAATATTCGCCGACCTTTTGGGCGATTACGTCCGAGGCGTGTTTATCCTTACCGCCGATCGCTTCCGCCGCCTTGAATATTGCGTCGGATATTTTATGAATATCAAAATCAACTTCTCTGCCGTCTCTTTTAATTATTGTACTTATCATGATTAGACCTCCCGTCGCGTATAGTTTTAGCAAAAATATGTATTAGGCGAAAAATATGTTAGTACGTTTCCACGCCGAGGCGGAAATAAACGCCGTGCGCAAATTTGACGAACTTAATATTTCGCAGTCTTGACCGAGCCGTATATAGGCTCCGTTGAGATGAGCGTGATCGTTTAGCGTATTTAAGCGCCGTCCGCAGTCCGCGCCAAAAGGCCGAGCCGCCCGAATACGCGCGTAAGCAAGCTTTATTTAAATACGCTTGAAATTCAATATGTTGTATGCCGCTTTTCTCTGCGGCGCATTATATAGTATACCACTAAATTCATAATAGTCAATGACTTTTTTCTTAAAAATTAAATTTAATTTTTTTAATATGTTCATATAATAGAACGCGGCTTAGCTTCGAGAATCTTTTAGTTCCCGGCTTAGATCGCGCCTCGGCGATGGCAGCGCCGCGCGGGCGACATGAAACGCGGAATAAGAATATACGGCGTTTTGGGATAAGAGTCGGCCGAAGCGGAAGCCGTAGGTTTGCGCGCCGCGGAATATGATCGTATTTCTAAGTTACTTAAGGCGGATAATACAAAGCTAACATAAAAATGTATTGTCAAACGAACTTTGTTTTGTTATAATAATCTACATGAAAAACCAAATTCAGGATTTGCAGAAAGGGAAAACAAAGATGAGCAGAGATATTTATGAGAGTCCGTTGAATTCGAGATATGCGGGAAAAGAGATGAAGTACCTATTTTCGCCCGACAAGAAGTTTAAAACATGGCGCAGACTTTGGGTCGCTTTGGCGGAGTCGGAGATGGAGCTCGGACTTAATATTACGCAGGAGCAGGTCGACGAGCTTAAGTCAAAGGTGGACGATATAAACTACGAGGTCGCGGAGCGCCGTGAAAAAGAGGTAAGACACGACGTTATGTCCCACGTCTACGCGTACGGCGCGCAGTGTCCAAAGGCTAAGGGAATAATTCATCTGGGCGCGACTTCGTGTTATGTCGGAGATAATACCGACCTGATAATAATGAACGAAGCGCTCGAGCTGATAAAGACCAAGGTAGTAAAAGTAATGTCGCTACTCAGAGATTTCGCTATGAAATATAAGGGACTGCCGACGCTGGGCTTTACGCATTTTCAGGCGGCGCAGCTCACTACCGTCGGCAAGCGCGCGTCGCTGTGGCTGTGGGAGCTAGTGATGGATCTCGAGAACATCGATTTTCAGCTCAGCCGCAAGGCTCTGCTCGGCTGTAAAGGCACGACCGGAACTCAGGCGAGCTTTATGGAGCTGTTCGACGGAGACGTTCAAAAGGTCAAGGAGCTCGATAAGAAGATATGCGAAAAGATGGGCTACGATAAATACTATCCGGTCTCGGGACAGACGTATTCGAGAAAGGTGGATCATCAGATGCTGTCTATATTAAGCGGTATCGCCCAGAGCGCGTATAAGTTTGCGAACGACATACGTCTGCTCCAGCACCTCAAGGAGATAGAAGAGCCGTTTGAAAAGTCTCAGATAGGTTCGTCGGCGATGGCGTATAAGCGCAATCCGATGCGCAGCGAGAGGATATGCTCGCTTGCGAGATACGTGATAGCGGACGAGCTGAACCCGGCTATGACTGCGTCTACGCAATGGTTCGAGAGAACTCTGGACGACTCAGCGAACAAGCGCATCAGCGTCGCAGAGGCGTTTCTTACCGTGGATGCCATACTCAATATATATATGAACGTCGCTTCTGGGCTTGTGGTTTATCCAAAGGTAATAGAGAAGCGGATCATGTCGGAGCTTCCGTTTATGGCTACCGAGAACATAATGATGGACGCGGTAAAGGCGGGCGGAGACAGGCAGGAACTGCACGAGCTGATAAGAGAACACTCGATGGCCGCGGGCCGCGTCGTCAAAGAGGAAGGCGGCGACAACGACTTGATCGACAGAATAGTCGCAGATCCGGCGTTTAATCTAAAGCGGGAGGACATAGAGAAAATACTCAAGCCCGAGAACTATATCGGCAGAAGCGAGAATCAGGTCGAGGAGTTTATCGCCGAATACGTGGATCCGATCTTAGCCGAGAACAAGGCTGCGGAGGAAGAAGAGCTGACCGTGTAGACGGCTATCCCGCGGTTCGCCGCGGGTATGAGAACGATAACGAACGTTCGCTTGGCGCGTATTATACGTCTACAGCGCTATATGAGCGAAAGACGTTTAAAACGTCATTATGATATATTCAGCGTCATTATCAGATACGAGGAGATGTTAGGATGAAGGATGTAAAAATAGGATTTATAGGCGGCGGAAATATGGCGGGGGCGCTGATCGCCGGGATAGTAAATTCGGGGAGTATCGCGCCAGAAAATATTACCGTCAGCGACCTGGATCGGAGTAAGCTGGACGCGCTCGGGAAATTGGGCGTGAATACGACTACCTCCAATGAAGAGGCGGAGGAGAAGAGCGAAATCTTATTTTTGGCGGTCAAGCCGAATATCATGCCGGTTTGCCTCGACGGGCTGAAAAGCTTTGAGGATAAGATATACGTTTCTATAGCCGCCGGGATCACGCTCGAGTTTTTGGAAAGCAGGCTCGGAGCGGACAGGAAGATCGTGCGCACAATGCCGAACACGCCGGCGCTGGTGGGCTGCGGCATGACGGTGATAACGCCGAACTCAAATTTGAGCGCTGACGAGGCGGAGCTGGTTGAGAATATCTTAAAGAGCGTAGGCGAGACGGTAAGGCTCGAGGAGAAGTACATGAACGCGGCGATAGCGCTGCACAGCAGCAGTCCGGCGTATATCTTTATGCTGATCGACGCGATGGCCGACGCCGGGGTCAAGTACGGTCTTACGAAAGCGCAGGCGCTGAAACTTGCGGCCAAGGCGGTCGAGGGCAGCGCAAAGATGACGCTCGAGAGCGCCGAACATCCGATGAAGCTTAAAGATAACGTCTGCTCGCCGGGCGGAACGACCATCGCCGCCGTATGCGAGTTGGAGAGAAACGGCTTTAGGGCGGATATCCAGTCGGCGATCGACGCGTGTGTAGATAAGGCGGAAAGCATGTCTAAATAATTTTAGTATATCATTTTAGTATCCAAGGAAGGGCGGCGCCGCCTTTCTTTGGATTTTTTATTCTGCGCAGGACGCGTTACGGTCGGTCGATTGTTCCAATTTAGAACCGAAAAATTTTGTGGATAGTTCACAAAAAGATGTTGCAATTTAAAATAATTTGAGTTATAATAAGTATAATGTTTGAGTAGAATCAAAAATTAGCGCTATGTTTTAGAGGGATCTGTCAATAATATAGCGGGTTTTATGCCTTTTGATTTTAATTAAAACTAAATATAAAAGCTTTCTCTATGGGCGGCGGACGCGAATAAAAAGCATAGGGAAAGTTTCGCGCGGCGTGGAGAACTTATTGCGTTTGTTTGCCGCGTCGGGCGTTGATTACGGCTAAAGTGCAAGTCGCGTTTGACTTTTGTTTAAGTATATAAAATCATCTCGGGGGTGTTAAAGTGCAGAATAGAATTTTTCAGAATACTTTGATGCAGTTAAAAAAAGAGGTCGGCAGAATGCTGGGGGTCATAGACGACACCGATACCATAATAGCGTGTACCGACGAGTCTAAGATCGGTAATACCGTCGATAATATATTTACCGTATTTACTTCTGTGGGCGAGGTCAAGTCGGTCGCGGGGACGAGCTATAAGTATATAGAGACTTACAGCAAGTATAACTTCGTCGTATTTTGCGAGGGCGACGACGCGGTCGCTAAGAGCGCGTGCGCGTTTTTGGCCGTTAATTTCCTCACCATAAAGCAGTATTACGACGAGAAATACGATAAGAACAGCTTTATCAAGAATATGATCGTCGATAACGTGCTGCCGGGAGACGTTTTGTACAGAACAAAAGAACTGCATTTGACCGCGGAGTGTCCGCGCGTGGTATTTTTGGTTAGAGTGCCGAGCGGTACCGAGCAGTCGTACGTGGATATTTTGAATAACATCTTCCCGGACAAGACGAGCGACTTCGTTATAAGGATCGACGACAGCGACACCGTCGTCGTTAAAGAGTTTAAGACGGAAGTCCAGAAAGAAGAGATATTAAGATACGCTCAGAATATATTCGACACCCTGAGTTCCGAGGCTATGATAACTCCGTCGGTAGGCATATCGACCGTTGTGGATAAGATCCAGGAGCTTTCGCAGGCCTATAGGGAATCGAGGATCGCGCTCGAGGTCGGCAAGGTGTTCGACACCGAGAAGGAGATCATCAGCTATGATAATTTGGGTATAGGCAGACTTATATATCAACTGCCGACCACCCTGTGCGAGCTTTTCTTGAACGAGGTGTTTAAGAAGGAATCGATAAACGTGCTCGACAGCGAGACGATATATACTATACAGAAGTTCTTTGAAAATAATCTGAACGTATCCGAGACGTCGAGAAAACTTTTCGTACACAGAAATACCCTCGTCTATCGTCTGGATAAGATCAAGAAGCTGACGGGTTTGGATCTGAGAGAATTTGACGACGCGATCATATTTAAGGTCGCTATGATGGTAAACAAATACTTAAACTCGCAGCTTACAAGGCTGTAGGACTGACGCGTTTGCCGTTTTCAGGAGTTTGGATCTTAAGGACGACGGCGTTGAAAGAGTAATATATTTTTTATGATCAACATAGAAGGGCGGTTTTTAGGCCGCTCTTTTTACGTTTGTTTATAGTAAATTAAAAAACAGTTCATAAAAAGATATTGCATTATTAATAAAAATCATGTATTATATAAAGGCTGACAAAATATAATATATCAGGCTTTAAAGATGGGTTTGATATTCGAGCGATAATTTAATCGGAAAGGCGCGGTGTTTATGAAGAAAAGAACTATTAAGGTAATAGCGTTTATTATTGCGGCAGTATTCTTGATGGGAGTCGCTTCGCAGATCGCTTTAGCGTTCATCGCTTAATTAGTATTTACAATAAAAGAGATGATTAGATGTATATAAAGAAACGGATAATAATTATCTGGTCGGCCGTTTTGATAGTCGCGTCTTCGGCGCTGACAATAGCGGCGGTAAATCCGTTTGGGATCTCGAACATCGACGATTTTCTGAGGTTTACTCAGATAGGTAAACTGATAAGATCGGAGTATTACGAGGACGTGTCCGGTGAGGATTACGCAAACGGAGCCATCGCGGGCTTTGCATACGCTTCGGGCGACAACTATACCGGCTACTTATACGGAGACACGGCTAAGGAGTATCTGGAGGATTCGACCGGAGCTTACGACGGTATAGGCGTTTCCATAACCGCCGACGAGGAAGACAACACGATCGAGATCGTGTCGGTCATGCAGGGAACCCCGGCGGAGGCCGCGGGACTTAAAGTAGGAGATAAAATTTTAAAAATAGACGGAGCGCAGTATAACGGCGAACAGATCGACGAGGCGAGCCGGGTGATGCGCGGACTGGACGGAACGACCGTCGATATAGAAGTGCGCCGGGCTTCGACCGACGTAGTCGAGACGATGACGGTCGAGAGGAAACATATCGAGACGGACAGCGTAACGTCTAAAATGCTCGACGGAAACATAGGCTATATAGCTATTTCGCAGTTTATAGATAAGACCGACGACGATTTCAAAACGGAGTTCGACGCGCTCAAGGCGGAAGGCATGACCTCGCTCGTACTCGATCTCAGGAACAATCCGGGCGGATACGTCGAAAGCGCGGTCGCTATAGCTTCCAACTTTGTGGAATCCGGCAAGACCGTCGCGTACACGCTCAATAAAGCCGGGGATAGGGTCGATTATACCGCGGAGGGCGATACGACCGAGATACCGATCGCGATCTTGATAAACGGGAACAGCGCTTCCGCGAGCGAGTTGCTCACGGGCTGCCTTAAGGATTACGGACTTGCGTACGTGATCGGCGAGCAGAGTTTCGGAAAGGGTATCGTTCAATCGGTTTACACTTTTTCGAACGAGAGCGTGCTTTCGGTGACCACCGACAGGTACTACACTCCAAACGGCGTTTGCATACACGGAAGCGGGATAAGTCCTGACGAGGTAATCCCGATGGACGAAGAGAAATACGCAAGGATAAACAGTCTGACCATAGACGAAGACGAACAGCTACTCGCTGCAATGAACCATTTGAAAAATCTAACTTAATATTTAAGGAGCGGCTTTAGAGATCATTTTTAGAGCCGCTTTATTTTATCCTTAAAAGAGGTAATAAATCTATTCGCGGGCGCCAAATGAGCGCGCGGGAGTATGTTAGCGTTTCAAAAAAGTTTATGGAGGCGAGAGTTTGAAGGTTTTAGATTTAAAAGCGATAATAGCGGCTTTGGCGCGTATATTTAAAAGGTTAAATCCGCTGAAAAGGAACTCTATCACGGTTATTTCAAATAAAAAGCTGAGCGGATTCATCGCGCGCGCCGCGGTTTTGCGCATGAAAACGAAACTAATTCGTTCAAAGAAGAACGGCGTAGTTTTCGAGGTCGGCTCCGGTAAAAGAACGCCTACGGAGAGGACGCCGGACGCCGCGCTCGGGGCGAACGCAGCGGGATCGGATCCCAAAACGCCGATCACGTTCGAACTGGCTCCGGAGGCGGTGAACGAGCTTGAGGAGATGCAGGGGATAGATACGTATGTATCGAGGATAGCGATCGCGGACAGATATATGAAGCTGGCCGAGACCGATATGCTCGGCGGGCTGTGTTCCAGATATAAGAATATAAGCGTATATACCGAAAATACCGGGCTTGCGGATAAAATCGCAAGTTATATTCTCGATAACTACGGACTCGTGATAGACGTTTTCCCGTATTCGTCGCTCAACAGATTTAAAAAGGATTTTATAGAAAAGTATTCGTTTTTGATCGATATCGACGCGGGTACGATCCATATGCGGGACAGACTTATAAGCTGTATGGAGGATCTGCGGGCGCCGGAAAAAGAAGAATTTTTGGAAGCGCCCGAGAACGCGGCGGTATGAGCGAACGCTCGATAAACGCCTGTTTCGACGATACGAGGATTTGTCGAGGTCGAGCGCGTTTAAAAAACAGGCTTTCGGCGGGAACGCCGAGCGAGCGATTTAAAGAAGCTTAGAATTATAGATATATTTTAAAGGAGGCGATCGTATGAGCGACATGACAAACGGTTGTATCAGCTATAGCGACAAAAAGGAGATCGGCAAAGATCAGCTTGAGAAGCTGTTTTTAGAGCTAAATTGGTCGAGCGGACGCTATCCGGAGAAGCTGGAGAATGCCGTCCGAAACTACGCCACGGTATTCTCGGCGCGGCACGGAGAAGAACTTGTCGGGCTTATATGCGTAATGGACGACGGCGTGATGACGGCGTACATACACTATCTGCTCGTCAGTCCTAAGTGGAGAGGCTTTGGGATAGGCGGGCGACTTATAGAGATGGTCAAGGAAAAGTACGGCTCGTATTTGCGTATAGTTCTGGGCGCGTATAACGAGGCGGTTGACTTTTACAAAAAATTCGGCTTTAAGGAAGCGGAGAACGAAACGGTGATGTTTTTGACCTCTATGCCCGATTGATCTCGGCCGCGTCCGGAATTTCAGGCGGCGCTATAAGTAAAATTTTTATACGGCCGGGGCGCGATCCCGAACGAGTTTGCGAGAGCTTGAGATATATATGAGTTTTGGCCGGATTTTGGAATACGATGCAGAAAAATAATTTATAAATCCGCGGTTTGGCGGAAATAATAAGTTGACATTTGGGGATTGATACCGTATAATTAAGGGGTTATATTTTTATGAAATACAGACCTCGTTTTATAGACGAGTTTAGGTTTTTGCGTCCGGCAAATCCGCTGCGGGCTATTTTTATATTTAAGAGCGTATCTATTCATTGCGGATAAGCCGAACTAAAAATACGGTCGGGTATTATAGCCCCGCCGCGACAATAAACAACGTATGACGGCGCGTCGGCGTTTTGCGAGCTTGCGTAAGCGCCGTGCGCTGACGATATTCTAAAAAACAGCGTATTTTGGAGGTATAAAGATAATGGATAAGAAACAGGTTACGTTAACCGCGTCCGGACTTGAGAAATTAGAGGAAGAACTCGAATATTTAAAGACTAAAAAACGAAAAGAAGTTTCTGAAAAGATAAAAGTTGCATTGGGTTTTGGAGACCTGTCCGAGAACTCCGAATATGACGAGGCGAAGAACGAGCAGGCGCATGTAGAGGCGAGGATCGTTACTTTGGAAAACATGCTGAAAAACGCGGTCGTTATCGACGAGAGCGAGATAGATTTGGATAGGGTCGGACTTGGAACTAAAGTAAAGGTCTTAGACGTCGAGTTCGACGAAGAGATCGAATACAATATAGTAGGTTCTACCGAGGCGGATCCAGATCAACAAAAGATTTCGGACGAATCGCCGGTGGGCAAAGCGCTGATAGGACGCAAAGTCGGCGAGACCGTAAGCGTTGAGACGCCGGGCGGCGTTATAGAATTTAAAATACTTGAGATTTCAAAGTAAGCGGGGAGATTATAATGAGTAATAACGAGCAAAAGATAAATAATAATAACTCCTCGGCTAAGCCGAGCGAGGATAAGGAACTAAACGAGGTTCTTAAGATCCGCCGCGAGAAGCTGAAGAATCTGCGCGACGAGGGCATGGATCCGTATGCGATAACCAAGTTTGAGCGCGATACGGTCACAACCGACATAACCGAGAACTATTCGGAGTACGAGGGCAAGGTAGTTACGCTTGCGGGACGTTTGATGTCGAAGCGCGTTATGGGCAAGATGTCGTTCGCCGATCTTAGAGACCGCTATGGAAAGATACAGCTTTGCGTTAAGCGGGACGAGATGGGCGACGAGGAGTATAAGAGATATAAGAAGTTCGATATAGGCGATATCGTGGGCGTTACCGGCGAGGTATTCACGACGCAAAAGGGAGAAATATCGGTCAGAACGACAAAGATAGAGCTGCTTTCCAAGTCGCTCAGACCGCTGCCGGAGAAGTTCCACGGCTTGACGAACACGGACCTCAGATACAGACAGAGATATGTGGATCTGATAATGAATCCGGACGTTAAGCGCACTTTTGAGCTTAGAAGCAAGATAATAAAGGAAATAAGAGCGTATCTCGATAAGCGCGATTTTATAGAGGTTGAGACGCCGATACTTAACACGATTCCCGGCGGAGCGGCCGCGCGTCCGTTTATAACTCATCACAATACGTTGGATATCGATATGTATCTGAGAATAGCGCCCGAGCTATACTTAAAGCGCCTTATCGTAGGCGGTTTTGAAAAGGTATACGAGCTCGGCAGACTCTTCAGAAACGAGGGTATGGACGTAAAGCATAACCCTGAGTTTACGACTATCGAGATATACCAAGCGTATACCGATTACGAGGGTATGATGGATCTGACCGAGGATATGATAAAGACGGTCGCTCAGAACGTGCTCGGAACGACTAAGATAACGTATCAGGGTCAGGAAGTCGAACTCGGCGGAAAGTGGGAGCGTATGACAATGCTCGAGGCTATAAAGAAATATTCGGGCGCAGATTTCTCTCAGACAAAGACGGCGGAAGAAGCGGAGGCGCTTGCGAAGTCGATCGGCATAGAGTTTGAAGAGGACGCGCCGAAGCTCTCAAGAGGCGAGATAATTTCGCTGGCGTTCGAGGAAAAGGTCGAGGATAACCTTATACAGCCGACGTTCATAACAGAGTATCCGGTCGAGATCTCGCCGCTCGCTAAGAGGTACGCGAATAATCCGGACTTTACCGAGCGTTTTGAGATATTCATCACAGGCCGCGAATTCGGAAACGCATTCTCCGAGCTCAACGACCCGATCGACCAGAAGGAAAGATTTATAAAGCAGGTTGAGAAGAGGGAGCAGGGCGACGACGAGGCGAATATGATGGACGAGGATTACGTAAACGCCTTAGAGTACGGACTTCCTCCGACGGGAGGACTTGGGATAGGCATAGACAGACTGGTCATGCTGCTCACCGACAGCGCGTCTATCAGAGACGTCTTGCTCTTCCCGACGATGAAGCCGCTGGAGAAATAAAACCGCATGGGAACAAGGCTTTGCGGAGTTTGGATTGTACCAAAAACGCGGTTTTGTACCGATCTTGTACCAAAATTCTACGGAAATTTTTAAAAATCTATTTTCAGACAACACAAACGGCTTAGCTTTGCGCTGAGCCGTTTGGTTTATATTGAGATAAATATGTTGACATTGTATTTAACGTTTGATATAATGTATTAAAGCACACCATTGTTGAAAAATTGATGTGTGGTTTAATGCCGGAGGTGATATTATGCTTGAACGGCGAAATACGGAAAGCCTAAAGAAAATTTTTGCGGGCTATGATTATATTATGACAACAGCGCAGCTTAATTCAGAAAAAGTATACTATAGAGATATTCAAAAGCTACTGGAGGAAGGGCTTGTAGAAAAGGTAAAGCGGGGATATTATCATTGGCTTGATGACAGCGGTGAAAGTGAAGTGGTAATTATCAACAAATTATTTCCCGATGCGATCCTTTGCATGGAAACTGCACTGTTTTATTATGGATACAGTGACAGAAATCCTGCCGAATGGAATATTGCAATAGACAAGAATGTTTCCAGACAACGAACACAAATAGACTATCCATTTGTAAGAGCTTATCGTGTCGAGCCTGGTTTGCTTCATATCGGCGAAACAAAAGGTGAAATAGATTTTATCCAAGTTCGTATTTATGACCGTGACCGTACGATTTGTGATGTTTTGAAAAATATGAATAAAATGGATAAGGAGATTTTTAATAAGGCTATCCAAAGCTATGTAAAAGACCCTAAAAAGAATATCCCTAATCTTATGCAGTATGCAAAAGAGTTGAGAGTTCAAAAAAGAGTACGTGATCTGATAGGAGTGTGGTTGTAATGGCAGATATAGCAGCTTCTGTACTGGCAAAGCTAAGAAACAAGGCAAAAGCTTTAGGCATCAGTTATCAGCAATGTCTGCAGCTTTTTATGCAGGAGGAATTTTTGAGAAAACTGTCAAAGTCAGGATATGATGATTTTCTGATACTGAAGGGCGGGTTGTTTATATATACTCTTACAAATTTCGAAAGCAGAGCTACTATAGATGTTGATTTTCTTCTTCGCAAATACTCAAATTCGATAGACAATGTTAAAGATCTAATTTGTAAGATAATTGACACACCGACAGGCAATGATTATATAGAAATGACTGCAAAAGGCTTTGAGGAAATTTCTCCTCAGAGAAAATATCATGGTATAAGTACACAGATCATCGGACGGATAAAAAATGTACGAGTACCATTCAATGTTGATATAGGTGTTGGCGATGTAATTGTGCCAAAGGCAGAAGAGCGCAAGATCAATACGCAGCTTGCAGGCTTTGAAGCTCCTGTGATCAAAACCTATTCTCTTGAAAGTACTATAGCAGAAAAACTTGATGCCATTCTTCAGCGTTTCGAGCTGACAGGCAGAATGAAAGATTTTTATGATATTTATTACCTCGCAAGAACGTTTGATTTTGAGGGAGCAAAATTGCAGGCAGCTATATTTGAGACCTTGAAGAATCGAGGCACGAATTATAATAAAGATAGCTTCAAGCGTGCCGCGAAGCTTGCCGAAGATGAGGATATGCAGAAACGATGGAAATATTTTCTGAAGAATATCAAAAATGACACACTTGAGTTTTCTGTTGTCATTGCAGAAATTCAAACCTTTCTTGAGCCTGTATTTAATGCGATCGTAAACGGAGTGAAATGGAAAAAGATGTGGTTCGTAAGAAACCGACGATGGAAATAAGGTGATGATATGAATTTTATAAAGGAATCACTTGAAGGATTACTAAGGGGGAATTCTGGCAGTTTAGAAGCGTATCTTCTTGAAGTTTGCAAAAGCGAGTATGTTGATTCGACAAAAGCAGAAATGTATATATATATGCTTAGATTAGATGGCAATAATAGACCTCGAATCAATGACCTTGCATCCTATATATCTTGTTGTATTGTCGACTACTGCATTCCACCAGAAGAAATAGCTAAGGCAAAAAAACTTGATGAAGATTATAATACCACTAGCTATACTGTAAAATTATATAAAAAAGCAGAAGAGTTATTCACTGATTTGAAGAATACAGGCGAAGGTGGAGAATTACTACTTTCAATTATGACACAAAGTATTTTGAAAATACCACAGGTTTTATGTAAGATGCCTTTAAAAACTAATTCGCAAGTTCATTATCATGGAGCCGATGGATTATACGGAAAATATGATGAGGATACACAAAAGTTTTGTTTATATTGGGGAGAATCTAAATTATATTCTAATGTGGATGAGGCTTTATCAAAATGCTTTGATAGTATTAAGCCGTTACTCATTGAAGAAGGGGCAACAGCGTCTCAACGGGAACGTGATTTAACATTATTTCGAGACAATATAGATTTTAACAACGAAGATTTAGAGAACGCCATACTCGCTTACTTAAATCCGGATGACCCTAATTATTTAAAATTAGAATATAGAGGAGTATGTCTCGTTGGATATGATGAAGAAGCCTATCCAAAGGACTTGTCAGGTGTTGAAACATTAATTAAGAATACGATAAAAAATAGAATATCAGAATTCAAATCGAAAATTTCAAGCAGATTAAAAAAAAGAACTCCATTGGATGGTTTTCGGTTGGATGTATTTCTTGTTCCGTTCCCAGATGTTGAGAAGTTTAGGGAAAAGTTTTTGGAGGTGATTTAATTGTCATTAAACAGTTTGATTAACAGACTAACAGCTACAGATTATTTTATAGAACGCTATAATAACTTACTTTTACATTCTGTTAGAAAGCAGTTTCCATCTTTAGTTTATGAACAAAACGAGAAGCCAATCGATTGGAATTACTTAATCACATGTGCAAGTCTATTTGCTCAATCAAAGGATGGGGGAACATTGGATATGGCATATCGAATTTGCCAAACTTGCATGACACAGGAAAACGTTGCAATAGAATATCATAATGCGTGCGCAGCAATTTTTGATGTGTTAACTAACTCACCAGCAATTGCATTAGCAAAGAAGAGAGAATATATTTCTGATGATTATTTATCAAATATTCCAATACAGTTTGCAATAGATGTAAAGCGCAAACAATTTTCTAATACAATCAGTGATGGAGAAGATTTTATATTTTTAAATAATTTTCAGAAAGAAGTATATGATTCATTCGATAATACAAGACTACTATCTATTTCTGCTCCAACATCAGCAGGTAAATCATTTATATTATTGCAGATGATAAAAGAATATATTTCTAGTAATCCTCTTGTAAAAATAGCATATATAGTTCCAACAAGGGCGTTAATTCAACAAGTTGAATTAGACATTAGAGAGATAATAAAGAAAAGTAACCTTGAGGCTGATGTAAGTAGCATTCCGGTAAAATCGGACAGCTGGACATCGATGGCAAATGTAATGGTATTTACACAAGAACGACTACAATGGATTATTAGTGAATTTACTGATATTACATTTGATTTCATCATTGTAGATGAGGCTCAAAAAATTGGTGATGGGTCAAGGGGCATTTTACTTCAGCAGGTGTTGCAACAAGTTGCTGCCAATGGTGTAACACGTTTCATATTCGCAAGTCCAATGTCGGAAAACCCGTCATTACTTTTAAAAATAATAAATTATTCGGATGAATTATCGCCTCAAAGCAAGCAAGTGATTTCAGAAATAGCTACTGTTAATCAAAATCTTATATGGGTTTATAAAGATGGAACAAAAGCAATAAAGTGGCAGATGGATCTATTATCAAAAGGAAATCGAATTAATTTGGGTTTTGTAAACACAGTTAGAATTACTAAATCTTCAATGCGATTACCGGTATTAGCGTTTACACTTTCTGGATCCAATAAAGGGAATCTAATATATTGTAATGGGGCTGCAGAAGCTGAAAAAACAGCCATCCAATTAATGAGTCTGATATTGGATAAAACACCTGATTTGAAAATATCCTCACGAGTCAAAGAATTAATGAAACTTGTAAAGAAAACAATACACCCAAATTATGCTTTGGTTGAAGTTTTAAAAGCAGGAGTAGCTTTTCATTATGGAAATATGCCTCTGAGTATAAGAAATGAAATTGAAGCCTTATTTAAAAATGGTGATATATCATTTTTAGTATGTACTTCGACGCTTGTTGAAGGTGTCAATCTGCCTGCAAAATCTATATATATTCGTGGTCCACAAAAAGGTAAGAATAATCCTATGAGTGAGATGGATTTTTGGAATTTGGCAGGAAGGGCTGGTAGACAAGGAAAAGAGTTTCAAGGAAATATAATATGTTTGGATGCAACTGATGAATCAGTATGGAAAAACGGTACTCCATTTGAGAGAAAAAAATACTTAATTAAAGGGAGTGTAGATTCTGTTGTTGAGACAAAATCACAAGAACTTATAAACTATATTGGTGAAAAAAATGAAACTGTAAATAGGGATACACAGCTTGATTATGCATATACATATTTTTTGAGCGCATTTTTTCAGTATAGAGAACTCTCTGCATCACCACTCATAAAACTTTATGGAAAGGATTTCTGTAAATCGATAGATAACGCTTTTAAGAGTGTATTAACAAATGTGGAAATTCCTGCCTCTGTGTTATCAAAGAATCAAGGTGTAAATCCCTTAGCGCAACAAAAACTACTCGATTATTTTAGAAATGCAAACAAAAGTGCAGAAGACCTAATACCACCTTATCCAGAAGATGATGATGCACAAGAGAAATATATGCATATTATTGGAAGGATTTCTCGGTGCATTACTGGTGATTCACCTAAATTAAATATGTCGCGTTCAATTTTGATTACAGGATGGATGCGTGGATATGGTTTAGCACGTATTATTAGTGATAATATCAAATGGAACAATGAGCATAATACAAACAAAAATTTAGCTTCTATCATTCGTGATACAATGCGAGAAATTGAAGAATTTGCGCGTTTTAGATTTTTAAAATATACCGCTTGCTATTTAGATGTGCTCAAATATTATTTTGAGTCTACGAATAATTCAGAAGCAATAAAACAAATTCCCCAAATTAGTTTATGGCTAGAATTTGGGGCATCAAAATCAACGCAAATATCTTTGATGTCAATGGGTTTTACTCGTACAGCAGCACTTGAATTATCAGATTTAATGGTGTTTGACGACTATGACAAAGCTAAATGCATCAATTGGTTTAATAAAAATGATGTTCACTCAATGGATATTTTACCCACAATTTTGCAAGAAGTGGACAAGGTTTTGAACTTGCAGTGATATTTATAATTACAGCCACCACAACAAAGGGGCAGTTTCCTGACTTCATGCGCGTATAAGTCTTAATATAAATATACAACATCTGTGCGCTAACAAAGCAACCAAAGGATATTCTGTATACGTTTGCATGCGACCTTATGGCTAGTGAAATGCAGCAGATTCTGGAGCAGATAGAAAACCTCAGAACGCCGCTGAAGCTTAATGGATTCATAAACGGAAAAAGTGTGTCTATTGTGAGAGATAATCCCGATGATAAACTGCACTTAGGTAAGGAAGTAAGCCTGAAGATCTATGACCGACATGGGATTGCGGCAGGGCAAAGCCGGTATCAGATTGTTCAGCAGCCGAAATTTCATACAAAATCAAAGATGCTAAGTGACAGGCGCGGAGATTTGATGCTGCTTATTAACGGTATGCCCGTAATTCATATAGAATTGAAGAAAAGCGGGATCCCTGTAAGCCAGGCGTGTCATCAGATCGAAAAGTATGCACACGAGGGTGTTTTTACAGGCTTGTTCTCACTGGTGCAGATTTTTGTTGCCATGGAACCGGATGAAGCGGTTTATTTTGCAAATCCTGGACCGGATGGAAAATTCAATCCCGATTACTATTTCCATTGGGCAGATTTCAATAATGAGCCGATAAACGAATGGGACAAGGTAGCGTCTACTCTTCTTTCCATACCTATGGCGCATCAGCTTATAGGTTTCTATACAGTGGCAGATGATTCTGACGGTGTTCTGAAAGTAATGAGAAGCTATCAGTATTTTGCCGCTAACGCAATATCAGATAAGGTTGCAAAAACAAAATGGGAAGAAAACAATCAGCTCGGCGGCTATGTTTGGCATACTACCGGTTCAGGAAAGACAATGACGAGTTTCAAGTCTGCCCAGTTGATAGCCAGTTCAAAAGATGCCGATAAGGTTATATTCCTTATGGACAGAATTGAATTAGGTACTCAATCGTTAAAAGAGTACCGTGGTTTTGCTGACGAAAACGAAGATGTTCAGGCTACTGAAAATACAGGCGTTCTTATTACAAAGCTCAGAAGCACATCTCCTGCCGATACCCTTATCGTCACTTCAATTCAGAAGATGAGCAATATAAAAGACGAATACGGCGGACTGAATGCAAGCGATATTGAATATATAAATCATAAGAGAATTGTGTTTATTGTCGATGAGGCGCATCGCTCTACTTTCGGTGATATGCTGATTACGATTAAAACAACTTTTCCAAGAGCCATCTTTTTCGGATTCACCGGAACGCCGATTCAGGAAGAAAATCAGAAGAAGAAAAATACCACTACAACAGTCTTTGGAAATGAACTTCATCGTTATAGTATAGCAGATGGAATACGTGATAAGAATGTACTTGGTTTTGATCCGTATAAGGTTCTTACATTCAAAGATAAAGAAGTCCGTAAAATGGTAGCATTGGAGAAAGCAAAAGCGCAGACCGAGGAAGAAGCCATTTCTGACGATGATAAAAGCGAGGTTTTCTATAAATATATGGACGCAAATCAGGTAGGAATGGCAGGGCATTACGATGAAAAAGGAAATTATATAAAGGGAATAGAGGATTATATTCCGAATGTACAGTATCGTACAGAGGAGCATACAACTGCTGTTGTGAAAGATATTCTTGAAAACTGGGTTACTCTCAGCCATAACAGTAAGTTCCACGCGATATTTGCAACCAGCAGCATTCCGGAAGCTATAAACTATTACAGATTGATAAAGAAGATGAAGCCGGAGCTCAGGATTACCGCGCTTTTTGATCCCAATATTGATAATAAAGGCGGGGCTGTTTATAAGGAAGAAGGTCTTGCAGAAATTATTGACGACTACAATAAGAGGTATGACCAGGAGTTTACAATCCCGACTTTTGCGAAAATGAAAAAGGATATTGCAGCTCGTTTAGCTCATAAAAAAGCCGTATGAACGTATAGCCGGCACACCGGAACAGCAGATTGACCTGCTTATTGTTGTAGACCAGATGCTGACCGGATTCGACTCCAAGTGGATCAATACGCTGTATATGGATAAGATCCTATATTATGAAAACATCATTCAGGCTTTTTCAAGAACCAACCGTCTTTTCGGACCTGACAAACCGTTCGGCACTATCCGTTATTATCGCAAGCCGCATACGATGGAAAGAAATATAAATGACGCTGTAAAGCTCTATTCCGGGGATAAGCCGTTAGGTTTGTTTGTGCCTCACCTTGAAGAGAACCTGCAAAAGATGAATGAGATATATAATTGTATTTCAGATATGTTTTCCGGTTCAGGTGTTGAGAACTTTGAAAAACTGCCGGATGATACTGCTGTGTGCAGAAAATTTGCAAAGTCATTCAAGGAATTCAACGATTATCTTGAAGCTGCAAAAATTCAAGGGTTCAAGTGGGATAAGATGAAATATCAGAATGAGGAAACAGGCAAATCAATTGAAATGGAGTTCGATGAGAATAATTACCTGATTCTGGTGCTGCGTTATAAGGAACTCTTCAGCGGCGGAGATGATAATGACGGTAGCGGTGGCGGAGATGACGATGTTCCGTATGATCTTGCAGGCTACATAACAGAAATAGATACCGGAATGATAGACGCGGATTATATGAACTCACGTTTTGAAAAATATATGAAGCTTCTGAATATTGAAGGAGTAACTCCGGAGGAGCTTGACCAGGCAGAAACGGAGCTGCACAAAACCTTTGCAACGCTGTCGCAGGAAGAACAGAAGTATGCTAATATATTTCTGCACGATATACAGCGCGGAGATGTAGCCGTTTCCGAGGGCAAAACACTTCGCGACTATATTACGGAATATATATCAAGAGCAAAGGACGATCAGATTCACAGATTGGCTGAGGCTTTAGGTCTTGATGAGGCAAAACTGAGAAATATAATGAGCTTACAGCTTAATGCGTCAAATATCAACGAGTTCGGGCGTTATGATGATCTGAAAAAGACTGTGGATAAATCAAAAGCAAAGGCGTATTTTGAAAAGCTTGAGGGAAGAAAGATTATTCCGCCGAAAGTCAATGTAAAGGTTGATAATCTGCTGCGTGATTTCATTCTGAGCGGCGGTTTTGAAATCGGAAAATCTGATAATAGCGATCAGCAATAAATTGAAAGAGTCAAGGCTGTTTCCTTGACTCTTTTAATGCTTATTGAAAAGATATAATGATAGATACCGAAAAACAGTTGTTTTCATCGATTATATCAATAATGCCATTATATTTTTCAACAACTGCCCTTACGGAACGAAGTCCTATACCATTACCGCTGTGCTTGGTTGAAAGACCTTTCTTCCACCGTTTCTGTGGCGCGGTGTCTGTTGAATTCTTGATCTGAAGCTTTACAGTACTGTCGTCAAAGATACCGTGAACAGAGATCCATTTTTCTATATCTTTATCCTTTATACATAAGCATGCTTCATAGGCATTTTCCAGAAGATTGCCCATAAGCACACTTATATCAACATCCGCAATGGGAAGTGTCGCTTGAGCGGACAAACGCACATCGAAATCAATCTCGCGCTTGATGCTTATGGTGCCATAGTATTGGAGAAGCGCATCTATCAATGAGTTTTTGCAAAGCGTCAGAGGTGAGGATTCATATTCCGTACTTTCTATTTCTGAGAGATATTGCGCGAGCTCATTATACTGTTTTTTATGTATAAAGCTTTGCATAACCCTCAGGTGCTGACGTATGTCATGATGCAGTTTTCTTGTTTCTTCTATTTTGCTGCTTATCATGGCGTAATGCTCTTTCTGCACTGTTATCTGCCGTTCCATCTGTCGTTTCTGCTCGGCAAAAATGAGGTTGAATTTGTATGTGTCCGTTATATCACACCATACTATAAAGCCGAATATAGCGGCGTATACAAACATTCCTATCTCTATGAACCATCTGCTGTATATAGGCTCAAAAAGAGGGAACACCCTGTCAAACACCAATGCCATAAAGAAAAATACTGTACCGTACAGCAGAGGTTTTGATGGAAATACATTATTGTATATGGCATAGACTGAGCTGCATAGCAGATCCAGCGCAAAGCACCATTTATATATTTCGAAAATTAAGGAAAACACATTGCGCGCATCTATATCTATCCATTTTGAGAATAACGAAAGACAGACCGCCGCTATAGTTATACCTGTTCCGACTGCGATATTTATTATACGCCACACGCGGGGCAGCTCGCATATATTGTTGTTAAGCAGCATTATAAACAGAAATATCAGGTAGAATGCCATTATCTCAACTGTGTATGAGAGCATATTTGATACCGGGATAAATGTGTGTACTGCCGGATAGAAAGTATATATCGTTATTGCCGCACATAGCAGAACAAATAGTCTTACATGCTTTTGCTTTGTAAAAAAACTCAGCCATCCTGAGAGCAGTAAGCATATAAAACAAATGATTGTTATAGTCATATCGATCATTGTATGAATACCCCGCGCAGTGTTTACTGCAAACGGTGTGCCGAATGCTGGGGGGTATACCATACCGCTGTAGAAATGGGAACTGCTGTTTACTGACAGAATGATCTGTGCTTCCGAACCTGCATTGAAGGTTACAGCACGCTTTTGAATTTCCGTCTCACCGCTTTCGATATTTCCTACATCAAGCATTATTTTATCATTTACATATAAACGATAACAGTTGAATATTTCAGGGAGGTAAAGTGTATACGACTGCTCTCTCTCGGGCAGCAGAAGATTGAGACGGAATGTGCCCTTGCCGAATGCAGAGCTATCTGACATAGAAGTACGTTCTCCTATAGTTATGTATTCCATATTTATATCCGGACGGCCATTTTCAAAATCCTGTGGTGAAAGCAGCACGTCACGGTAGAATTCCCAATCATATATAGGGAAAAAGAGCGACGTGTTTGTAAAAGATTCGTTCCTCAGATCCCATATACCGCATATAGGCTGTGGCGTCCCATGAGTGTATTTATTGTCGTATCTGTACAGAAATACAAATAACAGTGCTGCCGATAACATTACAGCCGTTACGGAGATTACAAGTTTTTTTGCATTACTTTCTCTCATGGTTCACCTTCTTTCTGATGATAATTATAATGGATATTACCGCAATCAGTATCAGTCCCGATACGATCATCAATATAATATTCATGCTTTCATTCTCGTCTTCTGACTCTTCGTCCTCTGTGCTGTAGTCAGATGTACTCTCATTTTTCTGTGTGTTGTATACACCTGTTTCACTTACGGAAAACACTGCTTCGCCGTCTTGCTGTTCCTGTACCGGGATAATATCGCCGTTCTTTTCAAGTTGTGTGTTTTCATCGGGCAGATGAAGCGTTGCTCCGCTTATATTCTTTACATCGTTTCCGTTGACTTTTACTTCAATATTAATAGTGTCTGTTCCGTTTTCAATTTTCACGCTTATAATATCATCGTTGCCGGCATTTTTAAGAGGCTCAAGCTGTGAGGGTAGTTCCAGAACTACAGAATCTTTTTCAAATGCCAGATTTTCTCCCTGAGTCTTTTCCATTTCCTTTAATCGCTCGCCTGTGATAACCGTTTCTGTGTCGGTTATCATTTCTTCGGTTTCCGCCGGAACATCTGTTATTTTGTTATTATCATTTATCACATCATTTGTAGCATCAGCAGTCTGTGAATCCTCATGCTCGGATTCATCTTCGTTATTGGTTTTGTCCTCAACTGATACATCAGAGCTGTATGACGGAGCGCGGTTCGGGCGGTGTGATGAGTGGTTCCCTGATGGCTGTTTCAGTGGCGGAATATCCTCTTCTGTGTTATCGCCTCCATCGCGGTCGCCCTCTATCATATCAGTAATAATCTGATCTTCATGAAGTCTTATATGTAGTGTTTTCGTGAAAGCCCCGTCATATTCCAGCTTGAAATAATAATCGGTGTCTGGCTTAAGAGCTGTTGTGGGAATGGTAAAACCATTGTTTGAAACATAACCGTATTTTTTTTCTTTATCAATATACCAGTCAGTATCGTTTTGTGAGAAATAAACCGAGACGTTTTCAACATCTTCTACATTCTTTGACCATCTGCATATAATGCTTCCGCCCTTGAGTTCTGCATAATCGAGATAGATATTATCATCATCCATAACAAAAAATATCTGCGTGTGATGCTGCGGTCCGTCCGGATCAAGATATACACCTTCAGGCAGCAGATAATCTCCGTATACATAATATGTACCCGGCTCTTTAAAAGGCGCTGCATTGTTCCATTTTATTTTACAGTAAAAGAAATCGCCGTGTATAGTATTGAACAGTACGCTGTCATTGTTGTTTATAAAAGAGTCAGGATCATCACCCGGCTTTATTATTATTGCGTCCTTAACTGATGATACGGGATATACCTCCTCTGTTGGTATGCCGTCAGGTTCAAATAAGAGAAACGAAAAATCCAATTCCGGTAAGTCAAGTTCATCTGAAAATGTGTATCTATCGGGTGGCAGAAGTGTACCGTGGAGCGTCACTCTGTGGGGAACAGTCATGTCTGTTTCGGATATATTGTCCCAACGAATAGTACATTCGAGAAATTCGCGCGGACCGGTCTGTATATATGTGCTTTTTGGGATATTTATGCTGTCGAGAGATGAATTTACCGGAACAATATTCAGTTCGCCCGATATATCTAAAATATCAATGATCTGATTTATCTCCTTGGTATCAGTTGGCTGTGTCGGCGCTGGTGAAGACGTTGGAACGTCAGAAACAGCAGGTTCCGGTGAACCGGACGGATCCGGAGTGCACGACGCTTCGGGCACGGTTGAGGGTGAAGGAGCATCAGAAGTCACAGGCTCCGGCGAACCGGACGGTTGGGGAGTGCAAGACGCTTCGGGCACGGCTGAGGGTGAGGGGATAACGGAGATCACAGGTTCCGGCAAACCGGACGGCTGGGGAGTGCAAGACGTTTCTGGCACGGCTGAGGGTGAGGGAATATCGGAAATCACAGGCTCAGGCGTGTCAGATAGTTCCGGATTCTGCGTAATTGCGGGAGCTGTTGAAGGGAAGGGAGTATCGGTTATACTGTCCGGATTTTCGGATGAATAAGGGCTGCTGTTTCCGCTATCCGTAAAAGTTTCAGTGAGGGGAGTACAGACTGTGCCGGTATCGTTTACCTCTGTAAAACAGCTATCGGCTGCATGTGCTGCGCAGAATATTGTAAATATAAAATAAAGTGCGGCTCCAATAATATAAATAATTCTTTTCATGTATATCACCTATAGTTTCTCAAAAGTATATTCCATAAACAAGCGGATAATATCTTTTTTCTTACGTTTGCTTATAGGTACTTTTTCGCCGTTGTCAAGAATAAAATCATCATCAATCTGATTCCGTATATGCTCCATGTTTACTACGACGCCCTTGTAACATTCAATAAATCTCCTGTCATCAAGCAAAGGATTTACCACATTATAGAACCCTCTGTCCGCATCAACTAAACGCTCGGCGAGATGTATCTTTACATTTCGTTTTATTACATCCACATACAGGATATTTGAATAAGAAACGTTTACCGATGCGCGGTTGGATATCACGAGAAGTTTCTTTTCGGCATCTATTTTTTCTTTAAGATATATGCTAAGAACCTCGTTCAGCTTTTCGCGTGTTATCGGTTTTATCATATAATATGCAGCTTTTACCTCATAGCTTTCGGCGGCGAAACAGTTCGCGGTCGTAATAAAAATTATTCTGCAATCTTTATCTTCTTTGTATATTACCCTCGCAGCATCTATACCATTGAGAGTTCCCATATATATATCAAGCAGGATAATGTCGAAACTGTGCGGCTTGAAATCATTGAGCAGCGCTTCGGCGCTTTCATACGTTGTAATATCAGCTTTTATCTGGAGCCGTCCGAAAAAATCCAGAACCATATCTTTTATAACATTTCTGTCGGTTTCCAGATCATCGGCAATTGCGATTTTCATTTGATCACTCCTACGCATAATAAATCATTATAATTATAACACAGATAATTGGAATTATCAATAATTCCGAATTGCATCTTGATCAAAAAAAATGCCTCTTGAACCTGAGATATTGAAGGTATTTTTATGTATATGCTATAATTGATTAAACAATAGAATAAAGATTACGGCAAAGCTTTATTTATGTTATTACACATGTCTGTATCGGATATTATCAGATATGTTTTGGTAAAGGAGGACAGAAGATGAAGATCGCGGTTTGCGGGACATCATATTTTGATAAGCGTTTATGCGGAAATATCGAGTTTGTATGTAAAAAGCACTACCGTACAGTGAAATTACAAAATGAGTTCGAACATGATTGTGACATCGTGTTTATATCCGATGTTGACAATGCCAGGGAAATACGGCGTATCAATAAAACCGTTCCGATAATCCTTTTGTGTGAGAAAAGCGAGGATGCTCTCGTCGGATACGATATACGTGCGCTCAGCTGTATAAGACCACCGTTTCTGAGAAAACGGATTGAGACGGCAATGTTTGATGATTCGGCATAGTTGATTTTAACAATATATAAGTAAAAAAGAAAGGAAGGTTTATATGCATAAGAAAATGACAAAATTGTGCAGTCTTGCACTTGCGGCTGTGATGACGCTGTCGTTTGTTCCCGTTTATCATAATACGGTAAAAGCGGAAAACGAAGATGTGCAGATGGAGGGAACGAGCAAAGAAGTTCTTGATGAGCTCAGAATCTCATCAACACAGGTAAGTCTCGGCGACGAGGGGGAAAATCCGTACAGCGAAAATTCCGATACAGTCATAAATATGTTCCCGCGCATGGAGCTTATGATGCGCGACAACGTGAACGATGACACGAACCGTGGCCGTACTATCGTATATAATTACGACAAAACGGAAAGCGGCAATATATGGGACAACGAAGAATCCTCATACACCACCGAGGATTCGGTCTATTCTACAAACAGTGTTGGAGTGGATATAGATTTTAACGGAAAGAAGGATCATGCAGCAAGAATCTCGGTAACAAAAGATAATGGCAGAAGTGTTTTCAAACTGTATATAGAGGATTATACGGGAAAAAGACTTAAGACAGTAGATCTCGGCGAGTTTGATACGAGCATATATAATGAAGGATTCAATCAGCTGGCACAGCTACAGATAACTGCCGGAGACTATGACGGAGACGGCGGCGATGAGGTAGCTGTGGGAGTAAAAGGCGAAGTCATCGTATACGATGTGTTTATCAATGACGGAGGAGATATAGAGTTAAATGAGATTCGCAGGATAAACAACAGTGAGCTTGTGAATGTCCCTACCGAATCAACCAATACATATAACCAATGGCCGCAGACTCAGCTTACAAGTGGAGATCTTACAGGAGATAACCGCGACGAGCTTATAATAACAGCCGGCTACAGAAAAGGTTTGGGAACGGCAAAGATAACTCCCCGCACGAATATATATTCACAGAAAAAGGGCGAAACAGAGCTAACGAAAAAGGCGGAGTTCGAACATGCATGGAATTACACACTCTATGATTCAGAAAACGACAGTAGCAAGACTCAGCGCGGCGCATACGGATCATCCGCAGTCGGAGATATTGACGGCGACGGTGATGAAGAGCTCGTTCTTGCAAGCTATGATCTCAATTCGGATACCGATAACGATGATACGTCGCTTTATCAGCAGAAAACACTGTTGGGTATTGTTGAATATGAAAACGGCGAGTTTGTTGCAGGCGCCGGCGGCGTGGGACAGTCAAAGTCAACGCATCCTGCTCTTGCCGATGGCATGTGGGATACAGACACACAGCAGCCTATAGCGCTTGCATGTTTCAATCCATACGGAACGGGCGAAAAAGACCTGATATTTGTTGCAGGTATGGTATACGAATTCGAAATGGACTCAGATGAAGCGTCATACGAGGGTATAGCACTTTCATCCGGACACGAGGCAGCAAGGTATGGTTACAAGCAGGTGTTTGAGACAGATAAGATTTGGCTGCGCAGCGAAAAGTGCTATTATGGTGAAAAAAACGATGAAACGGATAATATCTGGATAGGAACCGTTTCGGTCGGCAACTTTATGAACGATCCTAACGGCGGTGAACAGATCATTTTTGAACACGGCAGAAAACGTGATGATAAAAGTGAATACAGACACGATCTTGTTATAGTGAAACCAGATGGTTCCGGCGGACTGTGTTCTGATTATAAATGTATAAATAATGACCCGAGTACAGCATACCGCAGTAATATTGATTTTGCAGCCATAGATTATGACGATGACGGAATGCTTATGAAATTCAAGTCAAAATCGGCATATTTCAGCGATCCGAGCGTTGTGGCGGTATTGCAGGCAGCGCCGTATTTTGCAGATCTTGAGCAGATAGAGCCTGACTATATAGAGGACGGCGAGACTGTATTCGGCCAGACGAGCGGTTCGGGAACGAGTACAACAAACGGCTTTTCTGTTACTGCCTCTGCAGTAACGGGATACACGCAGGAAACGAGCTTTCTGGGGTTGGTAAAACTCGGCGGCGGTGAATGGACAGTTGAAGTAGCTGCTTCAATGGGCTCTGACTTTGAAAATGCAACCGAAGTATCATATTCTACTGAATACACATCCGACAGCCGTGAAGACAGAGTTGTGCTGTCAATGACGCCTTATATCAGATATGTTTATGATATGTATATCCCGGAATTCACGGTTCCGACGAAAGACGAATATGATTCTACAATGGCAACTCTTACCGGAACCGAGGCAGAACAGTATGAAGACGAGGTGATGGCGGCTATAGACAGCGGCTATTCATGGGGTGATACTGTTCCGGCAGGCACAACGGAATATGTTGTCTGCATGCCGAAGACTCCGAGAATGTCAATGATAGAGGTTTCTACATATGACAAGGTGGCAGAGGCGAACGGATATGAAAAAATACATGGAAATGTTCTGAACGAAACGATAGGAAATCCAGCCACATATCCTTACTCAAGCAGCGGACTTGAAAATTTTGACGGCGGAAAGGATGTTGTAGGAGAGAATGCCGATGTGGAAAATGACAATTTCATATGGATATCAAAGGGAGGCGGTTCTGTTACACAGAGCATAGAGGTTACAGAATCAGACTCTAAATCCATAACATGGGGTACAGCTTTATCAACAAACATTCAGACTGACATAGCCGGATATATAATAGGCGGCGGTATAGGCGCCGATTATACGGGCAGTCACACGTGGTCAAATTATTCTTCTACTGTATGCTCCGGTACAGTTGCAGGTATACCGGCGGATGCGGTAGATCTGGGCTACGAATTCAAATGGCGTTTCGGTCAATGGAAGGATAAGCTCAATAATGAGGAGTGTATCGTTTTAGGGTATCTTGTAAATGAAGTCAACGCGCCCCCTTATGCGCCGCTCAATCTTACCGTAAAGGATACGACCGATACAACCGTTACACTCAACTGGAAGCACCCGTCATCAATGGGAACGAATTATGAAATATATCTCGTAACCGACAACCCAAGTTCCCCTTATTACAAGCTGGCAACTGTGCCAAGTTCAACAACAGAATATGTTGTTACGGGACTTTCACCGAATACAAACTATGATTTTATGATGAGAAGCATAAACGAGACTAAAACAAGTGCTTTTACTGTGCCTGTAACGGGACGTACGAGATACAGTGCTGATGATAATGTACCAGTGACACAGCCTGTTGCGGACAGATATGCAGTGGCAGGCTCGGATCCGTCGTTTGAGGTGACGGTTACTCCGGCACAGGGCGGCGGAGACGTAACGTATCAGTGGCAGCGGCTCGAAACTGACGGAAGTGTTTCAAGCTGGGCTGATATAGCCGGAGAAACGAACAGCACACTTACGCTCAGTGATGTTGATAAATCAATGGACGGCAATATGTACCGCTGTACTATAGCACAGTTTGTAAACGGAAATGTTGCGTATGTTTATACCAACGCGGCGACTCTTTATGTCGGAGCAGGCGAGACTGAAACAAGATTGTCAGTAGAGCCGGGCTACGGTACTGCCGCAGGTTCATATCAGGTTGGAATTGAATCTGAAAAAGAGGTAGAAAGAAATCTTACAGTTACAATAGGCGGCAGCGAATACGCTCTGTCAAAGGATGAAACTGATGGATATATCATAACGCTAAACGGTGATAGTGACGCGCAGTATACGTATATCCCGACAGAATCGGGAAAAGCAAAGCTCGATGAAGCGGCTGTTGGAAACAGCGCGTCTGTAGCACTTGAAGAGTCGGATGTAAAGCCGCTTACGGGAATATATGAATACGTCAACGAGGAAGGCGTGAGCACGGGCATTACAGAAGATTCGGTAATGGTCGATGAAACAGGTGTTATAAGCGTAGGCGGAGATGAGCTTGAATATTCGCAGACATACACCGATGGAAATAAAAAACTCTATGCCGTTGTAACAACGTACAAAGACGAGAATGCCGACGGAAGCTTTTCAGAAAAAACTTCAACAGAATATTATTATGATGATGACACAACAGATCCGTCAAATGAGATTATAAGTGTAAGCAGTGAGCAGACAGGTTACAGTGACGGCGGGAATGAATATTCATTTAATGCAGCTACGGCGGTAACTGTAAAGGTTACGGAAACTGAAACAGTGTATGAAACGCAGAATGTAGAGGCTGATCCTGTCACAGTCACAGCAGAGGTAGAAAGCCTTTCAAGCGGTGTTACAGTGACACCTAATGGTACAGTTGAGTTCACGTTCAGAAACAACGATACAGGTATTGAAACAAAACAGCGCATATCGCTTCCTCAAAACTCCGGTACGAACATAAATAACGTATCATATACATGGATGCCGTCTGTTGCAGGTAATTACACTATAACTGCAAGATACATTGAATCGGTGGAGCTGATGTCTTCTATATCTAATGAAGGAAGCTATACAGCGTATACCATAACGTCTGATAAAGGAAGCCAGGTGCAGAGATCGCTTGTATTCGGATGTTCCGATTCTATACTTATAGGTGAAGAGATAGATATGAAACCAACGTTGCAGGAAACGACTGTATCGGATAACGGAAGCGATATAACAGATATAAGCGTTGTTCCTACAGAGCTTACGGCGGATAAGGTTACATATTCGGTAGCTCTTGAATACGGAGGCAATGCCGAGGGCAGATATGTATTTAACGGGAATGTGTTCCATCCATCACAGCCGGGCTCATATATAGTAACGGCAGAATACAAATACACTGATGGCGAGGGCGGAAGCACTGCGGAGAGAACTCTTTCAGTGTCAAAGACAATAAACGTAAGATCGTCCGCACAGAACGTACAGCAGCAGATATTTTTTGCATATTCGTCCTTGACGAAGAATTCTACAGATACGAATATAATTAATCCGCTTACAAACCCGAACGCGGGAGCAACAGTGGAGTTCACAAGCAGTAATGATAAGGTTGCAACAGTTGCGCAGGATGGAACTATAACGCCTGTTGGAGCTGGAACCACAACTATTACAGCTGTGTCAAAACTCGAAGGTAAGGACGATGTATCAGCATCGTATCTTTTAACGATCAGGAAAGCATCTGTGACAATTACTGCACCGGATATAAATATAACATACGGGATGACTCAGGAAGAGGCAATTGAAAAAGCGGAAGAGGCAGGGGCTATCGTTTCAGGTGGGCTGAAGCTTGAAGATATAACGGATGAGCCTTTGAAGTTCAGCACAAGCTATAAAGCCGGTGACAATGTGGGACGTTATCCACTCAGTATTGAGGCTGTGGAAAGCGATAAATACGAAGTCGAAATAGTAAATGGAAACATCACTGTAGATCAGAAGATGCTCACGGTTGATGATTTTGATGTAACGGCTCAGAATAAGGTGTATAATGCGTCAGCTGATGCGGTGCTTAGCGCGGCAGTCAAGGAAGAATCAAAATTCAGCGGTGATAATGTCACAGCCGAAGTTACCGGAGCTTTTGAAGATGCAAATGCGGGAGATGGTAAGAATGTAAATTACAGCATTGTATCTCTCGGCGGAACAAATTCTTCAAATTATGCACTAAAAGACGGCAGTGTTACGGGAACGGCAAAAGCCGATATAACAAAAGCACCTGTAACGATAACTGTAATACCGAAAACAACATACATATATGACGGAACAGCTAAAAACGTTTCTGTAAACGCGTATGCTAACAATACGGTATTTACAGATTTCAATGTAAAATACGACAGAGGAATTCTGTTCCCCGCAGTATCAGAGGCGGTCGATGCGGGTGAGTATGATGTCGATATAGAACTTAACGATACTGCAAAGAATAATTATGAGATAGTTGGCTATGATGAAAAGGCAAAGCTCATAATAGTTAAGGGAGAACAGGATGTATTCAGTATAGAAGGCATACCTGAAAATGTAAGTTACGGTGATACTGTAACACTCAGCGCTCCTGATGCTGACGGAGCTGTAAGCTTTGCAGTGACCGGAGGAGACGCGGTAATTAACGGTGATCAGCTCACATTCACAGGTGTGGGAATAGTAACAGTTACAGCAACCTCGTCAAGCGAGAATTATGATGATAAAACTGTAACAAAACAGATAAACGTTCAGAGAAGAGAGCTTATCCCGAATGCAGTTGTAACAGAACGCGCATATGACGGAACAGTTAATGTTGATGCGGCAATATCATTTGAAAATATAGTTCCCGGAGATGAAGAGCAGATTTCATCATCAGCAATTGGAACGATGATAAATGCAGATGCCGGAAACAACAAAATAGTGTATATAAGCGGCATAACAATCACAGGAGAGAAGAGTGAGCTTTATGCACTGAGTACACAGAATATCCAGTCAACTGTAAATATAACGCCTCTTGAGATAACAGACTTTGTTATACAGGCATTTGATAAGACTTATGACGGAACAGATGCGGCGGATGCAGAGGTAACAGATATTTCAGGTGTTTTGGACAGTGATATAGGTGAAGTAAATATTTCAGGAACTGCCGTATTCGACAGCCCGGATGCGGGTGAAGAAAAAACAGTTACCTTCTATGCCGACAATCTCGGCGGAAACGCAGCCGGTAACTATGTGTTAAGTAAGTATGAGGCAGAATCCACTGCGGATATAAGCCCTATGACCATAATTTTCAGAACAGGTTCAGCAAGCTTTATATATGATGGCTTGGAAAAGAGCATAGATGTATCGGCTTTTGACAGCCGTGGCGAAATTTTTGAGGATTATACTGTGGAATACTACGATGCTGACGGCGCACTCCTTGATTATCTGCCGGCAGATTCGGGGGTATACACAGTCAGAATTGTGCTGAATGACCGTAATAATTACACGGCGTCAGATACTGAACTTACCATGTCTATAATGCAGGCATCACAGGAGCAGATCAGCATAATAGGTCTGCCGGGTATTATTGAATACTCAGATGTATTTGAACTTGAGACAATAGGAGGAAGCGGAAACGGTGAAGTAAGATGGTACAGCGATAGCGATGATGTAACTGTGGAAGCTGATGGAGATAATACCTCAAAAGCTACAGTTCATGTAAACGGTTCGGTGGGCGAAAGAGTCACGATAACCGCGGTAAAGGAAGATGACGGCAATTATGAAGAAAAAGAAACAAAGATTGCTTTCGTACCTTCACCAAAGACGGTAACATTTATAATCGGTGACCTGCTTCAGACTTATAACGGAGAACAAAAGAGCGTAAGCATAACACCGAGTTCTCAGGAAGCTCAGTATACAGTAACGTACAACGGTACGGAGGATATACCTACGGCTGCCGGAACATATACAGTAAGGGTTATCGGTACAGGTAATTATACAGGAAATGCGACCGCAACATTGGTGATAAGCAAGGCGGAGATGGGCGGTTTAGCCATAAGTATGGATGATTGGACATATGGTGATACTGCAAATGAGCCTGTATATGTCGGAGCACCGGAAGGCACAGATGTAAAGATCTCATATTCTACAGCGGACGGACAAAAGCCTGTGAATGCGGGTAAATATACCGTCTATGCCGAATACAGTGGGTCTAACTATGAAACATATGTGGCAAGTGATGAATTCGAGATCAGAAAGCGCACACTTACCGTTACTGCGGAAGATGCAACAAGAAGTTACGGTGAAGAAAATCCAGAGTTTATTCTAAATTATGAAGGCTTTGCGGACGGTGAAGGCGTAGAGAATCTTATCTCCGTTCCGGCTGCTATAACAACAGCTACATCAGATTCGCCTGTAGCAGAAGGCGGCTATCCTATAAAGCCGTATGGTGGAAATGCAGATAACTATGTATTTGTATATAAAACCGGTACATTAAATATAGTCGGAGCAAGCGGTGGAAACTTCTATATAGGCGGTGCAAATAATAATGCAAAAGTAGGTGATATATTCACACTCAGAGCATATTATAATGAACGTATGCCGCAGGTTAAATGGGAAAGCAGTGATGAAAGTGTTGCTGTTATAACCGAAACCGGCAGAGTAATGGTTCTTAAAAGCGGCAAAGCTGTAATTACAGCCACTGTAACAGACAGCAATTATGCATCAGGCATATCGGCAACGTTTGAACTTGATGTAAGTGCAAAGAATGTAACATTAACGCCTCAGAATTTAGTTCTCACTTACAACGGCAAAGAACAGGGGATAACGTTCAGCTCAGATACGGGCGAATTTATTCCGGTGCTTGAGGGACCTGATAAGAATATTGATATAAAGTACACACTTAAAACTGATCCATCTGTTACAGAACCGAAAAATGCCGGTGAATATACGGTAACGTATAACATAACCGATCCGTCATTCACTGCCGCAGGCACTGTACAGCTCAACATAAACAAGGCAGCGGCGCAAATAAAAGCTAATGATAGTGAAAAGGTATATGGCGAGGAGAATCCTGAATATACATTTACCGGACTGTTGGAGGAGGATATGCAGGATCCGGCATATACAGAGAAAATCAAGGAAATGTTTTTGTTCACCAGTGGAGCAGACAGTGCCGGCGCTAAGGCAGATGCAGGTGTATATCCTATAACAGTATCCCTTAAGGACGGAAAAACTCTGAACGATGATGTCAATTACAATTTCACAATATCGGAGACAAATGGCAGCCTCACGGTTAAACCAAGCCCGCTCACAGTAAATGTAAGTGACGCAGTAAGAGCTTATGGTGAAAGTAATGCAGATCCAGCATACACATATGACGGATTTGTAAACGGAGATACAGAGGAGAGCCTTGCAAGCAAACCTGTGTTTACGTATGCTGAAAATATTACAGAAACGACTGATACGGGAGTTTATCCGGATGTTATAACAGCCTCCGGAGCTGAAAGCAATAATTATGTGATAAGTTATTCATATGCAAACGGAGCAACGGCAGCGGCGCTGACCGTTACAAAAACAAATGTTACGGCCTCCGGCGGAACATCAAGAAGCAGTTATTTGACAATAAACTTTGATAAGGCGATCCCTGATCTTGGTAATGATAATTTCAGTGTAACACTTGATGGAAATCCTGTTGAGATAACTGAAGTAACAGCCGATAATAAAAATCAAAGTTATAAATTATCGGGCAGATTCAATACTGGAAAGACATATACCGTCACAATAAATCCGGGGAATAATTATGAGCTGTCAGGTTCTGTTGTATCGGTTACACCAACATTATCAGGAGGAACCGGCGGAGGAACTGGCGGTGGCACCGGAGGCGGAGGCGGTGGCGGAAATGTTTCCGCAGACACCTCTTACACGGTACAGTTTGAAACTAACGGAGGAAGCGATATAGCTTCTATGGAGGTAGAGAAAAATAACGCCGCAACGATGCCGGAACCCCCGGTAAGAGAGGGGTATACCTTTGACGGCTGGTTCATCGATAGCGCTCTTACGAAAGAATATGACTTCAACGAAAATATAACAAAAGATATTACATTGTATGCAAAATGGAGCAAATCGGATGAAACAGAGCCTGATTCAACACCGGAGCCGGAAGTCACAGATGAGTGGGTAGATCCGTTTATCGATGTAGATAAGAGTGATTGGTTCTATGAAGCTGTTAAGGAAATGAATATCAAAGGCATTTTCAGCGGCATAACCGAGGACAGATTCGCCCCTGATGAGAACATCACAAGAGCAATGGCGGTAACCGTATTGTGGAGAATGGACGGAGAGAATGATGCAAAAGATCAGCAGCTTACGTTCAATGATGTTGATCCGCAGGGTTATTACAGCGATGCTGTACGATGGGGTGTATCAACTGGTATCGTGCAAGGCTATTCAGATATCAGTTTCGGACCGGATAGACTTATCTCGAGAGAGGAATTTGCGACGATAATGAAAAGATATGCCGGATATAAGAATATCGACACGAGTGAGACAGCTGATTTAAGCGGTTTTGTTGATAGCAAAACGATAGCTGATTGGGCAGAGGAAAGCGTTTCATGGGCAGTAGGCTATGGACTCATTTCCGGTAAAAACGATGGTATGCTCGATCCGAAAGGCTTTACAACACGTGCAGAGGCAGCGGCAATCCTTCAGAGATTTTTGAAAAAGTAACTGATATTTTCAAAATATCGTGATTGCTGAAGCTAACAGCGTAATCTACACAGGAGAAAGTCATATTTCTTATGCCACATAATTGAGAAATAACAGCAAGGAGATTCAGGTTTTAACATTAAAGCCTGAGTCTCTTTTTGTTATAATTAAACCTGCTGCTTTAACAAAAGAGGTTATCTATAGAAATAATGAAAAAAATTCAGGTAAAACGCATAGTATTAAGAATTAAATAATTATATCACCGAAATTTTATATTGACATGGATAGATTTTTATAGTATAATCCCATATGGGATTATAAATTTATATTAATAAATTATTTTTAAGGTGGGTGAATGAGATGGATACTGAAACGCTTGCAGTAATAGCTGAAATAAACAGAGCGGTAATAAAATTCAGAGGTGTATATTCTGTGTGGTCAAAAAAACATGGTATAAGCTATAATGAAATGCTTGTACTATATACGATACGTGACAATGGTTTCTGCACTCAGAAGCAGATATGCGAAAGCTATCTGCTGCCAAGGCAGACTATAAATCATGTTATTATTGATATGCGTGAGAGAGGACTGTTGAAACTTAGTCCGGAGAATTGCACAGGAAGGGAAAAGGCGTTTGTATTGTCTGATGAGGGCAAAAAATATGCCGCTCCGTTTTTGAAGTCACTTGAAGGGATAGAAAACAAGGCAATAGATATTATAGGACAAGAGAATGTACGTGCGGCGGCAGAAGCAATAAAAAAGTACAGTGCAGCACTTGAAATGGCTGTGGGGGCGTGCGAAATTTTTTCTGTAAATTAAGCTTCTATGGTAAAATTATATTTTTTAGGGCAGGGCATTCGTCCTGCCCTATCTACAATATATCATAAAAATTCCGGCATGTCAAGGGCGCCCGTCAGGGCGTTCTTTGAAGCAGCTTGCTGCGTAAACCCTTGATGTGACGGTATTTTTGTGATACTAATCATTCGGGCATCCTGCCCTCGTACATGATCGACAGCTCCCCATAGACCTTGCCCCAGTTTCGCAGCGGCATTGTCCACTTCTTCGTCGCTTCCCATGTAGCAAGATACAGTGCTTTCTGCAAGGATGCTACTGTAGGGAATACACTTCGTTGGCTGTTTAATCGCCTGTATGCGCTGTTAAGACTCTCTATTGCATTTGTAGTGTACATTACTTTCCGGACATCTGCCGAGAATTTAAACATAGGCGTAAGCGAATCCCAGAAATCCTCCCATCGCTTCATTGCGTTCGGATATTTTTTCTCCCACTTTTCAGATACACGCTGCATTTGTTCGTATCCCGCTGCCTCATCCGGTGCATGATAGATCGTCTTTAAATCATTTGCAAATGTCTTCTTGTCTTTTTCCGCTACTCGCTTCAATGTATTACGTACTTGGTGTACAATACATCTTTGATATTCTGTTTCAGGAAATGCCGTTGCTATGGATTCTTTTATTCCGGTAAGTCCATCGGCACACAGCACTAAAATATCCTGTACACCACGATTTTTCAGACTGTTAAGTACACTGAACCAGTATTTAGCACTCTCATTTTCTCCGACTGTTATGCTTAATACTTCCTTGTATCCGTCTGCATTTACTCCGAGGATTATGTATGCGGCAAGCTTCTTGATTATGTGTTCATCTCTTACAGAGAAGTGAATACAATCTATGAACACTATCGGATAAACCGAAGATAACGGACGGTTCTGCCATTCCTCTATTTGTGGCATGATCTTATCTGTAATATCACTGACCATACCGTCACTTACTTCAAAGCCGTATATATCATCTATCACAGAAGATATTTGCCGTGTAGTCAAGCCCTTTGCATACAATGATATGATTTTTTGTTCGATCTCTGAGATATCTTTTTTACGCTTAGGAACAACTTTAGGCTCAAAATCACCGTCTCTGTCTTGAGGAACATCGATAGGGATCTCACCGTATGAGCTTTTAAGTTTTTTAGGCTTAGTGCCATTGCGATAATCGGGATTATCGCTGCGCTCGTAGCTTTCATAACCCAAATGTTCATTCAGCTCCGCTTCAAGCATCTCTTGGATCGTACCGCCCAACAGATCTTTTAAGGCTTCCTGAATATCATTGGCGGTTTTGATATCATATTCTTCTATCAAACCCGCAATGATGTTTTTCTTTCCTTCTGTTAATTTTCTTCTTCGTGCCATAAAAAACGCCTCCTGTGGTTTAATTATATTTTACCACAGAAGGCTTCAAATTTGCAGACTTTTTTTCGCAGGCTCGCTGTGGTGCTATGTCAAGATAACGGACGAGCCGATCAATCTGTTTGCTCTTTTTTGTTTCCCTCCATATTTGCGCTTTCTTCTGCGGCAGCGATGAACTTATCAAAATCACTTTCGTATAATCTATCCTGTATAACTCTGTATTTTTCAAATTCACTTTCAGCGAAAGCTTTGGCAACTTCGGCTTTCACGGTTCCTTTATTCGTCAGTACTTCCGCATTGTTGAATTTCAGAAAAGCGTTTAACTTATTCGCCCAATCCTCCATAGTCATTGGGATCCTGCGTCTTGCCTGACGAGTGGCATAGTCAAGATACATTGTTACAATTTCGTTCATTTCCGAAAGCTCGTTTTGATATAAATAATTTTTTGCAATAGATACATCAGCTTTAACAATCTTTCCATCGGGAGCATTTTTCCATGATGTTAATCCCATATGTTCTTTTCTGTGGTCTGCCCGGTCAACTATTAATTCGGCTGCCGTGTGTCCGTGGGCGGCAAAGTGCATTTTATTTTGTACCTCCGCAAAAAAATCCTGCGTGATTTTGCTTGTCGGAGAATAATCAACGGCAGTAGAATATATATCGGTTATTTTTTGATAAAATCTTCGCTCACTTGCACGTATTTCTTGAATTTCCGATATTAGGTGCTCAAAATAATCTTCGTCAAATATTTGTCCGTTTATAAGCCTATCCTTATCAAGAACATATCCCTGCTTTGCAAAAGCATCTAAAACCCTTGTAGCCCACTGGCGAAACTGCGTAGCTCTTGTGGAGTTGATACGATAACCGACAGCAATGATAGCGGGCAGCGAATAGAATTTATACTGATAAGTTTTTCCGTCGTCCGCAGTTTGTGCAAATTTTGCACAAACTGAATTTTCTCTAAGCTCACCGCTTTCAAAAACATTTTTTAAATGCTTTGTTACCACGCTCCTGTCAACCTCAAAAAGCTCACTGATAGCTTTTTGCGTCAGCCATACATTACCGTCCTGTACTCTGACTTCAATGCCTTCTTCTCCGGAATCTCTTGTGAATACCAAAAAATCAACGGTGCTATTCCTTATTTGCGTTTTCTTTTCTGCCATATCATATCGCCTTTCCGTCGTTAACTTACTAAAAATATTATATCAAAGTCTGCTGCAAAAGTCAATTAATTTCAGATTAATATATTGAATAGCATGAGCCGAGATCTTGCAATTTCATACCAATTTTATCAGTGTGATGGTATGTAGAATAAAATGATAAGCAGGTATCAGGCTGCGAGCATATGTGTTGATCTGAAACATACTTTGCAAATATATGTCCTATGGCAGTCTTTACTTCCGCTAAATTAATTCTTATTTTTGCTCCGTCTGTAAAAGAAACTGTATTAAGTGCAATGTGAATATGCGGACGTCCTGTTTCGTGATGTATGGCAAACAATGATTGATGTTCAGGGAATAAATTGCATATTTCTGCTGCGATAAGATAAAGTGTGCAATCATTTATACTTTGACTCTCAAATTCAGAAAGAGACACTATTATGTGCCGCATAAAACGTCCGTGAGCTTTATTATAACAGTTTTTGAAGTACATCATTTGGTCGTATATGTATTGCGGCGTACCCGTTAAAATCATGTTACCGCCAGTCATGCCGTTGATTTTATGCTTTTGGTCAGATATAATATAGTTTATCAAATTCATCATTTGTTCGGGACTTTTATACCCGGAATTTATTAGTTTAACGACAGACATAGTTCATTCACCCCTTTTTCCAATTTATCAAGTGCTGCTTGTGGTTCAACTCCGGCTTTCAATTGATTTAAAGAACTGCATATGCCTGATAAAATTATTTTACAGTGCCGGGTTTGTTCCTTTGACATATTTGTTTGTTTCTCATCAGAGAGAATTTTATCTCGTATGTATTCTGAAACATTTTTTGCATTGCTTTTTTTGTAATTGGTCATCAGCACAGTCTGCTCAGTCTGTGAGAGTCGCACCTTTTGTATTATATTTCTTTTGGTGTTATCCATGATAGTATAGCCTCCTAAGATTTTTATTCAAATGTTATAACTATCATGAAATATTACTGAATATCATACAGTATCTTATTAAGTATATTTTACATTATACAGTATTTATAAATATTATAAAACAATGTTATTGTATATACATGAATATATTTGTTATATATATAATAACAAGATACGCATAGTGTGGACACAAAGTACCAAAGAATATCAGGTGCTGCTCAATGATTTGTAAAAAATATCACTATCAACAATATGGTAATAAAAACAATTGAAAGAGGTGTTTTCAAATAATGAGTGATTATAAAGATGATTTGATAACAATAGAAGAGTTTCAGGAGATTTTGCAGATCGGCAGAACAACAGCATATAAGCTGCTGAATTCAGGGGAGATAAAAGCATTCCGTATCGGGCGGTTCTGGAAAATCCCCAGAGCCGCCGTCACGGAATATGTAGCTCGAAAAAGTATGTTGGATTTGTACAGATAAAACGATACTTTTAAGATGTAGGGCTATCAATCAGCTAAGATTTGCCCGAAGAAATTGCGCATATATAGCCATGATAAAAAATCATCTATATCCTCTCCGGTCGACGTCGTTGTTTGACTATACGCATATACTTCCATTTCGACCGGTGTGACGCGCTCGGCGTCCTGTTTCTCTACATAAAACTGTATCATGTATTCGGCATCAGGATCGACATCGCTCATCGTTTCCGCAAGCTTTTCCACATCGCCACGCACTCTGACAACAGCATCGTATGTACCATCGCCCGCTATGTTAAAGCGTTCCCGATCGGTACATTCCCATCTCACATCATTAGATATGCAGCCGAGCAGATCCCCGTAGGTCACTCCTGTTGCATATTGATATTCCTTTACCGTATTTGCATATTGATAGTCCTGATATATGTTATAAAGCTGGAAGAGTATGATCAATCCCAACACCCACGATACAATTTCAGCAGGTCTCGCAAGAGCATGTTTCTTGTATTCCAGAATCGTGTGGGCTATCATTATCACAAGGTACAGAAGCATTATCCCTACGCTTACTCCTATTCGTATCATTAAGAGAACATCAAATATCCCCGCGAGACATTTTACTGCTGCACATAAGCCCTTTTCTTCGTCAAGAAATATATCTGCTCCAAATTCAATAAGCGAGAATATCCAGTAACCAATGATCCAGCCAACACCAATATCAAACTTGACCATTAAAACAGTAATGACGATCAGAAAAGCAAAATCAAAAAGTTTTGAGAATATCCCGCCTCCTTCCGAATCAGCTTTTTCAGCCGCAGCGTTGCTGATAGATGCGTTTACTCCAGTGTCTCCGTTTGCTCCATTGCTTTCAATAACTGTTTGTATATTTTCTGACGGCACGCTTCCACTTTCTGCTTTTGCACCGCAATTAGTACAAAAATTTCCTTCAAATTCATTTCCGCAATTAGTACATTTCATATTGATTCCTCCATATGATTTTAAATTTAGTTTTGCAATAAACTGTATCGAAAAAACCATTGACCTGATGGTGTAGTTGATATTTTATAGCTAAAGTAGACTTGTTTTATTGGGTCATCCATTTTGCATACTCATTTACTGCAAAATGTTACTGCCCCAAAAAATTATGTCCGCAGTTAATACATTGAATATTGTCCTCATTGCGAATCATTTAATCAAAAATACTGTAACGATAATTCTTCGCCGTCAAGCACTAGTTTCATATTCTTTACATTTTGCAAATCGCTTTCTTGTACTTCAAATTCTAAACTCGCATTTGCTGTTGCACCGGAACTTAACGTTTTTCCCAAATAATCATGAGTATATCCCATTGTTAAAACACCGTTGTTATCTAGTTCTACCGCAAAATTTATATCTTGCGGTGAATTCGATATATTTGTAATACTACAATTGACAATAACATAACTATATCCAAAACTGTTTGTTTCTGTAGTGACAGAATTCACATCAATTTCTAATGAGTTGCCGGTCAATATTCCCTCCAACTCTTTTATTTCTTCAGGGGAAGCAGGATAATAATTCAATACTCCCTTTGCAAAGACCAATTCAATACGGTTATTATCCTCCGGATAATAAGTCAGCTGATAGTTTTGATCATCAGAGATATACTGATAACCACCGTTGCTGACTTCTGTGTACTCATCAGGTGATAAACCGAACTCTGTAATTCCGCCTAATGCTACCTCTAAATACACATCATTACTGAGATATAATTCCATAGTGTTTCGCGTACCGGATTCGCCTGTAGTGAAATAGCGGTATGTATTATACCACTTCTCGTCGAACCCTGCGCTTTGTGTGATCTGTGTGTCAGAGCTGCCGTGATTCTGCTCATCACTTTCCATGAGTGTTGCCGCCAATGCGGCATCTAGTATCGCAAGTGCCATAAAGACCCAAAACAGCCGTTTGTTATATTTCTTAGCAATAGGCGGTGAGAGCAGCACTCCAAGTATAAGCATTATGATACCGCATATGATATATCCCATAACACACATAGCAATTCCAGCTATCAATATGCAAATAAATAAGAATTTAAATCTGGTATCCCAATACAATGTCGCAAAATCTTTTTTCTTTCTTGGTTTATTTGCTGCTGAATTTTTATTGTCCTTTTTATCATCGGCGTTCTGTTCGTGATCCGATGGATCTTCTGCGGCAGACGGCACTTCCGCTTTTGCTCCGCAGTTAGCACAGAACTTTCCCTCAAGCCTACTGCCGCAATTACTGCAATACATGATCTGCATTTCAGTCGCAGCAACGGTATCAGAATCAAGCTCTGACGTGCTTTCTGTGGCAGGTGTCTCCTCCATTTTCATTCCGCAATTTGAGCAAAACTTTCCTTCAACTTTATTGCCGCAATTACTACAATACATAATTTATCCTCCGATCAATATTTTTTTGATTTTTTATTTAAAACTGTTTTCATAGTCCGCAATAACTTTTACATTGTGCAGTTCGACAGCGTTCAGCATACTGTCTTCGTTGTCATAATTATAATTTGGGTTTGCGGTATACCATGAGCAGGAGTTAAAATACTCCTGCAGCCATTCAAGCTGAAACTCGCGTCCGTGACGCGCATATATCTCGTTTCGCGCTATCATAAGCTCTTCTTCTGTAAGACCTCGCAAATAACCGATATCGATCTCTATCACGTCAGAATCCGGAATTATGTACTCTGTTTGTGAAGAAACAGCAGTACTAGGTTCCTGTGACGGTATGTCTGAAGGTTCGGACGTTGCTGCAGTCGTATCGGTTTGTCGGCTGAATGTGTCAATTGAACTTTGCATACCGTTATCAGACCCCTGATCGTTAGTTTCAACGGTTTCCGTTTGTGTAAAGCTTGGTGTTGTCGCATCTTCTCCGGATCTGCTCTCCCATTCAACTGCGACCCATGCGGCATAGAGAATTGCAATAAAAACCAACGCATATATCATCCATTTTTTGTACCTTTTAAGCATGAACGGCATAAGCAGTATGCCTAATATCATCATGCCGATGCCGTAGCCTATCATTCCTACTGCCATCATAAAAATAGCTGAACCGACAGCGCCGATCCAAATGAGCTTAAAGCGCCGGTTGATATATGAATCGGCAGCATACTTGAAAAGTTCACTCGCCTTTGGTATTTCAGCTGAATTACATTCAGATTTGCTTTGAGATTTATGCTCCTGTTTTTGCTCTGTCGGCTTTATGTCCGATGCCTTTGCACCACAGTATGGACAGAAATTCCCTTTAAACTCGTTGCTGCAATTTATACATTTCATAAATTACTCCTTCCGTGATTACATATATGATTTGTTTTATCGTTTAAAAAAGGTTTTATTATTTAATAAAAATCTTGCATAGCTATTCCCCTTATTAGTTAATTAAGCTATAATAGATATAGAAATTCGCAGCTTAGGCTGCTATCTTGAAATTAAGTATTTCAAGACAAGTGCCCAATAAACCTCTATTTATATGGTTTTGTCAAATCATGACGGTTTATTTTGACGGCGAATAGATTTTATTCAGCTTGTCCATCTGTACCCTTTTGTGCTCATCCAAAGGATGAACATATAAATCCATTGTGGTTTTTACAGAAGCATGACCTAATATTTCACTTAATGTTTTATAATCCATCCCCACTTCTAAAGCACGAGTGGCAAAATTATGACGAAGTGAATGGAATTTGATGTCATTCAAGCCTGCTCTTTTTAGAATCCCTTTGAAATATCTGCTGTATGAGCGTACATCCATCATACCTCTTGGGGAATGAAGTACAAAGTCACCTGTTTTTTTAGTTTCCTTAAGCTTACCAAGCAAAATATCAGGAATCGGGATTGTACGTATGGATGATTTGCTTTTAGGAGGGGTAATTACAAGCTTACCGTTTATTCTCGACTGTGTGCCGCAAACATTAAGCTGGGCTTTTTCAAAGTCGATATTCTCCCACTTTAAAGCGCATAGCTCGCCTATACGTATTCCTGTGTATAGACATATTAGCACACCGATGTCATTTGGATATAAGAGAACGCTTTCCAATCTATATTGTTCCGAGAGGGAAAGGATCTTCAAATTTTTTTGATCTTTTTTTGGTAATTCCACTTCGGAATATATATTTGAAATCAGATTTTTGCTTTGTGCTGCTTTCAATGCAAGCTTTAAAACCGCAAAAATAAGCTTTGTTGTGGCAGGTGCACACTGTAAAGACGAAACAAACAGCTGTATTACGTCAGCATTGAGATTTTGCAACTGAAATTTACCTAACTTCGGATTTATATGATTATTAATAGTCCTTTGGTATAGTTGTTTTGTGGACAGTTTTATATCTTGTCTGCCGTTAAGCCAAATCTTCATCCAGTCAGATACGGTTAAATTGGTTTTTCGTCCATTTTGCTCTATTCCCGATTTTAAAATTCGTAACTTTTCCTTTACTTCGGCGTAGCTGTGCGCATAAACAGACCTATACTTTGCCTTACCGAAAACATCATAATTACATATGTATCGCCCTTCATAACGACCATCTTTTCTTTTATAAATATTTTCACCTCTGCGTGCCATGACGCACCTCCTTGCTTTGACCATAATTTTGACGGTAAATTAGAGATACTCATATATCCCCAATACGCAAAAACCGCATAAATACTTGACATAAGACATTATATATGTTACAATATTTTCATGAAATATTGTGTTAGGTTTTGTGGTATAATGGCTGAAAATGTAGCAATTATGCGATTTTCGCAATCATCTTGAAATACTTAATTTCAGGACATATTTTGGTATAAAATGGTCGTATTGAAATCAAAAAATAAATAGGACAGTTGGTGCTATTCACCGTACTGTCCTATTATAGTTTATGCTGCTTTATTTTTCATCTTACGCAAGCTGCTGATAGCGTTATTGTATATGGCGGGCGTCATATCCTCAATGCTGCCGATGCCATAATGTTTCAATACAGCTTCTAATGTGACTCCTGTGCGTTCAAGCTCACTGTTTATTGCATTAATTCTATCCGATATTTCAAAATCGGACTTTGCCTTGTTTTGTGCTGTTAATGCATATACAATATTGCCGTCCTTATTGATGATGACTAAGCCTGTTATTTCACGGTTGTTATTATATGATATTTTTTGCACTGAAAATCTATCGTTTGTGCAAAACTTATCCCCACGTTTTTGGATAACTGTTCTGGACGCAGGTATCCATATGAACGGCGCGCTATACAGCTCTCTGCCTATACCTATCGACACACAAGCTCTTTTGAAGCTGTCAGAAGCTTGTCCTTTTGCTTTTTCTGTATAGCTTTCGGTGCCAACATCCATCTTGGAAATCCATTGCTTTTTCTCTTCGTCCCAAATACTTATAACACAATACAAGTTATCTCCGATGAGTTCATGCTTTCTTTGCCAATTCATAGGACCGTATATCTCATCGAGTATTTTCATATCGGCTCTGGCATCTTTATACAACAGCAATGAAAGCCCTTTTTCATTGATCATACCTACTCTGCATTCAATTTCATCATGGCGCAGCAACCTTATACTATTCATGCCCATACCTCCGAATTGGGAACATAGTGCGCCCCTCCAGCGTGACGTCTCATCAGTTTGACTTCATTCATAATATGGTTTTCAAGCTCGGAATAAATGCTGTCATCCGTTTTGAGCCAATGATTATAAAGCTCTCTCAAAAGATTTGGACGAAACATTAGCACTGCCAGATCTCGGTCTGATAAAGTATCCGCCAATCTCAACAGTATTTCGCTTAGGTTTGTCATAACATCGATTTCATAAGACCTTGCATAAATGTCTGCACTTGAACCGCGCAATACAGCGCTCTTATATGACGCATATTCTGCAAGTATTTTGTTGTAAAACTGTTTTCTCATTGTATCCTCCAATCTTTCTGTCTTTTACCTGACAGAAATGGTATTTTATTTATGCGACTGACAGCCGTCTGTATTGAATCTGAGACAGATAAGCATTGTAAATGTCGGGGTGTTCTTTCTTTAGTCTTTTGGAATCAAGACTACTCTTTAATACATTTTTCCATATAACTTTTCGATTTCCCACCGTGCCGACTTCACATTCCTTTAAGTAATTTTTTAATTTGTTGCTGACTGCGTTTTTTTCTGTCTCCAATTCCTTTATCTGTTTTGATATGGAATCATATTCAGCACAAACAGACAGGACTTCATCAGGCAATTCTATGGTTTCTCCGTTTGATACAGAGAATTTTTCATTAAAATACGCTGTAGTAGCTTCCGATCCGTCAGGAATAGGCTCAGCGCCGCCTATTACATTGTGTTCCCAGAAATATTCTTCCATTGCAATGATCTTGGCAATCATTTCATCATCTCTTTCTACTTCATGATAAAAGAATTGATTACCTCCAACCAAGGCTGCTATGTAAGTCTTTTTGGCTCCTGTAACCGCCATATAGTGTTGAATTTGCAGGATATATTCTGCCGGAACTCCGTTTTCCCAAATGTCTTGTTTATAAGCCGATGCCGTTTTGGCTTCGAATATTGCAAGATCCCCGTTTTTTTCTCGTATTACACCGTCTAAATCAGCATACATAAACGGGTACTCTGAACTTTGTAAAATAGCATGTTTGGCGCGGACTTTTATGCCTGTACGAGCTGTAAATTCCTTGCGCACAATAGGTTCTAAAAGCGTTCCGAAATGAGTAAATTCATTGCTTGTTTCTTTCGGTTCTTTTATACCTGTCTTTTCTATCCATAACTGATAGATTAATTTGAAAGGATTAATGCCTGCGATAACAGACACGTCAGAGCCGCCAATGCCTTGGGTCCTGTATTTCAGCCATTCCTCATGACTGAGATTGTTTGTTTTAACTACGATTTTCATGTGATACCTCCATATAATTATGCTGCCATAACCAACTGATACGCTTTGTCAATCATCGGATTTCCGTCTACAGTACGCGCAAAAAGGCTTTCACGGTAATTGGAGCGTTCTCTTAAAGGTCTCGCATGAGTGGCAAAGTCTGATACTGCATTTATGAATCGATATGCATTATTTCCGACGTCCTGTAAATCCGGCGCATCAAAATACCTGTGTTTCATGTCTTCTCTCAGCTTGGATATGTTACGTTTCTGCTGTGAACTCATTGAATCGCTTTCAGGAATCAGCTCATCGATAAATTCCATAACTTGTCGTTCTGAAAGCGTTGTTTTATTGAGCAGTGAAAATGTCTTTCCAAGCTCTGTCATATACTGTCCTGCATACAGCAAAGTATTTTTTGCTTCTTCCATTTTGCCGTTAATATTGCCTGTGTGCTGGCAGCTCCAGCATCTTTTTGCAGTTGACAGAGCTAAGTTTAAAGTGTTTGAGCAAACAACCCTTACCGGAGTCATAGCTACTTTAATTGCTCCGCTTCCATCGTGTGCATTCATAAATACCATATATGGAGTAATTTCATCTCCGTTTATAATATATTGATGGGGAAGGCGGGCTAGTATCCATGTTCTTCTGCCGCCCTGTAAGCTGCCTGCTGTTTCATAGCTGACTCCTTCTCCAAGCAAAGCGTCGGTAAAAGCAAAAGCTTCACTGTTTTGAACAACTTTATAACGATCTGTTACAATGCCCAAAACGCTGTTGTCTATGTCACGTATATTGGCTTTGAAACCCGGAATTTCGCTATTCCCGTCTGTTGTCATGAGGTTCTTCTGAATTACATTCCAGTTCAAGCCTGAAATCTCCAATGCAGTTTGAGAATCAGGAGCTTGCTCTACTACCGTTCCCAATCCGTGCCAAGGTTTTTCTCTAACCGAAAACATTGTTTCTACTAATGCTGCCATAATAATAAATCCTCCATTCATAATTTGTTTGTGTACAGCTGTTCAGATATGTATTGATATATTTACATTCTATTATTTCCTCCCTTCGGGTAAAGTTTAATTTGTAAAATATCTATTATCGATGAGTTATTGAAGCACAAAAGTCCTATGCTTCTTCATAGTTATAATATCTGTTTCAAATCAGATGAATTTTCAAATTATATTATTGCATACAAAATATAACTGTGGTATAATTATCATATAATAAAAATAAAATTTACGGTATTTATATGTGCTGCTTTACTGCGTTCCTCTATGATCCTCTTGCGGAGGATTTCGGATCTAGTCCGGCTATATGCAAGTTTATAATATACGCTTAAATTATAGAAATTCGGCATAGACAAGCTTTTGCCAATGGCATATTATTTGCCGTGATATATTATAAGTATAAACAGTCAAATTGTTTGACATATGATATATAAATAGGAGAAGAATTGTGATGGAAAGCGAAAATATAAATGTGTTGAATAAAATATATGATATTTTAAATGATGAGTTTAAGAAGAAAAATGTTGAAATTTATAAAAGAGAATTTAATCGCGCAATTTTTTATGGTGATGTGTTTTCTTACGATGAACGTTATTTGTCTTATAAGATTAATCATATTGCAACTATTTCAAAAACAGACATAGATAGCATTATTTATGCATTCAATTCACAATGCAGATTAAGTGAAAAACAATATTTTGGTGAGTTGTTTAAAAAGATAAATAAAGAGGAATTAGATGGTTTTAAAGCGTCTTGCAAGGCAAGGCTTATAAATGCGTGTTACTGTGATATAGTGGATTTGAACAACTTTTCTTTAGAAGAGATCATTGTGATACTATTATGCTATTATATAGAACAAATAAGGGAACCAATCGAAATTGAAGAGAAAATTATATGTGAAGGAAGAGACCAAGAATTTGAACGGATGGAAGAAAGTATATCTAATAATAACTTTGCCATTGTTTGCGGCTATACCAAAACCGGCAAAACAGAATTTGTAGAAAAGTATCTGCAAGATAACGATTACATGATGTTGTATTATGATTATTCTTGTGATAATTATAATTCCTACGATAAGATAATAAACAATATCCTTAAAGATAATTATGTAGTTGAGTTTTTGAAAAGTATAGGGAGGATTTCCGAGCTGGATTTCTCCAAAAGAATCAAATTACTGAAAGAATCGAATCAAGCGTGTAAAAAGGCTATAGTTATAGATAACTTTAGAGATTCTATTTGTGGAGAAAATAATGAAGCAAATAAGTATTTCAAGCTATCTGAGGAGTATGATGTGGTATTTATACTGATAAATGATGTTGCGGATGATCAATGGCAGAAGGAGATCTATTTATCACATTTTATACCGGTTGAATCATTAGAACGGATATTTTATTTAATCAATGCTGAAAGCAAAGATATAGAAATTGCTCGTCTTGTGTCGAAAATCGCAAACAATGTAAATGGTCATCCTTATTATATGAGAGAAATTGCTGAATATTATAAATTCCAATGTTTAAAAAATAATGATACCGCATTTAAGGCATTAGAAGAAGTAGATAAAATGTTAAACAGTGTTATAAACAAATTATCATTGGATATGAAATATAGGAGTTCACATGATAACTCACAGATAAATTTTTCGGGACATCTGAAGAAGATTTATGATGGAGTTCTTGGTAATTGCAATAAGCAGTTTTTGTTGTTAATAACATTTTTAAACAAGCTTGTTATAGATGTGGGTTATGTAATGGATTGGACGGGGGTAAAAATGGAAATGGTAAACAAATTTTTAGACATCGGATGGCTTAGAGTTTATAAAAGTGATGAATATCCAAACCGTCAATTGATATATGTTAATTTTCCTAGTTCTATTTTGTCAATTTATTTTTCAGGAGTAAAGATAAACGAGAAATGGGTTTCAGATGCTATATGCAGCTTTATGGATACTATATCTCATAAGCTTAATTTTGAAGCGATGGCATTTATCAAAAAAGAAGCGTTTTATTCAATAATTAAGACAGTTCATGATTTTTGTAAATTGCAATTTGATGAAATGATAAAAATGAGAAATAAAGCCAAAAATAGACAAAAGGTATATAGAATCAAAGAGAAGGTAAAAAACAGCTTTTTAATTTTCCATATAAACAGCATAAGATATTGCTATAAAATGAACATGGTTAACAAGGGAATTGCTCTTATTGATACTACCGATAAATACTACGCAGAATTGAATTTTAGAAATCATGATTTTTTTATAAATCGAATACAGGAGTTTGAACAGAAATATGATATGTTATACGAAAGGTGGCGGGTTCATTTTTCTACATACTGCTCCGGCAAGCTTGAAACATTTTCAAAAAGTGAGCTTGTAATATATCAATTGTTTCTTAAAGACTGGATTGAATGCGTATGGAAAAATGTTGTTTTTCAATGTTTGGATGTGTTAATGGGCAGACCCTTCCAACAAGGATTATATGTACAAATAATAATCGCATCTATTTTGCTATACAGAGAGATAATGACATATATTCAGAAAAGCAAAGCCTTGTCAGCTGAATTTGAAGAATTGAATAAACAGTATGATGTATTGTATGAACTATTGTATATATCGATGAGTAAATTTGATAATACGGATTTAATTTGTATTAAAGATGAATTAAAGATTCCGTTATTATATATCAATAAAAAGCTGTGTCAGCAATATGTACTTTCGATAGATGATATAAATCCCTATACGTTCTGTTTTTTTGCTCGTGCAGCATCTATTATTCTAATATGGCTTAGAAAACCTGCTGATTATATAACAAAAAGTTATTTTCAAAATCTCTTGCACAATATAATCCATGGTTATTATAGTAAATTTATAATGATTGAAAGCTATATATATCCTGCTATTTCTCAAGAAATACGCACGGAAATGAGAAATATTTCAGAATCGGGATTAATGATAAAGGATTTTTATAGCACCGAAGATTAAAACCTCGGTGCTATAAATTAGGACTTCTTAAAATACATCTTCCCAGTTTTGATACAATTCGAACCAAAGAAATCCATAATGCCATACTTCCATAAATCGCCAGACGTTAGTGCTTCATAAACATACCGTTCAGCCTCGCTTTGGGAAGGGAAGCATTTTACCAAATGCATTTTATCTTTGAATTCGATTGGCAAGCTTTTGCTGGAAGCAATACAAAACTCAGTTTCGGTAATTAACACTGCATAAAATTCCACGTTATTGTTCTCCTTCTATCGGAATTATACGATAAGATTTATTATCCGATTTTTTTGAGTTGTTTTCAAGCTTATACCCTGTTTCTGCAATAATATTATTTATTGTACGCAAACACATAGATTGCCGTTCAGTTCTTTTATCCTTACGCTTGTCAAAAGGCTTTAGTTCGGCTGACAGCTCATCAAATTTGGTATCATCAATGGACGCAATCATATATTTTTGTATAATACCTAATATTGTTTGTTTCTCCTCATCTGCTGTGTCTGTGACCAGCATTGTATGGCATTTATCCATCCACGAAGCGAAATAGGCGCTAATAACATTCGTAACGTTTTCATTATTATTTTCTGCCGTTTTAGCTCTTTCCAGAAGTGCAGACAATTCTCGTATTTGACTATTTAATTGTGTTATTGCCAAATAATTGTGTTGATATTTACCATCTTTAATATAGATGGGTGCTTCTATGCTGCTTACATTTGCTGATTCACCGGCAGGGTATTTTTTGAATGCTTCCCGGTATAATGAGTATTTATTGCTTGTCTGGCTCAGCCACATATTAACATCTTTTGATGTGTATTCCGGGATAAGTAAATTTACAGTCTCATTTTTCTTGACACGCTTCCTGCCAAGACTTTGTAAAAAGTCAACCTTGTCATGAAGGTAGCTTACAATATTGATGTTTTCATCTTTGATTGTAATGCCTACATCAAGACATTTTGTGGCAATTAACACATCACAGTCCATAGTTTCCGAATCTGTGAGTTTTGATATAATTTCTTTTAAACCGTCGTCCTTTTTTTGCGTCAAATCATGCAAATTTTCCGAACATAGGAATGCAGTTTTAGTATTTGTTTGGTTTAAACGTATTTGAAGCCGAATACCCTTTTCTTTTGAATCTACAAATATGATCCATTTCTTGCCGTTGCTTTCGCTGATCTTTTGCAGAAGAGTAATATGCTCGTCATCATCTTTAAATGTTGATAAAGTGATATAGCTGTAATCTCTTTCGCAATGAAATAAATTCATATAGTATGGAATTTTATGGTGATAATATCCCAAACAGTTAAAACCGCAATAAGCGTTTGTGAATTTTTCTCTGTCAGCCTCCAGAATATCACTGAACACAACATCTGGAGTGCTTGTCATATATATTCTCGGCACTTTATGCAAATACGATAAATTAATAAGATATTCAAGTGTATATGCAGTTGTTGTATTAAATACGGCATCCGATGTGAAATAGTGGCATTCATCAAATACCACTACGCCATATAATGAGAATAGTTGTTCTAAAATATGCTTGTGACCTTCTGATGATTTATCAGGCGTAATATCCTGATAAGAAAAAACATCAATATCGCCGAAACGGTGTTCGCATTCTATCCCATAAGGCTGTAAAGTTTGACGCTGATCTGTCTTAGCAGCGTCAATAGCATCGTATTTTACCTTTGTTTTTAGTGCCGAACGGCTTACTAAAACAAGCATACGTTTACCTGCTTTATGTATATTAGGATAAAGTATTTTAAAAATAAATTGAGTTTTTCCACTTCCTGTTTGAGCATCTATAAACCACGGATTTTGTGCATTCAAATTAAGCCTTGAGTAAGGCAGATAATCGGAAATATATCCATGCGGTACAGTGCATATGGAAAATTTGTCATCATTAAAATCAATCCGCATTGGTCTGTTAATAATTTTAACCGTACCATTTTCATTCTTTGTCCAGCCTATGTGCTGTTCTTCTACTGCTCGCTCATATAAGTTCATTGAATATACATTATTAATATTATTCATTATTGCCTCCTAAAAAAATATATTAAGCAGGAGCAACCTGCGGAAGAGGATCACTCCTCTTCCGTCTGAATGTCCTGATTGCTACGAAGTTCTTCTTTGCTGTGTCTCAACTTTTCTTCAAAGTTGCCAAATTCTCGTTGTTTCAATTCTTTTGTCACGGTCGTATAAATATCAAGTGTAACATCGCTGCGGCTGTGCCCGCAAAGCTCCTGAATAACCTTTATATTTACACCTGCTTCTACCAATCTGGTAGTAAAAGTATGCCTTAAAGAATGACATGAAAAATTCGGCAATAAGACCGGATTCTTTTTACCTTTTGCAAACTGTTTGTCATTACAGTCTCGGATTATACGTCTAAGAGCTTTATTCAGCGTACCTTGATGCTGCACCTTGCCAAATCTGTTGACAAATATAAAATTCGTGTAGCCGTCTACCGTTGCATTGCTGTTTATGTCAAACAATTCCTGATACGATTTTTCTTTTAAAAAGGCATTTTTCACCTCTTTAGTCATAGGAATTTGCCTTTTGCCTGCTTTTGTTTTGGGGGTATGTATGCTAAAATAACATCCATGCTCATCTCTGTGATTGTAGTATACCAATGTATGGTTTACATCAATCATTTTGTTATTCAGGTCGATATCCTCCCATCTGAGACCGCATACTTCGCCCACTCGCATCCCTGTTCCGAGCATAACAGCAAAAACAGGATACCAATGATGATAACGCGAATTTTCATTAGACAGAAAATCTAAAAACAATTCTTGCTCTGCCAATGTAAGAGCTTTTCGGTGACATGCTTCAAAATTATGTGACATTTTTAATTCCTTCAGCAAGTTGTCAGACACATTTTGGCGCACATAATTGTCCTCTACTGCCATTTGCAGCACCTGATGTAATACAGTATGAATATTATCTATCGTAGCAATTTTTAAGTGTCTTTCATCAAGCAGCTTATTATAAAAACGCTTTACATCACTGCGCTTTATATTGACGATCGGCAGATTGCCAAGTTCCTCTGCAACAAACTGATTATACATATAACAGTAATTTGAATATGTATTGCCTTTTAGATTTCGCTTTAAATTTCGCCATAATCTAAATATATCGTTTAGTGTAACATTTTTTGCATCAGCACGAATCCCATCAGATACATCACGAAGGATCTCTTTTTCTTTCTCACGTAATTCTTCCAATGTATTGGTGGTTATGCTGTGGCGTTTGCCGTCACGGGTTGTCCATCGGTAAGTATAATAACCATCTGAACGTTCTGTTTCTCCTGTGCGAAGCAGTCTATGTTTTTTGTCATATCTTTTTGCCATGAAATAGTCCTTTCCGAGCAATGGGATTGTTCTCATAGCTCCTATAGTTGTTATATAGAATAGGCTTTTGCAAGATATTGTTCAAGCTGTTCTCTTTTAATCATTCTGCGAGAACCGTTCCAAAGTACAAAAGTACAGGTTTCATTATTGCTTATATCTCTGAGCTTGTTGATTCCTATACCTGAGTATTGTGCAGCTTCTTCAAGAGTCAAGAGAATTTTTTTATTAATATCAATTTTCCTCGACATATTCCGAACCTCCCTTCTGAAATGTTGAAATGGTGAAACAATGCTTTAATGGCTGCATTGATTTTTGCGACTTATCTGCTCCTCACAATGTTATGATATACAACCAAGCCAACCAAGAAATACATTGTTTAACTATTACAAATTATATCATACACGGGAATAAAAATCAGCGATAATATTCTTGCGAAAAAAACGTTATTTTTTAGGAATTATAGATTTATTGGCTTTTTAGGGGACATTTTCACTCCGTTTTCAGAAGAAAATCATAATTTTCGCAATGAAATTATCATTGACAAAGCATTTAACAGGTTTTGGGGGATAGATATAGCGAACATGAGAATGGTTTTATGGAGTTTATATTTAAAAAAATTTAAAAAATTAATAATAACTTGCAATTTTAATTTAAATATGATATAATAATGACGACATATTAAAGAGATATATCTTTGAAATATGTACAACGAAAATAAGCTGTGATACAGTAAGAGATATTCAAGTGGATTGTGGCTTGTACCAATCTTGTACCGATCTTGTACCAAACAGCGGTACAGAAGCGTAGAAATCCAAACATTTTCATGTATATGAAAAAATGAGGAAGTGGTGTTTTAAAGGGATTTACTGCGATATAGCAAGCTGTATAAAGCGACATTACAGCAATCCCGACGATGAAGCCGCTTGGCTAAACGGGAGTTTAAAAACTGAAAAATAATTTCGGGCTGATTGGGGATCACGCGCAGTCACGCCCGTTCTTTTTAATATAAATTAAGTTAAGTAGGTGAACTAATTTGGATAAACAAGCTCGGGAAGCGAGAGAGATGACCAAACAGCTTAAAGGCAAAGAGCGCTTAGCGAATTTTTGGTATTATTACAAATGGTGGGTCGTAGCGGGTATATTCATACTGCTTATAGCCGCCATAACTATTTACGAGGCGGTCACGACCGTGGATTACGATTTGTATGTGAGCTGTTACACTGAGAAAGGCTTAAGCGAGGAATCCGCGTCAAGACTCGAGGAGGAACTGAAGAAATATACGAGCGATATAAACGGCGACGGAGAAGTTCTGGTCAGCGTGTCCAACCTCGCCGCGGTTAAATCGGAGACGGACACGGAATACGCCATAGTTCAGACGAGATTATCTTCCGAATTAGCCGCGGGCGACGTCGAGATGTTTATAATGGACGAGACGTATTTAGATTCGATGAGAAACGAAACGAACAGCGACACAGTCGAAGCGGTCATAGATTTAAACGACGTTCCCGGCTTCAAGGACGACGTCGGGTATATTCAGGATAATCTGTATCTGGTGTTAAAGGCCTTGTATGAAAGAGAAGAGGGCGACAGCGCGATCGAGGCTCAGCACGAGAGCGCGTCTCAGGTCTTCGACGCGGTAAGATCGCTTATAAGCGAAGACGTTTTAAGCGAAAAGACCACCGAGGCGCTCATGGAGCCGTTGGACGAAAACAGTTCCTCCGAGAGCGCGGAAGAACCGGAGGCTACTGCGGAAGCCGCTACGGAAGCGGAGAATGTGGACGCGTCGGCTGTTTCGCCGACCGCGGCGTAGCGATCCGGACTCCGATGTATTTATTTTTATAACTAACGTTAGGATGGAGCGCGCGGCGTTTAATCGCGGAAAGCGAGCGGGCGCAAGGCCATTATCGGCGCGCATGTTTTGCGGAGTAAAATATTGCTAAAAATGATTCAGCCGACGCATGGACGCGCCGGCTGTTTTGATCTAAAACTTAAATATGTTGACCTGCGAATTTGGGGTTCGTCCGCCGTTTGGCTTAGGTATTTTTAAGCCGACGCGCGCGGCGATCGTTTATAGAACTCGCTCGATCGGACTTAAAGATAGTTTACAAATATCTCGACATGATCAGCATGTTAACGCCCTCGCTTATCAGGATCACGCCCAATACGATCCCTATCAGAGAAACTATGGCCGTCATATGCGCGAAGCATATCAGACCCAGAAGTATCGAAATTATGCCGAAGATCAGACTCCAAACCCAGCCGGGTTCATAGTATCTCAGCTTAACGGCGCTTACGATTTTGACGATCCCGTTTATAAACAGCCAAGCGCCGAAACCGAACGCGATTATCGTTGGGATAAAATTCGGCATGGCGAACAATAGCAGCCCTAAGATTATCATAGCTATGCCGAGTATCAGCGCCCACAGGCCGGGCAGTCTGAAAATAGTCAGATTGTCGCTTTCTCCGAATATGTAATACGATACGCATAAGATGATCCCGGACGCGATCATTGCAAACGCCAATATATACGTCAGAGTCGCCGCTGTGGAAAGCGGATTAAACAGACAGGCTATCCCTATCAGGATCTGCAATATGCTCAGTACTATCGCTGTTATCTTCATTTTACCATCTCCCCGCCATTAGTTATTTTCTATATTATCATACTATCGTATGCGCAGTCAATATTTGTTATAAACTTTTTTGGTCAAATTGTAGGTATGTCGTCGGCGCGCTGTAAATATTTTTCACTCGATCTCAGCGTCGAGATTTTCTTAATTCCACGTAATCGAAAGAACGGCTCAGAGCATGCATATCGTGATCGAGCGTATAGCGTCTACGGCGATATCGAGGATGAGCAGCGCGGTGATAAATTCTAAAGCTTTATATATTTCTTTGGGTTTGTAACGCCATTTAACGCAGAACTCCTGCGGCGACAGCTCCGCGCCCGAGAGCGTCGTGATAGAGCGCTGGAGACAGAATACGAAGTCGTTTTCGCTTATGCTCGAGGCGGTCACGCTGGATTTTGAGTTAAGGCCGCAGCTTATCACTTTAAGACCGGAAAATGCGGACGGATCCGGATATTGATTATCTATATTAATAATTACGTAGTCTTCTATTTGAATCATTTCCCATCCCGCCTAAAAATATTTTTATGCAAAAATAGTATTCTCCAACGCGGCGTTTATAATACGCAGGCCGAGGCAAAATAAAAACGGCGGTATCCGGGACGCGATCATAACCGCCTGAAAACCGCCTTACTGATAATATGATCATAGCGGGACGTTTAACGCGATACGGACGTTTGCCCGCGCATAGCGCCCCGCTCGAAGAAGAATATAACGGCTAAAGTCCGCTATTTTTGCATAGACTCTCTTATTTCGTTGATACCGTTGGTAAATTCGGTAAAATCTTCCTGAAGCGTCGAATTATCGCCGCTTACCGCGTTTTCGATCGTGGCCGCAAAATTGCCGACCTGATTATAAGCCGCCATAACGGAGTCGTTTAAATTGTCGTAGGTCTCTTTTAGTTCCTCCGGGATATCCGCCGCTATATTCTCTAAGTCCGTAGCGGTTCCCCTGATCCTCTCCTGTATCTCGTTGTATTCCGTTTGCCAAGCCGAGTAGTCGTCCGACGAACTCATCGACGACGCCCTCTCTATGAGCGCGTTTAGATCGTTCATCTCCTCGTTAAAGTCGCTTTCGTAACCTGCGAGCGTATCGCTGTAATCCATATCCGCCCCCGCGCTTTCCGACGGAGCGGACGAAGCCGCGGACTCCGACGGCGATACGTTCGCCTGCGAATTACCGTTTTCCGACGTGTTAGCCGAACACGACGTCAGCGACGATACCGCCAAAATCCCCGCGGCTAAGATTACGCCGATTTTTTTCAGTTTGTTAGCGTTTAGTTTGATCTCCATTTTTATAGCCTCCTCGTTCGTTATAAAATATTTTTGTTTGACAGTAGTTAAAATAACACATAATTTTTTACATGTCAATACATTTTTTACATGTTTTAGAAATTGTAATAAAACTTTAAACAGAAAATGGAGAGATCGCGGGGATTTTAGGGCGTATTGACAAAAAAGAAAAATAGGAGTAGAATTAACTCTATCGATACGCTCGGTTTTGCGCGGGTATTATTTTATAAAAAGGATTGTCTATATTATTTAGACAAGTATAAAACCGCGCGATTTTATGCATTGCGGATAGATCCTATCGCATATGTCTTCGCCGATAGGGGAAATTTATATTAAAGCGCCGAAGCGAAGCGGCGGAACGGAGATTTATTATGGAAAAGACGCCATTGGCCATGAGAAAACATGTAACTATATTCGGGAATACAAACGTAGGAAAATCCACGCTTTTTAATTCGCTTTTGGGGCAGGAGATAGCGATCGTGTCCGAAGTCGAGGGCACGACGACCGATCCTGTGATAAAGGCGTGGGAGCTTATACCTTACGGACCTATAGCGCTTATCGATACGGCGGGGCTTAGCGACGAGTCTCAGCTTGGTCAAATGCGTATCAAAAAGACTATGAACGTGCTTAAGCGAACCGATCTGATACTGCACGTTTTGGACGCGGAGTCCGCGGCCGGTATGGAGATAGAGCAGGTGGATAAGAGCATACCCGAGATTTTAGTTCTCACAAAGTGCGACGAGACGGACGAGGAAACGCTTTCGGCGCTTAAGGATAAATATCCCGACGCGGTTTTTCTGTTTGGATATAAGGACGACGACTTAAGACCGCTCAGGGTCAAAATGATCGACGAGCTCGATAAGCAGGATCGAGACGACGAGACCATGATAGGCAAGTTCCTTCCCAAAGGGAGCAGTCTGATCCTTGTCTGTCCGATCGACAGCGAGGCGCCCAAGGGCAGGCTTATCCTGCCGCAGGTCCAGCTGATACGCGACTGTCTCGACCATAATATGAAGGCGTACGTTACGACCGAGCACACGCTTTCGGAAGCGCTCGAGGAGCTCAAACAAGTCGATCTGGTGGTCACGGATTCGCAGGCGTTTAAGCTCGTAGACAGTATCGTTCCAAAGGAGATACCGCTCACGTCGTTTTCCATGCTGCTCGCGTGTCAGAAGTCGGATTTTGAGACTCTGATAGCCGGAGCCGGAGCCGTCGATAAGCTGACCGCGGATTCGAAGATATTGATGCTTGAGGGCTGCACGCATAACACGTCTCACGAGGATATAGGCAGATATAAGATACCTAAGCTTATGAAAAAATACACCGGATACGATCTGGAGTTCGAGTATTACACGGGCTATAACTTCCCGGAGGATCTGAGCGGTTACAGCTTATGCATACAGTGCGGGATGTGCATGGTAAACAAGAAGGAGATACAAAGCCGTCTTGACGCCGCGAAGAAAGCGGAACTTCCTATGACTAACTACGGTATGGTCTTGGCTAAGCTAAACGGGATCTTGGACAGAGCCAAGGAGATCTTTTATCAAGAGGTTTAAAGAGCCGCGCCGTTAGATTTAGGCGGTTTTGAAGGCGTTTTTATATAGCGAATTTAGGAGGTCGGGCGGCTTGTACATATTGGCGAGCCGCCTCGCTCTTTGGCGCTTCACGATATGCCGCGTTCAGCGCGGCTTATTTGATATACGGGTATGTAAAGTTTCGGCTTTGCGGCCAATGAAAATTATGGAGATTAAAATGAATTTTTCTAAGTCTGAACTGATTGAAATTATAAAAGCGAATGAGAATAAAATAGACCGCGATCTGCAGCGTTCGGCGGATAAGGTAAGACGGGAATACTACGGAAATTCGGTCTACGTCAGAGGTCTGATAGAGTTTACAAATTATTGTAAAAACGACTGCTATTACTGCGGGATCAGGCGCGGAAACAAAAATGTCGCGCGGTATCGCCTGAGCAAAGAGGAGATACTGAGCCGCTGCGAGGCGGGAGACCGTTTAGGGTTTAAGACGTTCGTGCTTCAGGGCGGCGAGGATCCGTATTTTACCGACGATATTATCTGCGATATCGTAAGTTCGATAAAAGAGAGGTATCCTGATTGCGCCGTTACTCTGTCTATAGGAGAGAAGAGCAGGGAGTCGTATAAAGCTTACTTTGACGCCGGCGCGGACAGGTTTTTGCTGAGACATGAGACCGCCGACGAGTCGCACTATAACAGACTGCACCCGGCTTCTATGAGCCTTAAAAACCGCAAGCGGTGTCTCTATGACTTAAAGGAGATAGGATATCAGGTCGGCGCGGGATTTATGGTCGGTTCGCCGTATCAGACCGCCGAGAATATAGCCGACGACATATTGTTTTTGGCCGAACTTAGGCCGCATATGGTAGGGATAGGTCCGTTTATCCCGCACGACGACACGCCGTTTAGAGATTTTAAGGCCGGTTCGCTCGAACTTACCTGCACCGCGCTCAGCCTGACGCGGCTGACGCTGCCCTACGTTTTGCTTCCCTCGACGACCGCGCTCGGAACGATAGCGCCAAACGGCAGGGAGCTTGGTATTTTGAGCGGCGCCAACGTCGTGATGCCGAACTTGTCTCCCGCGGAGGTAAGAGATTCTTACTCTCTATATAATAATAAGCTGTCGAGCGGGGCGGAAGCGGCGGAGAGCGTCAAAGAATTGGCGCGGCGCATGGAGAAGATCGGGTATAAGATCGATTTTTCGGTAGGCGACGCGGCTAACATAGATCAAGCGCGGAGCTAAGATCTGTAATTAGACGGATCGGTATCAAATCCGACCGATACAACGGCGGGCAAAGAAAAAATAGGGATATAAATTAAATTGATCAAAAAAAGTTTTAGGACGGCTGCTATTTATTCGGCCGTCCTTATTATTTTCAGTCGAAGCAATCGAGACCGGAATCGAGAAACCGCTCGGCGTTATCGGAGTCGGCGGCGTATTCTTCGTCTTTATCGCTCTTTTCGGGTCGGCTTATGACCGTGAGTTTTGAAATAGATATTTCATATGCCGTTCTCGTCTCGTATACATAGTCGGTCGTTTCCGTTTCGACGCCAAAGTCGTCTGCGGGATCGTTTTGGATGGGGATGCGCTTTGTGTAGTCGCGGCTTTGGATCCTGCCGCACAGCTCGATATTCGAACCGGTGTCGAGCGTGTGCGCAAGTATGGCCAGCCTTCCCCAGGCGATACAGGGAATATAATTTGATTTATTGAATCTTCGGTTGACTGCGATCAGTATATCGGCAATGTCGCGACCGAGAGGCGTTTTTCTGCAGCTTGGCGGCTTACAGAGATAGCCGTTTAAGTAGACGCTGTTAAGATTTGGATTGGAGTCCGGATCGAGTTTTTCTATCTCCTTTGCAAAAACGTACAGGCTCAGTTTTTTTGCGCTGTCGTTTTTATTGTTATGAGATCTAAACTGACCGACTATATGCACGCAGTCGCCTTCAGTCAAGGGCTCGGTAAGCAGGTATTCTGATATTATAAAAGGAACTTTGTCAACGGTTCCGCTATAGCGCGGGATGAGCAGCGAAGAAGCGTAGAAGAGCTCACCGTACGCCCTGTGCGATATTTTTATCTCGTCGCATATCGTTCCGGATACTTCGGCGCGGTTATTTGACGAAAGACGCCTGTCGAGCGTTTCAAGAGTTCCTTGATTTTCTGATAGTATATCTGTATTTGATTTATTCGTTTCGGGTTCGGAGGTATCCGCAATATTGAGCTGCGAATAACCGTTATTTTCATAAGGTTTCATAAGTTCACTCCCTGTATAGATGATTTATGTGGCTAATACTTAATTTATATGTAGATAAACCGCGTTTAGAACGTTTTTAATGAAATCATTAGGCGCTTTCTCGGCTTGAAAGGCAAACGTAACGTTTGAATTTAAGCGGCCTAAGGCCTGATATTGCTCGGCATAGCGGATCCGATGAATACGCCGCCGGTATAATGCAAACATAGGTTTTCCGGCGGCTCAAACGGCGTTTTTCTCCGCTAAAGCGGAACGCAAATAATTTCGCGTATTACGGAGATTACACATATAGTTTTATGCCCTTTTTCAAAATTTTATATTCAGAAGCTAATCGGCGCCTGAGCTCGGTCCGGCCGAGGACGCCGGTTTTGGCGACTGAGACGGAGAAGTTCCCGAGCCGGAGGAGCTGACCGATGTGTCTCCGTCGCGACGCGCCGACGGAGCTGAAGATTGTTTAGAGCGATCGACCTCGTCCGACGGATTTGAATTTAAAGAGGGAGACGGCCTGGTTTCAGCCATAGTTTCACTGGCTTCTTCGTCCGTATCCGGCGCCTCTGTCGTCTCAGGAGAGCTTTCGGGTTCGTCGCCGGTCGCCTTGGTGGATATCTGCATGCCGCTGGGGTCTATCGTATAGTTTTCTTTCATGATGAGTTCGGAGATCGGAACGATCTCATACCCGTCCGCTATAAGCTGATCGAGCAGCGTGGGAAGGGCTTCGGGCGTATGTTTGGCGGCGTTGTGGAACAGAACTATAGAACCGGGCTGTATGTCTTTAAGCACGCGGTTGCATATTTCGGAGGCGGATAAGTCCTTCCAGTCAAGACTATCGACGCTCCACTGTATTGTGTAATATCCGTTTTCACGAGCGACTCCGACGACGTCGTTGTTATAGTCGCCGTAAGGCGGCCTGAAAAGCGTTGGGCGCACGCCGGTGACCTTCTCGATCTTATCCGAACATTTATTAAGCTCCTCGGCCATTTTTTCTTTTGAAAGCTCGGTCATATGCGGATGCGAGTCCGAATGGTTCATGATCTCGTGTCCGGCGTCCGACAGCGATTTTACCGTCTCGGGGTATTTATCGACCCAATCTCCGACTACAAAGAAAGTCGTGCGGATATTACGCTCGCCGAGGATCTCTTTTATATGTTCGCTGTCAGAGTTATCCCAAGCGGCGTCGAAGCTGATGGAGATTTTCTTATCGTTTTGGCCCTTATCGACGCAATAGATGGGCAGATCTCTGTTCTGGTTTGAAACATAGATCGCCCGCGATCTCCCGGCGACGATCAAACCGAATAACCCGACGGCCAATACGAGGATCAGGATCCCGACCCGTTTGTTTATCACCCATATTTTCATAATTATTTACGCAGCCTTTCCGCCCGCCGAGTTTGACTTATTCCGCGTCCGCTTGGCGGGCTTGGCGAACGGGTCGTTTTTTATCGGAAATATTCCCGCAGTGCGCGCGAACGTCGGGAATATAAAATTGTTCTGTTTTATATTGCGCTAACTTAAAATTTAGGCGGGGATTAAAATATCTTTGCATATTATATTTATGTTAAGTTTAAATGTTATATGACAAAGATAAAACGTTATAAAACAATTATATATCATGATATTAATGAAAAAATAAACGATAGATTTGAGTTGTTAAGCAAGGCTCTGGAAAAGCTTAGAAACACGGATAAATAAAAAGACGGCGCGGCTTTAAGCCGTACCGTCGCAAAGAAGTTTTATATATGTCGGTTTTGAAAAATAATTTATATATGTATAAATTATCTCTGAACGCGGCCGCTGCCGTCTCCGCCGACGAGATTATCTACGTCCGCGCGGGATACGAGGTTGAAGTCGCCGGGAATGGTGTGCTTGAGCGCCGAAGCCGCTACGCCGAATTCAAGAGCGTCTTTAAAGTTCTTGCCGTCTACAAAGCCGCAGATCGTACCGCCGGCAAAGGAGTCGCCGCCGCCTACGCGGTCTACAATAGGCGTGATCCTGTATTCTCTTGAATGATAGAATTCCTTAGTATCTCTCGAGTAGATGCAAGCCGACCAGCCGTTGTCCGAAGCGCTGTGGCTTACGCGGAGCGAGCTTATAACGTATTCGAAGTTGAACTTCTCGACCATCTGCTTAAAGATATCCTCATAACCCGCAAGCTCGAGGTCGCCGCTTGTAACGTCGGTTGCGCCCGGCTTAAAGCCAAGAACCTTTTCAGCGTCCTCTTCGTTGCCTATGCAAACGTCTACGTACTGCATGAGGTTGGTCATGACTTTCTGAGCCTTCTCGCTCGACCATAATTTCTTACGGAAGTTGAGGTCTACCGAAACCTTAACGTTATGCTTCTTAGCCGCTTTAAGAGCGATCTCGGTCAGTTCAGCCGCCGCATCAGATACGGCCGGGGTAATACCTGTGAAGTGGAACCAGTCCGCGCCCTCGAAAATAGCGTCGAAGTCGAAGTCGTCCGCGGTAGCCGTCGCGATCGAAGAATGAGCTCTGTCGTATACAACGTTTGAAGCTCTCATAGAAGCTCCGGTCTCAAGAAAATATATGCCGAGTCTTTCGCCGCCTTTAGCGATGTGCTTGGTCTCAACGCCCATCTTGCGAAGAGCCGCTACAGCGCACTCGCCGATAGGATTCTCAGGAACCTTGGTTACGAACTCAACGTCGTGTCCATAGTTTGCCAAGGATACGGCTACGTTAGCCTCGCCGCCGCCGTAGCATACGTCGAACTCGTCAGCCTGTATAAATTTTTCATTTCCGGGCGTCGAAAGTCTTAACATTATTTCGCCCATTGTAACAATTTTAGCCATTTTATATTCTCCTTTGATTATATATTAATTACGTAATTTTTAAGCCTCTTTTTATATAAGAGCCTCAAATTTAGGAACATATGTTCAATTTATATGAAAACCCTCCGCTTTGATAAAAGGATTCCGCGATTAGAGGGCTGCGCGAGCCTCCTGGATCTTAGCTACAAATTCTTTAGCCGTAGCCGTGATAGCGGCATAGTCGCCGGTCTTAGCGCCCTTTGTCAGAGACGAACCCGCGCCTACTGCGACCGCGCCGGCTTTGATCCACTTATCTACGTTATTTACGTCTACGCCGCCGGTGGGCATGAGTCTTGCCTGCGGCAGAGGACCGCGAACGTCTTTGATGAAGTTGGGGCCTACGATGTCGCCGGGGAATACCTTACAGATATCCGCGCCCGCTTCCATAGCCGTTATGATCTCGGTAAAGGTCATCGTGCCGGGCATATACGGAACCGCGTAGCGATTACAGAGTTTAGCCGCGTCCGCGTTAAATCCGGGGCTTACGATGAAGTTAGCGCCCGAGAGTATAGCCTGTCTCGCAGTCTCAGAGTCGAGAACCGTACCCGCGCCGAGGAGCATTTCGCCGTTAGGATATTTAGCCGCGAGAGCTTCGATAACCTTGTGAGCGCCCGGAACGGTGAAAGTGAGCTCGATAGAAGGGCAGCCGCCTTCTAAGCAAGCGTCCGAGATCCTGATAGCTTCTTCGGCGCTGCTCGCGCGAACGACCGCAACCAGACCGGCGTCGGTCATCTTTGTTAGAACTTGTTGTTTATTCATTTTTCAAACCTCCTGAATATATAAATATGTAATTTTAATTAGTTCCTAAATTCACATTATTAATTATAACTCAACCGCTTAGATTATTCAACCAAAAATTTAAGATATAATAATTATATTTTAAGATTTTGTAAAAAGTTTGAGTATTTTGTATAAAGGAATTTTGGGTAACAAATAATTATCGATCGGCGCTGAAATAATGTCAAAAATTTTATATCAGATGTTTTGATGCTGATATATAATTTATCTAAATAGCTTAACAAATCTTAGCCGCCTTTGTTGTTTTTTGCTGAAAATAAAAATGCGGATATTTATTGGCTTGCATATTTGAAAGCTATAAGGTAAAATAATACAGGATAATATTAATGAATAACAAGATATTTATCCGCGCTTAGGATATAATGAATATGTAGAGAAAAATCATGATTCGCGAGCATATTCAATGCGTGGGAATCTTTATATATAGCTTCAACCATTATTTCTCTAAAAATTAGGAGGTAAATTTCATGAGCGAAATAAAGAGAATTGGAGTAATGACCGGCGGCGGAGATTGCCCGGGACTTAACGCTGTTATAAGAGCGGTCGTAAAGACGGCGATCCAGAAGTACGGACTCGAGGTCGTAGGAATAAAGCACGGCTACCGCGGTCTGTATCTTGGCGAGTCGGAGTTCGTGCCGCTTACGCTTCACGACGCTTCGGGAATAATCATGAAGGGCGGAACGATCCTCTACAGCTCCAACAAAGACAATCTTTTTGATTACACATATATCGACGAGCATGGACAGGAATGTCGCGGCGACGTATCCGACGTCGGCGTAAACAATCTTAAAAAAGCGGGTATAGACGCTTTGATAGTAATAGGCGGCGACGGAACTCTCACGTCCGGACGCGACTTTGCAAGAAAGGGCGTAAAAGTCATAGGCGTGCCCAAGACGATAGACAACGACCTCGCGTCCACCGACACCACTTTCGGTTTCGATACGGCGGTGGCTACCGCAACCGAGGCTATAGATAAACTCAGAACTACGGCGGAATCGCACAGCAGAACGATCGTCGTCGAGGTAATGGGCAGATACGCGGGCTTTATCGCGATCGCTTCGGCTATCGCGGGCGGAGCGGACGCGGCGCTTATCCCTGAGATCCCGTACGACATCAATAAGGTCGCGGAGACGATCAAAGAAAACAGAGCGAGAGGCAAGGACTTCGCGCTCGTAGTCGTAGCCGAGGGCGCGAAACCGATCAACGGCGACGTAGTCGTAGCGAAAATCGTTGAAAACAGCCCCGACCCGATCCGTCTCGGCGGTATCGGCGAAGTTATAGCGGGACAGCTCGAGCATCTCGCGGGTCTCGAATGTCGCGCGACCATACTCGGTCACACTCAGCGCGGCGGTTCTCCGACGGCGAACGACAGAATACTCTCGACGAGATACGGCTCCGAAGCGGTCGAACTGCTCATGCAGGGTAAGTTCGGTAATATGGTCGTGCTTAATGGCAGCGAGCTGAGCTACGATTCGCTCGAAAACGTAATAGGCAAAAATAAAGCGGTAGAAGAGGACAGCTACTGGATCCAGACTGCAAGAAGGATACATATGTGTCTCGGAGATTAATATCGATTTCCTTGCGGGCGTTGTATCCCTGATTTTATCCGATTTATTAGGATAAAATAATTATAAAAAAGTGTTGATTTTTGGGTTTCGTTGTGTTATAATATTTAACGCTTGCTGATCGGCGGCCGTAAAAACATCGGTTTGATCCGTGTTTTGGCGTTATTCGCGCCGAAGCGGTCGGCGGCTGAATATTATAGAATAAATGAGCATATCCGACAATTGCAGGTTTGGTATGACATATTTGATAAGTATGGTTGAAAGAGGTGAAAGTACAATGAAGCAGGGAATTCATCCGGATTACAAAGATACGCAGATCAAATGCGCTTGCGGCAACGTGATCGAAACGGGCTCGACAAAGCAGGATATCCGTATAGAAATTTGTTCCGCATGTCATCCTTTTTACACAGGTAAGCAGAAGCTGGTTGACACAGGCGGCAGAGTCGACAGATTTAAGAAACGTTACGGTATGGACAAATAATCTGTGCATAATATCGCCCTCCGTTTTTGGCGGAGGGTTTTGTTTTGCGCTTTTTAGCGGGAGTTTTAATTTTTTGATCTAATTTGCCAAAGACTCTCTGAATTTTGCCGGAGAGATCCCGTATTCCTTTTTGAATAAATGATAAAAATGGCTAAGATTATCGAATCCGGCTTCTATCGAGATATCCAAGATCGGAAGACGCGTTTTTATGAGCAGTTTTTGGGCTTGTTCCAATTTTAAAAGGTTTATATATTCGGTAGGAGTCATATTCAGCTTGTTTTTAAATACTCGACTTATATATCCCGGACTTTTCCCCGAAAGCTCGTAGAGCCTATCCACTCCCAAAACAAAATTTTCGTCTTTTCTAATATCCAGCAGCAGTTTGTCAAACCATTGCGCCGACTTATGCTTGCCGCTTTGATAATCGCAGTAGAAGTAGAACATGGCGTCGGCTAAAAAGCTCTGACCGAGCGCTCTTGATTTCTGCTTATCCGTGCTGTTAAACATCAGGATCTGTTCGGCCTTTTTCACCATGAAATCAAACTCGCCGCCTTTCAGCCGCACCACCGGAGGCGTTTTAAGAGAGTCCGAAATAAAAGCGGTCTGAGCGCCGTCGTAGTATTCGAAGACCTTGCGCGCCTCGCTCTTGAAAAAACTCACGTTTAAGAAGCGGCAGTCGTAATTTTTGTATTGAGTATAGCAGTGCGTATCCTCGGGTCTTATAAAGACCATATCGCCGCTTTCGAGCAGCTGTTTTTCGCCGTTTACGTTATGTATGCACATCCCCGAAACTATGATAAATATCTCAAAATAGTCGTGGTTATGTATGGCCGTGGTGAATTTTATCGACTTTTCTATGTGGCACGAGATCCGCGTCGCGTTGTCCACAAGGTATATAGCGTTTAAGGTAGGTATTTTTTCGCTCACTCTATTTCCTCCTTTTTATCTTCATAATGTCATTATAGCACAAAGATTTATTAATTCAATACAAGAATATTACCGTCTCATATGGTAAAATAGTTCTCATAGAACAACGACGTTCCGTAAAAGTCGTTTGGTTTTTAAATATTGTAAGGAGAATAAAAAACAAATGAAGATGAAAAATAATTAGCTCAATATATATAATAGGAGGTTGTGGTTGTGAAGAGTAAAATTATATCGAGGCGGCTTAAGCGGAGTTTGGCTTTATTTTTAGCCTTTTCCTTCGTAGCCTTGAGTTTATTAGGAAATGGAGTGATTGCGGTGAATGCGACGGAAAACGATACGCAGATAAGAAACTTGGCCTACAGGCGGGCTGGATACCAGTCGAGCGCGTATAACGCCAACGAGACGGTTCAGCTCGTAACGGACGGCATTATCGGCGATGACGCCGACGAGGCCAATATGATGTATGAATTTTCCCATCAATACGGCAACGAGTCGCGTTTTGGAAACGTCAAGTTTCTATTCGACAACGACGATACCACGGACTGGGAGACTTATCATACCGAGTCGTGGGTACAGGTCAAGCTGCCGAGAAAGACTGTGCTTAGATGGTATACCTTGACCTCGGGCAACGCCGACTGGTCGAAAGAATTGTACGCGGAGTCGTGGGAGCTGACGGGTTCTAACGACGGAGTTAATTTTAGAACTATAGATACGCAGTCGAATCAGACGTTTGCGGATAACCATACTACGAAGTGGTACAGGGTCGGCGCAAATACGACCGCGTATACGTATTACAGGCTTAATATGAAAGCCAAAAGCGGATCGGACAGGATATATATGGGCGGATTCGCGCTGTACGACGCGGATATGAACTCGCTTCTCGCCCCGTATTCGGAGAACGTATTTGAGTTTACAAGCGTTTGGATGAGCGCGGGGAACCAGGAAGAATGGATATATATCGACCTCGGCGAGGACAGCGAGCTCACCGAAGCCAAGATACACTGGGGAAGTATGTACGCGACCAAGTACGAGGTGCAGGTATCCGACGACGCTGAAACCTGGACGACCGCCGCGACAAAGGACGACGGGAGCGGAGGTACGGAGACGCTGAGCCTTGAAAATCAAACCGGCCGATACGTAAGACTGCTTCTTAAAGAGACCGACCCGGATAATCTCGCTTACATAGTTAAGGAGTTCGAGGTATACGGAACGAACGATCTAAACTATACCGGCGAAGTCGACGAGCTCCCGGCGCCCGAAGAGGACGGGACTCAGGTATTGTCGGGCGGCAACTGGAAGATAGCGAGAGCGCTCGAGGTCGATCCCGTTACCGATACCGAGGCTTCGGCCGAGGACGATTCGGACGCGGCGGACGAGATAGGCAAAGCGATGGCGAGCGCGGATTACGACGACGCGGCGTGGCTTCCGGCGATCGTGCCGGGAACGGTCCTTACTTCGTATAAGAGCGCGGGCGCGGTGGCCGATCCCAACTACGCCGATCAACAGTTTTGTATATCGGACAGCTACTTTAAAAGTAATTTCTGGTACAGGAACCATTTTGTCGTCCCGCAGGAGAACAGCGGAAAGCGTGTGTTTATAAACTTCGGCGCGATAAACTGGAAGGCGGAAGTCTATTTTAACGGACAGCGGCTCGGCAATATCAGAGGCGGATTTACCCGGGCGCAGTTCGAGCTTACCGATTATGTAAATTACGGCGGCGAGAATTATCTTGCGGTATTGATATATAAGAATACCGACCCCGGAACGGCGCATATCAGCGCTAACAGCGGACCGGGAACGATGGGCGGCGTATTCGGCAACAGCGGCGAGATCGGACTCGACGCTCCGACCTACAGCGCGGCGCTCGGCTGGGACTGGGTCCCGACCGTAAGAGACAGAGCCATAGGAATATATAACGAGGTCAGCTTGACCTATACGGAGGACGTTCAGGTCGTAGATCCGTGGATGATCACCGAATTTGAGAGGGACGCCGAAGGCGGATACGATCTGACTAAGGCGAAGCTGAATCTTAAGACCGAGATCGGCAACCCGTCGGACGGCGAGGTAACGGCTGTCGTGACAGGAACCGTAGATGAGGCGCCCGAGATCAGGTTCGAGAAAGAGGTACAGATCCCGGCCGGGAGTACGGTCGAGGTCGATCTGGGCGAGGTAGAGTTTGAGAACCCCGAGGTTTGGTGGCCTAATACTTACGGCGATCAGCCGCTGTACACCGCGGTCGTTAGCGCGTCGGTCGGCGGCGCGGTATCGGATACGAGCGAATTCCAGTTCGGCGTGCGCGAGTTTGACTACTATCTTGACGAGAGCGATATAACCGACAGGAACGGTTTTAATAACGGAGAGAACCTCGCGCTTTACTGTAACGGAGTCAAGATTATCTGCAAGGGCGGAAACTGGGGCCTCGAGGATCAGGACTTAAACGTCGACGCCGAGAAGTACGATGAGAAGATCCGTATGCACAAGGATCTGAACTTCAACATGATAAGACTTTGGGGCGGACAGACGAACGATCCCGAATTGTATAAGGCGTGCGATAAATACGGAATACTCATATGGGACGATTTCTTCCTGCCGGGCTGCTGGCTGTATAATCCGGCGGATAATCAGATGTTTATAGACAACGCCTCGGACAAGATAAAGCATTACCGCTATCACGCTTCGCTCGCGCTCTACTGCGGCGAGAACGAGAGCTACCCGGAGGTCATGGAACTTGAGGTGGCTATGCGGGCGCTGACCGGAGGCATGGAACAATTAGTGACTCACCCCGACTACGCGCAGTATAGCGCGGACGATGATTCAGAGCAGATCGTCGGGATCAAGTGCCTGGACGGAACGAGGCATTACATACCTAATTCGGGGGATTATCCTGCGGCTGTGGACGGTCCCCACCAGGCAAAACAGACTAAGTTCTATTTCACGAACACCGCGTCGAACCAGTTCACAAGCGAGAGAGGTATGCCTAATATACCGGTGGCCGAGACGATGAGAGAGATCTTCCCCGAGGAGAATCTATGGCCGCTTAACGATATGTGGGCGCTCCACGACTTCGCTCAGGCTTGGAACACAAACGGCGAACAGTATATGAAGGATCTGTATAATTACGGCGACTACAACAGCTTCGAGGAGTTTGTGAGCCACGCGCAGATGCAGGCCTACGAGAAGCATAAGGCCATGTACGAAGGAGCTTTCGCTTCGGATACCAACGGACTGCTTATGTGGATGAGCAATCCGGCGTGGACGTCGCTGATGTGGCAGGCCTACGACTATTACCACGACGTGAACGGCGGCTACTACGGCATAAAAACGGCGTGCCAGCCTATAAATCTGATCTGGAACCCGGTAAATAACAATATGCATTTGAATAACGCGACTCCAAACGAGCTTGCCGGAGCGAAAGCGATAGCCGAGGTCTACGACCTAAACGGCGATCTCGTATACGCAAAGAGCGAGACGATAGACATGCCGGCGGATTCCCAGAAGATCGCGTTTACATTGGAGTTCCCGGCGGATACAACTTCGCTGCAGTTTATCAAGACCAGAGTCGAAAGCGCGGACGGAGAGAAGCTTGGCGAGAACTTCTACTGGCATAATATCTATAATTATGAGGATTATACGGCTCTTGGCGAGCTCGAGAACGTAGATCTGACCGCGAATACCGAGTACGCCTATACCGATCGGGACGGCTACAGACATTATACGGTATATGTTGAAAATACAAGCTCGGCGCCGGCGTTATTGACCAGACTTAAAGTCCTTGACGACGCGACCGGAGAGAGAGTTCTGCCGACGTTCTACGAGGATAACTATTTCTCGCTGATGCCGGGAGAGCTGAAGGTCGTAGACGTAAGCTTTAAGGAGAGCAAGTTAAACGGTTCGCAGCCGAGATTCGAGCTGGAAGGCTTTAATGTAAACCCGGCCGTTATCGGCGAGGAGCCGTACGGAAGTTTATACATATCCGATCCTAAATTTGCGAACAACTCGGAGGCTTCGGGCTCCCTCGAGCTGGGCGAATATACGGCGAGCGTGGATATATACGCGGGAGAGGATACGGAGATAAAATTAGCGCTGACCGAAGCGCTCTACTTAAACGATAACGGAGAGGAAGTCCTGATCGACAGCGCGGTTACCGAAGTAGACCAAGCGGCGCGGGCGGGAGAGACGATAACCGTCAGCGCGGGCGGCGTGACCGTTCCCGAGGACGCTGATATTGAGCAATATACGCTGAAAACCTTCGTTTGGAACGGTATGGACGAGATGAACCCGATCAAGGAAGTTACCGAGCTCAGACACAGAGAGATAAGTCCGGCGGTATATCTGCCGAAGAATATCGCTCTGGGCGCCGACGTTACGGCTCAGGATTCGGAGCCCGATAAGATCCCTGAATATTTGGTAGACGGAAACTCCTCTACAAGATGGGCGTCCGCGGGATACGTCGACAACAATTATATAGAGATAGACCTTAAAGACGTATACAGCGTCTCTTCGATAGGCGTCAGCTGGGAGTCGGCGTACGCCAAGTCTTATACGGTAGAAGTTTCGGCGGACGGCGAGGAATATACCCAGATCGAGAATATAACCGACGGCTCGGGCGGAAACGTGGAATTTACGTTCGATCCCGTAAACGTGAGATACGTGAGGATAATCATGACCGAAAGAGGAACCGGCTGGGGATATTCTATATACGACATAAGCGTAAACTCAGCGTCCGAGCCGAGCCTCGCGCTTGGCGCGTCGGTATACGCGACAGCGTACGACAGAGCCGCCGAACTTTATACGCCCGAGAAGATAGTGGACGGCGACGCCTCGACAAGATGGGCGACTATGGAAGCGGAGGACGATCAGCATATAATAATCGATCTTAAGGAGCCTAAGACCTTCTCGTCGATATATCTTATCTGGGAAGCGGCGTTCGGAAGAAAGTATACCATAGAGGTCTCTGACGACGGCGAAAGCTATACGCCGGTAGTGACGCAGGAAAACGGAACGGGAGGTACGGACGTGTACAACATCGAACCGACGACTGCGAGATATATCAAGATAAACATGACCGAAAGAGGCACTGGTTGGGGATATTCTATCTACGAGTTCTCCATCTATGAATGATCGAGTCAGACTTAATAAGTTAATAATCAAAGCCCGGTTCGCATTATCGCGGACCGGGTCGATTTAACGTTTGCTGAAAATAAGAGCGGAGCCGCGCATTATAGCGATCTCGCTGGATTAGGCCGCGGCTCGTCCGCGTTTCCTCGCTTTGGAACGGGTCGGAGAACGGTTTTGTATTTTTACGAGTTATATTGGTATAAAGATCGAGTGAGTTTTGATAATCGAGCCGACGACCGAGGCTCGCGCAAAAGTCTTGAAACAGCATTGCGAGACCGGTCTGCGCGTAAAAAGGAATTATAAGCAGACGAGAAACGTAAAATAGAATGAACATTCAAACTGTTTTCGGGAATCGGCATATTGATAAAATAAATTTTTGCTAAAGTGGGCGGATATGTAGGTTTGATAACAATGAGTTACCAAATTTTTGCTAAAAATAAATATGATACTTGAAATCAAAAATAAGCTATGTTAATATAGAATAAGTGGAATATTTATTTAAGCGCGAGGGAGTTCTTAGCGGCGGAGACGATACCGTCTCCCGTCATTGCCGGATCGGCGTATTCTTAGAATTTGACATCATAGGTTTCTGCATACCCGAGCCGATCGCCGCGGCGTATTCTAAAGCTTGGGGACGCGATTTTTTACAGACCGCGAACGCGCGGAAGATTCTTAAGTAGCTTAATTCCAAATAAATACCATGCGCCGACGTATAGATTCGGTAAATTTTGTCCAAGTAAATAATTAAAAATTTTAACATATAAATTTAATATTGGAAAAGTAAAACTTAGAGGAAAGAGAGGAAGCTGAAATGAAAAAAGTGATGAAGTTGTTGTCGGCGATCTTAGCGATAGCGCTGATCTTGGGAACGTTACCGCTTGGATTGGGCGGGATGGCGTATGCCGAGGAGTATAACGTCGGACCCATATATACCACTCCGAGCTTGGGTTTGCCGGAGACGGTTGAGATCGACGGAGCAGCTACGGAGGTAAATTGGAACTTGTCGATCGACGAGTACGAGGTATATGAGGATGCGACGGTTACCGGTACGATCAATAACGGCGCAGACACCGTTACGGCGGCGGTGAGCGTGTATCCGGACAATATGCGCTATTTTGTGGACTGTAATGATTCGGATGCTTCTGTGTTCGAAGGAGTTAAGAGCGTATCGTCCGGGCTTATAAACGCTGTCGGCGACCAGACGACCGTGACAGACGGCTGGGGGCTTGCGAGCGAAAGCGCGGCTTACGGCAAGCCTGGTGATAATACAATAACGGTCGGAGACAAGTACAAAACCGGTTGGTATGCTACTGCTGGAAATTCTATTGAATATCAGTTTACTCTTCCGGCAGGCAGTTACAGTTTGACGGCAGGCTTTTATGAATTCTGGAATGGAAACAGACCGAGGTACATGAGTGTGACGGTAACTGACGCGGAAGATGTGCCTCTTGGCGAAACTGCTACTGCCTATCTTGATACATCCGCTACTGCAGAATTGGAAGTATCGCAAGTTAAGACGAGCGTGGACTTTGAACTCACGGAAGAACAGCTGATAACCGTTACCATAGGCAAGGCGGAGAGCGATCAAGACCCTGTGCTTTCGTGGATAGGCATAGCTGAAAATGTGGCGACCGAACCCGAGACTCCGACCATAACGACTCAGGAAGGCATTACCGCGTCCGTAAGTTCGGCGAACGAGGGAGAGACGGTAACGCTCAGCGGCGACTTCGCCAAGAATTCGATCTTTGTTACCGATCAAAGCGGCGTTAACGCAAATGTCACATATAACGAGGACGGAACGGCTTCGTTTACGATGCCTGCGAGCTCGGTAAACGTCGCCGGATTGGTCAATACCAACGAGGTGGAGTATGTCGTGCCGGAATCGATAGAGCGCGTAAATGGAGGAGAGCAAACAGATAACAGAAACTATTTTATCGGAACAGACCGCGCGCTCGGTATGACGTTTAATATACCTGAAGGTAAGTATATCGGAGCAAAATTGCATTTCATAAGGCAGAACACGGCGCCAGGTCAGACTACAAACGTATATGATCAGAGCGAAAACGGCTTTAGTTATGTAAACGGAGAAGGTTATATCGCTCAGTATAACGGAAACAGTCAAACGGAGCTTGCGCTTAGTGAGATTCCGGACTCTGGAGAATATAAGATACTTATGGCATACGACGCTTCTGTTTCATCATCGGCGTCGGGTAACGATTATTATGTTGTCGGCGCGAATAGCGGAGGTACAGAGTCTGCAAATCAACTTCCAAAAAACGTAGACCAACTCCCATATCTCGAGCTGACAAAGGGCGAGAGCTGGGACGCCGTAGCCGATCAGTTCACCGGAACTTTACCCGACTATAATATAGTATGGTATAAGTACAGCGGCGACAGCGCAGGCGGATCTTACGACTATAACGACGGCGTATTGACGATAAGGAGTAACGAAGGTTTGGATTTAGATTCAGATTCAAATCCGAGCAACGTCGTATGTTACGGCGTGTCGGCGGTGATAAAGAATATAAAGCCGAATACGGAATATACGATAACTTTTGACGAAAAGTCGACGATAACCGACTATAGAAACAACGGCTTTTATTTTAACTGGGATACGCTTATAATGAAGTCCGACACGACTATCCCGAGCGATCCAAATATAGACGTTGCAACTAACAGAAATAATAGAACGATCGGCACATTACACAATGCTGTGACAACCGATTCAGATTGGCATACCAAATCCTTTACTTGGACGTCCGGAGAGGGATTGAAAGACGATATGGACACATACGCCGGTAAAATCACCTTTATATTAAGGGCGAGCTTGGGCGAGGTACAGATCAGAAACTTGAGAATAACAAGCGTTGGCGAAGCGGAAGAACCAGCGGCGCCTACTGCGACGCCCGAACCTACTGTGGAGCCTACTGCAGAGCCCACGGCCGAACCTACGGTTGAGCCGACAGCGGAACCTACAGCGACGACCGCGCCGGCTGCGCCGAGCGGAACATGGCTGCCTGACGGTACGGAGTTAGAGCCGTATTCGGACGGTCTTGAGGCGGGAGTCGACTACAACGTGCAGTACTCGCTGAACGGGGAGTTGGTAGACGCTAACGAGTACGGACCGCAGATCATAAGAAACGCGGACGGCAGCGGCGATATCAACAATACCGAAAGGAATAATATAAGATCGGCGATGGCCGCCGGTATTTCAGAGTTTTATATCACGTTTACCGAGCCGTTTACGTTCAATTATTTCACATATGAACTTGGAACTGGTTTGGCAAATGTAAGGTTTACAATAGAATATCGTGAAAGTGCGAACGCCAATTGGACTAAACTTGTGGATAAAGGTTCAGAATCAAGCCGGATATATCAATTAGATAGCGCAATAACTGCTTTGGAACTTAAACTGACAAACACAGTATCCGGAACTAATGCAAAATATGGTCAGTTTGACTTTAGAAACGTCAATCCCGAGCCCACGGCTACCATAGAGCCGACGGCGACTCCTGCGCCCACGGCTACCGCAGAACCCACGGCTGAGCCTACGGCAGAACCTACAGCGGAACCGACCGCAGAGCCGACTGCGGAGCCTACGGCCAAGCCCAGCGCTGAGCCTACGGCAGAACCGATCGAGGCGACCGACTGGACGAACAATTCTGCGGATACTACGGGTAAGACCGTTACGGTAGAAGACGGCGCCTATGTATTAAGTTATGCTATGAATACAACGGGCGACGGATTCAGTTACGATCTTGCTGAAATTATGGAAAACAAACCGGCAGATCTAACTACCGCCGACGGTACGGTAACCGTATCGTATGATTTGTATATGCCGTCGGATGCAGCGGCTCCGAGCGACTTCTTTATAGACTTAAGCGGCGCTACTCAGATTGCGGGCTGGACCGGAGGAAACGCTAATACGTATGGAAGACTTTCCGGTTATGGTCCTTATCAAGATATAAAGTTTGTTGGCGGACAGACTGCGACGAATGGCCAAGCGCCGAATATTTGGACAGGAAATATTAGACAGACTGATACATGGGTAACAGTTACATATACAATTGATTTAGGCGAAAAAACTGACTTTACCGCAAGTTACGGAGACGAGACGCAAACAGTTACAGGTTTTGCGACAGATATAACAAACGCGTTATATTTAAACGTGCAGCCGGCGGTAGGCGCGTCTGCAAGCAATGCGGTAACTATGAGAATAAGAAATATATCGGCTACATACGAAGAACATTCCGAGATACCGCCTGAACCGACGGCCGAACCCACGGCCGAGCCCTCAACGCCTCCTTCGACAGGCTCGATATCGGCCGACGACTGGACAAATAATTCCGGAGAAACGGCGGGCGCCGTTACGATAGAGAACGACGATTACGGCGAGTATTATAAGCTGTCTTACGCCGCGGCCACGACCGGCGACGGTTTCAGCTACGATCTCGGCGAGATCATGACCAACGCCCCCGAGAGCATCTCGACGGCCGACGGAACGATAGAAGCGACTTTCGATATATACTTCCCTTCGACCGAGCAGGGATCGGGAGATAACTTCTTTATCGACTTTAGCGGAAACACAACGATAAGACCTTGGGGCGGCGGTAATACGTCGACGTACGGAAGAATAACCGGCCGCGGCGACTGGAATAATTTAAACTTTGTCGGCGGACAGTCGGCTACAAACGCAACTGACGGGACGGTATATAGCGGCGATAGGCAGAAAGACGCTTGGGTAAGCGTTACCGTAGTAATCGACTTAAGCGCATCGACATTTACAGTAACTTACGGGGATACCACGCAAACTGTTAACGGAACGGCTACGACAAAGACGGACGATCTGTATTTAAACGTTAAACCGACCGATAGCGATAGTCATACTAACAACCCCGCTTCGATCTATATTAAGAACATAGCGGCGGCGTATGAAGAGTTTGTAGAAGATCTGGCGACGCCGGCTCCAACGCTTGCGCCTACATTAGCGCCAACGGCGGCTCCAACGCTTGCGCCGACATTGGCTCCAACGGCTGCTCCGACGCTTGCGCCTACGTTAGCTCCGACGGCGGCTCCTACATTAGCGCCAACAGCAGCCCCGACGCTTGCGCCGACGCTGGCTCCCACGGCGGCTCCTACATTAGCGCCGACGGCGGCTCCGACGCTTGCGCCGACACCGGCTCCAACGGCGGCTCCGACATTGGTTCCGACGCTCGCGCCTACGTTAGCTCCGACATTGGCTCCGACGCTTGCGCCGCCTATACCGCCGGCTCCAACGGCGGCTCCAACGCTTGCGCCTACGTTAGCGCCAACGGCGGCTCCGACGCTTGCGCCTACATTGGCTCCAACGGCGGCTCCAACGCTTGCGCCGACATTGGCTCCAACGGCTGCTCCGACGCTTGCGCCTACATTAGCTCCGACGGCGGCTCCAACGCTTGCGCCTACGTTAGCTCCGACGGCGGCCCCGACGCTTGCGCCTACGTTAGCTCCGACGGCGGCTCCGACGCTTGCGCCCACATTAGCTCCGACGGCGGCTCCGACGCTTGCGCCCACATTAGCTCCGACGGCTGCTCCGACGCTTGCGCCTACGTTGGCTCCTACGGCGGCTCCGACGCTTGCGCCTACGTTAGCTCCTACGGCCGAACCCACAGCAGAGCCCACGGCAGAGCCTACAGCGGAACCGACCGCAGAACCCACGACGGAGCCTACTGCAGAACCCACAGTTCCTACGACAGAACCCACCCAGGGTCCGACGATAGCTATAGGAAGCGGCGGCGTTGAACATGAATCGGGAAGCGTAGTAACTCCGGGACCAATGTTCTATATGTTAGAAGACGTTGACGAGGACGTACAGGAGATCCAGACTATATTTGCAGATCCCTATCGTCCCAATATGTTAGCGAGCAGTTATATGAGGATATTGACCGGGGTTGAGCCGAGCGATAATAGGGACGTTGATCCGATCGCTATAAGCGGCGTTGACCTCGACGCTGGAACTTATACGCTTTACTACCTGAGCGACGACGATGAACCCGTAGCGTTGGCAAACGACGGCGCGGAACCTATAGTATCGCTCTACATAGACAATGATACGGAACCCGCGGCTCAGTTCCCCGCAGGTGGAACGCCTATAGCTCAAAACGGATTAGGCGATCAGCAGCAGGTATACCAGACTCAGCTGACGCTCACCGAACCGCTCGAGGATGCGACGTTCACCTTCGACAACCCGGGAAGCGGTTATTACCTCCCGAACTTCTACGGATTCGCTATGCTTTCGTCGGGACAGGAGACGGAACAGTCTAAGTCTGCGGAAGTCAGGTTTGAGCAGGCGAACCCGGACGATAACACGCTGTACAATATAGTCATAGCTACTACCGACGTTAACGCGATAAACAGACTGTCGTCCGCAGACCTGACGTTTGAGCTTAACAACCTGAACGTTGCGTACCAAGTACTGCCTTACGGAAACGTAAATATCTCTACCGACCCGGCGTATCCAAACCGTTATCTCTTTAACTTCAACGGCGAGGATCAGAAGGACGAGAGCGGAATGGAGATCACTATCGGTCAGATACAGTTCTACGGCTACGGCGCTATCGACTTCGGCGTATCGGGCGCTGTAAATACAAACGTAGTCCACGCGGCCACGCCTATAGACAACATAGTCGCCGACTTTATCGTAGGCGGCTCGGCGAGCGGCGATCCGACCAAGGGCGACCTCAATATAGACAATCGTATAGATACAACGCTTGAAGAACCGACGTATAATCTTCAGGTTATGGTGGAGTTTAACAACGCTATCTCGGAGAACGATCACGTTTATCAGCAGATGCAGGCCAAGATCTCGGGAGGAAACCTCTCCGAACCTTTGGTATATAACTTCGGCGACGGCTTGGACGATGATTGTATAGCGCTTGAAGACGGAAACGTATATACTTTCAGCGTAGATCTGCTTGCCAATACGACGTATACCGTAGAGATCTCCGGCAAGGGTTACAGAACGGCGAGACACACCGTGACCCTAAACGACAATAAGTTGTTGCGTTTCTGGAACAACGTTATGGACGAGGATAACGCCGCTTATGAGGAGTATTTGGTGGATGAACGCGTAGGCGTCGGCGATCCGGTCGTCAAGAACTTCCTCGCGGGCGATATCGTAATGAATAACAAGATCGATATCTACGACCTGTCCGCTGTAGTCTCTTACTTCGGCGAGCTCGATCTGATAAAGACCGACAACTTTGAATACGCTAAGTACGATCTAAACCGCGACGGAAAGATAGATTCCAAGGACGTAGCGATGGTATTGGTATCCTGGGACGAATGATCCCGATGATTCCTGACAGACTAAGCTATCGTCTTAAAAGGGTAGATAAAGACCCTGTAAACTAAAAATATATTCAACCGGCAGACCTGATACTGCCGGTTGTTTGTTGTCTTGACGCGTATTGCGGTCAAAAGAAAATAAAAAATAGCGGAGCGAGTTAAACGCTCCGCCGTATGATAATACTTTCGATAGACGCTGTAATATATTAAACGTCTACGCCTCAGTATTCCTCAAGCTCCCAGTCGATCTCGTCGTAGACCGCCCGGCGCTTGGTGGGTTCGGTATATTCGTCCCGACTGTTGCGGTATACTTATCGCCAGCGCCTTAGTATTCCTCAAGCTCCCAGTCGATCTCGTCGTAGACCGCCCGGCGCTTGGTGGGTTCGGTATATTCGTCCCGACTGTTGCGGTATACTTATCGCCAGCGCCTTAGTATTCCTCAAGCCCCCAGTCGATCTCGTCGTAGACCGCCTCGCACTTGGTCGGCTCAGTATATACATCTTTACTTTGGTAGGTCTCGCCCCAGTACCAGAGCGAACCATCGTTATATATCACATATATAGCGTTGTAGGATGAGACGTAATCCTTGACGTTGTCGGTTATCTCCATAGGCGAGAGGATGTATTCGTCTCCGCCCCTCTCTATCTGCCCGGATTCGTTGTTTCCCCACGCCCAGAGCGAGCCGTCGCCCCTTTTTGCAAGCATGGTGGAACCCGCCTTGACCGAGACGAAACCCTCGCCCAGCCTTACCGGCTCTGTATAGTTGGAGAGCGACTCAGTATATTCGTAGGTATCGAAGTCGTGGGTCTCGGCATATCCGAGCTGACCGTCGTAGCTCTCTCCAAAGCCCCAGAGTACGCCGCCTTCGTCTATATATACGTATACGTTCCCGTTGGTCGAGACGTAAACGGCGTTCTCGCCCCTGCGCACGGGAGCCGAATGATCGGCGCCGTCTATCCACTCGCCGCCGGTATTATTTGAGCGGTACGTCCAGACGCTGCCGTCGTTTTTAAGATACATAACGTAGGCAGAGCCGGAGACCTGTTTAACGTCGGTGTCGATAAGCGTCCAGCTTCCGTCGTTCGTCAGCTCGTAGAGACCGCCGCTTGAATCGATATAGTGGTTCATATTCGCAGAGCTTACGTTCTCGGCCGCAAGCGTGTCGTTGTTCTCGTTATCGTCGTTTGTAAGGTACAGCTTGCCGTCCTTGGCGAGCAGCCAGCCGTTTCTGTAATCCCCGTCGGCTAAATTCCTGCGACGGTATATCGCACTCGAATAGTATTCGTCGGCGTCGGGCGCGCTGTATAAGTTCCCGTCTGCGTCTATCACCGACAGCGAGGAGTATTCGTTCGTACCGAACTTTTCAAACGCGGGCGCCGCGCCTCTTAAGGCTATATTAAGATCCCCGTTCGTATATGTAGAATACCTCGTTACGTTCATGCCGTATAGATATTCGTAATCGACGTTAGCTTGGCGGAAGAACCCGACTCCGCCGTTTTCGGTCATATATTCGTCTGTGTAATACTTCATTCCGTGGTAGTCCGAATATTGATGCATAAATCCGGGAACGTACACTTCCGACTTGACCCCGCCGGCCGTATCGTATTTGTTTCCGTAGGTTGAGCTGTAATACGTCCCGCGGTCGCTGCCTATCGTGTAGGTGTAATAACCCTCGTCGATAAAATAACCGACCTTTTCACCGTTTACAAACGTACCGGTATAGACCATATCGTTTATAGTTCCCGGGAACTCGGTCATTACGCTGGTATCGACTATCCTGCCCGCGCCGTTTGGAACGCCGTTTTCAACCTGCCCGTCGTATTCGATCCCGTCGCCGAGACTTAAAGTTTGATGAGAATCAGCGCGGCTGTCGTAGGCGTATTCGACCGCGCTGCGTATAACGTTCAGTTTAGCGAGCCTGTGTTCCTCGTCGAAAGAGACCTCGCCGAACGGACTGAGGTCGGAGAGTTTTATCAAAGTCTGTCCGTCTATGTTGCACGCGGCTATCTCGGACCCGTGCAGATAGGTTTTAATATCGGTTTGATACACGTCGTACAGCTTTGTCCAAAGCGGGATCTCGGATTTTTTGACGTTGATCTCGCTCGGAGTAAGCGAAGTCCTTACAGTATCCATGTTTTGAGTTATAGTCAGCGTCCTCGCGCCCGGATCCCACTCGACGTTAAAGCCGTAGCCTCTCAGATCCTCGGCGATTATGTAGGTATAATCCTGAAAATTATACGAGCGTATAGGCTGGTCGTCGATAAGCGCGCCGATGTCGGTAGTATAAACTTCCCCTATGATTTCGCTCGCGCCCGCGTTCATCGTCAGCGCCGGTATACACAGCGCTAAAGCCGCGGCCGCCCCGCATAATCCCGCGGAAATTGAACGCAGACGTTTCAGTTGCTTTTTCATTTAAACACACCCCTTTATTGTTTTAGATACTTATTAGACGTTTTGTATTTGAGATTATACCACGTTTGCGCATATGATGTCAACTTTTCTGTAAATTGCGGCAATATTTTCGGGCATTTATGTATTTTAATATGAGTAAAAAGAGGGGTATTTGGGCTGGAATTAATGAAAGGAGCGTAACAAATGAGGTTAAAGACAATAGTTATATCGATTATTGCTATATTTGCGTTTTCTGCGAGCGCATCTGTATTTGCGGCAGATGAAATTGAAATAACGTCGGGCGCATATTATCAGCTTGGAAAGTATAACGGCTCCCCTATTATTTGGAGAGCGGTGGTATCAGATGATGAAAACGGCGTGTTAATGGTTAGCGATAAAATATTATGCTATAGGATTTTTGATCCTGCAAATGAGGATGGATTTGTTTCAAACAATGGCGTTACTACTAAAGGAACAAATCATTGGGAAAACACGGCGATGCGCGTATGGCTAAACTCGACTGCTAATTCCGGCGAGGTGGAATGGATTGACGGGCATATTCCAAGTGAAAATAGAGTTTTTAAAAGGCCGTATTATGAAAAAGGAGATTATCCGTACGACGATGAAAAGGGATTTCTAAACAATGATAATTTTACTGAGAGTGAGAAAAGCGTTATAAAAACGGTCAGCCATTGGCAGGCATTATCGGAAGAAACGGCGTATTTATCTGAAAACGGATTGACAAAGCCGTTCTATCCAAAGATAGTGGAAGCGCCCAATTCTCAATTTGAGCGTACAGTCTATAGGTATAAAATAGAAGATATGGACAGAGCGTATTATGGAGCTATGTATAGAGTTAACGATACAGTAATGACGCTTGATGAAAAACAGCTATATAACGTTTTAGATCAACTTGGCAGTATTGCCGCTGAAAACGCAGAAGGAGTAACGCCGTCCTATGAGGGAAACGATGGCATATATTGGTTAAGAACACCATACAATAAAACCTTACTTACTACTGCTACTAAAGATAATAGTTACGGATTAGAGAACGTATATGTGAACGAACTCGGAGTACGACCTGTGTTTTATTTGAACGAAGAAAACGTGATAATAAAATCTGGAAGCGGAACGGAAGAAGATCCGTATGTGATCGACGGAAGCGTACAGGAAGGTACGGCGGTATTTTGCAACGGCGAGGAAATAGAATTCGACGTGCAACCGCTGGAGGAAAATGGAAGACTGCTCGTTCCGGTAAGAGCAATTTTCGAATCACTTGGAGCCGAGGTCGAGTACGATGAAGAAACGGAGATCATAACGGCGGATAACGGAGAGAGAACGGTGGTAATGCAAATAGGTAATCCCGAGATGGGAAACGGGGCCGAGGTATTTACATTAGACGTAGCGCCAACGCTTAAAGACGACAGGACGCTGGTTCCGCTTAGGGCGGTATCCGAAGCGTTCGACTGCAAAGTAGAGTGGATAGAGGAATTAAACAGAGCCGTAATAGACCCGCCCCAGCCGGAGGACGGCGACGAAGGCCATTGGCAAAGCGCTTGGGATATAGCGATAAACGGAAAAGGCAAGAAATAAGGCGGATCGGCTCAAAACCTCCCGGCGTTCGGAGCTTTGGATATTGCGCGGACGTCGAGGATCGTAACCTCTGCGCGAGTAGAGTAATTCTACTCCTTCAAATCCCCGGTCGCGGGATTATCTATCAGCTTTCCGTCGCGGGTGAAGCGGGAACCGTGGCACGGGCAGTCCCAGGAATGTTCCTGCGGATTCCATTTTAGCGCGCAGCCCATGTGCGGACAGCGTTTGCCCGATATTGTAAGTAGATTTGTTATAGCTTCAAAAGCGTTGACCGCAAGCTGCGGACGCAGTATGCTCCTTGACGGAGAAAATACGGGCGCGAAACGATTTTCCCTTTCGACGACCATATCCGCAAGCAGCTTTGCGGCTGCCATCGACGCAGTCATTCCCCATTTGTTATAGCCGGTCGCGACGTAGAAATTCGGCGTCCGCTTTGAATACATTCCAATATATGGGACCCCGTCCAAGGACATGCAGTCCTGCGCCGCCCAGCGGCATACGATATTGGAACGGGGATAATACTCGGCCGCGAGCCGCTCAAGCTCCGCCCAGGCGCCGCCGCGCTTGCCTGTGCGATGTCCGCCACCGCCGATCAAAAGCTGATCATTATGATTTCTGAATGATACGCCGTTTTCCGCTTCGTCGATATACATTCCGTTCATATCCGGGGCGTTGTCCAGAGCGAGCGCGTAGGAGCGGCTTTGGTACAGTTTAAGAAAGTAGCTTCCATGTTTATTTATAAACGGAAAATGAGTCGCGACGATTATCTTTTTCGCGGAGATCCTCCCGTTATCGGTTATCGCGCCGCGCTTGGTCAGCTCCTTGACGCGCGTGTTTTCATAGATGTTTAAGTTTTGCGATACGGACGATATAAACTTAAGCGGATCGAACTCCGCCTGAGCTTTGAATCTTACCGCTCCCGCGAACGGGAACGGCAGAGGGAGTTTATCTGTAAATTCGGCCTTATAACCGATCTTAGCGAGCGCGGCGAGTTCGTCTTCCAATACACGCCGATCGTCCAACGAATATACGTACGCGTCCTTTTCATGAAAATCGCAGTCGATATTGCCGCATAAGCCGCGGTATTCCTCTAACGCCTCGGCGTTTGCGTCCAAATACATACGCGCCCGTTCCGCGCCGAATCTGTCTATCAATTTGCGATAGATCAGGCCGTGCTGAAACGTTATCTTCGCAGTCGTGTTTTTCGTGGCGCCGCCGCAGATCCTGCCCGCCTCGACAAGCGCGTAATCGACGCCCTCCCGCTCAAGCATATACGCGCACAGAACGCCAGTTATTCCGCCGCCTATAATAAGCGCGTCTACGCTCAAATCGCCCTTTAAAGCTTCAAACCGCGGCAAATCCGAAGTTTTAGACCAAATTGAAACCATAATAATCTCCATTCCGCCGCCCTGCTTCGGCAAAAAAAGTATTAAAATCTCTCTTATCCGCAGGGCAAGGAATGATAAGAGATTATTACGCCCATGCGCGTTTCCGAGCGCTATATGCGAGGAAAATTTCGCGCGGGCAATTAGATCCTGCCGGAGGCTAACGTGAAAGGAACTTTCGCGTTACCTCTTAGGTTAGTATGTTTAATTTTGATGTAACTATTTCGTGTTTCTTTAAACAATATTTTCATATATCGGAACTTTTTTCGTATTCTATCCGTCATATGATATATAAATATCAAGGAGTGATGGGATGGATACGAAGTATAAAGACGGAAAAAGAAGCAGGTTTGGTATTTTCTTTGCGCTCGGCGTCTTGCTCGCGGCGCTGGTCGCGTTCGGAGGGTATACGGCCGGGGCGGAGGAGAGCGAAGGCTTTTCGGGCAGTTACAGTTTGACCGACTTTCCGGTGTATGTGGACGGGTATCGAATACAGGGCTACTACTGCGATAATAAGATATTGATTTCGGCCGACGATCTGACGCGATACGGGTTTGAGATGAATCTCGACGGCAATATCTTAAACTTTAGGACGCTGTCGGATATCGGCTCATATCCTGAAATGCAGACGATAAATATAACTGATTACAGCGCGGTAACCTCGCCGCTCGACGTGAGGATAAACGGTATAAAGATATCGGCTTACGAGCTGGACGGATACGCTTGCGTCAGCGTGGACGATTTGGTCTATCTCGGCGACGAGTATAACGTTTGGTGGGGCTGGTCGGATTACAATATGAACGGCGGCTACGACGCGGCGGATAATTCGTTTAAAATAAACTGTTTTAGAACAAAGATCTGGGATTGGGACGCTCTGCTCCGCGATATGGAGGAGAAGGTCGATAAGACCGAACTCGAGCTGTATACCGAAGGGGCGCCCGAGGAAGCGGTCTATTACGGGGCGAGACTGGAGCCGCGCTGCGGAGTTTACGCGGGAATAGTGAGCGACGGCAACGGAGATCCGGAGATCGGGACGCCGCCCGTGTTCGATCATGATTTCGGCATGTATTCGTCTTATATAGAATTCGACGATTTTCAGACCCAGCTTTTTAAGCCGAGCAGTTATCTGATCCCTGAGAAGGACTGCGTAAGTCAGGTCCCGTGGAATATCCAGGATATAAACCTCGCGCTGGACGACATGAACGAGGGTTACATAAGAGAGACGCTCGACAATCTTGCGGCGTATAACAAGCCCACCATAATCCGCTTCGGCGGCGAGATGAACATAGGCTATCTCGGCGATTCGCCGTCGGCGTACGTCAAGGCTTTCAGAAAGGTCGCGGACATCGTTCACGAATACCCGAATTTCGCGGTCATGTGGTCGCCTAACGACAGAGGCTCTTTGGACAGACCGTTTTGGTTCTATTATCCGGGCGACGAGTACGTGGATTGGATAGGCGTGTCGTCCTTCTCCAAAAAGGACTTCTTCAGCAGTCTCGAGATCGAGGACAACGCTGAGATCGTGACCAGCCGCGAGGCGCAGATATATTTCACCCTTGGCGAGTTTGGATATACGACCAATTCGCTCAGGTATATAACCGATTTCATGGAAGAATATAACATAAACAAGCCGCTTGCGATAAGCGAGGGCGGCGTGGCGACGCGGTTTTCTTATACAAACGAGGACGTCGGCAGATGGGGCGACGTCAGGATCAGAAACATGTACTGGTACGCCGCGATGAGGTATCCGCAGCTTAAGAGCATAGTATACTTCAACCACGATATGGAGAGCGAGATAATCGGCTTCGACCTGAAATACAGACCAGACTTTGTCGAGGTCATGGACGAGGCGTTTTCAAACGGGCAGTATCTCATGTCCTACGGCGATACGCCCAGGTTCGCTTTTGTTAAGGCTGACGGAGGCAGGTCTTACGGCGCCGACGAGATAATACCTATATACGGCTACGTATATCAGCCCGAGCAGTACACAAATTCGGTCGAGTATTATATAGACGGGATTTGGCTCGATACCAAGACCGAGATACCGTTTAGAACTAACCTGAGCGCCGGTATGCTGGCGGACGGCGTTCATACGCTGACGGTGATAGCCCGGGGCGAGGAGTCCGACTATACGCGGGAGTATACGATAACCAAAAGCGGAGGAGCGGTCGCGATCGCGTAAGAGGCGGGCCGTATTAAGCTGACGAGCGATAAAAGTTTATAAAGCTGAGCGAGCGGGAGTTGTTTCCGCTCGCTTTTTGATTATGGGATCCGATACGGCCGATCTAAAACGCCGCCAATTTTTATACTTGACCGGAACGGCGGAAAGAGGGCTTTTATACGCGGGCGCTTTCGCATAGGCGCTTGACGGCGCGGGCTGAAAGTATATAATGTATTAGGATAAAAATTTCTGTCCGGGGCGGCTCGGCGCGCGTACCGCGCGGGTGTGAAGGAGAGGGCTCGGGTAGGAAAAAACGGCGTATGAAGAGGAGCGAGATAGATGAAGATAATGATCGTTGAGGACGACAGGGCGCTGAATAACGGGCTGGCTTTGTCGCTGAATACTTATGATATTACGCAGGCGTTTTGCCTTGAAGAGGCGAGAAAGCTGTTTGACGGATCGGTTAATTTGATAGTTCTCGATATAAATCTGCCGGACGGCGACGGCGTGGATTTTTGCCGGGAGATACGAGAAAGAAGCCGGGTCCCTATAATCTTTTTGACGGCGAACGATATGGAGATAGATATTGTCGCGGGGCTTGAGAGCGGAGCGGACGACTATATAACAAAACCGTTTTCACTGGCGGCGCTCAGGGCGAGGGTTGGCGCGGTCTTAAGACGCGCTTACGGCGATACGAACGTCTACGCCTTGGGCAGATACGCGTTTGATTTTGACAATATGAAGTTCAGCGTGGACGGGGCGCCGGTAGAGCTTAGCAAGACCGAACAGCGGCTTTTAAAAGTATTCGTTCAGAATCGGGGGATAACGCTGACGCGCGACGCGCTTATCGAGCGGGTATGGTTGAACGGGGCGGAATTCGTTGAAGAAAACGCGTTGTCGGTCGCCGTGAAAAGGCTCCGCCAAAAATTGAACGGGATACCTATAAAAACGGTTTACGGAATAGGTTACGTATGGGAGAAGTAGAAATGTTGTATATAATTTTATCGACCGTTATCGTTGTGTTGGCCGTTTTGGCGGCCGCGATTTACCGGCGCGCCTCGATAACGCTGCAGAGTATAGACCGGGCGCTCGACGCCGCGATAGGCGGCGAATTTTATGAAAGCTCTTTTACCGAGAAGAGGTTGTCTAAGATCGAATCCAAGCTGCACAGGTATTTGTCGGCGGGAGACGCGTCCTTGAAACGGATCGAGGAGGAGAAGGACGGGATAAAAACTCTGATCTCAGACATATCGCATCAGACGAAAACGCCGGTCTCGAATATCCTGCTATACTCTCAGCTTTTAAAGGAAACGCCCGATCTGAGCGACGACGCGAGAGAGATCGCCGGGCGGATAGAGGAGCAGACCGAAAAACTGAGCTTTTTGATCTCGTCGTTGATAAAGCTCTCGCGTCTGGAAAACGGCATAGTAAATGTGGAGCCGAGCAAGAACGGCGTGGATAAATTATTAGGCGGTATCGACTGCCGCGCGGCGGCGGACAAAAAGGGCGTTAGCCTAAGCGTCGAAGCGGCGCCCGGATTGGCGGCGGTATTCGATTTTAAGTGGACGCTCGAGGCGCTGACGAATATCGTTGACAACGCCGTAAAATATACGCCTTCCGGGGGCGGAGTAGAGGTTAGAGCCAGGGAATACGAGATGTTTGTATGTATAGACGTAGAAGATAACGGCGTCGGGATCTCGGAGGAGGAGACGGCCAAGATCTTCGCGCGTTTTTACCGCTCGCCGAGCGCGCGCGACGAAAAGGGGGTCGGGATCGGCCTGTATCTGGCGCGCGAGATAGTTTCCAAAGAGGGCGGATATATCAAGGTGAAGTCGAGTCCGGGAAAAGGCTCCGTGTTTTCCGTGTTTCTGCCAAAACAGGCAAATCTGTCAAAACTGTAAGATTTCAGAAAGAACGTCGAAAGAATCGCCTGATAAAATAGCGTATGTAGAAAAGATTACATACGCTAAATTTTTTGGAGGTTTTAACGCTATGGATATTTTAAGGACTGAAAATTTGAAAAAGTATTACGGCGGCGGAGACGCCCTCGTCAAGGCGCTGGACGGCGTGGATCTTTCGGTTCCGAGCGGAGAATTTACGGCGATAGTCGGAACTTCGGGCAGCGGCAAGTCGACGCTGCTCCATATGCTCGGCGGACTCGACAGACCTACGGACGGCAGGGTCGTCGTGGACGGCAAGGACATATTTACGCTCAAGGACGACGAGCTGACCATTTTCAGGCGCAGAAAGATAGGCTTTATTTTCCAGAGCTATAATCTTGTTCCGACGCTCAACGCGTACGAAAACATAGTTCTGCCTATTCAGCTCGACGGAAACAGAGTAGACGATAAGCATATAAAAAATATTATCGAGACTCTCGGTCTGTCGGAGAAGACGGACAGCCTCCCGTCTCAGCTTTCGGGAGGACAGCAGCAGAGGGTCGCGATAGCGAGGGCGCTCGCTACCAAGCCGGCGATAATCCTTGCGGACGAGCCGACGGGGAATCTGGACAGTAAGACCAGTCTCGACGTGCTGGGACTTTTAAAGATCACAAGCGACAAGTTCAAGCAGACGATCGTTATGATCACTCACAACGAAGAGATCGCCCAAATGGCCGACAGGATCGTGCGTATCGAGGACGGAAGGATAATAGGTGATAAGAATGTTTAACGTGAATAATTCCAAGAGCATATCCCTATTGTCAAGACGTTCGCTAAGGCGCAACAGAACAAGGAACATAGTCGCGGTTATCGCGATAATACTGACGTCTGTGTTGTTCGCTACGGTGTTCACCGTGGGGCTTAGCGTTATAGAGTCGTTTCAGTTGTCAACTATGCGCCAGGTCGGGACAAAGGCTCACGGCGGCTTTAAATATTTGACGCAGGAGCAGTATGAAAAGGTGTGCGCCGACCCGAAGGTCAGGGATATATCTTACAATATACTCATAGGCTTCGCGGAAAACGAGGCGCTTAATAAGACCTACACCGAGATAAGATACACGGAAGAGAAGGCGGCGGAGTGGTCGTTCGCCATGCCGACGACAGGCGGACTTCCCAAGGAGAGGCTCGACGTCGCGACTTCGACCGCCGTATTGGACGCGCTCGGCGTTCCGCATGAGATAGGCGCGGAGGTCCCGCTTGAGTTCACGGCGAACGGAGTAAAATACAGCGAAAACTTCAAGCTGTGCGGATTTTGGGAACAGGACGCCGTGTCTGCCGCAAACGAGGCGTTTCTCTCGCGCGAATACGCTGACGAGGTCGCTCCCGTATGGACGGAAGTTCCCGAAAGATTCGGCGAGAGTTCTTACGACTCGGGTTCGATACACCCGTCTATATGGTTCGCGAGTTCGTGGAATTTAGAGGGGCAGATGCAAGAGCTGAAGGAGCGCTGCGGCTTTGGCGATGATGTAAACGACGGAGTGAACTGGGCCTATATGTCGTCTACGGTGGACGCGACGACTATCTTGTTGATAGCCGGGCTGTTGATCCTGATCATGCTATCGGGGTATTTGATAATCTATAACGTATTTTATATCTCGGTCAGCAATGAGATAAAGTTTTACGGTTTGCTGAAAACCATCGGAACTACCAACAAACAGCTTAAGAAGATAGTCAGGAGACAGGCGGCGCTCTTGAGCCTGCTGGGCGTGCCCGCGGGGCTTCTGCTCGGGTATTTGCTCTCGGTATTCATTATTCCGGTCGTCTCCGGAACGCTGTCTATCGGCTCCGACTATGAGATCTCGGTAAATCCGCTGATCTTTATCGGCGGCGCGGCGTTTTCATTGATAACGGTCTGGATAAGCTGTATCAAGCCGTGCCGCTTCGTGTGTTCGATATCGCCGGTGGAGGCCGTGCGGTATACCGATAACGCGTCTCAAACTCGTAAAAAGCGCAAGAAGACAAGACGCGTTACGCCCGTGTCGATGGCGGTCGGAAACATAGGCAGAACCAAGAAGAAGACCGCGGCGGTCGTGATCTCGCTTTCGCTGTCGCTGATCTTGTTGAACGGAACGGTAACTCTTGTAAACGGTTTCGATATGGATAAATATATCGAAAATTCCGTCGTGTCCGATTTTTATGTAACGGACGCGTCGATCACAAATCTTAGCTCCGCGGCGGAGATCTACGACGGCGTCTCAGCCGATCTTCGCGGCCGGATATCCGAGCTTGAAGGGATAACCGAAATGGGAAGCGTCTATATGAAGGAGAGCCTGCATAAGCTGAGCGGAGAAAAGCTCGAGAACGGCAAGCGCCTTCTTGAATCGTACCGCGATATCATCTTCCCGCAGCCGGAATACGCGGCCGAGGTCGATCGCCTGCTCGGCGAGGAAGATTCTATGTACTCGCACTTATACGGAGTCGACGAATTTGTCGCCGAAAAGATGGAGATATTCGACGGACGGATAGATATGGAGAAGTTCAAAACCGGGGATTACGTCGTCGTCTCGACCGTATCGACCGAGGGCGACGGCCATTTTTACGAGGCGGGCGATACTGTGGAGATAGATTTCGGGAATGGGAATAAGAAAGAATACGAGGTCATGGCGCTTGGCGCTATCCCGTACGCGCTGTCTCCGCAGCACAGTCATACGTTCGATATATATTTTACGCTGTATTCGGACGAGTTCATAGCGCAGACCGGAGACGCGGGGGCGATGAAAACGGCGTTCAACGTTCTGCCGGAAAACTACGACGCCGCCGAGGAATGGCTGGAAAATTACTGCGAGAACGTAGATCCCAATATCGATTACCGCTCCCGTAACACATACGTCGCAGAGTTTGAAAGCATGAGGAATATGTATCTGTTTGTGGGCGGAGCTTTGAGCTTTATCCTTGCGCTCATCGGGATATTGAACTTCGTCAACGCGGTCGTAACGTCTATACAGACGAGGCGGCTCGAGCTTGCGGTCTTGCAGTCGATAGGCATGACGGGAAAACAGCTCAAACGCATGCTGGTCTTTGAAGGGGTATTATATATACTGCTGACCGCCGCGTTTTCGCTCTCGCTCGGCAGTCTGGCCGTATACGCGATAGTGAGCGGCGTTGCTAACCAGATATGGTTCTTTACCTACAGGTTTACCATAGCGCCGATGTTATTGTGCATACCCGCGTTCTTGGCGGTATCGGTCGCCGCGCCGATCCTCTGCTATAAGAATATGAGAAAGCGCAGTATTGTGGACAGACTGAGGGTAAGCGATTGAGAAAACGGCGCGGCTTAAAACGAGCTTGACGAAAAACGACCGTAAGGCGCCGGGATATGGATAATATTAAGGCGGCGGACGCGGAAAGAAGCGCCGCCGCGGATCTTGATAAGGTTTATACGCGAGAAAAGCCGCGTTATATTATCGCGGCGTAAAAAAGAGGCCGATAATCTGTTCGCATAGCGGATTATCGGCTTTATATATTTGTAACAAACGGCGGCTACAGCGAGAGCAGGTAGTCGGCGATAACTTCGGCGGCGAGAGTCATTCCATAGATCGCTTCGTCTAAGGTATTTCCGCTGGAGCCGACCTCGATTATCAGACTGCCGTTCGTGGTGTGGCCGTTGAACCGCTCCTGCCGGAGGTTTATGTATCTCATAAGGGTAGGGTATTTGTTGTTTATAGCGTTTTGGAGCTGGATCGCGAAGGTCATGTTGTTCCGCCAGTTCGGATGATAAAGCCCGTTTGCGTCCGTTCCGACGACGAACATCAGCTGCGCGGCCTTGCGCCCGTCTATCTCGGTAACCGGCTTGGCCATGGTCCCGTCGTCGTATACGATAGAATCCCTGTGCAGGTCGAACACTATCTGGATACTCGGATATTTTTCGAGGTACTGCTCGGTCGTCTCGAGAGCGTCGCCGTAACTGCCGTTAAACGACGGGTAGTCGTGAAGTTCGGTGTCGTGCAGGGTCTCTATCCCCTTAGAATTAAAAAGGTCGGCGACTATGGATCCGACCTTCACAACGTTTTCTTCGGTATTCATGCTCCTGTCGCTTTCGGTGGTATCGTACGTGTTCGCGCCGCTCTTGGCGTAAGCTTCGGTCGCGTGGGTATGGACTATCAAGATCTTAGGCCCCTCTGCGCTCATGTCTATCTCAGGCCTTGCGGCCAGCGCTTCTTCGACGTTTATTCCGTAGTCGGTCTCGTTGCCGAGATATATCTGAGGAACTCCGTCCGCCGTATTTTTGGACGCGTTGATCTCCTTTATATCCGAACGGGAACCGTCGTCGGGCGCCGGCGTGGGCGAAGGACTCGGCTGCGGGGTCGGAGTAGTCGGCGCCGCTGAGGCGCTCGCGTCCGTTACCATCGAATATGAATTTACCACGGCGGAGGTTGGAATCTCCGCTTTAAAAGTCTCGCTCAGATCGGAATAATCAAAGCCGAGTATGAATTTAGCGGCGCTCGACAGCGCCGCGAGTATGTTTCCGCTCTCCTCTTCAAAGCTGGTATTGCCCGCCTCCGTTACGGTTATCGCGTCGGAGACGCCGTAGCTTTCCAAGCCGCCCGCGAGAGTATCGAGACCGCCCGACAGCTTTAAGGTAAGACATATCAAAATTATTACTATCCCGCCGAGCGCCGTGAAGATCAAGTTTTTAACTATTTTCTTTCCGTCGAGCAGAACCGCCGTATACTTACCGCCTGCGGAATACTCGGCGGAGCCTTGATCGAAGCGGTCTCTTAGCTCGTAGCCGCCCGAATTTTTGAGTTTAAGCGGATACGTTTTTATTTTTTCCGCGTCGTTCGCTTTAGGCTTAGCGGAGCCGCCGCTTGGGGCTTTGCCCGAAAAACGACTGAAATGAAGGCGCGGAGCGGCGGAAGAGGAGCTCGTTTGGCCAAGACTCTTTTCGAGCTTAGGCGCGCCCGGTTCGCCGCCGCGGGTATTTTGGTTCGGCAAGCGGCGGCCGAGCGAGCTTTTGGCGCCGCGATCCGCCGCGTTTTCGGCGTTTTTTCTCTTTTTGCCGTTTTTGTCCGGCGTGTTTGTAAGATTCATTTGTATTCCTCCACGCTTGTCTTTTACTTTCATTCTATTAAAAGAAAATGCGGATTATGCGTATATTGTAACTTTAAATTAACAAGCCTATAACATTAGATATTGACGCTTTTTTTGTTTGATGGTATAATTGTTTTGGAATATAAGACGATCGGGCTTATTCGGCGGCGTACGCGCCTAAGCGCCGGCTTAAGTCAAATAAGGTCTTATTCGCCGAAAGGCGGTAAATCATCAAGTGGGAGGCGAAGACGAGTATGTCGTCAAAACGGCTGAAAACAAAAGCTCTGTCTCAGTTAAATAACAACTGGTACGAAGTTATAGCGGCCATAACCGCGGCGACCTTGATCCCCGCGGCTGTCTCGGCGGCGGTCGTATTTTTATCGAATATTCTATCCATGATATATGGGATGTTTGACGCGGCAATATTATTACCGCCGTTTTTTGTCGCTATGATAGCGCTCAGCGTCGTATCGTATTTGGTATACGGGATCGCCGAATACGGCAAGTATACCTATACGCTGGGCTTTGTCAGGTCGGGAGTCAAGGATCTTAGCGCTCTGGTAAGCGGATTTAAGAGCTTGCAGAAGTGTATTTTGCTTTATATAATAAAGTATATATTCATATTTCTCTGGACGCTCTTATTTATAATCCCGGGTATCGTGGCTATGTACAGATATTCCGCGGCTACGTTTATATTGATCGAGAACCCGGAGATGTCGCCGATGGAGGCGCTCAGAGCCAGCTCTGAATTAATGAAAGGACATAAAGGCGAGCGTTTTGTATTGGACCTGAGTTTCCTGGGCTGGTCGATCTTATCGGCGCTGTCGGTCTATGGATTTATACTGCTTAATCCGTATTACGAGACCGCCGCTGCGAATTTTTACGTGGAATTAGCGGACAACAGACCGGCGGATCAATACGGGGCGGCTGTTTAGTATGAAAAATAAATTTATATTTTATAATCTTTATGATCAAGGAGGGGTATAAAAATGCCTTCAAAAAGTCTTAAACAATTAGCGCTCAATCAGCTTAGAGGTAAGTGGGGCGTGGCGATACTTATCATAGTGGTCGGCGGGATCTTATCGAGTATAATTTCTTCTATCCCCACGCAGATAACCAGATTGCTGTATACTCTTGCGGGATTGCCGCTGAGCGTTGCGGATATGTTGGTCGGAGAATCGACCGGAGCCGTCGACGAAGCGATACTGTACAGTTTCAGCTTTGCGGACGTAAGTATATCTTTGTTCATAGTTGGAACCGTTATGCTGTTTGTTACGTACTTTATTTCCTACTGCGCGACGGGCATATTCGATTTCGGTATATGCAGCGCCATGCTCAAAAACGCAAGGTCGGGGTATATGGAACTGAACGACGTGTTCTCAGGATTTAAGTATTTCGTAAAATGCGGCGCTATGTATTTTCTTATGGCGCTGTTCCAGTTCCTGTGGTCGATCTTGTTTATAATCCCGGGCATTATCGCCGCGTACAGATATTCGGCGGCTACGTACATACTTGTGGACAGCCCGGAATTAAACGCGCTCGACGCGATAAACAGGAGCAAAGAGCTTATGAGAGGGCATAAGATGGAGCGTTTCGTGCTCGATCTGACCTTCCTCGGCTGGGCGATCCTCTGCGTGCTTACATGCGGCATAGGCTTCATATGGCTCACGCCGTATCGTCAGGCTACGATCGCAAACTTCTACCGTAATCTCATAGGCGAGATCTAAGGCGGAGTTTAGGCCGAGAGCTGCAAGAACGTTTTACATCAGGGGAGCGCGGCTTGCGCTCCCTTTATTTCTAAGACAAATTTGATCTTAATCGCTATAATAATTAAATCTTGATTTGATGATACTATTAAAGGAATGATCGGATTGAAACTTCAATATATTACAAAGCCCATACTCACAAACGAAGACTACAGGGAATTTCTAAAATACTTAAATACGCTCGCCGACGATAAATACCGGCGGTTCAACGAGAAGCTGGTCCCCGGCAGAGAAAAGATCCTCGGGGTGCGCGTTCCCGTGATGAGAAGGCTCGCCAAGGAGATAGCCTACCTCGGCGGTGAGGAATATTTAAGGATCCCCAAGGGCGATATCCAGGAGGAGATCGTACTGCACGGTCTGGTCATAGGCTGCTCTAAGCTGAGCTTTGAAGATATGCGCGATAAGATACGCGAATACGCCAAAATGGTTGACAACTGGGCGAACTGCGACGTCCCGGTATCGTCGTTTAAGTCGATCCAAAAGCACAGGGAGGAGTATAAACCCGAAGTCGTAAGGTTTATAAAATCAGAAAATATGTGGGAGCGGCGCGTCGGTTACGTTATTCTTTTAGATCACTATTTGGTAGAGGAATATATAGATTTCGTCTTAGACTGTTTAGGCGGCGCGGACGATGATGAATACTACGTCCAAATGGCGGCCGCGTGGCTGCTCGCGACCTGCGCCGCCAAGTTTGAGGAAAAGACGGTCGAATTCGCGAGGGAGCGCAGTATCGGCAGGGAGATCTTTAAGCTGTTTATCAAGAAATGCCGCGAGTCGTACCGGGTTAGCGGCGAGGTCGTGGACGAGCTTAATAAGATATATTCGGATAAGTATAATTGATCGAAAAGCGCGGGGGTTGCGTTTTACATAGCGGCGCCGAACCCGCGGCGGATTGGATAAAAATTGATTTAGCTCGCGGCGCCGGACGTTCGGGCGCGGAAACATGGATAAATTCGCGGCACGGATAAGCGGAAATGGAAAAGGATGTGAGATAGGTGAAAGATCTGCCTAAATTTTTGGAGCGCAAGGGCTTTGGGATGAGAACGATAAAAACGATGATCGCGGTCGCGGTCTGTTATCTTCTGACGACCTACGTGTTTGAGTGCAGTCCATACTTCGCCTGTATAGCGGCGGTGTTTTCGATGCAAAACGATCTGGACAACTCCATACAGGCGAGCATATTCAAGATAGCCGCCACGACGATAGGCGGTTTTGTCGGAGCGGGGATATACTATATAGACCTGCATTGGTTCAACGAGATAGGGCTGAGTTTCATAACGATAGCCATAGGTACGGGGCTTGTAATCTATCTGATGAATAAATCCAAAAAGAGCAGCTCGATACCCACCGCGTCGGTGGTATTCTTCGCCACCATGCTCACCGCGTCGGGGAATATAGTTATGTACGCGGTCTCGAGGATCTTGCAGACGATACTCGGGATATGCGTCGCGCTGATAATAAATAAGCTGGTGCACCCGCCTAAAGAGGAATACCCGTCCGACGCTCGAAATTAGCTTATTATAAACGCCCGGCGCAGCGAGACGCTCGGGCGTTGTTTTCATATTTGCGGAAAGCCGGTTTAACCAAGGCTCAGTCCAGCGACAGCGTGATATGCAGGGGCGCCGTACAGCCGGTCAGGGTGGTTATCTCGATATATATCTCATATCCGCTCTTAGGGCTTAAAACGAACTCGATATCGGAGCTCATTTCGTACGGGTCTATCCTCTCCTTAGGATCGCTCGTCGAGGTCGGATCCTCGGCCGGGTCGTAGTCGAATTTCTTCATTATGTAGTTTCCCTCGTCGCTGTATACGACGTTTCCTGATCCGTCTACCTGCCTGAACCTATATACCTGTCCGGCGATAGAGCTCATGTCGAATACGAACTTTCTCTCTTTTTCCCCGTTGTTTTCAAAGTTGAATTTATATCTGTAGGTAACCCCAAAGTTGCCCAGGTTGCAGGCCGTGTCCGAATAGAATTCGTCCGTCGATTTCTCGTATCCCGTAGGATAGGGCAGCTTGCTCGTCTCGTCGTTGGGAACGAACCGGTCGCCCGGCTCTATCCCGTATTTTTCTAATTTGTTGTCGCTCTCGACGATCTTCGTGTGATACGGGTCGAACCTCCATATATTGTCCTTGTCCTGGGCTTCGGCTCCGTACAACTCAAGTTTGGAATCGTCTTTGTATTCGATCAGCATAAGGTCGGACTCGGCGGCTATAGGGTCCTCCTCCCGCCATGTGTTTACGTTGGTCGCAAACCTGCCGTCGGTCAGCGTAAGTCCGTCCGGAACGCGCATATTCTTTACCGTGACCGGAAGTCTGCCGGACGGCGCGTCGTCGCCGATCGAGTAACTTAGCTCGGCTTCCACTATCGGCGCGTTTTGAGCGATCCCCTTATACTGCGGTTCGTGTTCGAATTTGCCCGGGCTCATCACCGTTTTTATATTATTCAGCGCGGTCTGTTTATCCTGATACGCTATGGTATCCAGCGTCACCGAACCGGATACGACCTCGAACCTCAGCATCATCCACATAGGCTCGTCGTAGCCGCCGTATCTGAAATGGTTTATATCGTTTTGGCTTATATAGCTTATGTGATCGCTGAGCAGAACTATGTCCGAACTCCCGACCTCTTTCACCGCGCCGATATTGTCGAACAGAGCGGTCTTAGGATCCCGTCTCTCGTCTCTGACGATACATTCGCAGCCGGGTATGTAGCAGTCCTCGCCCGTGCGGCAGCCGCAGTCTGAGGCGCAGGAGCATTTAAAGGTCTGCACGTATTCGGGCGCCAGGACGGGGGTGTTGGTATAATCCGCCCAGGCCTGGTTCCAGTCCCAGTTGTGATCCAGACCTATATTCAGTATTTTAAACGAACCGCCCTCCTCTGCGGTAAAGGCCGCGTCGTAATACAGGTCGGCCCGGTAGTCTACCGAATCGCCCCGGTGGTGGTAGCTGAACACGGTGTATATCCCGGGCTGAAGATCCTCGAAATGCGCGATCGAGCTTGGCGCGTCCGCGCTGTCCGCCAAAAAGTTCGGGTTTAAATGCTCAGGATTGTCGTCGAAGAGATAGTATTCGTTTTTCCCGTCCTCGCTCGTCTTTACCGGCTCAAATTCCAGTACGGGCGCCGACGAGTCTAAATATACGCCGCCCGAGCCGCCGGATCCGCACGACGCCGTAAATATCAGGCTTAACGCCGCTATCAGAAGAATAAATTCTTTTACATGTCTCATTTATGCTCCGCTCCCCTATGTCTTAGCTCCGCCGCGTATCGCGCGAGTATGCGAAACGCCGAGCCGACTAAGTATATCTTAACATCTTGACGATATTATGTCAACACGACGGCGCGCGATTTTAAAAGACCCGGATAGGATATTTACGAAGGCGGAGATTTGCGTTAAACGTACCCAAGATATAGACGAGGCTCGACGCTGACGGCGGTTGAACTTGAATAAAATTAAGACGGAGCCGGAACTTAAATAAAGCGCGGACGGCGATTGAAACTTGCGGAGTTTGAAACTCGAATAATAAAAAGCCGTCCGCTTGTTTCGGCCTGTAAGCGGGCGGCGTATCATATCAGACTATATCGACGTCGTACTCTCTGAGCCAAACGTCTATCATATACATGTATCCCAATATCTGCGGGAAGTTCATTAGCTGACCGTACCATGGTTTGTTAAACATTCCCGCCTCGGTGTCTATCAGCTCCCTGAGTTTTTTCGCGTCCACTATCTCGAGCAGCGGGGAATTCTTGTCGGCGAGGATCTTTTCGACCTTGGCCTTTACGTTGTTTAGGTAGACCGGGTTATGGCTCTTTGGATACGGGCTCTTTTTGCGGTAAATTATCTCGTCGGGCAGTATTCCGCTGAACGCCTTTCTCAGCAGGCCCTTTTCCCGCCCCGAATACGCCTTGATCTCCCAGGGGATGTTGTATACGTATTCCATTATCCGAAGATCGCAGAACGGGACCCTGACTTCGAGCCCGTTATACATGGACGTTCTGTCCTTGCGGTCGAGCAGGGTCTGCATGAACCACTTAAAGTTGAGTACGGACACCTCTTTGATCCGCCTGTCTATGTCGCTCTCGTACCCGGTCATGGGCGCCGAGGCGATCGTTTCCCTATACCTTGAATTTACGTATTCGGTCGGGTCGAAGGTCGTGTATCTTTCGTTTATAAGCCCGGCCTTTATCTCGGTGTTCCCGCTCCACGGGAAGTCGGCGGCGTTTAACATTTCCTTGTTCGTGTACCAGGGATAGCCGCCGAATATCTCGTCGGCGCATTCGCCGGACAGGGCGACCTTGAATTTCTTACGTATCTCCCTAAAAAGCAGGAGCATCGACGATTCTATATCGGCCATGCCCGGAAGGTCTCTCGCTATGGTAGAGTCGAAGAGCGCGTCGCCTACCTCGTCGTTATCGAGCGTCACGACGGCGTGGTTTGAGCCGGTGAATTCGGACATGATATTTATAAACGCGTCGTCGCCCGTGGGCTGGTAAAAGCTCTTTGTAAAGTATTTTTCGTTGTCGGTATAGGTGACCGAGTAGGTGTTTAATGTCTTTGACTCGTTCTTAAACTTATCCGAGGCGACCTTGGTGATTATGCTCGAATCGAGACCGCCCGAGAGCAGGGTGCAGAGCGGAACGTCCGAATTGAGCTGTCTTCTCACCGCGTCCTCTACGAGGTATCTCACCTTTTCTATAGTATCGTCGGCGCTGTCCGTATGCTCGCGCGCGCTAAGCTCCCAGAACGGTTTTATATAAAAGCCGTCCCTGCTGAACTCCGCGTAATGCCCCGGCTTTATCTCGTCTATATCGATAAACGCGGTCCCGCCGGGGGTCCTGCCCGGACCTATCAGAAATACCTCGGCCACGCCGTATTTATCGACCCTTGGGCTTATATCCGGGTGCTTAAGCAGAGCCTTGATCTCGGAGCCGAAGACGAGCGTATTGCGGGCTTCGTCGTAGTGGTAGAATAACGGCTTTACCCCGCCGCCGTCTCTTGCGAGGACTATTTTTTCGTCTCTCTTGTCGTATACCGCGAAGGCGAAGATCCCGTTCAGCTTTTTAAGGCAGCCGATCCCCCATTCAATGTATGAAAGCAGCAGGATCTCGGTGTCCGAATGTCCTTCAAATTCATAGCCTAAATCGGTCAGCTCCCGTCTTAGTTCGGCGGTGTTATACAGCTCTCCGTTATAGACGAGGACGTATTCCCCGCCGCCGATATTCCTGCGCATCGGCTGTTTGCCGTTTTCTATATCCACTATCGCGAGCCTGCGGTGTATCAGCGCTATATGTTCGGCGACGTATTCGCCCTTTTCGTCGGGACCTCTGCGCTTTAAAGCGTCGGACATAGCGTTTATCGTTCTCTCGTATTTTCTTACGTCTGTTTCAAAATCTGCGAATCCAGCAATTCCGCACATAACGATCTCCTATCTGCCCGCGCGTTCAGCCAGGGCGCCTATCCTGCGGGCGCGGATAAGGCGCGGATATAAACGTTTGCATATATTATAATTATTCTTTTTATATTATGCGTTTTATGTTATATCCGCAAGTTGTCCGTCATATACTTGTTATTAAGAAATGGCGCTTTGATCTCCGCGCCGCGCTTTTCCCGGCGTATTTCAAAGCGATTTTTGCGCGGCGGCGTAATAATTTTAAACGGCTGAGCATAATAATGAACAAACAGGCGGGTCGAGACGGCCGATACTTAAGGAGGCAGAATAAATGCAAGAAAATCTTTACAAGGACATTGTTACAAGAACGCAGGGCGATATATACATAGGCGTTGTCGGCCCTGTAAGGACGGGCAAATCTACTTTTATCAAGAAGTTTATGGATCTGCTTGTGATTCCCAACATAAAGAACGACTTCAAACGCGCCAGGGCTATGGACGAGGCGCCGCAGAGCGCGGGCGGGCGGATGATCATGACGACCGAACCGAAGTTCATCCCGAACGAGGCGGCGGAGGTCAGTATAGACGGGAACACCGATTTCAGGATACGGCTTATCGACTGCGTGGGCTATATAGTTCCGAACGCGCTCGGTCATTTGGACGGCGAGCAGCCGAGAATGGTCAACACGCCGTGGTCCGACGAGCCGATGCCGTTTGCGCGCGCCGCCGAGATAGGCACCAAGAAGGTCATAGACGAACATTCTACGGTCGGGATAGTGGTCACGACCGACGGAAGTATAACCGACATCCCGAGAGAGGATTATATAGACGCGGAGGAGCGGGTGGCGAGCGAGCTTACCGCGCTTAAAAAACCGTTCGTCATACTCCTCAACAGCGTCGAGCCGGGTTCGGAGCGGGTGATAGAACTCGCTGAGAGGCTGTCGGAGAAATATAACTCCGCGGTAATACCGGTCAACTGTATGGAGCTTACCCGGGAGGATATAAATTACATCATGCAGAGCATATTATACGAGTTTCCGCTCAAGGAGATACGAGTCGAGATCCCGGCGTGGATCGACGGCTTGGACGACGGCGACGAGATCAAAAAGGTCTTAAAGGAACACGTGTTCAGCTCGATGAGCGATATACGTAAGATCCAGGACGTAAACGGACTTAAGGATAAACTCTTAGACTGCGAAGCCGTGCAGAGCGCCGCCGTCGAGCGGATCGACGCGGGCGAGGGAAGAGCCGCGCTCAGCGTCTCGGCGCCCGACAAGCTGTTCTATAAGATCGTAGAAAAACGCAGCGGGCTTAAGATAAACAACAGGCGCGAACTGCTCGAAAATATAGAAAAGCTCGCAAAAGCCGAAAAGGAATACGACAAGGTGGCGGCCGCCATGCGCGAGGTCGAGAGAAAAGGCTACGGCATAGTCTCGCCCACGATCGACGAGCTGACCTTAGAGGAGCCGGAGATAATACGCCAGGGCTCGAGGTTCGGAGTCAGACTAAAGGCGAGCGCGCCGTCGATACATATGATCCGCGCCGACATAGAGACCGAGGTCAATCCTATCGTGGGCACCGAAAAGCAGTCGGAGGAGCTTGTGCAGTATCTTATGAGCGAATTTGAAAACGACCCGAAAAGCATATGGAACTCCAATATATTCGGAAAGTCTCTGCACGAGCTGGTCAACGAGGGGTTGCATAACAAGCTTAACAGAATGCCGGACGACGCGCAGATGAAGCTGCAGGAGACGCTTCAGAAGATAATCAACGAGGGCAGCGGCGGACTCATCTGTATCATATTGTGATCCGGGGGCGCCGGATAATCGTTGTATTGAGAAATTAAAGGGGGCGATAAACGGCTTCAGAACTTTTATTTTAAGCGTAAATTTAAATCAGGTCTTACGGGAGCGGCGGCGCTGAGGCCGTCGTTTTCGCGTTTTTAGGGGATATATCTGCATATATGCCGAATTATGGTGTTTCCCGGAGGGTTTATTTGTCAATAAAATTATTGCAAATCAGCGCGAAGTAGGCTATAATAGTAGAATATCAAATAGGAAAAATATTGGGAGCGGTAAACAATGAGAAAAATTTTAGCCATATGGGCGGCGAAGCTGGCCAGCATAGCGGGGAGATTAGTGGGAAAGAAATCGTCCTCGACTCCCGGAGCGATAGCGCTCAAGATCTGCCCCGACCTTATAGCGAGATTAAAGGGCGGGATAAGCAAGGGCGTTATCGTCACCTGCGGAACCAACGGAAAGACGACGACGAATAATCTGCTCAACTCGGCGCTCAAAAAATGCGGATATACCACGGTCTGCAACGTTTTGGGGGCGAACATGCTCGGCGGCATAGCCACGACGCTGGCGCAGGCGGCCGGACTCGGCGGCGGACTCAAAGCCGATTACGCCGTGCTCGAGGTGGACGAGGCGTCCGCGAGACGAGTGTTTAAGTATATAAAGCCCGACTACATGATAATAACAAACCTGTTCAGAGACCAGCTCGACAGGTACGGCGAGATCGACATCACCGTAGACCTGCTGAACGAGGCGATCGACATGGCGGACGGGGTCAAGCTGATACTAAACGGCGACGATCCGCTGACCGCGCAGTTCGGCGAGGGCAGAGAGGCGTATTATTTCGGGATCTCGGAGCAGGTCCTGCCTCAGGTTGAAGAGACCAAGGAAGGGCGTTTCTGCGTAAAGTGCGGCGCCGAGCAGGAGTATAACTATTTCCACTATTCCCAGCTTGGCGACTATTACTGCCCGAACTGCGGCAACAAGCGCCCAAAGATAGACTTCCCGGCGACCAACGTCGAGCTTTCGGAGTCGATGAAGTTCAACGTCGGGAAAGAGCGCATAGACGTAAACTACAGGGGTTTTTACAATATATATAATATCCTCGCGGTCTATTCGGCGCTAAACGTTATGAAGATAGGGACGAAAAAGTTCAACGACCTGCTCAGCGACTACAAGCCGCAGATAGGCAGAATGGAGCTTATAGACCTCGGCAAGCCGGTCATACTCAACCTCGCGAAGAACCCGGCGGGATTTAACCAGGCGATACAGACCGTAATATTGGACAAGCGGAAGAAGGACGTAATCGTCGCGATAAACGACCTGGCCAACGACGGGCGCGACGTTTCGTGGCTCTGGGACGTCGATTTCGACAAGCTCGGCGACGAGAACCTAAACACGCTCACGACGACAGGGATACGGCTCTACGACATAGCGCTGAGGTTTAAATACGCGGATATAGAGGTAAGTTCGATAACCTCGGATATGAAGCAGGCGGTGCGCGCATGTCTGGAAACCGACGCGGAGGTCTGCTACGCGCTCGTCAACTACACCGCGCTGTATCCGACTCAGACGGCTCTGCTGGAGCTTAAAAAAGAACTTGACAACGGAGGGGTAAGCTAATGAGCGATAATACGACGAATAAAGAGACGACCGCGGCGGTCGCGGCTCCGGCTCCCAAGTATAATATAAAAATAGCGCATATGTTCCCCGACCTCTTAAACCTCTACGGCGACAAAGGGAATATCGCCTGCATGACCAAGCGGCTCGAGTGGCGGGGGATAGGCGCTCGGGTATACCAATGCACGAGCCGAGACGAGGACGTCGATCTTACCGATACCGATATAGTTTTCATCGGCGGCGGTTCGGACAGAGAACAGGAGATAGTCTGCAACAAACTGCTCGCCAAGAAAAAGGAGATAGAGGCTTACGTCGAGGCGGGCGGCGTTTTGGTCGCTGTCTGCGGCGGCTATCAGCTCCTCGGCAAGTATTACCAGACCGCTACGACCAAGATCGAGGGGCTCGGGATATTGGACATATACACCGACGCGGGCGATACCAGATTGATAAGCAACGTTATACTAAACTGTACTAAGTTCAAACAGCCGATAACCGGGTTCGAGAACCATGCGGGCAGAACGAACATAGGCGACCATACGCCGCTCGGCAAGGTGTTGTACGGCAACGGCAACGACGGCGAAAGCGGATACGAGGGCGTTATTTACAAAAACGTGATCGCGACCTACCTGCACGGACCTCTGCTCCCCAAAAATCCGCAGCTCTGCGACTATATACTGACCTGCGCGCTGAGGCGTAAGTACCCGGATTTCAAAGAGCTTGCGCCCTTAAACGACGAGCTGGAGAATATGGCGAACAGGTATATCGTAGACCATTTCGCAAAGGCCGCGCAGTAATAGACGTCTTAATGAAATACGATCAAGTAAAAGATAAATACGCGCCGCGCGCGGTAATTGCGCGGCGTTTTGATTTTGGGAGAAAAATATGAATTATAAAGAGACGATCGAATATATCCACAGCAGACCCAAGTTCAGCCGCGTTTTGGGGAATAAGGCGCTTTTGAAACTGCTCGGGCATATGGGAGATCCGCAGAAAGAACTTAAATATATCCACATCGCGGGGACGAACGGCAAAGGCTCGACCGCGGTCATGACGGCGAGCGTACTTATGGAGGCCGGGTATAAGACCGGACTGTTTACCTCGCCGTATCTCAGGCGTTTCAACGAGCGTATCCGCATAGACGGCGACGAGATAGACGACGACGAGCTGGCGGAGATCGCGACTTACGTCCGGTACGTGATCGAGGAAAACGACGCGGCGGTGTCGGAGTTCGCGCTTAATACGGCGGTCGCTTTTGAATATTTCAGGCGCAAGGGCGCCGACTACGTCGTTCTGGAGACCGGGCTTGGCGGGCGGCTGGACGCGACCAACGTAATAGACGCGCCCGAGATCGTTATATTGACCTCGATCGGGCTGGATCATACCCAGTATTTAGGGGATACGATAGAGAAGATCGCGGCCGAGAAATGCGGAATAATTAAGAAAAATGCCACAGTCGTAGTCTATCCCGGCCAGCCGGTCGAGGCGAGGTCGGTAATTAAGCGTTTCTGCGCGGATACCGGCTCTAAACTGATCGAAGCCAAGGAGCCTTGTATCACGGACGACGGCTTAAGGTCGGGGCGAGGCGCCGAGTTCGAATACGACGGCGAAAGCTACAGACTGTCGCTGCGCGGCGGGTTCCAGCCGTATAACGCGGCGGCGGTCATAGAGGCCATGCGGGCGCTGTCTAAAAGAGGCGCGGACAGGATCTCCGCCGAGACGATCAAGACCGGGATAGAGAAGGCGTATTTAGACGGGCGGTTCGATCTGATAAGGTCGGACGAATACGGGGATATAATAATTGACGGCGCGCATAATCCGCCGGCCATGTCCGAGCTTGCAAAGTCGCTCAAAAAGCTCGAAAGACCGGTCAACCTCGTCGTCGCCATGATGGGCGATAAAGACGCGAAAAGCGCCGCGGCGGCGATAATAAAGGCGGCGGACAGCGCGACCGTAACCGAGATAGAAGCCCCGCGCGGAATGGCGGCGGAAGAACTTAAAGCGATAATCCTCGGCGAAGATCCCAAAGCGGACGTCGTCGCCGAGTCCGACCCGATAAAAGCGTTCGAGGCCGCGGCAAAGCGAGACGGCGCGACCTGCGTCTGCGGTTCGATATACTTAGCGGGATTGATCGAGAGATATCTACGTAGAGATTAGCGAACGTAGCGATTAGCGAATAGCGAATAGGAGTATGATACGCTTCTGTAGGCGTAAAAACGGCGGCAGTAACGTTAGAGGAATACGAAGCGATTCTTTTTAAGCAGGCGTAAGCGTTTGGCGTTACACGAGTAAATTTCCGCTTCTGATTCCTAATTCCCTTTCCGCAGGCAAAGCCGTCTGGCGTTAAAGAAACAAGACTCACCTCCTATTCTCTAATCGCTAATCCCCAATCGCTACGTTCCCTAAAACTCCCTATAACTCCCTAGAACTCCCTAGAAGAATTACATTTTTTCGGAGGTTTCGCGTTGTTCAGGGAAATTAGGGAGGGTTTTTCCTATTCCTTTATATATTTATTTTTTATATTATATTTTTTCTTTTTCAAGTAACTTATTATAAAAAAGTTCTCTAAACTCCCTAAAAATCCGGAAAATACCGTGAAAACGTTATTTTTTTAGGGACTTTTGCAAAAAAATACTCCCTAAACGCTCCCTAAAAGCTCCCTAAAACTCCCTAAAACTATTTTACACTTTTACATATATTTCTATCTGTTCAATTTACGCCCATCAGTAAAATCTGTATGAAAGAAAAAACTCCCTAAAAAGTTAGTCAAAACGGCGCAAAGCCCGTAAAAACGTTACAAATTTTAGGGAGTTATATTTTTGTGATAATATTTCGTATATGAAAATTTTTAAATAAAAGTATAAAAATGAGAAAAATACCCCCAGGGGGTAAATGAACGTAGCGATTAGAGATTAGAGAATAGCGAATAGGAGCCTAATACGTTTTTGTAGCCGTAAAAACGGCTTCTGAGCCGCATAGGAAAACAAAGTATTCCATTTCCGCAGACGCTTGCGTCAGGCGTTACAGCGGCAAATTTCACCGCCTAATCAATGTAGAGATTAGGAATTAGGCGTTAGGGAGTAGGAGTCCAAGACGCTTCTGTAGCCGTTTGGGAAAACATAGTATTTCCATTTCCGCCGACAAAGCCGTTCGGCATTACAGCGGCAAATTTTACCGCCTAATTCCTAATTACTAATCTCTAATCCCTACCTAACCGGCACGCCTTCGGATGCGAGGTATTTTTTCAGTTCGGATATCTCTATCTCCTTAAAGTGGAACAGCGAAGCGGCGAGCGCGGCGTCAGCCTTTCCGACCGTCAGAGCTTCTTTGAAATGTTCCATCGTTCCGGCGCCGCCCGAGGCTATGACCGGGATGGAGACGTTCTCGCTGACGGTTCTGGTCAGTTCGGTGTCGTAGCCGTTCTTGGTCCCGTCGCAGTCCATAGAGGTCAGGAGTATCTCGCCCGCGCCGAGGCGGTTGGCCTTCTCCGCCCATTCTATAGCGTCGAGCCCGGCGTCGATCCTGCCGCCGTTTATGTATACGTTCCAGCTCTTGGTCTCGGGATTTCGCTTGGCGTCGATCGCGACGACGACGCATTGGCTCCCGAATTTATCGGCCGCCGCGGTGATAAGCTCCGGGTCGCGTATCGCCGAGGAGTTGATGGAGATCTTGTCCGCTCCCGCGGAGAGCAGCTCCCGGAAATCTTCGACCGTCTTTATGCCGCCGCCGACGGTAAACGGGATAAACACCGTCTCGGCCACCCGGCGCGCCATATCGACCACCGTTCCCCGCGCTTCGTGCGTCGCGGTGATGTCGAGGAAAACCAGCTCGTCCGCGCCGGCCTTGTTATATACCTTAGCGGCCTCGACGGGGTCGCCCGCGTCTATCAGATTTACAAAGTTAACGCCCTTTACCACTCTGCCGTTTTTGACGTCGAGGCAGGGGATTATTCTTTTTGCATACAATATGAATACCTCCTTAATTCGTCTGTTGTTTAAAGCTTTGCGAAATTGTTCAGTATTTTAAGCCCGTCGTCTCCGCTCTTCTCCGGGTGGAACTGGAGCGCGAATACATTATCCTTATGCAGAGCTATCGGCAGTTCGGCGGAATAGTTCGTCACGGCGGATATTATCTCTTTATTCTCCGGCTGCATGTAATACGAATGTACGAAATACATGTACGGCTCCGAGCCGGGCGCGAACCCCTCGAAGAGCGGACAGCCGGGATCGAACTTTATCGAGTTCCAGCCCATGTGCGGGATCTTCAGCCCCTCCGACGGCGGTATCCTGACGTTTTTGCCCTTGAACACGCCGAGTCCGGCTACCCCCGGCGATTCCTCGCTGCTTTCAAACAGAAGCTGAAGCCCGAGACAGATCCCCAAAAACGGCTTGCCGGCTCCGATCGCGTCGTAAATACACGAATCTAAGCCCAGACTCTTAAGCGACGCCATACAGTCGCCGAAAGCCCCGACCCCGGGCAGGACGACCTTGTCGGCGCCCGATATTTCGGACGACTCGTTCGTGACTACGGCCTCGTGCCCTAAAAATTCAAGCGCTTTTTGGACCGATCTCAGGTTCCCCGCGCCATAATCTATAATAGCTATCATTTTATCACTCCCAGTAAGATTTGATTGGTAAGATATGATCTAAAACGCCCGGCCTCCGGCGCTCTCCGCGCTCCAAAGACCGGCTTTGCGCGCCGCTCTGCAAATAACGGTTCGGCGGCGTATTTACTATGATTATACACTTTTATCGGCCGGTTGGCAAGGTATTACCGAAAATATTATGTTTATTACGGCGCGGCGGAAATCTTAGTTAGTGAGTCATATTAATTAATTTATTTTTTGTTAAAATATTACAAATTGCTTTCCGTAATATATTATATTGTGACGAAAATAAAAACTTTACTGATTATAAAGCGATTAAATGTTGAATTACAGATAGATTTATGATATAATAAACCTAAAATATAGATTGGATATTTATTAGATAAAGTTATGCCATTTGTTTGTTATATTAGGGGGGAATATGAATGGTAACTAATAAACATAAAGACTTTGTGTTAAGATTATATGATGAATGCAATAATCATGCAAAAGAACAGGCGGTGCGTAGAGATCAAGTTATCGCTTTTTATATAGTGGTATGCGCTTTTTATTTGAACTGGAAAATTTGCTACGAACTTCCTTTGTTGATATTATTGAATATCGCTATGATTTTGTTAGGAGCTATTTGTTGTTTGGTATTAATAAGTTTTAGATCATGGATTATACAATATGGAAATTGTGCTGAAGCCGTGGGGAAGTTATTGATATGTGATAAAACTTTAAAAACTCAAGAGGAAATTAGCCTTTTTTTAGAAGTAAATTGTAAGAAAAAACCGGATAGTTTTATTAAGTATATAAAGCGAATGGGGAACGTAGTTATTATCGGGTTTATATTAATTACATTGGCGCCATTTATAAAAAGCTATGAATTGCTGACTCGTTTATGCAGTTGTAATGCCTATGCGGCTATAATTGTGTGTATTGTCGCAGCTTTGTATGTTTATAAATTAGTATCTTATCATTTTAAGATGTCTAACATGGCTCTAACTCAAGAAAATGAAATAACATGGATAATTAGATTTAATGATTTTAAAGAATGATTATTAATAACGGATAAACAATTGAAATATAGGTAATTTAAAATAACAAAAACAGGCGCTTGCTTTCAGATTTTGCAAAAGCTTTAATACAGAATAGTTTGAAATATGACAATGAAAATTGTAATAGTAAAATGGCGTATAAAAATATAAAGACATCTTAGTTATAAAAATATAATTTGGTTATTAAAATAAACCAATCAAAGTTATTGATAGAAGAGCGCGGCGGATGAATTGACTTCCGCCGCGTGTTCGTTCCACGACTGATTTACCGCAAATAAAGAGTTTATTCACACGGCGGCGCGTTTCTCTCTGCATAACTAATACAATTTCTATATATTGACTTTCTTCGCTGTTTCTATTATATAGGGAAATAATGGACAAAATCGCATTTGCGGATCAATAACGCTTGATAAAATACATATAATGTAGTATAATTATCTAAACATAGGCTCTCCTGCGGGAGCCGTATAAATATAATACAAATTAGGAGAAATAATAAATGAGAATAATGTTTATGGGAACGCCCGATTTTTCAACGCCGTGTCTCGAGGCGCTGGTCAAGGCCGGGCACGACGTCGTCGGCGCGGTCTCTCAGCCGGATAAGCCGCAGGGGAGAGGGCGCAAGCTCGTTCCCACGCAGGTGAAACAGGCCGCTATGCGGCTGGGTCTTCCGGTTTTTCAGCCTGAAAAGCTCAGAGACGGGGAATTTGAAAGGATACTATTGGGCGTCGATCCGGAGCTTATCGTCGTGGTGGCGTACGGCAAAATACTGCCCAAGTTTGTGTTGGACTACCCCAAATACGGCTGTATAAACGTTCACGCCTCGCTTCTTCCCAAATACCGCGGAGCGGGACCTATACAGCGGGCGATAATCGACGGCGAGAAAGTCACCGGCGTTACGACCATGTATATGAGCGAAGGCCTCGACGAGGGGGATATTCTCCTGTCGCGGGCGACCGAGATAGCGCCGGACGAGACCGCGGGCGAGCTGTTCGAACGTTTGTCCGAGCTGGGCGCGGAGCTTCTGATCGAGACGATAGAGGAGATCGAGAGCGGCCGGGCTGTGAGGACGAAGCAGGACGACGCTCTCAGCAGTTACGCGCCGATGCTGAAGAAAGAGGACGGGGATATCGACTGGAACAAAACCGCCGCCGAGATCGTCAATCTGGTAAGAGGAACAAATCCATGGCCTATGGCCTACACCCGGTACGAGGGCGAGACGATGAAAGTTATATCCGCGCGCGCGGACGGCGGGGCGGAAAGCGGCGAGCCGGGGAAGATATTGGAGATAGTAAATAATCCCGATAAGTCCAAGAGCCTGGCGGTGGGCTGCGCGGACGGACGCGTTTTGATAGACGAACTGCAATTTAAAGGCGGCAAGAGAATGGCGGTCCGCGATTATCTGAACGGACACGAGATCAAGACCGGGGTTATTTTGACCAAAAAGTCATGAGATCGAGCCGAACGGCTAAATATATAGATCGATTATAAATTTAGAAACGGAGGATGAAATATGTATCCATACGGTGGATTTGGATTTTATTTTGATTGGACGTATATTCTGCTGATACCGGCGTTTATCTTATCTATGTGGGCGCAGTTTAAGGTGTCGTCCACATTCAGCAAGTATTCCAAGGTATCCAATAGAAGAGGTATGACCGGAGCCGACGCGGCGAGGTATATCCTTGACATAAACGGCCTGAGACATGTGAGGATAGAGAGGATCAACGGCAATCTGACCGACCACTTCGATCCCAGGAGCAACGTGGTAAGGCTGTCGGATTCGACATATGCGAGCACGAGCGTCGGCGCTATAGGAGTCGCGGCTCACGAGTGCGGACACGCGGTCCAGTACGCGACCGATTACGCGCCGATACGGATCAGGAACGCTATCGTTCCGGTTGTCAACATATGCAGTAAGCTGTCTATTCCGATAATCATAATCGGATTTATATTTGCATATGCCGGAAGCTTTTCAAATACGCTGCTCAATATCGGCATAATCCTGTTTTCGGCTACGGTGTTCTTTCAGCTTATCACCCTGCCGGTCGAGTTCAACGCGAGCGCCAGGGCGATAGCGACGCTGGAGCAGAGGGCGCTCCTTCAGGACGACGAGCTCAAAGGGGCTAAGAAGGTGTTGTCCGCGGCGGCTATGACCTATGTGGCGGCGGCGTTCTCGGCGATAATGAGCCTTTTGCGGCTTATAATTATCGCACGAAACAGCGACAGAGATTAGAGCTAAGAGAAATATGAAAAATCAATACGGAAAAGACGGAAAAAGCGAAGAAGTCAACGCGCGCGAGACGGCGCTTAAGATATTATATTCCATAGACGCCAAGGGCGCTTATCTGAACATAGCGGAGAACGAGGAGTTTAGGAAAAATCCCAAGGCGACGGCCAAGGATAAGAGCTTTATAAACGAATTGGTATTCGGCGTTACCGAAAACCGGATCCTGCTCGACAGGATAATAATGCGCTTCAGTAAGGTGAAGATAAAAAAGATGAGCGTTTGGGTCAGGAATATCCTGAGGCTGGGAATATACCAGATATACTTCTTGGACAGGATACCCGAATCCGCCGCCTGCAACGAGAGCGTGCGGCTCGCCAAAAAATACGCCCGCAGATCGTCCGGTTTTATCAACGCGGTACTCAGAAACGCCGCCCGTAAATACGCGGACTTCGGCGATCTGAGCGGCAAGTCCTTCGAGGAAAGGGCGGCGTTGTTTGCGGGGATAGAGAACGTAAAAGGCGGCGAATACTTAAGCGTCGTATATTCGTATCCGCTTTGGATCGCGGAAAAACTTATCGCTCAGCGCGGATTTGAGGAAGCCGAAAAGATTTTGAAGGCGTCCTTTGAAAGATACGCTCCGTTTATAAGGGTAAACGGTTTAAAATACGGCCGCGGCGAGCTGATAGAAAAACTCAAAGAGGAAAACGCGGACGCGCGAATACCCGATACCGCTTTTTTGGCCGACGCGGCGCCGGGCGCTCTTGAAAACTGCCTTGAGATCCATGGCGGACTCGATATATATAATTCAAAGCTTTACGGGGACGGGGCGTACACGCTTCAGAACATAAGCTCTCAGCTTGCGGTCGAGGTCTTGGACCCAAAACCGGGAGATACAATAATCGACGCGTGCGCCGCGCCGGGAGGCAAGAGTACGTATATCGCCGAGCTTATGGAGAATCGCGGCGAGGTATTGGCCTTCGATATCCACGAGCATAAGATCGAACTTATCAAAAACGCGGCGAAGCGGCTCGGGATAGATATTATCAAGGCCGAAGCCTGCGACGCGGCGGGATTTATCCCCGAGCTTGAAAATAAGGCGGACAGGGTTTTGGCAGACGTTCCGTGCAGCGGGCTCGGAGTCGTTCACACAAAGCCCGACCTGAAATACGCGCGCGAGGCCGGGGATATCGAGGAGATAAGACGCGTTCAAACCGATATACTTGAAAACGTTTGTCGCTACGTCAAGGACGGCGGAGTTTTGGTCTACAGCACCTGCACGATCCTGGACGAGGAAAACGGCGCTCAGACGGACAGTTTTTTGAGCCGCCACCCGGAATTCACGAAGACGGCCGAGTTTAAGCTGGATACATATTCCTGCGGCGGTAGCGGATTTTATATCTGCCGAATGGATAAGCGGGATAAATAAAGAATATGAAATTATATTGTTTAATACGGAACAAATCACAGATTAGGGGTGTCTAAAATAGAAAAGACGTTGCCTGAGAAGATAGATCTGAGGGATCTGACCTACTCGGAGCTTGAAGAGAAGGTCTGCGGAGAGCTGGGAGAGCCTAAGTTCAGAGCCAAACAAATATACGGCTGGCTGTACAAAGGCGCGGACAGTTTTGAGGAAATGACCGACCTGTCAAAGAGCTTGAGGGGGCGTTTGGCGGAAATGTACAAAATAAGCCGAACGCGGATAAGAAAAAAGTTTATTTCTAAGCTTGACGGAACAAGGAGATATTTGTTAGAATTAGAAGATGGAAATTTAATAGAATCGGTACTGATGAGTTATCATCACGGCTATACTATATGCATATCCTCTCAGGTAGGCTGCGCTATGGGCTGCGCGTTCTGCGCGTCCACGAGGAACGGAAAGGTCAGGAACCTGACTCCGGGAGAGATAACGGGGCAGATTCTTGCGGTACAGAGAGAGGAAGGCGTTAGGATATCCAATATCGTCATGATGGGCGTAGGAGAGCCGCTCGACAATTTCGAGAGCGTTATGAAATTTTTGGATAACGTCACGAATCCGAACGGACTGAATATCGGAGCGAGACATATAACGATCTCGACCTGCGGACTTGTCGAGAGAATGAAGGAGCTTGCGGATAAAAAGCTCCAGATAACGCTCGCGGTCTCGCTTCACGCGACGGACGACGAGAAGAGGTCGGCTATCATGCCGATCAATAAGAGATACGGTATAGCCGAGCTGCTCGAGGCTTGCAGGTATTATACCGATAAGACGCATAGGCGGCTGACTTTTGAATATACATTAATCGCGGGGGTCAACGACTCGCCCGCCGAAGCCGACCGTTTGGCGCGTCTGCTTAAAGGTTTGCTCTGTCACGTCAACCTGATACCGGTGAACAATACCGGAGCGGGCTTTAGACCGAGCGATATGAAGCGGGTAGAAAGATTCAGAGAGAGGATAGAGAGAGCCGGGATCTCGGCGACGGTGCGCAGAGAGCTGGGAAGCGATATAAGCGCGGCCTGCGGTCAGCTCAGGAACGCGGGTTCGGATCGATAGAGCCGCCGGACGGTCTTTATACATAGATAAATAATTAAATAGGTTAACGATATAAAACTGAGGATCAAATTGTGCAAGACAAGGTTGTTGTCTGATATCGATCGAAGCGGTCGGCCAAATAATTCGACCGCGCCGGTTCGAGAGCGATTTGCGATTATGGACAGAGAGCTAAGCGCTGCATGATTAATATCGATATGCAGAGGGGAGTGAATAAGGTTGAAGTTTGATGTATACGGTATTTCCGATACCGGATGCGTTCGTGAACTAAACGAGGATAGTTATTGTATACGCGGATTTAAAGACGGCGAGGAGCCGGGATTTTGCGTCGTGGCGGACGGTATGGGCGGACACAACGCGGGAGAAGTGGCCAGCGCGCTCGCGGTCGAGAAAATTTCCGGCGAGCTGAGCGGGATATTGACTTCAGAGGGTCAAGGTAACCGCGATCTGCCGCGGCTCATCAATGACTCGATAGACTCGGCGAACTATGAGATCTACGAGATGTCGAAAGAATCCGCGGCTCAAAGCGGAATGGGCACCACCGCGGTGATATGCGTCATGGCGGGAGCCGAGAGTTACATAGCGAACGTCGGCGACAGCCGCGTTTACGCTTGCCGAAACGACGAGATATATCAGGTCACGGTCGATCATTCCGTGGTCGAGGAGTTGGTCGCAAACGGAACTATCACGCGCGAGGAGGCGAGGTATCATCCTCAAAAAAACATTATAACCAGAGCGTTAGGCACGGAATCGAAGACCCGCGCGGATATTTTTGAATACGAGTATTTTCCCGGCGACGTTATATTGATGTGCAGCGACGGTCTCAGCGGTATGGTCGAGGATAGCAGGATGAAAGAGATAGTGAGGCTCGGCGGAAGCGCCGAGGAAATAGCCTCGAGCCTGTGCCGCGAAGCCAAGAACAACGGCGGCTCCGATAATATTACCGTCGTTTGTATAAGATGTTTAGAGTAGCGCGATATCAATAGATCGCGGCTTTCGAGCGTATATACAAAAATTACTGATAATATGATTTGTTTGGATTGTGTTTAAACAGCACGTTTAGGAGGAAAAAGCATGGATTTAGTTGGAAAGACTATTGCCGACAGATACGAGATAATTGAAAACGTCGGCAGAGGCGGAATGGCCAACGTTTATAAGTCGAAAGATAAACTGTTGGACAGATTCGTCGCCGTAAAGGTGCTCAGAGAAGACCTTAAAAACGACAAGGAATTCGTCAGACGTTTCAATACCGAGGCGAAGGCGGCGGCCAGTTTGTCTAACCCGCATATCGTATCGATATTCGACGTCGGCTGCGAAAACGGCCTGTACTACATCGTTATGGAGTTTGTGGAGGGCGACACTCTCAAGGAATACATAGACAGAGTCGGGGCTATTCCTTGGCGCGAGGCCGTCGGGTACGCGAAGCAGATCTGCGACGGTATCGCGGAGGCGCATAAAAACTCTGTTATACACAGGGATATAAAACCCCAGAATATAATCATGACGCCGGATAAGACGCTTAAGATAACCGATTTCGGCATAGCGAGAGCCACGTCTCAGGCCACGATGACGATGGCGGGGAACAACACTATAGGCACGGCGCATTACTTATCGCCCGAGCAGGCGAGAGGCGGATATATCGACCAGAGAACGGATATATATTCCTTAGGTATCGTGATGTACGAGATGCTGACGGGACAGCTTCCGTTCAACGACGAAAGCCCGGTCGCGATAGCTATCAAGCACCTGCAGGAGTCGGCTAAGCATATCACCGAGATAAAATCGGATATACCCAAGTCGCTCGAGGCGATCGTGGAGAAGGCCATGGCCAAGGAGCCGGACAACAGATACGCGTCCGCTCAGGAGCTGCTTAAAGATCTCGATATCGTTTTGAAAAATCCCAACGCGCGTCTGTCGTTTATGGCGGCGGATACCGCGGCGGCGACTCAGGACAGTACGGAGACGATAGCGCTCCCCAAGCTTGGAGAAGACGTCGTGGAGCCGCGCCCGATAAGCGACGATAGCGCTCGGGAAAAGGGAAAAAGTTCTGCAAAGAGAAAGAGAAATTCGGGGGCTAAGAAAGATCCCGACCCGCGCAGCGAAGAGGACGAGAGCCTGAAAAAAATAAGAGATAAACGCGCTAAAAGAGAGAAGAAGCGCAAAGAGAGAAAGATAGGCTTTATAGCGTTTCTTTTAGGATTGGCGGTTTTGGCCACAGGCATAGGCGTAGCTTATTCGGTCACGGACGGTTTCGGTCTCTTCGGCAGAAGCCACAGCGGAGTAGAGATACCCAACCTTGTGGATATGACCATAGACGAAGCGAGAGACGAATACGGAAGTCAGGGCTACAGCATAATAGAATCGGGAAGAACGGAGAGCACCAAGCCGGTCGGAACGATACTCGAACAGAATCCGGAAGCCGGAACCAGGAGCGCGGCGGAAGATATAGTAATACGCGTCACCGTAAGCTCGGGCAGCAGTTCGGTCACCCTCGACGATTATTCGGGAATGGACTACGAAGAGGCGAGGGAGCAGATAGAAATGCTCGGCCTTAGAGTAAACAGGCTCGAAAGATCGGACGACGAGGTAGAGGCCGGAAAAGTAATCGAGCAGAATCCGGAGGCTGGAAGTTCGGTGTCCTCCGGCGAGACGATAACCTTATACGTAAGCAGAGGCAGACAGGCCACTCCGGAGCCGATAAGCGATTCCGGCAGCGCCGGCGGCTCGTCCGGCGATTCGCAGCCCTCGTCCGGCAGCGGTTCGTCGAGCGGTAGTTCTTCAAGCGGCAGTAGTTCGTCAAGCGACGATAGCTCGGACGACGAGGATACCTCGAGCGGAAGCTCTTCGTCGGGAAGCAGTTCGTCGGGTTCGTCAAGCGGCGGCTCGTCGAGCGAAGAATCTTCGGGAAGCAGTTCGTCCGGTTCAAGCGGCTCTTCATCGAGCGGAGGTTCTTCTTCGAGCGGATCGTCTTCAAGCGGCGGTAGTTCGTCGGGCGGAGGTTCTTCATCGAGCGGCGGATCTTCCGGCGGCGGTAGTTCATCCGGCGGCAGTTCTTCGAGCGGCGGTTCGTCCGGATCAAGCGGCGGCGGGGAATCCTCTTCAAGCGGAGGAAGTTCGTCAAGCGAGAGCGGCTCATCTTCGGGCGGAGTAGACGCCAGAGAATAACGGTTAAAGTAAATATATATTCCTCGGAAGAATTTAGCGGTTCTTCCGAGGATTTTTTTCGAGGATTTTTTTGAAATTTTTATTGATATTACTAAAGAAAAAGTGTAAAATTAATATTATAACGATCTTAGACATACGCGCCGCGGGAATACGGCTTCAAAAGCCGAGGCAGGACGCCGGAGTTCGCTTAAATATGCGCGCGAGCAAGCGGCGTTTTGAATCGCGGGGAGTATATAGTTTTAAAGGCGCGGGATGAATTTATAGAATCTTAAAAGGAGGAATAGAGAAAAATACGGCATGAGAGAAAGAGAGATTGAAGGTATCATAATAAAAGGGATAGGCGGGTTTTATTACGTCGACAGCGGCGAAGAGATCTACGAGTGTCGGGGCAGGGGAAAGTTTCGGAAAGAAGGGATAACCCCGCTCGTGGGGGACAGAGTCGTATGTTTGGCGGATACCGAGGCGCTTACGGGAACGGTATACGAGATCCGCGACAGAGAGAGCGAGCTGATACGCCCGGCGGTCGCGAACGTCACGCAGATGGCGGCGGTGTTCTCGCCTGAAAATCCAAAACCGAATCTATCCGTCATCGACAAGATGATAACGTCGGCGATATACGCGGGGATCAAGCCCATAATCTGCATCAACAAAACCGATATATCCGACGGCGGCGAGTACGAAGATATATACGAGCGCTCCGGGTTCGAGACCATCATGCTCAGCGCCAAGGAGAATATCAACGTGGACAGACTAAAGAATTGCCTCAAAGACGAGATCACCGTTTTCGCCGGTAATTCCGGGGTCGGAAAATCGAGCCTTTTGAACGCGGTTTTCGGAGAGGAGCGGTTCGAGACCGGCGACGTGAGCGGCAGAGTCGAGCGCGGACGGCATACGACCAGACACAGCGAACTGCTTAAAGCGCCGAGCGGCGGTTATATTATCGATACGCCGGGGTTCAGTTCGTTTACGATCTCAGAACTTGACGAGAAAGAGCTTATGTATCTGTTCCCGGAGTTTAAGCCGTATATGGACGACTGTATGTTCAGCGACTGCACTCACCGAAAGGAAAAGGGCTGCGGAGTTTTGCGGGCGGTAGAGGAAGGTTTGATACCCAGATCGAGACACGAGAGTTATCTGCTACAATATCAGGAAATTTTGGATAATAAGAAATATTGAGCGCGGAAAATCAGTGAGGACTGATAAAAAATTATGTTTTTTTAATTATTAAGCGAGTTTCAACAAAAAATGTATTGAATTTATCCGCATTATTATGTATAATGTAGACAACGCTGAAATAAAATTTTATTATCGGCCGTCGGATCGTCTTTTTGACGGTCTATAAATATACTGTAAGGGGAGAGAAGCATGCTGCCTATAATAGCGCCGTCGATACTGGCCGCGGACGCGGCTAATTTGGAGAGAGAAGTAAAATTAGTGGAAGAGAGCGGAGCGAAATATCTGCATATCGATATTATGGACGGTCATTTTGTGCCCAATCTGAGTTATTCAACCCTTACGGTCAAGGCGCTCAGAGAAAAATCGGATATGGTGTTCGACGTGCACCTTATGGTAGAACATCCGGAAAATTTCGTGGACGCTTTCGCGGACGCCGGCGCCGACGTGATAATTTTTCACGACGAGACGCGGGAGTTTGGAACAAACGTCGTCGCTCTCATAAACAGGATACGCGGGCTCGGTTTAAAAGCCGGGATCTCCTTAAAACCCGCGACGCCGATAAGCAGACTGGAAGGCTATCTGCATATGCTCGACAGCGTGCTGCTTATGACGGTCGAGCCGGGCAGGGGCGGCCAGCAGTATCTCGAATTTGTAAACGAAAAAATAAGCCGGCTGAGAAAAATGATAGACGATAGGAACCTCGCGATAGATATCGAAGTGGACGGGGGCGTAGGTCCCAACAACGTACATATCCCGGTGGAAGCGGGCGCGAATATAATCGTCGCCGGGTCGGCGATCTTCGGCTCCGAGGATTACCGGAGTACGATAGAGCTTATGAGCAAAAACGCCGCGGCCGCCGCGGGCTGTTTAAACGCGATCGTTTAGAGGCCGAAAGCTGCGGATCGCGGGCGGTTTAACGCGATGTTAAACAAACCAAAACTACGGATCGCAGACTGTTTTACGCGGTCGTTTAAAGGAGCCGCAGGCGGTTTTAACGCGACGGTTAAACGAGCGAAAGCTGCGGACCGCGGGCGGGTCAACCGACCGTTTCAGTAGCGAAGGACAAGCTATAGAGCCGCCGCGGCGCTCGAAGAGCTTTAGTTTCCGTTATAACGCGGCGTCTATAAGCGGCAAAGATCGATCTGCGAGCGCCCCGCGTCGAACGGGCTTAAAAGTTTCCGGGGAGCGGGAACGCAAAACTAAACTTAAGACGTATAGGATAAAAGCGGGCGACTGTTTTTATCCTTAAAAATTGCTATAAATTACCGTATTGATTTATTATGAAAAACGCTATGAAAGACTTTAAAAATAAGAAAAGATGTGTTATAATATCCGGAGCGCCGATAACGGATTACGAATATTTAAAAAGCGTGGATTTTAGCGAGAGTTTCGTTATCTGCGCGGACGGCGGCTACAGACACGCGAAAAATTTGGGCGTGATCCCCAACGTATTGCTCGGCGACAACGATTCGTATACGCAGGATTATCCGGACTATATCGAGAGCTACAAATACCCGCCCGAAAAGGATAAGACGGACACGAACATCGCGCTCGACTTCGCGCTCGGCGCAGGGTATGCCGACATAACCCTGCTCGGCGGCTTGGGCGGCAGGATAGACCATGAATATTCTCATTTCTGCCTGATGAAATACGCGCTCGACCGCGGCGGGAAATTGACTCTGCTCGACGGCAAAAATAAGCTCTGGATGGAGAGCGGCGGCGCGGGCGAGGGCGAAAAAGCGAAGTTTTATTTAGAAAGAGATCCCGCGTACAAGTACGTTTCGTTTTTCCCATACGGCGGAGACGTCGAAGGATTTTCGATATCTGGACTGAAATATACCGCTGAGAATATGACGCTCAGCGTCGGAGAAGTACAAGCCTCGAGCAACGAATTTAATCCCGGCGGTTTAGCAGCCGAGATCGGTTTCAGAAGAGGCGGAGGGGATATTTTGGTTATTCTCTCAAAAGATTGATAAGCCGTTTGATAAATTTGCGGGCAAAGCCCGTATGCGTTTAGGCGGCGACGGCGGATACGGAGCCGGCCGGTTCTATATCTAAACGCGGCGGCTCGCCGGTTTTAACGGACGCCGATCCGCTTTGCATAGGTTTATTATTCCGCGCCGCCCGTTTGTTGGGCGCGGCGGGATCAAGCGATATATGGAGCTAAATAGACAGGAGGAAGAAGTAATGGCGATAAGGAAAATAGTGAAGTATGGGGACTCGGTTCTTACCAAGAAGTGCAGACCCGTTCAGAAAATAGACGGCAGGATAACCATGCTGCTCGACGATATGATAGACACGCTGCACGAAGCGGAGGGCGTCGGACTCGCCGCGCCGCAGGTGGGCGTGCTCAGGAGAGTGGTGGTCATAGATCTGGGCGAAGGGGTCATAGAACTTATAAATCCCGAAATAATCAGTACGGAGGGAGAACAGACCGACGCGGAAGGCTGTCTCAGCTACCCCGGAAAATACGGCTTGGTGACCAGACCGAATAAGGCGACCGTCAGAGCTTTAAACAGAGACGGCGAGACCGTAGAATATAGCGGCGAGGGGCTTCTGGCGAGAGCGTTTTGTCACGAACTGGATCACCTTGACGGGAAGATGTTTATCGATAAGGTGACCGAATGGGTCGAGGATTGATTTGCGGATCCTTTTATACATAGGGAGTAACGGCTTTGGTTACTCTCTTTTTATTTTTTACGGGCGTTTATATTGAAATACGGCTCCCGCGCCATGGCGAAGGTTCGTCGTCGGCGAGCGGATTTAGCGGGCTAATATGACAAAATTGTAACAATTGTGTGACTAATTTTTATTTATCCGTTACGCATGTTGACACATAAAGTTACTTATTTTATACTTATTTATATAAAATATTACAGGAAACGATAGTTATTTTTGTGATAAGGGCATATATACATATAAATTACATTGTTTTGGGAGAATAGAAATGCGAAAAACTTTGGTTATACTTACGTGCTTGGTTTTTTGTTTTATTTCTACAGCTTGCGGAAACGCGATGGTTCGGAGAGACGACGAGAATACGGCGCCGGATATACAGCCCGCCGCCTCGGCCGCCGCGGTCGAGTTCGGGGATATATACTGGTCGTTTACCGAGCTTGAGACGAAGACGAACGAGCTTATCGATATAGAATCGAGCGAGATAAACGAGATGTGGTGGGTAAGGTTCAACGAGATATATTACGACGCGGGCGCGATCGCCGAGGCCAACGCCGCGGCTGTGGAAAACGCGCAGCTCAGCGAGGTAGATACGGTCTTGGCGAATAACTTAAGCGAGATAATCGCGCTGTACGTAGACGCGTTCGAGCTCGTTAAAGCCGCGGAGGCCGAGAAGGACGACCACGAGATCGTAAGTTTAGTCTTTAATCAGCTTAAGACTAACGTGGCCGACGCAAATTCGAGATGGGACCGGGCGCTATTGGACGCCACCAGCTGATCGAGCGGCGCGGAAGCTGCGTTTTGCGGACTTAGAATATATCTTAATACAGGCGATATACTCAGCGATCTTAACTTTATTAATAGGTTTTATTATAGATCGACGTACTTTATTGGCAACGGAGGAATGGATGTGGGCAGACACAGGATTGCGATAATAGCTTTGGCGGTTATAATTTTATGCGCTTTGGGCGTGGGTTCCTATTTTTTGTGGAACGGTACGGAGCGCACGCTGCCGGGCGACGATCCAAAATTCGCGGAGATCGGAAATATTTTGATGGACGATCCGACATATAACAGGGGGATCGTAAAAATACAGCCTTTGGCGGGAGGAGAGGTATCTTACACGAATCTAAACGGCAGGGATCCCAATTATTTAATGGACAACAACGTAATAATCTATTACAGAACGGCTCCCGGGAACAAATACGAGGTTATGACGTATAATTTTCAAACCGGAGAGAACTATACTTTCTACAGTACCGTCGAGAAGATCAGTTCGCTGAGACGCGTGCACGGCAGCGATAATTTCACGGTCATCCTCAACGATAAGAGAATGATGCATTTCGATATGCTGACCGGCTACGTCAGCGAGGTCACCGAGGTCTACGATAGAATATCGAAAGTATATTCCTGGGCTGAGGACGGAAACCTTTTGTTTTACGATTATAACGGATATATACACGTCTATAACTTCATCACAAAGACGGATATAGAGCTGACTCAAGGAATAGAGCCGGTTGTCTGCGACTCGACGATGCTTTATAAGTTGAGCGAGGACGATCAAAGATTGAGGGTCATGAACTGGAACAACCCGTCGGAGAGCAAGGTTCTCGGCGATTCGGACGTGGGAACGTATTGCTTTACCGCCGACGGCAGATACGCTATATATACGGCGAGATCTTACAGTTTAAAGAATAAATTTGGCTTGTCCCTGAAATTGTGGGACTTTAACGCCGATGAGAAATACGTAATAAAATACGGTCTAAAATCTCTCGTAGGCGATCTTAACATGGACAGCAGAGGCTGGTAGCGGCGGGATTTATGTTTTTTAGCCGACGCGCATAGGGGAAACGGTATTGTTTTTTTTGCATGATTTATTTACAACACCGACGGATTTTTTGACAGCCTCTTGTCGATATATATCATAGAGCCGGACGCTTTTTGGCGCCCGGCTTTGGTTATCTAAACGCGTTAACATTGCGATTCGCTTTTTTATTTAATGTCTGCGAAAGATTCTCCAATTTATTAAATTATATTTACATCATAACAAACGTATGGTACAATGGTCTCGGGGCGATATTATGAGATCTAAAACAGGAAGAATTATAACTAATATAGCGCTATACATAATCTTTGCCGCGCTTGGGTGCGGGATCGCCTGCGCGTCGCTTATATTCTTCATGGTCGACGGATTTGTCAACCAGTTCGGCGACGGGGTTTTGAAAGCGGTATTCGTAACTATTTATCTATGCGCCATAGCGGCGACGATCGCGATCTGCAAAAAGAAAAAAGTCGGTTTAGCGCTCCCGCTCTGCCTGACGCTCGCCGCGCTTTCGGCGGTTATGGTCAACGGGATAATCTACAACGCGGCGGGACTTTATTCGTCCGTATACAGCAGAGAAAAATGGGATGAAAACGAGGAGATCCGCTTTTATATGATAGACGATCTCGAAAAGAAATACGATTTTGTCGGCATGACCAAGGATGAAATAATTGAAATTTTAGGCGAGCCGGATACTGTCTCGGAGTACGGCGGCTGGGAAGTATTCGATTATTATCTTGGTTACGGCGACGATATGATCGATCCGTATACGTATAACGTTAGATTTGAAGACGGGATCGCCGTTTATGCGGATAGAAAGAATAATTGATGGACAAAAGTATTAAAAATATTTTAGCCTACATATGGATTTTTATCGTCTGAAACGATGTAATAGACTATATATGGACGGGTGAGAAAAAATGGATACGCGTAGCGCTGTCGCTCATAGAATATTAGAATTATGCGCTCAAAATGAGATTACTATAAGCAGGCTATCGACGATCGCGGCGGTTCCGCCGTCGACATTAAAAAATATTGTTTATGGAATAACCAAAAATCCCGGAATCGTTACTATCAAAAAGCTATGCGACGGTTTAGGGATCTCTTTGGTAGAATTTTTTGACGCGCCCGTGTTTCATAAGTTAGAGCAGGAAATTCAATAACGCCGGGTTGATTTAAGCGAGAGAACTATATAATTAGTTTATTAAGTCTAAGACGAGCTGTTTATGCTCGTTTTATTATTATTTTGAAGTATTTTCGTATAAGTCAAAAAGGAGCTACGAGATAGGATCGCCGGCCCAAATACCGATTTAAGACGCCGTCTAAATTTAATCCTGATTCAAGGTAAAACAAAAAGGCCAAATGCGTCTTAAACATTTGGCCGGAGAAAGTGTGTTCAGATAAAATTAATTTACATTTTCGCTTGGCGCGGGCGCTAAATTTTGAGAACTTACGGCGTTGTTATTTCTGAGCTCGTTTCTGTTGTTGCGAACGATAGAAATACACTGCTCCATATCCTTCATCGAACTCAAAACGACTTTTTCGACCGTTTCGAGCAGATTGTCCGCGTATGCGTAAGAAGAATCCTGGATCTGCTGAGCGTTGTCGCGCGCCTGCTCCATTAGCTGATTGCCCTGAACTATAGCCTTCTTGGTGATCTCGTTTTCGTTCACCATAGCTATGATCTTGTCCTCGGCGCTCTTGATAAGGTTGTCCGCCTCGGCCTGAGCTTCCTGGATGATCCTGTTTCTCTCTTCCTTGATCCACTTAGCCTGCTTGAGATCGTCCGGAAGTTTTAATTTGATTTCTTGAAGTATATCCAAGAGCTCGTCCTTTTCAAGGATACAGCGGCCCGAAAAAGGTACGGCAGCGCCTTTATCGATTATATCCTCCAACTCGTCTAACAATTCTAAAGCATCCATTGTAAACTACCTCCTGAGTAATGATGTAGGTCTTGAAAATCAAGCGTTTTCAAAACGTCTATTTATAATAGGGATTAATTTTTCCGGAACGAGTCCGTTTAAATTTCCACCGTATTTTGCAATCTCTTTGACGATACTCGAACTTAAAAACATATATTCCTTACTTGTGTGAAGGAAGAGCGTTTCAAGCTCGTCGCATAACGTGCGGTTGGTGAGCGCCATTTGAAATTCATATTCAAAATCTGATACGGCTCGAATTCCCTTAATAATTATCTTTGAATCAATTTTTTTCATAAAATCCACCAGCAGACCGGAAAATGTGGCGATCTCGACATTTTTCAGATCCTCGGTCGCGATCTTTAAAAGTTCTATCCTCTCCTCGACCGTAAACGCCGGGGTCTTAGAGCTGTTTGTCAAAACGCCGACGACGACCTTGTCGAACAGCGACGCGGCTCTTTTTATAACGTCTAAGTGTCCGTTTGTACACGGGTCGAAACTGCCCGGATAAACAACAGTAATCATATTCTCACCTCTGAAGTACGGTAATAGAGCTTCTTCCGTATTTTGCGGTTTTAAGGACTGATAATTTACCGTCGAAACAATTCAGAAGTTCGCCAAGCTCCGAGCCTTTTGTTTCGGATTCAATTACTATTATACCGCCGTCGGCCAGCAGATCGCGTTCTAAGATCTTATCGATCGCCGGCTTTAAAAAACCTTTGTTGTACGGAGGGTCGAGGAAAATAATATCGAACTTGATATCGCATATATCAAGATATTCCCGAGCCTGCATACGCTTTATTTCAGCGCCGCCGCTCAGCGTCGCCCCGGTCAAGTTTTTATCGATAAGTTCGCAGGTTCTGCGATCGCTCTCGACAAATACCGCGTGTTCGGCGCCGCGGCTGAGCGCTTCTATACCGAGCGCGCCGCTTCCGGCAAATAGATCCAAAACGTTTTTACAAGGCAAACGCGTTTGTATTATGTTGAACAGAGATTCTTTAACTCTGTCCGTGGTAGGTCTGGCGCCGTCGCCTATAGGAGGAGTCAGTTTATAACCGCGTCTTTTACCTGAGATTATACGCAAAACAAAACCTCCTAAAGTATTCTTTATCGGTTTGGTAACGCGTAACAAATAATTTTTCGACATAAAAAATTATATCTGCGATACAAACCGAGATAACTACATAAAAATATAATTATATACCTTATATTTATATATCATAAAAGCGATTTTGTCAAGTGGTTTTGTAACAAAACAGAGATATATGAGAGCTTTTAGAGCAATATAAGAAGATACCCGCGGAAAACGCGGCGATAATCAGAGATAGATCGTAATTAAAGTAAAAATAATCCCCGCAAGTGCCGTAGATTGGCTAAAGTAAAAACCTGGAAGCCAGGTGGGAAAGTACCCGGAGACATTACAAGTCCACTGGACGTCCTAAGACGTGAGGCATGTGCGCCGCCGCCGGAGAATTAATCCCTTAAAATAAGTGTTGGTTTTACATTATGACCTAATATACAAACATCGCAGGGATGAAATATTCAAATCATAGGTTTTTGTAAATTGAAAGTTTTTCACTTACAAACTTATTATATCACATTTTCTGAAAATTACAATAAGAAAATATTGCGATTTTGTTACGCCGATTTTATGATATTTTACAGATGGTTTACAAATTGTTATATAATTATTATTTGCATTGCATTATGGAAAAAAATATATATAATATTCAATGTGATTTTAATTTGAAATTTATATTAATTGATTATTGCTTATGCGGCTCGGAACCAATATACTGGATTCGACGATACAGGCTTTTAATCGAGTAGAATATTTCAAATAAAATCGTCTTAAAAGATAAATCTTACGCGTATATTTAAATAAAATGATATTCATATTATTTTATAAAGCGGATCGATAATTTGAAATAGGATTAGTTGTGATTGACACGGGGAGAAGTATATGAAAATCGAAAAAATTAATAGCAACAAAATCAAAGTGATGATAGACGACGACGAGGCGAAGGCCTGGAACGTCAACATAAAAAGCATTTCTCAGAATACGCCTCAGGTTCAGGATATGTTCTGGAAGGCGATCAGGAAAGCGGAGCGGGATATGGAATTTTTTGTGGACGGCGCCAAGCTGTTTGTCGAGACGGAGCCTCACGGCGACGAGGGGTTCGGGCTGTTCATCACCAGGATCGAAAGCGAACTCGAGCTTGAAAAAGCCATAGAGCAATGTTCGTATAAAGGCCATATAAAGCGCAGAGAGATACGCAGCAAGGTCACGAGCGACGACCTTAAAACGTACGACGCAAGCAAGAGCAGAGCGAAGAAGGCGACGAGGGAGCTTAGAAGAACGGCCGATAAACAGTTCACCCATATATTTAAGTTTGAAGAGTTTGACGCGGTTTGCTCGGCGGCCAAAACGCTTGGCGGCAAATTTAAGGGCGACAGCAGATTGTATAAGCTTGAAGAAAACTACTATATCGTTCTGAGCGCCGAGGAAAAGAGAAAATCTTCCAAGATATGCTCGCGCTTATCCGAGTTCGGAGAAAACTGCAGCGCCACGCCGTTGATGTTTGGAAGATTGAACGAATACGGAAAATTGATGATCCCGGAATCGGCGATCAATAAGATCGCGCTGTATATGTAAGCAAACTAAATACTACGCTCCGGCCTGCGTATAGCGCGCAGGTCTTTTTTTGTGCAAGGATAAAAGTTGCGGGGATAATTATTTATTGAAAAACGATAAATATTTATTGATTTTTGAAAAGAGCTGTGTTATAATTACGATATGAAAACTTTAGACTTTGGAGGTGGCTTTGCAATGCGTGAGAAAAATATTATCCAAACGGCGACAAGAGCGATTATCGACGTCATGTTTTATTTGGGGATAGTCTGCGTCGTCTTGACGCCGTTTTTTTCAAATACGATAAACAGATTTTATAATTACAGCTCCGGCAGACTTATTTTGTTTATAACGATACTGTTTATCTCCGGCGTCTGCGCGGTATATATTTTATTCAATTTGAAGCTGATGTATAAAACGCTGGCGGGCGGCAACCCGTTTGTCAACAAAAACGTAGTCTGTTTAAAGCGGATGGCTGCAGCGTGCGGGATTATCGCGCTGGCATATATTGTGAAATGCGTCTTTATGTTTTCGGTATCGACGGTTATCGTCGTAATGGTTTTTGTGCTCGGCGGATTATTTTGTCTGACTTTGAAAGATATATTTAAGCGGGCGATCCTGTATAAAGAAGAAAACGATTGGACGGTGTGAGATGGCTATAATAGTTAATTTAGACGTGATGATGGCGAAGCGAAAGATCGGGCTTATGGAGCTTGCGGATAAGATGGATATTACGCCCGCGAATCTTTCGATCTTGAAGAATAATAAAGCGAAAGCCGTTAGGTTCTCGACGCTGGACGCGATCTGCAGGATCCTGGACTGCCAGCCCGGAGATATTTTGGAGTATACGGAGGATTGACGTATGCAAAGCGTTAAGAAAAATTTTAATTGCTTTTTCGGCGGACTTTTGATCGTTTTATCGGCTTTGAACATGCTGTTATATTTTTGCGGCTACTGTTTTGTTCCGTCGAATTGCGCCGCGTTTGTAGCGGCGTACGGAGCCTTCGCGCTGATCTCGGCCGCGTTGTCGGCCGGGTATAGAAGAGTGAAAACCAAGCGGTCGGGATCTTTCGGACGGATCATGCCGGTCATATTACTTGCGTTTACCGTTTCGCTATTTTTCGCCGTCGATTTTGACGGGAACGCGGTATGCGCGAATATCGTGATAATTATTTCGGCCGTTGCGGCGGCGTTGATATTTTTCGCCGTCTCCGATTCGGTAAAAATGAAAAACGTTATAATCAACATATGCGTCGGCATGATACCGGCGGCGCTGTGGCTATGGTTCGTACTTATTTTTTCCTCGTTCGGCGAAACGACTGTAACCCAAACCGCGCCGTCTCCGGACGGGACAAAAGAGGCGTGGGTCGTAAGATCCGATCAGGGCGCGCTCGGCGGCGATACGTTTGTATATGCAAGGAGCGTCGATCGCGATCTTGAGTTGTTTTGCGGTACGTTTAAGGCAAGGGATTGGCTTTTGCATTACGGAGGCTGGGGAGAAGAATACGAGCTTGAGTGGATAGACGATAGCGTTTTATCAGTCGGCGGCGAGTTATATGACGTTGGATGACTGACGAGCGTCGAGTAGGTCTTTGATTTGATGAAAATTATTCCATGGTGATTTAATATGAAAAAGCTGATAAATATTTTGTTTGTTATATATGTTATTGCGCTGTTTAAAATAACCGTTTTCAGAGACGGTTTTGAGATCGCGGGAGCCTTTAATTACGGGAAAGTCAATTTTGTTCCGTTCGCCGACCTGTTTCATATAGCGGCCGAAGATCTAAAATATTTTATTTACCTGTTCGTCGGCAATATAGTCTGGTTCGCGCCGATCGGGTTCTATATGTTCGGGTTTAGAAAAGCGTCGCTTGTAAAGACTTTGGTTACCGGGTTTATCGTCTCAGCGGTCGTAGAGACCATGCAGTTTATTTTTGGCGCGGGCGTTTGCGAGATAGACGACTTGGTCCTAAACACGCTGGGCGTTTACGTTGGTATTTTGACATGTAAATTTGTAACTTTGATAAGGCGCTGAGCCTTGTTTATTATACGTTGTTATGGTATGATTATAAAAAGAGTTTAAGCGGAAATAGGGACGTCGGAATATAAAGCCGGCGCAAGCGGATCGGAAAGGAGAAGGGAATGATGAAAAAGTATCTTTGCGTTTGTATTTTAGCCGCCGTATGCTTAAGCTGTATGTTTTTACCGGCATACGCGGCTACGGGAGACGCGATCGGAAATATTTATGCGACGGATATCAAAGCGGTAGTTAACGGAGTTACCGTTCCGTCCTATAATATCGGGGGCAAGACCGCGGTTATTATCGAGGACATAACGGACGGCTACGAATATAACGACGGGCTGCGGACGCTGCTGTTTTGGAGCCTTGCGCCGGACGATCTTAAGAGCGGCGATAACGTATCCGCCGAAAGTCCGGGCGCGGTCGTGGGCGATATATACGAGACCGATATAACGACGTATATCTACGACCGGAAATTGCCCGCGTACGCTTTAAACGGCAAGACTGCGGTAGCGATCGAGGATTTGGGAGCCGACCGGGAGTTTTCGGATATCGGGGGCAAATATATCTGGGATCCGGATAGTCGCGTTGTTGAATTGGAGTTTATGTATCCGACCGACGACATTTTTAATATCTTGGACGAAAAGCGCGTTTCGTTGGATCTTACTGAGACGACCGATAATATCGCCGCAGTTTTCGCGCCGGATCCGCTGCAATACGGAAGTATCGGCGCGAGCATAGCCGGGGATTCAGGATGGGAAAGACCTTTCCGGGAGATCGTTTCGGACGGCGTCTTGATAGGTTACTGTTTCAGACGTCCGACCTATAATTTTTACGTGGGCGACGGAGGTCAATATCAGCTTATGACCGATCAGATCGCGGATTTTTATTATTTTTATCCGGATAAAGTCGGCGAAGTCCTCGCGGACGTCGAGCCCGCTCAGCCGACCCGCGAAGAGAGGATAGAATACTACGAAGAACAATCCTTCACGGTTATCGACAGCCTCGAGACCGACGAGTATACCTTCTTGTATATGAGTCAGGCGAACGCGCACGGAGGGAGCGAGTATCTGCGCAGGATCGCGGCCGACGGAACGGAGATATGCTACGATCAGGAATTTCAGTCGGTCAGTTTTTGGGGGAATAAATATTTCGAGAACGTAGTCGTAGACAAGACCGATGAGAAGGTCTATTTGCACTACGATAAGGACTACGTCATAGATCTAAAGACCGGAGTAATGAGCGCGGTCGAATAGCGATAAATAATAAATACGAGGCCGTCCGCAATTTTGCGCGGGCGGCTTTTTACTTGCCCGAAACGGGCGAGCTTTAACGGGAAAAGATCCCGACGCGCCCGGATAGCGGGAAGCGCGCGGCTAAGCGGTAAGGGGCGACGGACTGCGCGCGGCTGAGCGAAGAGACGGACGTTCTCGATCGTGAGAAGTTCGTCCCGCTCGATTTACGCGGTAAGATCTCCGGTTAGGATCGGATCATAGTGTATGGCTATTTTTAAATCCGCCGCATAAAAGCGCGCGGATCTGAATATTATTAAGTATGCGGAATTCGCGATAAGAGTTTGCAAAGAGCGGAAAAGGGAGGGAGTCTGCATGGAAGAAAATATGAAACAGCATCTTGTAAAGCTGGAAAACAGATATAATATCTCTATCACGGCGGTGGACGACGTCATAAGCTTCGACGAAGAGAAGATAGTTATCGCGACGAACTTCGGCATTATGGAACTGCTCGGGCGCGATTTTAAAATAAACCAGCTCAATACCTCGAACGGAGAATTGCTGGTAGAGGGCGTCGTAGACAGGCTGGAATATCTAAACGACGAGGAACCGCAATCGGAAGAGACGGGATTCTTTGGCAAATTATTTAGATAAAATATTTATAAAATACATAGTACGGAGTGATGAAATTGGATAAGTATCAGGGAGTGGAATGGAACTATTTTTTGTGGTCGTTTTTATGCGGCGTTTTGATGACGTTTATATACGATCTTCTAAGAGCCAAGCGGATAGGCGGGAAAAAGCAGAACATAGCCGTTGTGAACGTTTTGGATATACTGTGGTTTATCGGCTGCGGTATCGCGCTGTTTTTCGCCGCGTATTATAAAAACGCGGGCGAGTTCAGATTCTACAGCGTTATAGCGTTTGGTTTGGGTTTTATCTTGTACAGGCTTGCGCTCAAAAACAGGGCGGCGCGGTTTTTGGGATTTATTTATAATAAGACCGCGCGGTTTATTTGCTGCGCTATAAAGATACTGCTGCTTCCGGTCGAGCGCTTCTGCAAGCTGATAAATCGTCCGATCAAGGTCATAGGCTGGCACACGCGCAGAAAGGCCGGCGGCTTATTCGAGAGAGTTAAACTTAAGGTCGCGGCCGCTTTCGCGGGTCAAGGAGGCGGCGGCGAAGAGGAAGAGGGATAATATCGCTTTAAATTTTGACGGTAAATTATACTTAAAAACGGTTAGAGCCGACTCGAATTAAATAGCGGAAAGTTTTAAGAGCCTCGCGATAAGCATATTTCTCCGGTATAAAAGAGATTATTGAGTATTTTTGAAAAAATATAGATTTAATGCGCTATAATACTCTTTTTTGCATTGACAAAGCCGGGGGCGTATTATATAATTATTGTAATTAGTTAGGCGGGGTGAAAAATATTGAAAAGTTATAACGATTACGGCGCCGTAAGCGCCGGCGGAGCCGATTCGGCGCTGAACGAAGCAAAATCGGCGGACGGCGAGCGCGGAAAAAATCAAAAGCGCGGCGCAAGAAAAGTTAATTTGAAAAAATTATTAGGAAATATATGCATATTCGTTTTTGTAGTATATTTTATTTATACGATAATATGGCAGCAGATCGATCTGCATAACAAGCAGGGCGAAGTAGAGGAACTGAACGAGCAGATCGCCATCGCGTCTCAGGAGACGGAGCGTCTTCAGCAGGAGCTCGGCGAGGTCAGCGATCCCGACTACTTAGAGCGCATGGCGAGGGAGAAACTCGGTTTGGTCGAGCCTAACGAAAGAGTTTTTATCGACGCTAACAGCGACGGCGGAAGATAAGCCGCGCTCATACGGTATTTGATTTTATATAACATAAGAGAAATTTTAAAAAATAATATAAAGAGGAGTTCGTTGATCGTTCCTCAGGAGGGAAAATAATATAACATGCAAAATGAAATGGTGAAAAAACAAGCCGCGGGCGATAAGAAAAAGACGACGGCGCCTGAAGTCGGAGCGGTTCTCGAAGGCAAGGTGACCGGAATAACGTCGTTCGGAGCTTTTGTCGAGCTGCCGGGCGGAAAGTCGGGGCTTGTTCATATATCGGAGGTTGCGACCGAGTATGTAGACGACGTAAGTAAACATCTTAAAAAGGGACAGACGGTAAAGGTAAAGGTCATAGGAGTGGAAAAGGGTAAGATCAGCCTTTCCATAAAACAGTTAGAGGCGGATAACAGATCCGAAAAGGGAAAATCCAAAGCTAAAGGCGGCAAGGAGAAGAGAAATAACGGCAGGATAGGTAGACAAGCTCCCGAGGAGTTTGAGTTCGTACGTAAAAAGGATCCGGAAAATATGTCGTTCGACGATATGCTCCAAAAATTCAAACACGACAGCGACGAGAAATTTCAGGATCTAAAGCGCAGCGCCGACAATAAAAGAAGCGGCGGATATAGGCGCGCGTATTGAGCCGGGGCGAAATTAGAGAAATTGTAAGCGAGGTGGGAATATGGAACCTGTAGCGATTGTTTGGTTTGTATTTGCCGTTCTGCTCGGTACGGTCGAAGCGCTCACGGTGTCGCTTGTTTCGATTTGGCTTGCTTTTGGGTGCGTCTGCGCCGCAATATCTTCAATTTGGCTGGATATTCCGGGGCAAGTCGCCGTTTTTGCGGTCTCATCGGTTATTCTTATCCTGCTTACAAGACCGCTGTCTAATAAACTTAAAGTTAAAAAGACCGAGAGAACAAATTCGGATAAATATATCGGCATGACCGCCGAGGTCTGCAAGGCGATAGATTCGATCGACGGGCTTGGAGAAGTTAAAGTCGACGGGAAAATATGGTCTGCGAGATCGGCGAACGGTTCTACGATCAAGGAAGGACAAAAAGTTAAGATTCTCTCTATCGAGGGAGTTAAGCTGATCGTTGAAGAAGTAAAAGCGGATTAAAATTAATATTTACGTCGAATTTTGATTGGAGGCGATTAAATAATGGGAGAAGTAGCGGTATTTTTCTTGATCGCTATATTGGCGATAATAATCATAGTGGCTATAGCTAATATAAAAATCGTTCCTCAGGCTCATTCATACGTGATCGAGCGTTTGGGAGCGTACAGCGCGAGCTGGGGAGTGGGTATTCATTTTAAGGTGCCTTTTATTGAAAGAGTAGCGAAAAAAGTTACGCTGAAAGAGCAGGTGGTCGATTTCCCGCCGCAGCCGGTAATCACTAAGGATAACGTTACGATGCAGATAGACACGGTTGTTTATTATCAGATAACCGATCCTAAGCTATACACGTACGGAGTCGAACTTCCTATGTCGGCGATTGAAAATCTGACGGCTACGACGCTCAGAAACATAATCGGCGATATGGAACTTGACGAGAGTTTGACCTCGAGAGACGTAATAAACACAAAAATGCGTTCTATTCTCGACGAGGCGACGGATCCGTGGGGAATAAAGGTCAACCGCGTCGAGCTTAAGAATATCATACCCCCGGCGGGGATACGCGAAGCGATGGAGAAACAGATGAAAGCCGAGCGCGAAAGAAGAGAAGCTATACTCCGCGCGGAAGGCGAGAAAAAATCGGCTATCCTGGTCGCCGAGGGCGAAAAGGAATCGAGAATACTTCAGGCGGAAGCCGAGAAGGCCTCGCAGATACTCAAAGCCGAGGCGGACAAGGAATCCGCTATAAGAATCGCGGAAGGCGAAGCCGAAGCTATCTTGAAGGTTCAGCAGGCTACCGCGGAAGGTATAAGGATGATAAACGAGTCAAAGCCGACGCAGCAGGTTCTGACAATCAAGAGCCTTGAAGCGTTTGAGAAGGCAGCCGACGGCAAAGCTACCAAGATAATAATACCGTCGGATATCCAGGGCTTGGCGGGACTTGTTTCAAGCATTACCGGTTTAGTTGAAAAATAATAAGCTGTTTAAGCGGATAACGCCTGCTTAGCGGAAGGGTTTTCATATCCTGTAATGCCGCAATATTTACCGGAGCGTATCGGCGTTTTAAACCGTTAGATCGGGCGAACGTTTTAAACTAAAGGTTCGCGGGCTAAAAAGCGTTAATTTTGCGGCGTATTTGAACGCCGCGCGAATACACAAATTTAATATAAAGAAATACCGACGCGCAGATGCTTATTTTGTATCTGCGCTTACGCTGTGATTTAGGCGCTTGCGGCGAGCGAGCCGAGGCTATGCTCGTCGTCGGTTGCGTTACATATATTTTACTTTTGATCAAACATTATAGGAGGATACGACATGTCAGGACATTCGAAATGGGCTACGATAAAAAGAAAGAAGGGCGCTATAGACGCAAAGCGCGGAAAGATATTTACCAAGATAGGCAGAGAGCTGATGGTCGCGGTAAAGGAGGGCGGTCCGGATCCGGACAGCAATTCCAAGTTGCGCGACGTAATAGCCAAGGCTAAGGCGAACAATATGCCTAACGACACGATACAGAGAAGTATAAAAAAGGCTTCGGGCGAGAGCAGCGCTAACGAGTACTTCGAGATGGTATACGAGGGCTACGGTCCGAACGGGATCGCCGTTATAGTCGAGACTCTGAGCGATAACAAAAACAGAACCGCCGGAGATCTGAGACACTACTTTGATAAAAACGGCGGTAATTTGGGACAGACCGGTTGCGTCGGATTTATGTTCGACCGCAAGGGCATGATAGTCGTCGAGAAGCAGGACGGCGTAGACGAGGACACGCTTATGATGGACGCGCTCGAAGCGGGCGCGGACGATTTTAACGTCGAGGACGACTGCTACGAGATAATGACTTCTCCCGAGGCGTTCAGCTCCACGAGAGACGCGCTTGAAAAGGCGGGGTATACTTTCGTTCAGGCCGAGATCAATTATATTCCAAAGACTACTACCGTTCTCGACGATCCGGACGCTATAAGCAAGATGGAAAAGCTGATCGATATGCTTGAGGAAAACGACGACGTTCAAAATGTATATCATACATGGGAGATGCCGGACGAAGAATAATCCGGCGAAGAAGAGAGAATTAAATATCAAATTAGGGGCGTTAATCGTCCCTAAATTTATATTACCGATTTATAGCCGCAGTCCGATCCGGCTCGTGAAATACCTATTCTTTAGACTGTCGGCTTCGATCGGTTTTTAATTAAACAAAGCGAGGCGATACGTATGGCTAATATTGTACATACCGCGGATATACATTTAGACTCGCCTTTCGGCGCGGTGTTCGACAGACGCAAGGCGGAGCTCAGACGCAGCGAGCAGAGAGCGGCTTTTTCTAAAATAATCGATCTCGCGTCGAACGCGGATATGCTTATTCTGGCGGGCGATATATTCGACAGTGAAAACGTATCTTCGGAAACGATAAATTTTATGAAACGCAAGTTCGCGGAGATCCCCGACGTAAAGGTATTTATCGCCGCGGGAAATCACGACCCGTATACTATAGATTCGGTATACGCGTCCGAGGATTTCGGAGATAACGTTCATGTATTTTCAACCGAACCGGAGCGCATAGTTTTAGACGATATAGGAACGGCGGTATACGGGATTAGTTTTTCAAGTCCGCATGTGGAAGAGCCGCTGCTGAAGAGGTTCGGCGGTCTCGACTTCGATCCTGATCTGACTAATATACTCGTTATGCACGGAGAAGTCGTAAGCCGCGGCGCGGGCAGCGACTATAATCCGATCTATCCGGAGCTTATCGAGGAATTTCCTTTCGATTATGTCGCTCTGGGGCATGTTCACAGCTTCAGCGGGATAAATAAATTTGTCAGTTCAAAGAACCGGCGCGAAACATACATGGCCTATCCCGGAATACCGGAGCCAAGAAATTTTGGCGAATGCGGCGAGAAGGGCGTAATAGCCGGAAATATCGAAGCGGGCGAAAATAGTCTTAAATTCGTTAAAATATGCCGCAGATGTTTTAGGAATATTTCGGTAGATATAACCGGGACCGGAGACAATCAAAGGATCTACGAGCTGATCCTTTCCGAGATCGATAAGTATGATAAAGACGATATTTTCAGGATCGATTTGACGGGGACGTTTGAGGAAGATTTTACGCCCGACTTGGCTTCGCTGTCGGAGCAGCTTAAAGACGCGGCGTTTTATTTAGAGATCGAGGACGATTCGGACGCGTCGCTGAATTATCTTAATTATAAGGACGAGACCGGGCTCAGGGGCGTGTTCGTCAGAATGATGATGGAGCGGCTTGAGCGCGCCAAAGACGAGGACGAGAAGAGGATCGTAAATAAAGCGATAGCTTACGGTTTGGGCGCTCTGTCCGGCGGCGAATAGCGGAAGTGTTTTGGAGATAGATATTATGGCGGTAACGATCAAAGAACTCAACTTAAAAAGTTTTGGGAAATTCAAAGATTTCAAATTGGAATTACACGACGGGTTAAATATTATATTCGGCGATAACGAAGCCGGGAAGACGACTATACAGCTGTTTATCAAGACCATGTTTTACGGGTTCCAAAAGCAGAGCAGAAGAACGGGACTTACGGACAGAGAAAGAGCCAGACCTTGGGACGGCTCGGCGTGCTCGGGTTCGATAATTTTTTCCGACGGAGCGAGGGAGATAGAGATCGTAAGAAAGTTTGGCAAGACGAAAAGCGGAGACAAGGTAGAAGCTTTCGACACGGTCACCGGAGAGCGCGTACCTGAGTATTCGGTAAACGAGCCCGGAAAAGCGATTTTCGATATGTCCTGCGGGATGTTTGAAAAGACGATATGGATCAAACAGGGCGGCGTTCCCATCAGCGGCAGGGACGACGAGATAATCAATAAGCTTATCAATTTGAGCGAGACGGGAGCCGACGACGTTTCGGTGAGCAAGGCTTTTGATAAGCTGAAAAGCCAGAGGGTGGGACTAAAGGCGGACGGCAGGGTGCGCAAACCCGGGATCATAGACTCGCTCGAGGAGAAGAGGCGAACGCTTAAGGCGGAGGCGCTCAGGGAAGAGGATATAAAACGTCAGATTGAAAGCTGCCAAAAGAGGATCGAGGCGCTTAAAAACGAAAACGTAATATTGGAGAGCAGAGCAAGCGAGATAAAAGTCAGGGTAAAAGCGGATAAAGACAGAGAAAAGGTCGATCGGGCGGAAAAACTGTCGCAGTGCATAAAGAAAAAGAAGACGCTCTTAAATACAAAGGCGTACAGAAATATGCAGGGGATCGCCAAGGACGAGGTCGATGAAATAAACGAATTGAACGACAAGCTCGAAAGCCGTGCAGCGGCGGTTGAAGAATTGGAGAATAACGACGGCGTATTTAAGCTCCAGGAAAAGAGAAACGGGCTTAAAACGATAGGGAGATTCGGGCTGATATTTATAGCGCTCGGGCTCGTTTTGCTGGTAACGTCCGGACAGATCGTATCCGCCGCGGAGATCGCGGCGACCATAAAGAACGCGTTTTATGTTCTCGGCATAGCCGTTTTGGCTTTAGGCGTCGGACTTAATATATACGTCGGTTTTTACGGCGGGAAATTAAAGCGTTTGATACGGCTTGCGCAGCTCGACTTTGAGGACGAAAAAGCGGAGTTTAGCGCCGAGACCGATAGACTGAGAAAAGAGCTTAGGGATCGGTTGGCCGAATTCGGATGCGAAGATATAGACGAGTTTGGTATTATGTACGGCGAGTACCGGCGGACGGCGAGCGAGCTTGAGGCGCTTGACAACGTATACCGCGCTTTTCTCGGAAGCGACGAAATACATAAACTGATAGAAGAAGCCGCGGAACTGAAAAACAGTAACGGTATCGATACGACAAAGCCCGCCCCCGCAAACGCGGACGAGTTATTGGAGAATATCCAAAGGCGAATCGCCGAGAATAACGACAATATCTCCAAGATAGAGAATAAAGTCGGCTACGAATATAGATCTAAAAACAATTTAGCCGATATACGCTCCGAGATCGACAGCGTTGAAAAAGGTATAAGATCGGCGTACGAAGAGCTCGAGGCGGTGAAGCTGGCCGAGGGCGTATTGAGCGAAGCGTATAATACGGTGAAGTCGGATTTTACGCCGTACGTCAATGCGGAGGCTAAAAAAATAATAATGCGTCTGACAAATGGAAAGTATAACGATATAAGGGTGTCGGACGGATTCGACGTCATGATATCCGATTCGGAGCGCTATCATGTGGAAGCGGAGTATATGAGTATGGGAACGTACGAACAGATCTATTTCGCGTTAAGGATGGCGGTCGCGAAACTGACGTCCGGCGAAGATTGTACGATGTTCTTTGACGATATATTCATGACCTTTGACGACGGCAGGGCGTACGAGGCTTTAAAATATATCCGCGGCGAAGCGGAGACTCGGCAGATACTCTTGTTTACCTGCCGCGGGAGCGACGTCGGAAACGCCGAAAAGCTTGATAAAAGCAGGGCGTGCGTTTTGGATCTGAATGAAATGTAAAAATCGGCGTTAAGCATTGAGTTGGCGGCGCCAAGGTACGACAGGCAGTGAAAATAAAAGTTTAGGACTGATACGGAGCGCTAAAACTTAGACTAATATGAATATTATTCAAAATTATAACATTTGCAAGGAGGAAACTACATGTCTGCAAAAATTGATAATTCGAGGGGTTATGTGAGAATATCGAATAACGTTATTTCAAAATTAGCCGGTTACGCGGCTACAAACTGCTACGGGGTAGTGGGAATGGCGGTAAAAAGCGGAAAGGACGGCATCGCCAAACTTCTTAAGCGGGAGAATATGGACAAGGGCGTTAAGGTTAAGTTTTTCGAGGACGGACTTGAAATATCGCTGCATATCGTCGTGGAGTACGGGATAAATATAAGCGTTATAGGCGAATCGATAAAGAACAACGTTAAGTATCAGGTCGAGGAATTTACAGGTATAAACGTGAAGTCCGTGATAGTTAACGTCGAGGGTATACGCGTAAATCAATAGCCGGAGGCGAGCGAATGGAGGAATAGATATGACTAAGCTGAGCGGCGGCGAAATCAGGACTGCGCTTATTTCGGCGGCGAATAATTTAAGAAATAATAAGGATAAGATAAACGATCTAAACGTCTTTCCGGTACCGGACGGAGATACCGGAACCAATATGAGCATGACGTTCGGGGCGGCTGTGAACGCGGCGGCGGAACTGGGCGAGAACGCGGGCGCGTCGGAGATTTTCGACGTTCTTGCAAAATCGTCGCTTAGAAACGCGCGCGGAAATTCGGGCGTTATATTATCGCAGATACTAAGAGGCGCGGCGAAGGGTCTGGCAGGATGCGCGGACGTCGGCGCCGAGGATATAAAAAACGCGGCGCTTATGGCGAGAGACGCCGCGTACAGAGCGGTCATGAAGCCTACGGAAGGAACTATACTGACCGTCGTCAGGGAGATCGCCGAGTACGCGGAGCAACGCTATAAGGAGTTTGAGAGCGCGGCCGACTTTTTAAAAGAACTGACCGCCGCCGCCGAGAGGAGTTTGGAGGGAACGACCGAACTTCTGCCCAAACTGAAAGAGGCCGGCGTAGTGGACGCCGGGGGATGCGGGGTAGTAACCATACTACGGGGCGCGGTCTACGCGATAGAAAACGGAGAACCCATAGCGTCGAGCGCGGCGGAAGAAACCGCGGCGGCGCGCGGCGCGGGCGTCCGGGCGCAGGATATAAGATATAGATACTGCACCGAATTTTTGATCAATAAGGAAGACGACCGCCAGCCCAATCAGTTCACCGCGGCGATAAAACCGAAGGGGGATTGTATGCTTGTGATCGACGACGAGGATATAGTTAAAGTGCATATCCACACCAACCACCCCGGTTTCGTCATAGAACAGGCGCTCAAGCTTGGAGAGCTTACGAACATAAAGATCGATAACATGAAGTATCAGCATAACGAGCTGACTAAACTTATGAAAGAAGACGGCTCCGAAAACGCGCCCGAAGAGGAGAAAATCGACGGAAGGCTCGATGCCGGCGACCGACCCGGGAAGAAATACGGTTTTGTGGTCGCGGCGTCGGGCGAGGGATTCAGAGAGATATTTATAAGTATCGGGGCGGATTCCGTGGTCGAAGGCGGTCAGACTATGAACCCGAGCGCGCAGGAATTGGTTGACGCCGCGGAGCGGATCGACGCGGAGAACGTTTTTATACTGCCGAACAATAAGAATATAATTATGGCCGCCGAGCAGGCGGGCGAGCTTACCGATAAAAATATATCCGTTATCCCGACGGTCGATATACCGCAGGGGATCTCGGCCATGCTCGGCTTTGACGAAAGCGAGAGCTTGGAGAATAATTTGGCCAACATGAAAGAAATGTCGCAAAGCGTAAAATGCGCTCAGGTAACGACCGCGGTAAAGGACGCGGCGATCGGCGGCGCGACCGTTAAGACGGGGGATATCATAGGAGTGGTAGGCGGCGGCGTCGAAGCCGTCGGAGACGATATAGATAACGTCTGCCTCGAGCTTTTCGATAAGCTGACCGACGAGGAGAGCGGCGTACTGTCTATTTACTACGGACGCGGCGTGGATAAGAGCGCGGCGGAGGAACTTAAGGAAAAGGTTAGCCGCAAGTTCCCGGATCTGGACGCGACCTTAAATTACGGCGGACAAGCGGTTTACGATTATATTTTGGCTGTGGAGTGATGAATTATGCTGCCCGGAGACGATATCAAATATTTAAAAGGAATAGGCGAGAAGCGGGCTTTGCTGTTTCATAAGCTCGGTATTTTTACCGTGCGCGATCTGCTGTATCACCTGCCGCGCGACTACGAGGACAGGTCTTCGGTGAAGAAGATAAACGAGCTTGTCGGAGACGAACGCGTCTGCGTAAAGGGCTCGCTGGTATCCGGGATCAGGAACTTCAGGGCGAGGAGCGGCGTCAAGGTGACGCAAACCGCCGTCGGAGACGATACCGGCGTGATAAAGCTTACTTGGTTCAACGCGGATTACGTTAAGAATACGCTCTCGCCCGACGAGGAGTTTATCTTTTTCGGGAAAGTTACATACCGAGGCTTTTCGCCCGAGATGGTCAATCCCGTGATCGAAAAAGCGGATAGCCCGGGCGGCAAGACCGGGAGAATAATCCCAATATATCCGTGCGTCGCCGGACTCAGTCAGAAAAACATCAGGGACGCCGTAGCTCAGGCGCTCGAGAGATTAAGCTGTCCGATCCCGGAGATAATCCCGAAGTCCATACGCGATAAATACGGATTAACGAGCTGCGAACAGGCGATACGGAGCGTGCACAACCCCGGCGAGACGGGCGAGTTCAACAACGCACGCAGGACTTTGGCGTTTGAAGAGTTTTTGGTGTTGCAGATAGGTATATCCTCGTCTAAAAGCTTAAATAAGAAGCTCACGGCTCCGGTCATATCGAACGTAAAATGCGTCGCGGATTTTGCGGCGGGTTTGAAATTTACTCTTACCAACGCTCAAAAAAGAACGATAAACGAGATCTGCGCCGACTTAAGGAAACCGGTTCCCATGAACAGGCTCGTCCAGGGCGACGTCGGTTCGGGTAAGACGATAGTCGCCGCCGCGGCGATGTTCGCCGTCGTAAAAAACGGGTACAGAGCCGTTATGATGGCGCCGACCGAGATATTGGCCGAACAGCATTATAATAATTTAAAGAACCTATTCGAGCCGTGGGATATGAAAGTCGCCCTCGTTACCGGCGGACAAAAGGCGGGCGAACGGGGCGAGAATATGCGGATGATAGAAGACGGCGAGGCGGATATAATCGTTGGAACCCACGCCGTTATCGGCGAGAATGTGAATATAGAAAACGTCGCGCTCACCATCACCGACGAACAGCACCGTTTCGGGGTCAAGCAGAGGAGTATGCTCGCGGGTAAGGGGAGACGGTCTCATAATCTGGTGATGACGGCTACGCCTATACCGAGAACGCTGTCTTTGGTCATCTACGGCGACTTGGACGTATCGGTGATCGACGAGCTTCCGCCGGGCAGAAAGCCGGTAAAGACCTACGCTATGCCGGAAGAGATGAGAGATAGGGTCGAAAGCTTTGTGCTCAGACAGATGGATATGGGCAGGCAGGCGTACTTCGTGTGCGCGCTGGTCGAGGAGTCCGAGGCGCTGGAGGCCAAGGCGGCGACCGAGTATATCGATAAACTGAAAAAAGGCAGATTTAAGAATAAACGGCTCGGACTGCTTCACGGCAGGATGAAAAACGCGGAAAAGGAAGAGGTCATGCATAGGTTCGCGTCGGGCGAGTTGGACGGGCTTGTCGCGACGACCGTTATCGAGGTCGGCGTGGACGTTCCGAACGCGACGGTCATGGTGATCGAAAACGCCGAACGCTTCGGTCTGTCGCAGCTGCATCAGCTAAGAGGCAGAGTCGGCAGGGGTTCGGACGAGTCGTATTGCATAATGTTCTGCTTGGGTCATGGCGGGATCGCTAAAGAGCGAATGAAGGTCATGTGCTCGACCAACGACGGGTTTAAGATCTCGGAAAGAGACCTTGAGATACGCGGTCCCGGCGAGTTCTTCGGTACTAAACAGCACGGACTTCCGGAAATGAAGATCGCCAACTTCTTCACCGATATGGATATATTAAAGGAGAGTCAGGCCGCCGCGGCTGAAATACTAAAGGCCGATCCAGGACTTAGTCTGCCCGAAAACCGAGGCCTTAAAGAGGCCGTTAACCGGACGTTTAAAAAGGTCGGCGGCGTTTTGAATTAAATTATCATACACCCATCTTTCCTATTTGAATATACTAAAATAGGGAGGCGAGGGCGATGCTGATATTTGGGGGAAGAAGACGACGCCGCAGACGACGCTGCAGATGCGATTTCGGTCCGGTGTTGATAGCTTTGGGAGTCGGGGTATTTACGACCTACCTCATCCCAAACCATATTTTGATAGCGCTGCTCGGTCTGGCTCTAATAGCCGCGGGCGCCAGATTTTGCGCGACTTAAAAACCGCGGCTTATCAGGCCGAGCCGAAAGCGCGCGGATCGTTAAACCGTCGGCGAAGATCAGGTTTAAACGTCGATTATTTTGTTATTGAGAAGGGAGAATATTATGCAAATTGTTGTAGTAAAACCGTCAAAGTTTGTCAGGAGCATACTTAAATTTGTTTTCGGTATCAAGAAAGATAACGATTTAGCGTAGTTTAGACGTTATGCGCCGCTTAAGCGGTAAAATTGAGGTCTTTTTTCAAGACCGCTTTATACATAAATGAGTTTCAGCGGAATATAAATATCCCCTTAACGCGGTTTAAACGTTAAGGGGAAACTTTTTAATATATAACGAGGCAGATCCCTCCGCCTCGACAAAGTGCGCAGAGGTAAGAAAATTTCTGTAGATCGAACATGTCAAAAATTTTCTGCCGTTGCGTTATAAACAATTCTTAAAAACGAACCGATAAGCCGAATTAGACCGCTCTGTCAACTTTTCCCGATCTGAGGCATCTTGTACAAGCGTATACCTTCTTGGGAGTACCGTTAACCATAGCCTTAACTCTTCTTACGTTAGGTTTCCAAGTCTTGTTGGCTCTACGGTGCGAGTGAGAAACTTTGATTCCAAAACTTACACCTTTGCCGCAAATTTCACATTTTGCCATCTATAACACACCTCCTTGGTAAGTTGATACATTTAACAAAAAACTCAACTCGCAATATTATAACAGAAAGAATTTAATAATGCAAGCATTTTTTTAAAATATATTTAACTTAAATAAAAATATTCTAAAATTTTGGCGAAAACCGCGCATTTTGTCGCCGCGCTCGGTTAATATCGGTAAATATATCGACTTCCAAAAGCCGCCCAAGGACGCCGCCGCGCCGTCTCTTGCATGTCATATCTCAGAGCTTTAAGGGGCCTGGAGACTTACTGATCGAGCATTATTAATATTTTTTGTTTACGCGTTAATAAATATGCTAAAATTGTTGCAAAATTAATAAAAGAATAGTATAATCATAGTATTAAAATGGTTTATATTGTATCCGTACGCTAAGTTTTAATATTGATTTTCGGAAGTCCAATATAAGCCGGCGCCGACGGATCGATTATTTTATTTGTTCCGTTTTAGGCAAAATCAAATCAAAAGGATGAGTTAGTTATGGAAAATGCTTCTGTTGATTTACAAAAGGTTATTCGCGAGATGAAGTTGGATAAACTATATTATCCAAAAGATAAGAAAATAGAAATAGTTACGGCCGATCTAAACAGGCCGGGATTGCAGATAACCGGTTTTTTTGATTATTTCGACAACAAGCGTATACAGGTTTTCGGTATGGTGGAAAACACCTATCTCTCAGGGCTTACGTCCGAGGAGAGATACAACAGCCTGAAACGTTTGTTTGAAAAGGACGTACCTGCGATTATACTTACAAGGAGCGGGAACGCGTCCGCCGAAATGCTGAGACTTGCCGAGGAATTTGAAACTCCGACGCTTCGTACCGCGCAGCCGACCTCCGCGTTTACCAGTACTTTAAACGCGTACTTAAACGTCGAGCTCGCGCCGTGCATAACCAGACACGGGGTATTGGTCGAGCTGTACGGTCAGGGGGTCTTGATCCTGGGCGAGAGCGGAGTCGGAAAGAGCGAGACCGCCGTCGAGCTTATCAACCGCGGTCACCGTCTGATCGCCGACGACGCCGTCGAGATCAAAAAGGTCTCGTCCAAATCTCTTGTCGGCTTTTCGCCGGATATAATACGTCACTTTATCGAACTTCGAGGGATAGGTATCGTAGACGTAAAAAATATATTCGGTATGGGCGCGGTCAAAGAATCGGAAAAGATCGACCTCATTATCCATCTTGAGGCGTGGGAAAAAGGAAAGCAATACGACCGGCTCGGTTTGGTCGACGAGTATACCAACATACTCGGTCTGGACATCCCGTCTTTGACGATACCGGTAAAACCGGGCAGAAACCTCGCCGTTATATTTGAGGTCGCGGCGATGAACAACAGACAGAAGCGCATGGGCTATAACGCCGCCGAAGAGCTTAACAGAAGAATAACCGAGCAGGTTGAGAATATGTAGCTTTATTATTCTTAGAATACCCGGCGGCTCGATATAAGCGAAGATTGTTTCAGATTGGAAATGAAAGGATATAGGTTAGCGCGGAACTTGGATTTGGAGGATATGAGAATATGTATAAGATCTTGGTTGACACTCACACTCATACGTGCAGCAGCGATCACGCTTTCAGCACGATCTATGAGAACATATGCTTTGCTAAAAAGAGAGGTCTGGAAATGGTCTGTATGACAGATCACGCGCCGGCTATACCCGACGCGGCGCATATTTGGCATTTCAGCACAATGAAGGAACTTCCGAGAGAGATCGAAGGCGTGAAGCTCTTATGCGGCGTGGAGGCTAATATAATCGGAACCGACGGGGCTCTCGACATGACGGACGATATGCTTGCGGATATGGACGTCGTGGTCGCGTCGATACATACTCCGTGTTACGCTCCGAGGACGGTCGCCGAGCATACAGAGACATGGCTAAACGTGATAAAAAATCCGTTCGTGACCGTTTTGGGACACGCGGGGAACCCTAAGTATGAGTTCGATATCGATAAGGTAGTAACCGAAGCGAAGAAATATAACAAGTGTTTTGAGATAAATAACCATTCGTTTGGAACCCGCGCCGGAAGCGGAGAAATTTGTAAGCAGATAGCTCTTGCGTGCAAGAAGATCGGCTGTAAGATCGTGGTCAGTTCGGACGCGCATAGTTGTTTTGCGATAGGGGTCTTCGACAACTCTCTTCGGATCTTAGAGGAAGTCGATTTTCCGGAGGAGCTGATAATGAATACCACGGCCGAAAAGTTTGAGAATTATCTCGCTGAATTAAAGGCGGCGAGAACAGCAGAAAATTGATGGAATGGATGATAGTATAATGAATATAAATTCGGAAGTTATTGAGAACTTAACCAATATAGTCGGGGAGAAGTCCGTACTGCTTGACGAACCCATGTCTAAGCACACGACTTTCAGAGTCGGAGGCGCCGCCGACGTATATTTAAGACCCGGTTCTATAGCCGAGACGGTAAGTCTTATAGGGATCTTAAAGAGAATGGCCGTGCCTTACGTAATAATCGGCAACGGTTCCAATCTGCTCGTTTCAGATAAGGGAATACGCGGCGCGGTGGTCGAGATAGGCTCCGGTATGGAAGGCTATAGGGTAGACGACAATATACTTTATGCGGAAGCGGGAATAAAACTGTCCAAGCTTGCGAATATCGCGCTCAGGAACAGTCTGAGCGGCCTTGAGTTCGCGTCCGGGATCCCCGGAACTCTCGGCGGAGCGGTTTGCATGAACGCGGGCGCGTACGACGGCGAGATGCGGGACGTTATAAGAGAAGTGACGTATTACGACGATAAGGGAAATATAAATACGATATCTAACGAGCGCTGCGAGTTCGATTACAGACGCAGCTTTTTCAGCGGCAAGAATCATGTGGTCTTAGGCTGCAGTCTTAAATTGACAAAAGAGGAGCCGGAAAAGATCAAAAGCAAGATGGAGGATTACAACAAACGCAGAAAGGAAAAACAACCGCTCGAGAAACCGAGCGCGGGCAGCACATTTAAACGTCCGGCGGGGTATTTTGCCGGTAAGCTAATCCAGGACGCCGGACTGAAAGGGTATTCCATAGGCGGAGCGGCGGTGTCGGAAAAACATTCCGGGTTTGTGATAAACGACGGCGACGCTACGGCGAAGGATATATACGAGCTTATCCTGTATATAAAGAGAACCGTTAAGTCGAAGTTCGACGTCGAACTGGAGCCGGAAGTGAAACTGATTGGGGATTTTAGTTAGGATCTATTTAAGTTATGTTAGGAGTCGGTGATAATGAAGTTGATAATAATTACCGGACTTAGCGGAGCCGGCAAGACGCAGGTGGTCAAGACTTTAGAGGATCTGGGTTTTTACTGCGTCGATAATATCCCGGCCGAGCTGATACCCAAATTCGCCGAGATGTATCGCCGAGTCGCAAAGCCTGACGATAAGGCCGCGCTCGTATGCGATCTTAGAGCCGGAAATATGTTCAGCGATTTCGAGGACAGTATGGATCAGCTGCAGGAGCTTGGTTATGATTACGATCTGCTTTTTTTGGACGCGACTAACGAGGCGCTCATAAAAAGATACAAGCAGACGCGCAGGATGCACCCGAGTTCGATGGGCGGAAGGATCATAGACGGGATAAACAGAGAGCGTTCGCTCCTCTCAAATATAAAAAAACACGCGAACCATATAATCGACACTACCGAGCTTTCACCGGGCGAGCTTAAGGATATGATAATAAACATGTATAATATCGACGACGGCGCCGGCGAGATGGTCATACACGTGATGTCGTTCGGATTTAAATACGGACTGCCTTTGGATTCCGATCTGGTATTCGACGTAAGGTTCTTGCCGAATCCGTTCTATATACCGGAGCTGAAGGAGCATACCGGACTCGAGACCTGCGTTCACGACTACGTTATGAAGTTCGACGAGAGCAAGGAGTTTTTAGGCATGCTCAAGGATATGATAGGCTATCTGGTCCCCAAATATATCAAAGAGGGGAAAGCGCAGCTTGTGATTTCGGTGGGCTGTACCGGCGGACACCACAGAAGCGTGACGTTTGCGGAAGAAATTTATAACTTTTTGCGTAAAAATAATTATAGGACAACCATTACGCACAGAGACATAAAAAAAGGTGTTTGATATGGATAGATTCGCTTATTCTAAGTTCGTGCCAAAGATAGTTTCTATCGGAGGCGGAACCGGGCTTTCGACTATGCTCAGAGGGCTTAAGAATTATACGTCCGATATAACCGCGGTGGTGTCGGTCGCGGACGACGGCGGCGGGAGCGGCGTGATCCGAGATGAGATGAACATACCCCCGCCGGGGGATATAAGAAACTGCCTCTTAGCGTTATCTCAGTCCGAGCCTATAATGGAGCGGCTCTTAAACTATAGATTTGAAAGCGGAGTTTTAGACGGGCAGAGCTTTGGCAATCTTTTTCTCGCAGCTATGACGGGAGCGTACGACGGGGATTTTGTTACGGCGATACGCAACGCCTCGAGAGTTTTAAATATAACCGGTAAGGTCTTTCCGGTGACTTTGACGGATGTGGAACTGATCGCGACGCTCGAAAACGGAGACACCATAGTAGGCGAGTCCAACATAGGCAAGTCCGTACATACGCATAACTCTATGATAAAAAAAGTCAGGCTGAGGGCGAAAACCGACGTATCGATGCCGATAGAGCCTTTAAACGAGATACTCGACGAGATAAAAAACGCCGATCTTATAACTCTCGGGCCGGGAAGTCTGTACACGAGCATTTTGCCGAACTTGGCGGTAAGCGGCCTGAAAGAAGCGATAGAGGAGTCGCCCGCGCCGGTCGTATATATAAACAACATAATGACGCAGCCCGGCGAGACGGACGGCTATACGGCTTTCGATCATGTGCTGGCGATTCTCGACCACACCGACGATGATTTTTTGGATTACTGCATCGTCAATTCGCAGAGGGTCGAGGGCGAACTGCTTGAGAGATACATCGACGACGGAGCCGACGAGGTCGTATTCGACGAGGAGAGGTTCAAGACCACAAATATCAAAGTAATAAAGAAAAACTTAGTAACGGTCAACAGCGCGGGGCTTATAAGACATAACACCGATATGCTGGCGAACACGTTGCTTGACATTGCGAACATAAACATGGCTAAGGACGGAAGATATGTGAGCGACGAGGGCGTGGTTCTGTATAATCCGAAGAGACGAAAAAGATAAAGGCGGGCGAGCTGCCGCCGCATAAACTGTTTTGGACTGATAATTAGAGGGATGGTATTATGAAGTCGTTTTCACAGCTGACAAAAGAAGAATTATATAAATTGGAGAGCGCTAACCACTGCTGCGATATAGCGGAGCTTGCCGGACTTATTTTGTTCGGGGCTTCGATACGCTTTTCCGATAAAGAAGTGTCTATTAAGTTCACGACCGAAAACCAGGATGTTTTGGGCTGTTTTGTCAATTTATGCCGCAAGGAGAATTTTGAGCCTATAGTGAAACAAATATCCGACGATTCTATCAGGTATGTGGCTAAATTGGACGACACTACTCATATAATGCAGTTATTGGTCGATTTGGATATATTCGATATCCATTCCGGAAAGATACGGCTTCATATTTCTCCGAATATTGTTAAGAAGAATTGCTGTAAGCGCGCTTTTCTTCGCGGCGTCTTTATGGGCGCGGGGACGGTTATCGATCCGCGTAAGAATTATAATTTGGAGATAGTAAGTTCGGACGGACGTCTGCTTGAGGATCTTTATGAGCTGTTGCAGTCGCTGTCATTCAACTTCAGGCATGTGATGCGAAAGTCCAAGCACGTGCTTTATATAAAAAACAGCGAGACGATCTCGGATATATTGACGTTTATGGGCGCGTATAAGGCGCAGATGGAGCTTATAAATATAAAAATAGAAAAAGAGATACGCAACGACGTCAACCGCACGGCGAACAGCGAGACGGCCAACATTTCCAAAACGATAAACGCGGCCGTAGAACAGATTAAGGCGATCGAGAGAGTCGAAAAATACGTAGGTCTGGATAATATTCCCGAAGATCTTAGGGAGATAGCCGAACTCAGATTAAAGCATAAGGACCTGAGCCTTAGCGAGCTCGGCGCGCTGCTTAACCCTCCGCTTAGCAAGTCGGGGGTAAACCACAGAATGCAAAAGATAATGAAGATGGTTTGATCGAACGGGCGCGCGTGCGTAATGGAGCTTGACGGCGGCGCGCGGGTTTATTTTACATTTAATTTATCGATTTAAAAATGTTGGAAACGGAGGCGATCGTATGGCTTTTGCGCATTTGCATACTCATACCGCATACAGTTTGCTTGACGGGGAGGGGATCATACCGGCGATTTTGGACAGGGCGAAGGAACTCGGTCAGACGGCTATGGCCATTACCGACCATGGAAATATGTACGGGGTTATCGACTTTTATGAATATGCGAAGAGCATAGGCATAAAGCCTATTTTGGGCTGCGAGGTCTATGTCGCTGCAAGAAGCAGGTTTGATAAAACTCATGAGCACGACTCCACGAGCAGTCATTTGATCTTATTGGCTGAGAATAATACCGGATATAAAAACTTAATGAAGATAGTATCTCTCGGGTATATCGAGGGATTTTATTATAAGCCGAGAATAGATATGGACGTCCTCAGAGAATACAGCGAGGGGATAATCGCGCTCAGCGCCTGCATGTTCGGAGTGTTGTCGAGAAGTATTCTCAATAATAATTACGAGAAGGCGAAACGCGACGCTTTGGAATTTATCGACATATTCGGCAGGGAGAATTATTTTATAGAGATACAGGATCACGGGCTGTACGATCAGAAGAGACTTAACGCGGGCTTGATAAATCTTGCGCGGGAGCTTGAGCTGGACGTTGTGTGTACGAACGATATACATTATGTCAATCAAAGCGACGCGGAGTATCAGGACGTTTTGATGTGCGTCCAGACCGGCAAGACCATATACGATCAGGACAGGATGAAAATGGATACCGACCAGATGTACGTCAAGTCGGAGGACGAGATGACGGCGCTGTTCGAATACCTTCCCGAGGCCGTGGAGAATACACAGAAGATAGCCGACAGATGTAATGTGGAAATAGAATTTGGAAAGCTCCACCTTCCCGAATTCGACGTGCCGGAAGGATATACCGCGTTTGAATATTTAAAAGAACTGACGATGAACGGCTTCTCGCAGCGGTATCCGGACAATCCCAAAGACGTGCTTGAAAGAGTCGAGTACGAGCTGAATACTATAAAGAGCATGGGTTATGTAGACTACTTTTTGATAGTCTGGGATTTTATAAACTACGCCCGGCAAAATGGGATAGCCGTAGGGCCCGGCCGCGGGAGCGCGGCGGGAAGCGTCGTCTCGTATTGTCTTAGGATAACCAACGTAGATCCCATAAAATACGACCTTATTTTTGAGAGGTTTTTGAATCCCGAGAGGGTGAGTATGCCGGATATAGACATAGATTTCTGCTACGAACGCCGCCAGGAAGTCATAGACTATGTGAATCGAAAGTACGGCGACGACAGGGTATGTCAGATAATCACTTTCGGGACGATGGCGGCAAAGCAGGCGATACGCGACGTCGGACGAGTTTTGGATATTCCGTATGCGACTGTGGATTCGGTGGCCAAGGAGGTGCCGAAAGAGCTGCATATAACCATTGAAAAATCGCTTAAGATCAGTAAAAAACTTAAGGCGATGTACGACGGCGATCCGCTTATAAAGCGACTGATAGACACCGCGTCGGCTTTGGAAGGACTGCCGAGGCACGCGTCTACTCACGCGGCGGGGGTGGTAATAACCAAGGAGCCGGTCTATAACTACGTGCCTCTGCAAAAAAACGAGGACGTGATAACCACGCAGTTTACCATGACTACGATAGAGCGGCTCGGGCTTTTGAAGATGGACTTTTTGGGGCTCAGAACGCTGACGGTGATTCGCGACGCGGTAAGACATATTAAGGAAACTCATGGAATAGATATAGATATCGACAATATAGATATGGACGATAAGGACACGTACGATATGATCTCGAGCGGCGATACGGACGGCGTTTTTCAGCTTGAGAGCGGCGGCATGAAATCGTTTATGACCGAGCTTAAGCCGAACTCGCTCGAAGATATAATAGCGGGTATCTCGTTATACCGTCCGGGACCGATGGATTCGATACCGACCTACGTGGCGAATAAAAATTCCAAGGGAGCGATCAAATACAAGCACCCTCTCCTGGAGCCTATTTTAAACGTAACTTACGGGTGTATAGTGTATCAGGAACAGGTAATGCAGATAGTCCGGGAACTCGCCGGTTACTCGCTCGGCAGGGCGGACTTGGTAAGACGCGCCATGTCCAAGAAAAAAGCCGACGTCATGGCGCAGGAGAAGAAGAACTTTATCTACGGCATAGACGACGGAGAGAACAGCGTCGACGGCGCGATAAAAAGAGGGGTGGACGAGGCGACCGCAAATTCCATATTCGACGAGATGATGGATTTTGCGTCCTACGCCTTTAATAAAAGTCACGCCGCGGCGTACGCGGTAGTAGCTTATCAGACCGCGTGGCTCAAGCGTCATTATCCGGTCGAGTTCTTTACCGCGCTGCTCACGTCATGGGTTGAAACGACGGATAAGGTCACAAAATATATTGAGATCTGTTCGCGAAAAGGGATAAAGGTTCTGCCTCCGGATATAAATAAGAGCGGTCAGTATTTTACGGTTGACAAAGATCCGGATACGGGCGAAGAAAATATAAGGTTCGGACTCGCGGCGATAAAGACTGTGGGGACCGGAGTCGTGGACGAGATCATAAAAGAACGCGACTTAAACGGAACATACAAATCCTTCACCGAATTTTGCACAAGAGTAAAGGATCTTAAAGTGACCAAGCGGATGGTCGAGCATATGATCGAAGGCGGAGTGTTCGACAGTTTGGGGCTAAAGCGCAGCGTGTTGATGTTCGAGTACGAAAAAGTGATGGATAACATCCAAAACAAGAGTAGATCCGTCATGCCGGGTCAGATAAATATGTTCGGAGAGTTTGAGGAGCTGAATTCAACCGAGGATAAATTTCAAGACCGGGCGGAATTTCCACGCAAGGAATTGCTTGCAATGGAAAAGAATTGCCTGGGGATATATGTCTCTGGGCATCCGCTCGACGAGTTCGCCGACGTTTTGGAAAGCGGCGGATTCGACCGCATAATCGATATAAACGAAAACGAGAGCGGCGAATACTCTGCCGACCGAGAGGTCAGGATAGCGGGGATAATAACAGACGTGCGTTCGAGGATCACAAGAAAGAACGATATAATGAAATACGTCGAGCTCGAGGACATGACGGGGAGCATAAGCGCGATCGTCTTTCCAAAATCGGTTTTAAAGTACGACGCTCTTTTAAAAGAGGACTCGAAAATAATAATCAGCGGCAATCTGGACGCGCAGGAGGACGCGCCGCCAAAGGTCAGAGTGTTTGAGATAACTCCGCTGACGACGGAAAATATCGCCGCCAATAGAGACAGGAAAACGAATAAAAAAGATAAAGAGTCGGATAAAAGCGGGTGCAGGCTGTACGTAAGGCTTATGCGAAGCGATTCCGCGGCGATGGGAAACGTAAAGAAAATACTCGGCTCGGACGGCGGAGACGTCTCGGTGTATATAAGAGCCGAGGATAAGAAACAGACCTATAAGGCGCCCGAGCATATGCAAATATCTCTTGAAAACGGCGGCTTGGATAAGATAGATAGGCTGACCGAGATCCTGGGAGCCGATAATGTAAAGCTGGTAAATTCATAGCCGGCGATAGGATAAATTTATATCTATATGATAAAAAGCGAATATTGACGGCTAATTTATTTTGCGGAGAAAGAACAAATATGAACACTAAAAAAGAAGTATTAAACATATTAAAAAAAGCGGGAGGAAAAGCCGTATCCGGCGAGAGCATAGCAGAGGAGCTTGGTATATCGAGGACCGCGGTCTGGAAAGCCATAAGGTCGATAAAGGACGACGGCTACTCGATCGGCGCCAAGACGAACTCCGGATATATATTGGACGTTTTCAGCAACGTTTTGGATAAGGACGATATAGCCGAGCGTTTAGACGACAAATCTCTCAAGGATAAAATATACGTCTATAAAACGCTCGAATCGACTAATCTGACCGCTAAGAAGATGGCGGTGGACGGAGCCGAAAAAAATACGGTCGTGATAGCCAACGAACAGACGAACGGCAGGGGAAGATTGGGCAGAAAGTTCTATTCTCCGTCGGATACCGGTCTGTACATCAGTATTATTTTAAGACCGGGCGTAAAAGGCGACTTAGCGGTGTTGTATACGACTGCGGCGTCGGTCGAGGTATGCAAGGCGATCGAAAAAGTATGCGGCGTATATCCTCAGATAAAATGGGTCAACGATATATATTTAAACGAAAAAAAGATATGCGGGATACTGACCGAGGCGGTCATGGATTTTGAGTCCGCCATGGTCGAGAGCCTGATCGTGGGCATAGGGGTCAACGTCGGCGCAGGAAACTTTCCAGAGGATGTGACTGAAATTGCCGGGGCAATATCGAATGGCGGCGAGAAAAAATTTTCGCGGAATACGCTCGCGGCCGAGATTATAAACGGAGTCGCGGGTATAGAGGCTAAGCTTAGTTCGGGCGGATATATAGACGAATACAAGAGGCGGTCGATGGTGATCGGAAAGAAGATACGGATAGTCGGTACCGGAGAAATTGTTACCGCAAAGGATATAGACGATATGGGGGGCTTGGTCGTAGAGAGCGAAGGGGGAGAAAGAAAGACCCTGAGTACCGGTGAGATAAGCATAAGACCGGTAGATTAGGCGTTATATATTCAGAGGTGGTATATGAAACTCAGAAAAATATTTTTATTGGTTGCAGTCCTTATATGCGTATTCGGCGGCGGGAGCCGCGCGTACGCGATCGATTTCGACGTCGAGGGGATCTGCGACTCGGTCGTCGTTATAAGAACCAACAGGTCGGTGGGCAGCGGCTTCGCCGTCTCAAGCGATATGATAATCACAAGCGAACACGTTATAAACGGCGTATCGAGTTTGGTGATAGAGACCAACAACGAGACCGCGTACTTAGGGAATATCATAGCCTCCGATCCGGGTCTGGATCTGGCCTTGATAGAGGTTCCGGGCGCTAATTTTCCCACAATACCCATGACTGCGGCGACGCCTCCGCTCGGTTCGGACGTGTACGCTATAGGCGCGCCGAACGGACTTTCTTTTACGGTATCTAAAGGCGTGTTGTCCGCGTCCGAAAGGGAAGTTGAAGGAAACGTATATATCCAGACGGACGCGGCGGTAAACCCGGGCAACAGCGGCGGACCTCTTTTAAACTCCGCCGGACAGGTAATAGGCGTTAACGATATGAAGGTCGAGGACGTGGAGAGGGTATCGCTCGCGATCCCCATGAGTATCGTAGCCGACTTTTTGAGCGATAATAACGTGAGCGTGACTCTCGCGCCGGAATCGGAGCTGGCTTTGGCGGAGTCGGGCAGCGTCGTGATACAGAGCGAAAGCGGCTCGGGCGAGACGAGCGAATCGTATCAGCAGATAGCCGAGAGCATACGAAATCAATACAGCGGGATGCTGGAGAGCGCCGAGCGTGAAAACCGAATGATCCTGTTCGGCTTAGCGATCGCGGCCGTGATCTGCTTTATCTTCATGCTCGTCATGCTTTCCCACAGGGACAGAACGAATAAGCTCGAAGAGCGGCTGGATATCCAGATCGAGAGGGCTAACGCTTTAAACAACAAAAGAGCGGACGATATAGAAAGACTGTCGTCGTTGGCGAACGCTCCGAAGGCGAAGAGCGCTCCGTCCGCGCAGGAGCGTTGGAATCGGGCGCATAGGAGACCGGCGGACATAAAGGCGAGGAAACTGGCCAGACACGATAAATAACGATAACCTTAAAGAGAGGAGATAAGGCTATGTCAAACGATGAAAAGTTTGCCATGTCGGACGAAGAGAATTTTGATATGTCAAACGACGAGGTTTATCAGTCATTGAAAAATGCGTTGGAGTGGAGTGAAAGACAAAAACGAATCAGATGGACGATCATATCGGCGATAGGCTGGGCGCTTACGGTAGCGGCCGCCGTATTGACCGCCATGGGCGCAATCCTATCCGGCATACTGTCGATCGCGGCGCTGTATATGTTGATCTTAGCCTTTACGACCAATGACTTTTTTAAACTGCCTTCGATGATCTGCATATGCGTAAATATATTTATACTATGGATGTTTGCGGTAAACGTTATCGCGGGGATCCTGTTATAGGGTCTATAGGTTTTTTCTGTACATAGCGGCGGCGCCGCTTGGATATATGTATAAGGAGTGTTACGAATGGATAATAAAACGATAAACGGACTGATTGAATTTATAGACAAAACGCCCACCTGCTTTCACGCTATTGAAAATTTCAGCGCTATGCTTGATAAAAGCGGATTTACGCGTCTGTTTGAAGACCGGAAATGGGATATAAAGCCGGGCGGAAAATACTACGTCTGCCGAAACGGTTCGACTATAGCGGCTTTTATTGTTCCAAAGAAGCCGTTTAAAAGCTTTATGATAGCGGCGGCGCACAGCGACTCCCCGTCGTTTAAGATAAAACCGGCGCCGGAGATAGCCGTCGATAATAAATACGTCAAGCTGAGCGTGGAGAAATACGGCGGAATGATAATCTCGAGCTGGCTCGACAGGCCGCTTTCGATCGCCGGCAGAGCGGCGTTTAGAACGCCCGACGGGGTAGCGGTCAAAAACGTCAATATAGACAGAGACCTCGTATGTATCCCAAGTCTCGCCATACACATGGACGGGGGTATGAACGAGGGCGTTAAGTGGAACGTCAGGACCCACATGCCCCCGCTTTTCGGCGACTATAGCTCAAAGGGCAAGTTTGAGGAGCTTATAGCCTCGACGGCGGAGATTGCGCAGGACAAGCTGCTCGGCTACGACCTGTTCTTGTATAACAGGGATAGGGGGAAGATATGGGGATTTAACGACGAATATTTTTCCTGTCCGAGGATAGACGACCTGCAATGCGCGTATTCGGCGATAACGGGGCTTATAAATACGGCGGATATCGAAACCGAAACCGTAAGAGCGGCGGTTATTTTCGATAACGAGGAGGTCGGCAGCGGCACGAAACAGGGGGCGAGATCGACGTTTTTAAGGGATACGCTTACGCGTGTCAACGAGGAACTCGGCGGCGGAAGAAGCGACTATATCTCCGCGCTCGCGTCCGGCTTTATGCTTTCGGCGGATAATGCTCACGCCGTCCACCCCAACAATCCGGATAAGGCGGATTCAAATAACAGACCGTATATGAACGACGGAGTCGTTATAAAATATAACGCGAATCAGAGATACGTCACCGATTCGGTCTCTGAGGCGATATTCAAAGAGATCTGCGAAAGACGCGGGATAAAATATCAGATCTATTCAAACAGAAGCGATATCCCCGGCGGTTCCACGCTCGGAAATCTATCGAACGAACAGGTGGCTTTAAATTCGGTAGATATAGGCTTGGCGCAGCTCGCCATGCACTCGGCGTACGAGACCGCGGGAAGCAGGGATTTAGATTACATGATCTCGGCGGTCGAGACTTTCTATTCGACCGAATTAAAACGGGAATTTGACGATAAGTATACGATCGTATCTAAATAAGGCGGAGCGCGATACGCGTCCGTTTTCTAAAAGCGTTCGATCGCGATCGGCGAAGACGCTTAAAAATAATTTAAAGAAGAGGAGAAGAAAAAATGAATACGTTTAAGGAATTAGTTATGGCGAACAGAAGCCGCCGCGGTTTTGACGAGAACAGAAAAGTGGAGCGGGGCGAGCTTGAGACGCTTGTGGATTACACAAGATACTGCGCGGCGAGCGCGAATATACAGCCGCTTAAATATTATCTGTCGTGCGACCAAGAGACAAACTCAAAGATACAGCCGCTCACGGGCTGGGCGAAAAGGATCGAAGAAGAACTCCCGCACGAGGGCGAGAAGCCGACGGCGTTTATCGTCGTCTGCGTCGATAAAAGTATTGGAGCAAACCCGGCCGCGTTCAGTTCGGACGTCGGGATCGTAGCTCAGACTATCCTGCTGGGCGCCGTGGAGATGGGACTCGGCGGCTGTATGATAGGAAACTTCAGCCGCGGCGAGCTGAGCGAAGCCCTGAAGCTCGAGCCTAATATAGAGCCGGAGCTTGTGATCGCGATCGGAAAGCCGATAGACGACGTGGTTATAACCGATATCGACGAGAGCGGCGACACCTGCTATCACAGGGAAAATAACGTGCATTACGTGCCTAAGCGCAGACTTGAGGATATTATTATATAGCTGATTTTTTAAAATAGCCGTATTATGCAAAACCTCTTGCCGGGACTTCGAGTAAAATTTAACGATTTTAACGACCGAACGGCGGCTTAGGCAAACGCAATAAAATAGGAGAGCGGAGATCGTATGGATTGCAGGATAAGAAAGTGGCGAATTGAAGATGCGGAGGATATAGCCGCGGTTATTTCAAATGAAAAGATCCAAGATAATTTAAGAGACGGCATACCGTATCCGTATACTGTAGACGACGCGCGCAAATTCATTACGAGTATGTTAAACGCCGACGCGAATACGACGTTTGCTTTCGCCGTTACCGTAAACGATAAAGCAGTCGGAAGCATAAGCGTTTTCAGAGGTTCTAACATACACGCAAGAACGGCGGAAATAGGTTATTATATTTCTGAGGAGTATTGGGGAAAAGGTATCATGCCAAATGCGATACGGCAAGCGTGCGCGTTTGTTTTCGATAATACGGACATAATTCGAATATACGCCGAGCCTTTCGCGTATAACCACGCCAGCGCCCGCGCGCTTGAAAAGGCCGGTTTTGAATATGAAGGGACTTTGCATAAAAACGCCATTAAAAACGGAAAAATCATAGATATGAAGATGTACGCTCTCGTGAGAGACTAATATTTATGTGAGATTACAAGTTTTTGGATGATTTTTCGATGTGGAAAGGACGCTAAAATTATTCGGCAGGCAATGGATAAATATTTCTGTAAGATATTTGCAGAAAAATATGCGTATAGGCAAAAAATAGATTCTTGAGCGCTTAGGAAGGTATGCAGATTATTATTTTATACTGAGAATAAGGGAGATTAGATAAATGAATTTTAAAAGAATATCCGCGTTTTTTATTACAATAACAATGCTATTGTCGGCGCCGCAAATTTTTGTATATGCTGAAGACGAATTTGACTCGATGACCGATTTGCTCATAGCGGCGGGGGCTACCGGCGTGCAATACGCGCTTATCGATAACGGCGAGATAGCGCTGACCGACACCGCCGGAGTATTTAGCTTATCGCAGGGCGGCGAGGTCGAAGCCGACGATCTGCTCGGCGTAGGTTCCGTAAGTAAAACGTATGTCGCGGCGTGCGTGTTAAAACTATGCGAGCAGGGATTGGTTGATCTTGACGAGAGCGTTGTAAAATATATTCCGGAATTTGAAATGGCCGACGAACGGTATACGGATATAACCGTAAGAATGCTTTTGAATCATTCGTCGGGGCTTATGGGCTCGTCTTTTTCAAACGCGTTTTTGTTTGACGAGTATAACGAAAATTATAAGCAAGAACTTCTGGAAAGCCTGAGGTCGCAGCGGCTCAAAGCCGATCCAGGAGCGTTTTCGGTTTATTGCAACGACGGGTTTACGTTAGCTGAAATTTTGGTGGAGCGAGTAAGCGGAAAGAGCTATAGCGAGTTTTTGAGAGAAAATATCTCTCAGCCTCTCGGACTTGAAAACACGTTTACACCCGCGGATGATTTTGATAGAGAGCGGCTTGTGAAAACATATTCCGCGTCCGGCGCCGAGCTTCCCGCGGATACGATAAGCGCCATAGGTTCGGGCGGGGTGTATGCGACGGCTGAAGATCTTTGCAAATTTTCTAAAGCGTTTTTAGAGGATTCGCCGGTTTTGAGTGAAGAGTATGCAGAAATGAGCTTTAATCCTGAGTATAAAAACGGTATGCATATAGAATTTGAGGATAATACGTTAGGCTACGGCCTCGGCTGGGATACCGTCGATTGTTATCCTTTCAATCGCTATGATATACAAGCCGTATCAAAAGGAGGAGACACCCTTTGGTATCATTCGAGTTTGGTCGTTTTGCCGGAGTATAATATGTCGGCGGCGGTAATAAGTTCGGGCGGTTCGAGCGTTATAAATCAGATGTTTGCAAGCAGGCTCCTCTTGGAGCGTTTGCTCGAGAAGGGCGAAATAGAAGAGATACTCCCGGATAAGTCGTTCGAGGTATACGAATCCGTCGAAATGCCTGAAGAATATCTTGATTACGCGGGAATGTATGGGTCAAGCTCGGGCGTTACGGAGGTTGACTTAAGCGCCGACGGAACTATGACGATGACAGTCGTGGGCGCCGAAGATATCGAAGGCGGAGTTACTACATATAGATATACCGATAACGGCGTATTTGTGCTGGATATACCCGGAATGGAAAGTTCGGCAAGAGTAAAGTTTGTCAACGAAGAAAACGGCGAAACATATATTACGGCCGAGCAATATGTATCCGTACCCGGTTTAGGCCAGACGGCGGCCGCAGATTACTTCGCCGAAAAGCTGGAGCTTCCGGAAGATTATGAGGTCTCGGAAAAATGGTGCGAGAGAAGCGATAAGAAATATTATTTGATAAACGAACAATATAATTCTCAAGTATATCAAAACGGAGGTCTTATCAGTTCGCTGCCTCTGTACGATAAGCTCTCCGGATATATTTTAACGTATAGAATAAAAGACGACGCCTCCGCGATCTCGGTAATTCAAATACCGGGTTCATCCGGCCGCGACCTCGGCGACATTGAATTTTATACTGAAAACGGTATCGAATATATGGAGTCGGCGTCGGCGCTATATATAGCCGAAGACGGTATCGAATCCTTATATTTTGGCGGCGACGGAGGAGTTTGCACAATACAGCCCGAGGGATACGCAAGATGGTATAAGATACCGAGCGTCGCCGAAGGCGGGAAAATAAGCGTGGATATACCTGAAAACGCGAGCTTTTCTGTATTTGACAGCCAAGGAAACTGCGTGTTCGACTCCTACGTAAACAAAAGCGGCGAGTGCGTTCTGCCCGCCCGGGAATCGGAAGCCGAAGAGCCCGTCGGAGAGGTCGAAGCGTGTTCGTATATTGTTTTCAGCGGTTGCCCGGGTTCGAGATTTGATATTATGTATGAATAGGGAGCCGACAATTAATTATTAATTTAATTTTTATTTTTAAATCAAACCGTCGCTGATTTTTTGCGGCGGTTTTTTATCTATATTTTAAATTTTTCTCTTATTTTGCCTAAATTTTGGAATTAATGATTGATTCTATATAACCGTTATGATATAATAAAATTACGAAAAATATTTATTGTAAAGCGAGAGTATATTCATCAACATTTAAGCGGCGGCGATTATATGAAAATTATACGTTTAGAAGAATCGGGATAATATCGATTTATAAACGCTTCTCAGACGTTTGACTGAGACGTCGGCGGGATAGGCGCCGCAACTATAAGTCGGTTCAGGCTGCGTTTGGGGAGGCGCCGGAGATGAAAACAAAAATTTTGCGTATCGTTGTCGTTGTGATTTTGATGATATTGACGGCGTACGCTATTATATTTAATAATACGAACGCGCTGATTCAGGAAGTGGAGAATATAATGTACGGGAATGTGGACAAATCTGTTACGAAGGATAGTCCGCTGAAAGTATATAACAGGAAAGGCGAATTTAATACGACGCATACGGAAGTTGAATTGACAAGATTATTTGTTATTCATAATTTTTCTGACGGCTACATGTGGGTAAAATATTCATACGAAGGTTTTGACGAGCAAGATAGAAGGACTTATGGATCTTGGAATATCGTTTCAAAATGGAAAATACACAAAGAAAACGGCAAGTGGAAAATAGTTGAAATTATTGAAAAACCATGAGGTGAGTTATCATGAAGAAAATATTATCGATCTGCATTATATTTATAATTACGCTATCCCAATTGAGCTATGTAAATATCGCATACGCCGCAAACTACACGGTTGAAGAAGTCGCGGATTTAATCCTATATGATATAGATGAAGATGCTATGGAAATAAGAAGGATTGATTCTTTAGTTGCTGTTATGAACGCAATAGGTATGAGCAATTACAATTCTGTTATATATCCATCTCCATATTCTGAAAGCAAATATAGGTGGTGGGATTCTGGCGAGTTAGAATATTTGGATAGAGAATTTTGGAAGGGCTATGTGCGCGCAGCGCGTTCCTGTTCAATTATATATGGGGAAGAAACGCCATTGGACGACGGAACTATCGCTGTTGAATACGATTTGTTGTCAAACGCAACTTCGGGAGCGTGCGTCGCGTTTATGATGAGAGCTATGGGCGATGAAAATCAAGTCGATATGACGAACACGGATATTTTGTACGATATGGCTAAAAGTAGCGGACTTCTTAAGGAAGAAGACGCGTTCTATAACGACGCGAGCCGTAATATCTCGGTCGCTGAATTTAGAGAACTGTTGATCAGATTTTTAGAGCAAAGTAGATATAAGTATTGGAATGAAGTCGGGATAGAGAGACGAAGAGAGAAGTTGTACATATTTAAATTATTTGAACGAAAGTGAATCGTCATGGCTTAATAAGGCGCCTGAGATCGAAGCCAGGGTGGTAGTTGTAAATAATATGGAAGCGTTGGAACTTATAGACATAAAAGGCTACTTGACGGATAGAGTTACATATTTTCCATGTTTCTTGATGTTGGCAACGCTAAACGAACAAACGGGAGGAAGCGAGTGCGAGAACGACGACGGTTCATACACCGTTGAAAACGGTATGGGAGATGTTGCGACCATATATCCCGGAAGCGATATACTTATTAAAAATGGCGAGGAGTATAAATTAAGTTCGCCTACGTTGGACAAAAATAGATACAACTTCGGAATTACCGAGGAAGTTCTTCAGCTTATATATAACGACAAAGTTAATATTAGTTATTACGCTAATAAATCGTATTATTGCATTACGGCGGACTTGGTAGATTGATCGCAAAGAATAATAAAAAAAGATAATAGAGTGAGGAGATCATTATGAAAAAACTAATTTTAAGCGTTTTGGCTTGCGTCTTGATTACGGGTACGGCGTTCGGCGTTTCGAATCCGGATCTGGTATTGGAAGCGGTAAACTATAAAATTATTGCGGACGGGGAAGAGATAGACTTTGAAAATCCGGTCGTGACGATCAACGGCAACGCGTACATACCTCTCCGAGAGGCGGCGGAGAACGCGGGGATGACGGTCGAGTGGGACGAAGGCTCGGAGACTATAAACATAGTTTCGGGGTCGGATCAGGAGGCCTTGGCGCTTTCTCCGTATCAAGAGGACGGACTTTGGGGATATATGGATTGCCGGGGAAACGTAGTCGTCGAACCTAAGTACTATTCCGCAAATAATTTCTCCGAGGGTTTGGCGTTGGTCAGGACAAGCGGAGGACAAAACGGCGAGTATGGTTATATCGATCAAACGGGCGAGATGGTCGTTCCCAATATATATTATAACGCGTATGATTTCAGCGACGGAGCGGCTTTGGTCGAGATCGCTTCCGGTACGGATCAGTATTCCTATACCTATATCGACAAGCGCGGAGAGCGCATATTTGATAAGGAATTTTCATCGGCGTCGAGTTACAGCGAAGGTTACGCGGTCGTTTTAAAATCAGGATACGCGTATCCGGTCCCGCCGGAGATCGACGTTCCCCAAAAGTGGTCGTACATAGATAAAAACGGTAATTTCGCGACCGAGAACGAGTACGATAACGCACGCGGTTTCAATAACGGATACGCGGCCGTAGAGATCGGCGGAAAATGGGGCGTTATCGGCGCGGCGTTCAATACGGTCGTCGAATGTATATACGAAGATATCGGGACTTACGAGGACGGACTGATCCCGGTAAAGCTTGACGGCAAATGGGGATATATAAATATTGACGGCGATATGGTAATAGAGAATAAGTACGATTCCGCGGATTCGTTTTCCGAGGGCTTGGCGAGCGTACGCATAGGCGATAGCTGCGGGTATATAAATACGGACGGGGATATTGCGATACCTTTAGAGTACGACGAATGCAGAAGCTTTTCCGAAGGGGTCGCGGTCGTGAAAAATAACGGATCGTACGGAACGATCGACAAAGACGGAGCCGTTGTTGCCGATATAGTTTACGACGGTCTGTCCGACTGCGTAAGCGGAGTGATAACGGTTTTTGACGAGGAGCATGAACCGATATATTATCTGGATCGGTCGGGCGAGGCGATAGACCCGACGGTTTAGTAAGTGGAAAATAAATTAATACTATTTTAATAAAGAAAAGGGAGGTAAAGGGTTATGAAAAAGAGTATGAGTTTGATTTTAACAGTTTTATTGACGCTGTCCGCGGTATTCTACTCCGCTTACGCGGAGCCGACGGTTACGAATCAGGACGGTGCGGCGTTCCAAAACGGTTCGGGTACGGTGGAAGATCCTTTTATTGTAACCACGGCGCGGGAGCCTGACGCGGTGCGCGGCGACCTGTCGGCGCATTACAAATTAGGGAACGATATCGATTTGACCGAATATCTTGCCGAAGGCGGAGAAGGTTACGCCAAATGGGGCGGCGCCGGTTGGGAACCGATAGGGCGGACGTCCGAGTTGGGGTATGAATATTTCAGCGGAAGCTTCGACGGAGCGTATCACGTTATTTCAGGTTTGTGGATAAACCGCGCGGATACGGATAATATCGGTCTGTTCGGCGGCGTTGAATCTTACGACGACGGCGCGCGCGTCCAAAATCTCGGTATAGAAATCGCTGAAAATGGCGTTATCGGCGGCAGGAACGTCGGAGGTTTAGTCGGATATTTGAGCGGCGAGATCAGTAACTGTTCGGTAGTCGGCGGCAGAATAAGCGGCGTGGAAAGCGTCGGGGGATTGATAGGCGGCCAGACCGTTACAGGTACGACGGTCGGTTGTTACGCGAAGGGAGACGTTATATCCGAAAGCGACGGCGATATTGCCGGAAACATCGGCGGACTGATCGGTCATGCAAGCGGAGCGGCGAGGTACTGTTACGCCGAGGGCGCCGTCCGTGGCTCGCGTAATTGCGGCGGATTGATCGGAAACCTTGGGGAAATGGCGAGCGTCGTCAATTGCTACGCGTCAGGCGACGTCGTAAGCTCGGGCGACTGCGCGGGAGGTTTAGTCGGATACGTTTCCGACGGCGATATATCCTATTCCTCAAGTCCCGGCAAGACGCAGGGCGGCTCGTACGTGGGCGGCCTGGTCGGACAGCAGGCCGGCTTAAGCGGTATTTCCGGCTGCTATTCGTCGAGCGTCGTCGTAGCCGCGGGGGATTACGCCGGAGGTTTGGTAGGAGCTCAAATTACCCCGCCGTATTTCCAAAACTACAATAGGATCGCCATTGTTTGTCGGCGGGAGCGTTGAAACGCAGGGCGAGCATTTTGGAGCCGTTTCGGGATATAAAGACGAAGAAAGCAGTATTCTAAATTGCTATCGCTGCGAAACTTTGACTATCAATGGTAATAAAATTTCAAGCGGGGACGCAAACTCGGCGCCGGATATGCTAAACGGCGGAGAGACGACCGAGGTTAAGCTTTCACAGGCTACGATCGTAAATATTATTCTCTCCAAAACGGAAAAGACTGAGAAACTCGTAACGGTCCGGCTCAATATTAAGACGAACAATGATATCGAAAGCGTAACCTATGTCGGAGGCGTCCAAGGCGGAGACGCGTCGGCTGCAGCGGCGACAGGCGATATTGCGTCGGCGAGTCGCGACGTCGATATAGAGCTTTTGCTCTCAGATCCCGAGCAGTACGCCGAACTGGTGGGAGGATACGAAAGCGCGGCTATAATTAGCGACTATTATATAAACGCGGGCTATCCGGACGGCGGCGGCGCGCAGGTCGTTGAAAACGGTTTGCTGGATATAAAGAAAACGGTTCGTTCATTATATGCGCCGGGGACAAAGAAGGAAACAAGACGTTTACATATATAAATATTGATAATATAGAGTCGCAGACAGAAGAGCCGATCGAGTATACGTATGAAATAAAGAGCTTATCGGCGCTTTCGACGTCGGGCGACAAGCTTGAAACTCCGCCTGTGAATACGGATTTTATGGCCGAGGTCGCAGTTTACAAGAACGAGGCCCGAGGATACTGAGGATTACGTTTTTGTAGCCGTATACGATAAGAACGGCATGCTGCTGAATATTGATTATGTGAGATCAAACTTCGCGCTGAACTACGACTACTCCATAGGCTTTAATATCCCCGCGCAGAACAGGGAGATAGGATCGATCAAAATCTTTGTGTGGAGCGGATTCGACAACGCGGAGCCGCTTGCGGAAGCTAAGACCGTCGGCTTTGGCGCATAGTCGGCGGAAGCATATGGAGTTTTAGCTTTTAAACGGATCGAAGCGGCGATTATAGAGTTGTAATAAAATAGGGCGAAATCCAAGCGGATCTCGCCCTTTAAATTTAGCTATCGACGTTTTAAAAGAGTTTTCGATTATGTCTGTGTTTTATACATGTTGTTAGTTAAAGCCGCAAACGTGAGCGAATATCGAATATATTCAAAACTTCCGCCGAAAGGAAAGGTTTAAAACTCCGTAAATTAAATGCGACCGATTGCGTCGGATCCGCGAACGTGCGAACGGTTATACAATGCAATCGCCAAAACGGCCTACCGGGACGATTACTTCGTCGTCTATATTAAGCGAGTCGTCGTTGGCCAGATAGTGATATACGGCGGGATCCTCAGGAAAAATCACGCCGCAGAAAGTATAGATCATAGCGTCGGAGTTTGCGAGGGGGGTCTATATATTTTTTTAACCGCTCTTTTTCGAGACGCTCCCTCTTTTTGATAGCGGTCTGCTGACGCTCCGGGAATCTGCGTTCGAGTTCGGCGCCGATCGCTGCGATGAGTTCTTTTTCGGTATCGTATTCGTTTGGATCGATATTTAATTTCTTTGCGTCCGCCGCCAGCTTTTCCGCCAAGAATATTTGGCGTCGTGCAGAGCTTGGTTGTATTCGGCTTCGGTCTCGTAGTCGTAAGAGCTGATCCCAAACTCGCGATCGTAGTCGCATTTATCCCGCCAAGCGTATTTAGTCTTATTCAGCGCGGTTAAGTATTCGTCTTCGGCCTTGTAATTTAAAGGGTCTATCTGAAACTCGTCGTCGCGGCCGTACTTATCCCGCCAAGCATATTGAGTATTCTGCAGACATTTGAAGAGCTCTTCGGACTGTTTATGGATTTCGGAGCTTGAGTCTTGACAGGCGTTTGAGTTTGAACGTTTCTGCCTTTTTCGGGAGCGTTCGAGATGATCCGTCATAAGCGAGTATTCAAAAAAATCGGTTTAACCGTCTCCGTTAAGGTCGAACATCCGCCGAATGGATTAAAGCCGCCGTTATCCTTTGACATATCAATACGTCTTTTCTTAATTATTTATATCGACCGAACCGCTTAGTTTTTTAGAATAATTATAGCCGGGCTAAGTACTATCGATCCTTATAAATTATTTCGTAATCCCCGTCGCTCGAAAACGAATCAACAAGACCTTCGGTTATATATACCGAGCCGTCGTCTGTAACGAAAACCGCCTCGAATCCCTGCGCGTCGCGCCAGTAGTCGGAGGCTTGATCAAGGCCCATAACGAACAGCGCGGTCGAGAGTCCGTCGCATAAAGTCGCGTCGTCCGATACGATGGTGACCGATACCAAACCGCTGTCGGCGGGGTATCCGGTCTTTGGGTCGATTATATGATGATAATTGACGCCGTTTTCGGTGAAATAGCGCTGGTAGCTGCCGGAAGTCACTATCGAGGTGTCGGTCGCCGAGATATATCCCACATAGGCGTTTGGATTGTTCGGATCGTCCGGATCTTGGACGCCGACGTTCCAGGGCGAGCCGTCCGGCTTTGCGCCGATCACGGTAACGCTTCCGCCGAGATATATCGTTCCGGATTCTATCCCGTCGGCCTTAAGCAGATCGTATAGCTTGGACGCGGTATAACCCTTTGCTATGCCGCCGACGTCGAGCCGAGTTCCCGTGTTTAATGCGACGGCGTTTCCGTCAACGCTATAGCCGGAAGCGCTTACGCGTTTAAGTTCGCTATCTATCTCGTCCTGAGACGGGACGCGGTATTTTTGCCCGTAAAACCCCCAGAGCTCGACGACGGGAGCGATACATGGATCGAACGCCCCGCCGGTCGAGGCGCTTATTTCAGAGGCTTTTTTAAGAAGTTCTGCGGTATCGCTCGAGACCTCGACCGAGATTCGGTCGTCCTGGGGACCGACCGGAGCGGACAGGGCGTTATTTTCGGAGTAGGCTGAATTGTTTGAGGCGTAGGACGATTCGGAATTTATTTTGCTTATGTCGCTGGTCGCGTCGTCGAAACCGAGCAGGGCGTCGAGACGTTCTATCTCCGCTTCGGCGTCGTCGAGCGCGGCTTCGTCGCCGTAGACCGTTACCCGCATGACGGTGTCCATAGCGTATATGAGCCTGTCGTTTTTTTCATTTTGCGACGAATTATAGCTGCAGCCGACCAGGAACAAAGCCAAAATCGCCGCCGCGGCTTTCAAAAGATTGATTTTCAATTTTACACCTCGTATTCGCTTAGATAAGAGCGTTTTAGGTATACCGATCGGTATATTATATGCCTATGTTGTATTTGGTAATAAATTTATTTTAACAATCTTTTCAAAACGAGCTGAGCGGTTATGCCGGTAAAAGCTCCGGTTATTACGCCGGATACAATCAACAGCGGCAGGTAGTAGAAGATCTCGGGCGTTTGAGTTATCAAGACCGCGACTATGATCTGACCTATATTATGAGCCGCCGCGCCGATCACACTTATCGCCCATAGGCTGTTTAATTTGATGAATTTGTATAATACCGCCATAACGCAAAAGCTCAGGATCCCGCCCGCGGCGCTGTATATGAAGCCCGCGATCTGTCCGGCGAATATACTGCTCAGGAGTATTCTCAGGATCAATATGGTAAACGCCGATTTACGGTCGTAGAGGACCATGACTATGAGCGTTATGATATTGGCGAGACCCATTTTTATCCCCGGTATCGGAGCAAGAGGAGGGAGCTGAGCCTCTACTATAAAAAATATCAGCGCGGCGCCGAGAAGAAGCGCCAGTGTAACAAGTTTTTTTACGTTCATTTCAAAGCGCTCCCCACTATGATATCAGGCTGTTCGCCGCCTTCTTCGTCCGTCCGGCTTATCGTGATGGAAAGCTCGTTGGGCAGGCATACTATCGGCAGAGCGCCGTTTTCTATAAAGCCTCTTTCCATACATACTTTATCGGGACAGCTCGCGTCTATTACGGCGATCCTGCCGTTTTCAACCCGGACGACGTTGATCCCGCCGGAGCTGTTCTCGATTGTAAATTCGTACGGTTCGCCGACGTCGTTTAGATCTATCTCTTCGACGATCTCTCCCTCGCTGGTGATCACGGCCGTTTTATCGCCGCTTGAGCCTGGGCTTAGAATGACGAGCCAAACGACCGCGCAGATCAGTATTACGGCCGCGAACGTTATTATCCATTTAATATTATTACGCATAGTTAATTTTCCTATATAAAAAGTATAAAGCGGTAATTTGCGCTTAGCAAAGCCGGTTTTTATGAATGAATCCAAAAGCTATATCATAATTTTTAAAACCTGTTTATTCATTCTTTCCGCGGCCTTGATCGTATTAAACGTTCCGCCTTTGTTTCTGCCGTCGTATACGGCTATGACGCGTTCCGAGTTCTCAATCATGTATAGATTTCGTTCCATAAACGAATTGATAGAATAACTCTCGCTCAGGACCTTTATATTTGAACACGCCAAAAGAAGTTCGTTGCTATCGGTATTCTTCATCAGAGCGCCGTATCTTTTTCTGTATGGGATAGCGGCTTCCAAAGTCAATTTCAGGCCTCTGTCTATATATGATTTTACGATCTCCGCGAAATATAAGTCGCTTCCCGACGCGAATCCCGAAATAAAATTTGTATATCCGTCTTCGATGGCGTCGGCGATCTCTTCGGTCAACCGCTCTTTAACATATTGAATTTTCTCAATGGGGATTTTTCTGTGTCCCGTCACACAACATGTTTTTCCTTCCATAATATCCACCAATTTGTAAAATAATAAAATAATTATAAAATATTTGTTGGGCTAAGTCAAGCGTATATATTGTCCGAGCGGATAATAAAACAAAATAAAAATCCGGAGGAATGATCCTCCGGATAAAAGGTTGTTGATTAGTGAAGAACGACCGCTTCAGTCGCGGGGCGCATCGCGTCGTCCCAGATAAACATTTTTACGTAATTTGACGCGTCCGCCGTTACGCGCGCCTCAAACGTTACGTCGTAATCCGCGGTCTCGCCCGAGCCAATCTCTTTGCTGACGTCGGTTGCGTTTACGAGAGCTCCGTCGCTGGAATATTCCGCGATGTAAATTGTGTAAACGCGGTTTTCGGAAGAACTGTTTGTTATTTCCGCGTCGACGCTGTAAATGTTATTCTCGCTCGTCGCGGAATATGTCAGCGAACCGCCGTCAAACTCTTGACTTCCGTTATCCGCCGCCTTAACGACGATATTGTCTATTACCGGAGCCTGATACCAGCCGCTGAAGTAGTTTCCGGCTTTGATCGTAGATACGCCTTTCGCCGTGCCCGCCTGAGCGCCGTCGCTGACGTTTCCGCAGTTAGCCGCCTGGATCCACTCGGGGAGTCCGGGAACTGGCGCGCCGTCTACGAGTATTTTGAACGTGTTGTCGGCGCTGCGCGTAACGATTGTTATATGATGCCAAGCTTCAACGTTTTCTACGCCGGTGTAGAGGGTGTATCTCTGAGTTCCGAGACCTTGCTCGTTCAGCGCTACTACGCTGAATGTGCAACTGTCTTGGCTGTTATCCGGCATGAAGTATTCGACGCCGACAAACTCGTTGCCTGTTGAGTCCGCGATCCTCACATACGTTTCGGAGTTGTTGGATACGTTGCCCTGACCGCCGCGCCACTGCGTGCTCGGTTTGAAGTCGAACTCGATCTTAACGTCTCCCGAGAATGTCTGTTCGGACAGCTGTTCCGCTATCGCGTCGTCGACTCCCTGGTCTTTAAGCTTTTTAGCCGCGTTCTCTTTTACGTCGAGCGTCGCCCATTGGCTCTTCCACCATTCGCCGCCGCCGTTGGACACTCTGAGTCCGCGCGACGAGTTGGAGCCAGTGTCGTAGTCTATTGTAGTAGATTCCGTTTCGCCGCTGTGGCTCCAGCCGTACAGACCGTCGTTTATGCTTTGAAGCAGTTCTAAGCTGTTTACCTCGAAGTCTTCTCTAAACGTTAGATTATACCTGTTAGAAGTCTGAGCTGTAATGTTTGCATAGGCGACGATCCCTTTACGCGAATCTATAGCGTAGATAACTAAGCTCTTGTCGTTTACCGCAGATACCTCGTTTGTGGCGTTCGCCGTAAGTTCCGTTCCGCCTATTACCGTATCGCCCGAATAGGGAGCGTCGATCGGATCCGTTACGGATACCATTATGAACTTATCCGCCCCGTCCGGAAGCGCCGGTAGTTTGATCGAAGTCTTATCCTTGTCGCTTTCGGACGGCGCGATCTCTATCCCTTCAATTTCGGGAGCCGTTATATATCCCGTGTCGGGTTCGGTGAATATGTAACCGCCTATGCTGTCTGCAACGGCCGTTATTTCAGCGTTCAGCTCGTCGAATTTCTCAGGTTTTTCTTTGGTTATACAGTTGTCTCTCCAGATGTTTGTTCCCCAGCTCTTGTCGGCGGTCGTAGTCGACGACACCCAAAGCTGATTGCCCTCGATCTTTACGTACAGCGAGTAGTCGTCCATATATATCGGATACGAGCCGCCCTTTGAGCTGTCTAACTTCACAGCTGTGTTGAAGTTGAACTCGTTGTTCTTACCTTCGCCCCAAGCGTAGTAGCAGCCGCCGTCTCTCATAAGCAGCATGTAATCGGTCGCCATGTTGTACTCTATCTTATTATGATCGCTGTGCTGATACGGAAGAGCCGTAACTCCGTTGTTCGCCGCAGTGTCGAACGTCGAGCTTATAGACGGATCGAGAGAGAGGAGATCGTCCTCGCGTATAGCGTACTGCGTGTTCATGTTGCCGAAGGTGTCCGAATACGCTCTCGTATTAAAGTGAGCCGGATTCAAGCTGTCCGCGTCGGCGCCCGTCAGCATTATCGCCGTGTAAGGAGTGCGTTCTATGTTGTTGTATTTTATGTCGTTGTATCCCGAACCGTAGATCGTAACGGCCGAGGAGTGCATATACGGGGCCAGACCCGTGTCGTATATATTGTTTGCGACGATGGTGTTGTATTTGTTAACGTCGACCAGACCCGGACCGTAACCTGCAAGGTTGACGCCGCCGCTGCCTAAGTTGCCCATCTCGTTTCTGACTATGCGCACGTTCTGAGCGTAATGGTCGAGGCTTACGGCGTACGAACCGGTGCAGAGTATCGACGAATCGGCGACTACGCAGTTGCTTACGCCCTGCATGAATATCGCGGCGTCCGTATTCTCCGCGTTTCTGCAGAGCAGCTGCGGGTTAGTTCTGCTGTCGGACCACTCGTCCTCAGGCATGCGGTCGTTGTACATAAACGTGAGGTTCCTAAATTCGATATACGATACCTGCTCTTCCCAGTTTTCGGCCTCTTCGTCGCCCTGGAGCCTGATGAGCTCGTATGCGCAAGGAGCTACGGCGTTGTCGAGGTCGTTTACGTTTGTAGGCCACCAGTAAACTTTTCCGTTCTCGGAGTCTACGTACCATTCGCCCGGCTCGTCGAGGAACTTAGCCGCGTTCATGATGTTGAACGGACCGGTGTGCTGGAACAGCTGCCAGCCGAAATATTCGCCGGGGACCGGGGCTATCGCGGGGTTGAATGATTCTATTCTCGCGGTAGCGTTTTCAGGGTCTATATCGGAGAGTATGGGAAGGAAGTTCCACCACTCGACCGGCAGAAGATTCATGTAGATATCGCCGTTGTCGGGTAGATCTTCAAGAACGCCGCCGTCTCTGAATTCTATTACCATACCTTCAGGATCGTTCTGCTCTATCGGAGTTACTATATCGGGGGCCAAAGAATCCCACGACTGCCAATCGTCCGTGTTGAACTGACGCGATACCTGCTGACGCACGCCGTTTACATACAGATCGTGCGGTCTCCATCCGGGTTCTATGTCCGCGACGAATACGTTGCCCTTCGCCGCGTCGGGAAGTCCGGCCGGATATTCCTCTTCGGTGAGAAGCTCGAAGCCGGTGATTTCCTTACCGCTGTGTATAACGGCTTTTTCTTCAGGATACGAGCTGTAGACGATAGGTTTGCCCGGTTCGCCCGAATCCTCGGGAGTGAATACGATGGTCTCTTCCGAGAAATACTCTCCGTCTCTGAGATATACTGTTACGCCGCCGTCCGGAAGCTCGATCGTTCTCAAAAAGTCTCTCGCCCCCGCGATGGTCGCGAACGGATTGTCTATGCTTCCGTCGCCCGTCTCGTTGCTTCCGTCGGGAGAGACATAGTAGAACGTCTCGCACGGAACGTTTACAGATACGTTGCAGGAAGCGGTCTTATTATCGTAGTTTGTAACGGTTATCGTTGTAGTTCCGGGGCTTTTAGCGGTTATAACGCCCGTAGAGCTTACCTCCGCGACCGATTCGTCGCTCGATATCCACGTATCGTCGTGCTGTTTGTATTTCAGATTGTCGTAGATCGTGGAAAGCGTAGCCATATCGCCTACCGACATGGTTATATCCTCGTGGTTTAGGGTAAACGAAGTTCTTGCGTTATCAACGTCGAAGAAATAAGCGTTTATATTATCGTACCACGTGGTGCATCTCCAGCCGGCGAAGCCCAGTCCGCCGCTGAGTTCGGCGTCGCCGCCGCCAAATTCGGCGACTAAAACGCCGTTCATATATACGTCTACATTTTCTCTTGTACATATTATCTGATAAGAATTCCAGCCCGTACCTCTTTCGACCGGAAGCGTAGGCGAAGTTTGCTGAGTAATACCGCCGCCCATTATGGTTATTCTATCGTTACATATGCCTATTTCAAAGCCGCCGTCGCCTTCGTCCGCGCGGACATAGACCATAGCTTTCTCGTCTGTGTTGTCGCATCTCATATCAAACGAAAGGATCATATCGCTGTAGTCGGCTAAATATCTCTGATTAAAAGCGTTCCAGCCGCCGCCCTGGCCGATTTTCCAAACCTTGCCGTAGTCGCCGCCTTCTTCAGCTATCTCGGATATTTGGTATTGAGCGTAATCGGCGTATCCTCCTGTAGCGGGCACGAAATCAGCCAACGCGTTTTCGCCTTCAAAATCGTTAGTATAGGAGTTCCCGCCGTTATAGAAATATGTTTTTACATTGTCTACGTACATGGTGCACCTCCAGCCTGCAAAGCCGATACCGCCGGTCAGATCGGCGTTTAGACCGCCAAATTCTGCGACAAGACTTCCGTTCATAAATACCTGTAAATTTTCTCCCGCGCATATTATGCGATAGGAATTCCAGCCAGCGCCTCTTTGAGTCGTAAGCGTACTCAGCGTCTGCTCTTGTAAACCGTTACCCTGGATGGCGATCCTATCGTTATGTATATCTATTTCATAGCCGCTGTCGCCGTCTTCGCTCGCGCGAACATAGATCATCGCTTTTTCGCCTATGGTATCGCATTTCATATCGAAAGAGAGGATCATATCGCCGTAGTCGGCTAAGTATCTCTGGTTAAAAGCGTTCCAGCCGCCGCCCTGGCCTATCTTTCAAACCTTGCCGTATAAGCCGCCTTCGTCGTATATCTCGGAGATCTGCTCGCTTGCGTATTCGGTGTACGAACCCGTAGCAGGAACAAACATATCCAGATCGTTCTCGTATTCGAAGTCGTTGACTAAGTAAGCCGGATCGGGGGTAGCCGACGGGTCGATCGTCGGCCTTGGCGTCGGAGCCGTTACTTCCGACGTGATCGTAGTTAACGAAATGTTATCGACGTGCATAGCGCATCTCCAACCCGCAAATCCGATACCGCCGGATAGGTTGGGGTCTAACGCTCCGTATTCGTATACAAGAACGTCGTTCATATAAACCTCTAAATTAGAACCTTCGCAGATTATCTTGTAAGAATTCCAGCCGTCGCCTCTAAGCGTCGGAAGAGTATCCGAGGTTTGTTCGGTAAGACCGTTGCCTAAAAGAGTTATCCTGTCGTTGTAGATACCGACCTCGTAGCCGCTGTCGCCGTCCTCGCCGCCGCGGACGTAGATCATAGCTTTTTCGCCTTCGGTATCTATTCTCATGTCGAACGAAAGTTCTATATCGCTGTAGTCGGCTATATATCTCTGGTTAAAAGCGTTCCAGCCGCCGCCCTGGCTTATCTTCCAAACCTTGCCGTGTTCTCCGCCTTCGTCGTATATTTCAGAGATTTGCTCGCTCGCATACTCGGTATAGGAGCCGGTTGCGGGAATAAACGCCGCTAAAGCGTTTTCGCCCTCGAAGTCGTTCGAGTATACGTTTGTAACGACGTCGTCCGACTGAGCCGCGAAAACGCCGGTAAATTGCATACTGTTTGTTATTAGTAACGCTGCGATCAAAATTGGGATAAATTTTTTTAACACGTTAAAACCTCCTTTAGTAAATTATCCTTTCGTACTTACAACTATAAGCGCTAACGTCTAAATTGCGGCTGTATTAATAGAGGCGCTATCGCTTATGCTGAAAATACGCGCTACTTTAATTTAATATCTGATTTTAGTAAAATTCAAGTACAAATTTGCTTGGGTATGGACATTTTTTGTGAAATATGTTAAAATAACAGTGGAGCTTATGCAGTTTGATGTTGAATTTTGCCGTAGTTTAAAACAAATTTTCTGTAGTTTGTTGCGGCTTGGCAGTATATTTTGAACGGAGGACAGTTTTTATGAAAGCCTTTTATGAGGATTATAGAGATATAAGCAGTAAAATTTTTGCCAACGAAGGATTGCCGTACTATTTCCCTGCGCACTGGCACGAAGCGTTTGAAGCTATCTGGGTGGAAAGAGGCGTTTTTACCGTGGGGATCAACGACAATATTTACCATATAAAAGAAAACGATTTGATGATAATTAACAGAAACGATATACATTATTATTCCGACGAGACGGACGGCAGATCTCTTGTAGCGATCGTGCATCCCGATATTTTAAAGCCGTATATGCCGGTCGAACATAAGCTAATATCCTATATAAGCGCGGAGGATCTGGAAAAGAACGGTCTTGACGAAAAAGTTCCGCGCATAATGCGGGAGCTGGTCGAGATAAACAATAAAGCTGAAAAATTGTGGTATTCGACTTCGGCGGGGCTTTGTATCGAGCTTTTTTCGTACCTGTATAAGTATTTTACGGCGGAGGATATAGAGAATACGGAAGGTTCGGAGAAGAATAATAATTTTAAAAAGCTGCTGCTGTATTTAAACGATAATATAGAGCGAGAGATCTCGCTGGAGGACGCGGCTAAGTATTTGAATTATTCGGTATGGCATTTTTCGAGATTGTTTCAGGAATATACGAACCGCACGTTTACGAGCTATATGAACGAGCTCAGGATAAATTCTTCCGAAAAACTCTTGAAAGATACGGATACCCCGGTCTCCGAGATAGCTATGTCGTGCGGCTTCAAATCCATAAGAAATTTTAACAGAGAGTTTAAAAAATATCATAATTTAACGCCCACCGAATACAGACATAATTTTAAAGATAAATCGCTCTGATTCTAACGCAAAAACTATTGACAAACTACAAAAGTAGTTGTATAATCAAATTACAACCACATGTGTAGTTATATAGAGAGGAGGTATTTTAGATATGTCCGGACGAAATAAAAACAGCAGTATATCGGAATCCGAATTTGAGATAATGAAAATTTTATGGGACAGCGAAACGCCTTTGACGGTCGGCGGAGTCCTCGGAGCTTTACCGGAGAATAAGTGGAAAAGCAACACCGTCGCCACTTTGCTAAACAGGCTGGTCGATAAAGGAGCGGTCAGTTTTGAAAAGAGCGGTAAGGTGCATAAGTATTACGCCGTCCTTAAAAAAGACGAGTATAATATGAGCGAGACCAAGTCGTTTCTTTCGAAGATATATAACGGTTCGGTTAAGAATCTTGTGGCGTCGCTGTATGAAAACAAGGCTATTTCACAGGATGAAATTGACGATTTGAGGAAAATGTTCGATTTGGAGAAATAGGATGTATGAGATATTCAAAACAGTCCTGACGCTCAGCGTAGTCGGCGGCGGCGTAACGGCGATATTGCTTCTGCTTAAGCCGATCGCGTCGAAGAGGGCGCCCGCCAAGTGGCAGTATTATATTTGGCTCGCCGTCATATTCTGCATGATCGTTCCCGTTTGGAAGTTTATCCCGCTGGATAACGTCGAGCGGCCGGTTGCGCAGGAGCCGACTATCAGGACCGAGGAGATCCCGGAGACCGGGACGTTGCCGGAGTCGGCGATCGTGGAGGACGTGCCGATGGAGTACAGAGAAGTTACGGTCGCGCCCGGCAGAAGCGTGCGTATATACGATCTGATAGCGTATATTTGGTTTATAGGCATGATCGCATTTCTGCTTTTAAGCTTTGGAAGCTATGCGTTTTTCCTTATCCAAAAGCGCAGGACGAGCGCGGAGGTGAAAGAAAACGCGGCTTTTGAGGAGGTCAAGCGTGAATTTGGGATAAGACGCAGGATAAAGCTTAGAGCTTCTTCGTCGATAACCTCGCCTTTGCTTGTAGGGATATTCAGACCCATAGTGTATCTGCCGTGCAGGAATATAACCGACGCGAGTCTGAAGATGGTGTTCAGGCACGAGCTGACCCATTACCGGCGCGGCGATCTGATCTATAAGCAGTGCGCGATGATAGTAAACGCGATCCATTGGTTCAATCCGCTGGCGTATTTGCTCAGCGCAAATATAGCCGAGTCGTGCGAGATATCCTGCGATATGCGGGTCACAGAGAATATGAGCGAGGACGACCGAACTTTTTATATGCGGACCATCCTGGATCTGATAGAAGAATGAGATACGAGCCTTGAATTATTGAAAGCGCGGCTGAATTATCAGCGCAATATGCAAAGCCGAGTTTTTTAGACGCGAGGGATTTTGCCGATAAACAAAAGCCCCGGCGAATCGACAGGGACGGCCCCTGCGGCTGTAAATACGCCGATCGCGGTTGAGATCGCAGGCGTTGTCGCGAGGTCTCAGCCCTCATACCCTACCTTCCAATAACGGCGATACGCGGCCGTAAGGGCTGTCCCTGCGCGGAAAAGGAGCGAGGAATAATGTTTAAGAAATTTTATACAACAGACATGAGCGGCGACGCTAAGGCGCTGCAAAAGAGATTTACTAAGATACGCGGCGGCGCCGGACGATTTTCCAAGCTGATGGCGGGAATAATGACCGCCGCGATACTTATGGTCGGTACGTTCGCCATGATCGCGGCCGCGGCGCTCGACTATTTGGGAATAGAAAACGGCAGTTTTGTGATCGACGGACAGACTTACTCGGTTGAGATCCTGCATATAGACAACGAGGTCTATTTAAACAACGACAGCTATTATGTTCCGCTCAGACAGACGATGGCGCTGTTTGGATATTCGGTGAATTACAACGTGCAGGCTGAGAGCGTGGACATACCTATTTATCAGTCCCCTGATAAACAGTCTTTCCCGTATTATTCGTACGAGCAGAAGGCGGATTATGCGACGGATTCGCTGACTATGCAGATCTACGGCGCGACTACGGCGCCCAATTCCAATATGCCGATCATAGAGGTAGTCTCGCCCGATGGCGAAAAGCTCTACTGCCAGATAGGCTGCGAGACCTATTCAAACGCATGGGCGCCGCCCGCGGTCATAATAGACGGGACGACCTATATTCCGCTGCGCGCGCTCGCGTATTGGATAGGCGGAGAGGACTGCGTTCAGTGGGATTCTTCGGCGCACGATACGTATTATACCGGAATATTTGAATGGGATCCCGAGACGAGTACCGTGACTGTCGATCACGGCGCGGCGTCGCCGAGCGAATACAGAGACGCGCTTGCGTATATGAACCAAGACGGCCGACAGGTAGTTCAGATGAAGGAGAACAGAGATTACGTATTCTGCTTGACCGACGGATATTCAAGCCCTCGAATCGAGACGTTTATGGTTATCGATAAGCGCTCGGGCGGATACGCGATACTTACGGAGTTCGACGCGGAGCTTTGGTTCCTGATGTCTATCGAGTTCGACGCGGAGAGAGACGACGTCATTTCGCTGTATCAGAGAACGCTGGTCGAAAACGGAGAAGATATGGGCTCGACGCTATACGGAACGTATGATTTAAACGGGTTAAACTGGACGTATATTTAAGAAATAAAATAGGACGTTTTTACCTACGATTTAGATACGATCAGAGCTCGGCCGCGTTTTACGACGACGCGGCCGAGTTGTTTTTGCGTTCATATTTAAATCGGATCGAGAACGCAAGAGACGCCGCGCTTGTACGGATCAATATTTGGGTTTACTTATCTGAATCTTCCGGGAGCTTTATTTAAATTTACTTTGAATTTACTAAATACTTATTGATTTTGACTGCGGTATATGTTAAAATAGCCTTAAGTTATACGTACAGGAAGTGATGCTTTATATGAAAAGTAAGTACAAGCAAATATTTGAACATTACAGCGCTCTGATAGAAGGAGAAAAACTCAGGCCGGGCGAGTCGCTTCCGCCGGAGCGGGAGATAATGGAAGAGTTCGGCGTATCCCGCGATACGGTAAGAAAAGCGATGCAGCTTCTTGAGCAGAATAAATATATAAGCAAGAAGCGGGGCAGAGAATCTATCGTACGCGCCGAGGGTCGCTTTGATTTTCCTATCGCGAGGATATTATCGTTTACCGAGATGGCGAGACAGCTTCAGTGGGATAACGTGATCACCGGCGTCGAGGACTTGAGTATCATCGAGGCCGACGAAGAGTTGGAGCTTAAGATGGACGCCGAGCCCGGAGAGGAAATTTATCGAGTAATACGTACAAGAGAGATAGACGGCGAGAAGATCATACTCGATATAGATTATTTCAAAAAAAGATACGTGCCGAGGCTTACTAAGGATATTTGCGCGGGTTCTATATACGATTATCTTGAAAAAGAGCTTGGACTGAAAATAGGTATCGCGCAGAAGATCGTGACGGTCGAAGAGGCGACGAAACAAGATAAGATGTACATGGATCTAAAGGGCGGCGGCGTAGTGGCCGTTGTGACAAGCGTGACCGCTTTAGAGACCGGCGAGATTTTCCAGCATACCATATCGAGGCATAGAGTGGATAAATTCCGTTTCGTTGAGACTGCAAAGAGACAGTATGTGTCTGACGGCAAGAATTAAACTTGCCGTCAGTTCTTCTTATTTAATTTGTTTCGCCGTCGTATGTGTCGGCCGTTTGATCGCCGTCGAATTCTTCGTAGTAAAAATCTTCAAGTATGTTGTCAAAATGTATAAGCTCACAGTTGTTGTCGTTTAGAAGTCTAACAAGTTTTTCCGACGCGGTCTTTCCTAAACGCAGATCGTCTTTTAACGTTACGACATGATTGTCTTCATTCATAAAACCTATCCCGTATCTGGGGTTAACTGTAAGTAAATATTGCATTTCAAATCCTCCCGAACAAATTAAAATATTAAATTAAAATATTGATTTGTAAGAAGCATATCTAATTATATTTTTTATTATAGAGATGATAAGTATTTGCAACATAAGTAATTATAACCCCATTTTGTAAAATTGCAAGGGGTGTTTCAATTTGTTAATCATTATGTAAAATAATGTTAATATTTAAGTAATATAAACGTATCCTGTAAAATTAAATAAAATGGCGGACCGGGAAAAAGAGGTCCGCCTAATATTCTGGAATTTTATATTTTTAAAAGCTTACGCCGCGTCGGCTAAAGCGTTTGAAGCCGATTCGGCCGCGCTCATTACTATCGACGGGAACGGAACAGGATAATCGCCTTCTACCTCGATTATACCCTGGCCGCTGTAGTTGTTAACGTATACCGCCGCGCTCGGATCGTCCGTCAGACTTATCGAGTGAGGCCCGTTTGTGACCGTTATTTCAGCAAGACCGTTTTCGTTCGTCGAGACGGTAACGCTTTCGTTGTAGTCGATAGTTACTTCAACTTCGGTATTGGCGAGCGGACTTCCGTCGCTGTTTCTGACATAAACAGAAGCCGCGTAGTCGGTCGCTTGGTAGTCGGATACGGGAACTATCCTATTTTGAGTTATGGGATAGTCGAGAGCTTCCGAGCCGCCGTTTGTGAGATCTACGATATAGTTTCTGAATATCTCCTCGAGAGATCCGAATTCTCCGCCGACGCTTATATCCGCAAGCATATCGTAGCCGTTTCCGCCGCCCATAACGAAGTCGTTCGACATAAATATTATCGGAGTAGAGTCGTCGTTTTTATCGAAAACGGAATCCGACGAGTCGAGCGTTATCCCTATAACTTTCTCGCCGGCCGGGCTGTTTGGATTATATTCTACCGTCATACCGCCGATCTGCAGGAATCCGCCGCTGTATTCGCCGGTTATCATACCCGTCTCCGGATCCTGCGAGGTATTCGCGCTAAGACTTGTCTCCATTATATCGTATAATATCTTGGGAGTAATAGTCTTATACAGCAGCGTGTTGGCGAATGGGAGAACGTTGAACGTGTCCTCTTTGGTCACAGTCCCCGCGTATATCGTAGCGCGTATGCCTCCGCCGTTGTTGGCCGCCACGACCGGAGTCGTATCGTCGGGATATACTTCTTTGTATCTCGCTATCATACTGTCGCATATGATATCTCCAAGATTGGTTTCATGAACTCTGGTTTCGGATACGCTGTTTATATATCCGCCCCAAAGAGTAACGGCGCTCTCCGCCACTTCTTCGCCGAGAAGCTGAGCTTGTTCTTCGTTAACGCTGTTTAAGAACTCGGTAACTTCGGGATCCGGGGTTACCGTTCCGGCAAGCTCTGTCGCCGAGATAAGTCTTTCGCTAAGACTCTTTTCTCCGTCTTCGGCTATCCTAACGGTCAGCATTCCGACGTTAGCGGAGGAGGAGCCGGTCTGGCCTATCGCAACTCCGTTTTCTACAGTGTTGACCACGCTGTGGCTGTGTCCGTCTATTATCGCGTCGAGACCTTCGCCGCCCAAAGCGTCGGCCGCCTCGGTCGAAGTCACTCCCGCGGTCGCGTTAACGCCCATATGCATAACGCCGATTATAACGTCCGCGCCCTGCTCCTTCAGGTCTGCGATCTGCTCTCTCGAGGTCTCTATCTCGTCCGCAAAGGTCACGCCCTCAAGCCCTTCCGGGTTTGTGGAGGTCGCGGTCTCGCAGGTAGTTATTCCAAAGAAACCGACCCGGACGCCGTCGATCTCGATTATCGTGTTGCAGCCGTTATTTGTTTTCTCTCCGTTCGCGTATGTCGTTTCAAAGAGAGGCTTTGAGTTATAGTACGCGTTTGCCGAAAGTATCGGGAAATCAGCGTTCGCCGCGTTTTGGAGCAGAGTCTCCACGCCGTAGTCGAACTCGTGGTTCCCGGCCGTCATAAGGTCGTATCCGGCTATGTTCATCGCGGAGATTACGTCCGCGCCCTGCGTCAGCGACGCGAAGGCTATCCCCTGAGTGGCGTCGCCCGCGTCTACGAGTATAGCGTTTTCGGTCGATTCCTTAAGAGCCGCGACAAGATCCACTCCTATGGTAGACGAGGTGGAAGTCAGACTTCCGTGCATGTCGTTCGTGTGGATTATATTTATAGTAGTGTAAGCGTCGTTGTAATAGACGTATATCCTCTGAGCGATAACCGCCAGCTCCGCTCTGGTGAGATAACCCTGCGGATCGAACGCGTTATTCTCCTTGCCCGTCATTATCCCGTTTGCAAGGCAAACGTTGACTCCGTTTACATCGTCGGCGGATATGAGGATTGCGTCAGAGAAGTTATTTTCGGCCGCGGTCTCGCCGCTGAATATGTATTGCGCGATCAAAGAAGCCGCGTCCTCGCGGTATATGCTTGAAGAATCCGCTTCCGTCGTCTGTATATCGGTTCCGGATACTCTCGACAATACCGTCTTCAGCATCTCGGCCGTAGTCTGAACGTCGGGATCGAATGTCGTCTCGGACGTACCGACCATCACGCCGCTGTCGCAGCAATAGATTATCGCGTCTTCCGCCCAATGTCCGCTAATATCGGTAAAAGCGGAACCTGCGGCGAAAACCGACGAGAGGTTAAAGCTCAGCGACAGGATCATAACTAAAGCTAAAAGCAAACCGATCCGTTTATTTGCAGTTGTTTTTGTCATCATATTTTTCTCCAGTTTATTATATTTTAAAAAGAACGACAAGCGACGCCGGACGCTACGGATCGTTCGGATCTATATTCGCCCGGCGTTACTTGGGTTTAATTATTTTTCCATTTTCCAGAAATACGCGCTGTAAGGCGGCAGTTCGCTGCCCCCTCCGAAATCGTGATCCTCGCCCGTTATCAGATCGACGGCCATTCCGCAGCCCGCGTCGAAATGCGCCGTAAACGGCTCGGAATCCGAATTTATCGCGACTAGGACCCTGTCGTCTTCAAATTGACGCTGGAATATGGTCTGCTTGGTCGTGAGCAGTATTGATTTGAAATCTCCGTAGCAGAGCGCCTTAGAGCTTTTATGCGCTTCGGCGAGATTCTCTATCCATTCGGTCAGCTCGTTTGAAATCGGCTCGTCGAACGACGGTCTTAAATTGTCGTCGCTGCCGTTTTGTTTTAAGCCCTCGGCTCCCCACTCGCTGCCGTAGTATATGCAGGGTATTCCCGGCATTCCGAAAAGCAGAGCGTAGATAAGAGGGAGATGCTTCTTATTGTTTAGCATACTCGCTATCCTGCTGACGTCGTGGTTATCTACGAAGCACAGCAGATGTTTACCCTTATACAGCGTCCACGGCTCGGGGCCGAACTGACGCATAAGCGAGTGTGTTATTTCAAACATATTGCTCGAGTTAAAGCTTGAGTACAAGCCCTTGTAGCACTCGTAATTCGTGCAGCTGTTTAGCTTATCGTCGGTCACATACCGGCTGTAATCGCCGTGCATCAACTCTCCGACAAGGAAGAAGTCGGATTTCAGCGAATCGCAGTGACTGCGAAGTTTGCTCAAAAAGTCCATATCGAGACAGTACGCGACGTCGAGCCGCAGTCCGTCTATATCGAATTCCTTTACCCAATCGTCGATACAAGAGAATAGATATTCCACGACGTCGTTGTTTTTGAGGTTGAGCTTGACCAGCTCGAAATGGCCTTCCCAGCCCTCGTACCAAAAGCCGTCGTTGTAATAGCTGTTGCCGTCGAAGTTGATGTGGAACCAATCCTTATACGGCGAATCCCACTTTTTCTCCTGCACGTCCTTAAACGCCCAGAAGCCTCTGCCGACATGGTTGAACACTCCGTCCAACACGATCTTTATGTCGTTTTTGTGGAGATTTTCGCATACCTCTTTAAAATCCTCGTTGGTTCCGAGCCGGCAGTCGAGTTTTTTGTAATCCCTTGTGTCGTAGCCGTGGCGGTCGGATTCAAACAGCGGCGAAAAGTATATCGCGTTCGCCCCGACGCTTTTGATATGCTCGATCCAATCGTTTACCTTTTTTATGCGGTTTACAGTTACGCCGTCGTTCTCCCGCGGAGCGCCGCAGAAGCCGAGCGGATATATTTGATAAAAGACGCTTTCGTCATACCACATATTGTTGCCTCCGTTTCTAAATGTAAATTCTCGTTTATTAATTTCATTGTTTAATATTATACTATAAATTTCGGTAAAAGTCACTAACAAAAAAATCAAAACGCGTAAAATTATAACCAAAGTTATTGGACGATTTATGTGATAAAGTTGAAAAACGCATATTTTTTTGTCCGGCGACTAAAGCTTAGCCCGCATACATTGCGCTCCCGACCGCAAAAATATTGTGCAAACCTCATGAAAAGCCTGTAGAATATGCGTAAAATCGGCCGCGTAACATTGACTTTTCTGCGAATAAATGGTATTATAATACTGTGATTTTTATATAATGCCGGATCGATGGATCGTATTAATTGTGTAATGAAATTGTTAAAAATCAGGGGTTGACGTTATGGGTATCACAGAGATAAGATCTTTAGACAGACAGACAGACAGACAGACAGACAGACAGACAGACAGACAGACAGA